>CAYPWL010000004.1:0-34714 GCA_964414425.1 uncultured Saprospiraceae bacterium
GCTACAGACAGACTTTGGTTTGTAGGTTATGGTGGAGCTTATCGTCTTGAAAATGGGAAATTCATTAATATCACAAAAGAAGGACCTTGGTAATAAATAACGAACGCATAACAATAGGCGATGATAGCATAGCTCTCTTTCGTCGAGAGACGCTGGATACTATCATTCGTTGGCATCAATAAAATGAAATACCAGAATAAAATAAGTGATTTAAATTATATATGAATAATTATAATATCAAAGAACTAACAATAGAGATTTTTCAAATTGGATTTGCAATTGTTATGGCGAGTATAGGTCTAAAAGCCTTTTTATTACCTAATGGTTTTTTGGATGGGGGCGTTACAGGCATCGCTATATTAATCAGTGAATTATTCGAAATAAATATTTCAATAATTCTTCCAATAGCATCAATTCCTTTTTTAGTTATTGGATATTTTACTGTCAGCAAAAGAATCCTTATAAAATCAATTTTTTGTATAATATTCTTATCGCTAGCAATTCATCTTGAAAATTTTAGCTCTATAACTGATGATAAGCTAATTATAGCCGTTTTTGGAGGTGTTTTTTTAGGTATTGGCATAGGGTTAGCTATTCGTGGAGGGGCAGTTTTGGATAGCTCTGAATTATTGGGACTGTACTTAAATGAAAAATACGGTTTTTCAATTGGAGAAATTATTCTTGTATTTAATATCATATTATTTGGAATTACTGCGATACTTTTAACCCCAGAAATAGCAATGTATTCAGTCCTTACCTATTTTGTTACAAGCAAAACAATAGATTTTACTATTCAAGGATTTGAAAATTATTTTGGTTTAATGATAGTTTCTAAAAAAAGTAAATTAATAGAGGATGAATTTTTAAAAACTATTGGTCAAGGAATAACAGTTTATCAAGGCGTAAAAGGGTATGGTAAATCAGGTGTAACAGAGAGAAGTGAAATTATTCACATAGTTGTAAATAGAATTGATGTTCGAAGAATAAACCGAATGATAGATAAAATAGATAAAGAGGCATTTATTATAGAATTTGATGTAAATAATGTGAAAGGAGGGAAGATTAGAAGATTCCTAAATAAAAATAATACTGATGCCAACAAAGCATAGCACGTCCATAGCCGCCATCCATTTGGCTACGCCTTCATTCCAGCGTCTACAGCGGCTATGCCGGACGTCAGCGTATATTTTCGTATCCTATCGTTTCAAAGGCATAAGGTTAAATATCTCGTATCGCCATTGTTGATATTCGGAAATCTTGATAATTCTGCTTTTGGCACAGTCAACTTGTCTTAGACCCCATCGCTTGTACCATCTCCTCAAAACGCTGCCCATACTCCCTATAGATATCGTATTCTCTATTGGCATCTTTAGAATTGAAGTCCTCATGAAAGACCTTGCCCACATGGGGTTCAATAGCGATGAATCCTTCATACCCCGACTGTTGTAAGTCAGTTAATATCTCTGTGATATACCCGTCTCCCTCCCCAGCATATACATAGCGGACTTCATCTTCGTTCATGACAGCGTCCTTAATATGGACGTGTACTATAGCGTGCTTCACACTGTGATAGAACTCTAAAGCATCTTGCCACGGATAGGGCTCGGACTTAGATCTGTCTCGCTGAAATATCGGATTACCCGTATCGAATATCAACTGTAAGCCTGGCACCTCCTCTAATAATCGCAGCGTATGCTGAGCAGAGAAACCTCCCCAGTTCATACAATTTTCATGTGCCGCTATCAGTCCTTCGCTTTTGAATTGCTCGGTAATCCATTGCAACCTTCTAAATCTTTCCTCCTCGTGTTGATCACTACCCCAAGGCTCTTGAGCATAAGACATAATCCGAGCGATCTTAACATCAAGCTGCTTCATCCTCGGTATGCAGCGCTCCACCTCGGCCTGAGTAATACTGAAGTCTGTATGAATCGTCTTAGACCAACTTCCTATCAATGTGCCAAACTCGGCTACTTGGATATTGTGTTCTTGGAGCAAGTCTACCGTTGCTTTAAACTGGTCATCGGAGATATCATGGATATTCGCCGTATTAATCGTGCGAGCTGAGAGATGTGACCATCCTAACTCCTGAGTAATTCTAATTTGCTCTGCTATCTGAGCTGAAGCCTCATCAGTAAATCCCGTTACTATCATAGCTATAGCTTATAGTGTAATCCATTTGCCTCCAGCCTTAGCACTTTTATATATGGCCTCGATTACTGCCACGGCCTTGCGCGCTTCGTGACCATCTATACTCAGAGTGACAGTACCCAGGATTGCTGCCACGAAGTCTTTAATATTGCGGATATGGCCATCCACTTGTATCGCCTTAGGATCATTAGCCCCTTCAGCAACGGCATCTGTGGTCATAAGATCTGCGCTGATTACCTCATCGACGGGCCGAGACTCTTTAAATTCCCACTTAGCGAATCTGTTATCTTGCATGAAGACGCTACCGGCAGAACCACAGATATTCACCTCGGCAGCATGGCCATCTTGAGACCAGCACGAGGTTGAAGCTTGGATCGTACCTATAGCTCCTGAGGCATACTCTACCATGATGACCGCATTATCTTCTACCTCTATACGATCATGAGTAAGTGTCTTAGTGATTGCCGCTAATCGCTTAATAGGTCCGGCAATATGTATCAAGAGGTCTATGGTATGAATGGATTGGTTCATAAGTGCTCCACCACCATCAAGATCCCATGTCCCTCGCCACCCGCCAGAATCATAATACTCCTGGGTGCGATACCACTTAATCTGTGCATCACATATGGTCATCTGACCAAAACGCTGCTGTTCTACAGCCTCCTTGAGGTGAGTCACCGCAGTATTAAATCTACGATTGAAAATGCCTCCTAATATAATCTTGCCTTCATCAGCGGCTTTGATCATCTGATCTATTCGCTCTGTAGTAATCTCTATGGGCTTCTCACACAAGACGTGTACTCCGTGCTTAGCCGCCTCAAGAGTGATATCCCGATGGGTGCCGGATGGTGTAGCAATTAAGATCATATCAAGATTATCATCAGACAACAGTGCCCGCAGTGAGGCAAAGGCTTGACAACTCCAGCTTTCTGCAAATGCCTGTCTCTTTTGCTCTGTAGCGCTATACACCCCGACAAGATGTGCATCCTCGACATGCTGCAATGCAGTTGCATGAAACTGGGCAATCATCCCTGATCCAACTATTCCCACCCCTATACTTGACTTATGCTTCATCACTCGTCAGAGCACTTTTGATTCCTACTAATAACATAATCACAAATAAGGCTAAACCCAATCCTCCTAAAAATCTCTCAAATGATCCTCCACCTGATATTTTACCAAGAATAGCCCATATCGAAGCGAACATTGCTATGCCTGTAGAAATAATCATCAAGACATTGACCAGCACTCGCCGCTGAGGAATATCTTGACCCATGACACTCTTCTTATTAATGATCAATATGAAGGTGAGATAAGCAATAGGCAGGAATATGGTTGCAATGACGGAAGCGGGTATAACTAAGGCGGTTTTTATCGAGCCTGTCCACAGGATAGGTGAGCAAAGCCCTAAGATTGCTGGGATCAACGCTCCGATGAGATAATACTTCTTATCACGTGGGTTGCCAAAGGCTTCGCTGATCGCATAGCCATTCATCATCATATGCACGAGCATCGTGCTGATCGCCATCGCAAGTACACCAAAGCCAAATATCTTTATCGCCCAGCTGCCTAATAGAGGCTCTAAAGTCGATGACAGATCAAAAGTGTTGCGCTTAGCTAATAATGTGCTCATCACCTTATCATGCTCATTAGCCTGTGATCTCAATAGCGCCATATCAGCCACTTCAGATGAAGTTCTGTCCGTATTAATCTTTTGATCCAAGATGCTCTCATATGCAGCGATATTAACGACCCCCTCTGGATCCGCATGAAACTGTGATGCCGACACTATAATGAGACAGGTAGATGCTAATACAAAAGGAATCAGTAATCCGAATAACAAATCAAACCGAGACAGCTCTCGCTGCGCTCTTCCCCAGCCCTTGGCCAAGAGTGTATAAGGCAAAAGAAAGGTCATATTGATCCCGACAGCTGTCCCAAAGGCTCCGATTAATATATCACGCTGGTGAGATACGATATAATCCGTCCAGTAGGGCTCATCTGGTCCGCACTGCTCCAGAAAGGTGCCAAAGGAATCCACAGGCCTAAATAGCATAGTAAAGTCGGGTACGAACCCCATCAGTAGCTCTCCCCACATGATCTCACTCTTGCCGATCAACACTATTGTTACAACGAAAAAAGAGAGTACAATAAAGGCGACCATAAGTTTCAATACCTTATTAATCATGAGCAACAAGGACTCTTTCGCCCGAGAAAGTCCCGTGAGTCCTACTACTACAATAAACAGGATGGAGGTAACGCCAAATGAAGGCAGGCTCATCCCTAAATTAGTCTGGATCGTATCTGTTGCCAAGGCAAACTGTGAAGAACAGAAAACGACATTGGCCACAACTGTAGCGATCAACCACCCCCAAGCTAATGTCGGGGAAATACTCTTTTTAATAAGTCTGAATGGCCTATCACTATAATCCTCTTTGCTTAAGGTCACATGTGAGATCGCCGCCAACATAACGATGCCGCATAGGATGGCGAGAGGCTGTAACCATAAGAATTCGTATCCACCTATAACTCCCAAGTAAAGCGAACTCACTAAGGAGCCACCACCCAGAGTCACTGCGGCTTGTATCCATCCTGGACCGCTTTGTTTTCCGTATGTGATGAACTTAGAAATCATATTTTGATAAGCTCAAGATATTTAAAAAATGGCCCAACATCAACTCATTATTGAAGTATTAATAGCTCGCATATCTGGATAAGAGTATCTGGTTAGTCTCGTTATCAATAATCTTTGCGATGAGATCCTTCATGCTCTTGGCGAATGCGGGATCCGCTTCATCGTAATAGTATGCGAGGTTATTAATTATGTCCGAGGACAAGGCCTTGTGAAACAGACTACCACTTGGATCCAAGGCTATGGCTCCTAACTGCTCCGTGGCATCCGTAATCGTATCTATAGGCTGGTCCTTTAGCAGATTAAAATATGCGGTATATAACTCGAATACTTGGAAATTACTCGTAGATGTGAGACGATCCTGGAAGTATGACAGATACTTAGGATCACCCGTCTGACCAAATACCGCTGCGATGGCAGGTACAAGCTGATCAACATCTTCAGACATGAGCTTTTCGGCTTTGTCTATGGCTGAGGTCGGATCGATTGTCGTGAGAGCCTCAAGCGCCGATCCAATAACAGGATAAGCCAGTTCATTTTCGAATACGCCTTCTAATACGGGCTGTAAATCCACTGAACCTGCTGCGGCAAGTTCTTCAATCGCTGCAGCTCTTACCTCAGAGTGCTTGTCATCTATGATCATCTTGGCAACTCTTGAAACCACATTAATATCCTCCCCTAAATCTAATGCTGATAGTGCCAAAGACCTTATCGAATGCTGAGGATCATCAAGGGCCATCGTAAGAATCTCTTGAGCATCACTATTGTTAATTAACTTTTCGATGGCCTCATATCTATGGATGAACGTCTTGGACCACTGATACTGTCTCATGAATTCTTCAGGAGTTTTCTCCTCGACCTTAGTGAAAAGTAATAGATCATCACTATCGAATATCACTAATCCTGGTTCTGCACTATAGGGTAGTCGGATCTTCTGTTCACGCTGATCTATCCATACATCAAACAGTGATTCTGCTCCAGCCATATCATATACACTGATCGTCACTGGTAATTGAAAGATTGCCGCACTCGTCTCCGGGTCTTGAGTCTGTACTACATCGATAACTAACTCTCCTGCTTCGGCATCATACTCCTTAGTTATCCCAAGGTTTGGATGGCCTGCCTCAAAAAACCATTGGTTAAAAAACCAATTGAGATCTTCTCCAGATACATCTTCAAATGCTACTCTAAGCTCATGCGCCTCCACAGCTGTATAGGCATTGTCTGTGAGGTATTTGTTGAGAGATGCATAAAAGACTTCATCCCCGAGATAATGTCTCAACATATGTACTACAAGGCCGCCCTTATTATACGAGTGCCCATCAAACATTTCCTCTTTGTCATTATATCCATAATGGATTAACGGATGGATACCCGACTGGAACGTCGAATTCAGATAGCCTGCTTTCTCGTTTTTACGAAGGAAGTCTGCTTCATCGATACCATACTTGTATTCTTCCCACAGGTACTCACTATAGTTGGCGAAACCTTCATTGAGCGTCAGGTTGGACCAGCTCTCACAAGTCACTAAATCTCCAAACCAGTGATGGATCAACTCATGTGCAACGATATAATCATTGTCATTGTCAATAAGCTCTCGGGATGTTTTCTGAATAAAATCTCCAAAAATGACTGCTGTTGTGTTCTCCATAGCACCAGAAACATAATCTCGGGTGATCACCTGACTATACTTATCCCAGGGATATGGATAATCAAGAATATCAGAGAAAAATGTAATCATCTCAGGGGTGTGAGCAAAGATGTCCTTAGCATAGGGCTTGTACTCTTTCTCAACCATGTAGCTCAGTTCTATGTCGTTCCACTGATCTTTCACTACGGCAAACTCGCCTATGGCCAACATGAATAAGTATGGGGCATGTGGGTCCTCCATCTTCCAATGGTCAGTACGCTTTCCATCTGCATGTTTAGTAGAGTTGACGAGTAATCCATTTGATAAAGTCTGATACTTATCTTGGACGGTTACTTTGATTTCTTGCGTCGTGTTTTCGTTAGGTTTATCGATCGTGGGGAACCAGTTAGAGTTGTGTTCTGTCTCCCCCTGCGTCCATATCTGCTGTGGTTTATTAGCCTCTTCGCCTCGTGGATTAATGAAGAATAATCCTTTATCCGAGGTGATTGCTGCGCTACCTCCTGTTGGGCCTTCTGAGGGCTTAGCCACATAGTCTATCGTCAACTTGACGTCCTCATCACGAGTATAACTGCGACCCAAGTCAATGCTCAGCTTGAGTCCGTCATATTCATACTCCAATTCTCGCCCAGCAAATGAAGTAATACTGAGTATCTCAAAGCCCTTGGCATCAAGTGTCAGGATCTCTCTCGGATGAAAATATGGCCGTAGGGTTAAGTCGGCCCGGCCTATTACGTGCTCATTAGTCCAATCAAACCTTAAGTCCAAGCTGGTATGCTTGAGATCAAACTCTCGCTTAGCAGTAGGATTATACTTAGGCAAGGTGTAACTCCTTGGCGCAGTAATCTGGAGCTCATCCAACAAGCGTTCCTCAATAATATCTTCTTCTGGTATGACAACCAGTTCTTCTTCAACGGGTGGCGCCTCAACTACAGCACTCTGAGTGGATTTGCATGAGACATAAAATATGACCGTAACGAACAGTGCAAAAAATGGAATACGAAACATATGATTAACTATTAAGTAGTTCTTTAACAATGCCAGATAGGGTCTTCCCATCAGCTTGACCAGCTAATTGTGCACTTGCCATGCCCATGACTTTACCCATGTCCTTCATACCAGCGGCTCCTGTTTTACTGATAATCTCTGATATAATGGGTTTCAATTCATCTACGGATAGTTGTTGCGGAAGATATCTACTGATGACTTCGATCTCTTGTTGTTCTACCTCAGCGAGGTCCGTTCTTCCTTGCTTGGTAAATATATCCAATGAGTCTTGTCTTTGCTTTACCAGCTTTTGCAGGAGTTTGATCTCCCCTGCGTCATCAAGCTCTTTGCCCGAACCGTCAGTTTTAGTAAGCAATATGGCTGCTTTAATAGCTCTGATACTTCGTAAGGCTGCCTGATCTTTAGATTTCATGGCTGCCTTTAGATCTGGCATGATTCTCTGCTCTAAACTCATTCTTCCTGTTTTTCGATTATGGTTGCTAAAGTATAATAGTCCTCTAATTTCATCTGTTCGGGACGGCGTGTCATATACTCATGACTGAAAATAGTCGTATCTGTCACTACTGGCTTCAAAGAGTTACGTAACATCTTCCGTCTTTGATTAAACGAAAGTTTTACAATTTTCGTGAATACCTTTTCATCACATGGCAATACATAGTCTTGTTTTCGCTTGAGCATGACAATGGATGACGTCACTTTGGGTATAGGCCTAAATGATCCCGGACTCACATTAAAGAGGAGTTTGGCCTCATAATGTGCTTGTATCAACACGCTCAATATCCCATAAGCCTTGGAACCCTCCTTGGATACAATTCTCTCTGCCACCTCCTTCTGAAACATACCTACCATCAGTGGTACCAGGTCCATATATTTCTTGATCCTGAATAAGATCTGCGAAGAGATATTGTATGGGAAGTTGCCAATGACGCTAAACTCCTGTTGTCCAAAGACTCTATCAAGGGGTAGCTTGAGAAAATCATCCTGTATAATCTGCGAATCATTTAGGATATCATGAGCCAATAGATAGTCAACCATTTCTCGGTCAGCTTCGACAGCCTTGAGATTAACAATGTCTTCTTGTGCTAGGAGTTGTGTTAATGCACCCTTACCGGGACCAACCTCCAGTACATTATCACAGGTATTATGGGTCACAAAAGAGTGAACAATTTTTTCTACAATACCCTGATTAATAAGGAAGTTTTGTCCGTATGATTTCTTAGCTCTCAAAAAAGGTGCAATCGCTTATGATCAGAGCTGTAATGTATTGAAAGATTATGGAATGCACGAATTCGCGAGCGAGTCAAATGTTTATCTTCGTACCCATTAGCAACTACACATGAGCGCAAAAATTGGTATTACAATAGGAGACATCAACGGGATAGGCCCTGAGATCATTATCAAAACGCTCTGCGAGGAAAACCTCCTCAAGCGAATCACACCTATCATCTATGGATCTTCTAAGTCTATAGGTTATCATAAAAACATAGTTCAGGATAGCAGATTTAATTATATCAACATACAGCATGCTAATGAAGCTAAAGCTGGACAGATCAATGTGATTACCACATGGCAAGACACTGTAGACATCAATATCGGCGAAGCCACAGAGATCTCAGGGCAGTGTGCCTATATCGCTCTTGACAAGGCGCTCAACGATCTTAAAGAAAAGAAAATTGATGCACTGGTTACGGCACCAATCAATAAAGCAGCGATGAAAATGGCTGACTTCCCATATCTCGGTCATACAGAGTATATCACTGACGTTGCAGATGGTGAGATGAGTCTTATGCTCTTGACGTCAGATCAATTAACTGTAGGATTAGTAACAGCTCATATCCCCCTCGAAGAAGTAGCGGAGGAAATTACTGCAGACGTGATACTTGATAAGCTTGAGATCCTTGATCAGACCTTAAAGGTTGATTTTGGTCTTGAACGACCAATGATTGCTGTCTTGGGGCTCAATCCCCATGCTGGAGACTCCGGACAGATCGGCACTGCCGAAGAAACAGATATCGCGCCAGCCATCCTGGCCGCTAAAGAAAATGGTATTATGGCCGCTGGACCATTTCCTGCAGATGGTTTCTTTGGGAGCGGCTCCTACAAAAAGTTTGACGCCATACTTGCCATGTATCATGATCAAGGATTAATACCATTTAAGACCTTGTCATTTGGAACAGGGGTCAACTTCACGGCAGGATTGGATATCATAAGGACTTCTCCAGACCATGGTACAGCCTATGAGATAGCTGGTAAGAACTTAGCAGATCCATCCTCTATGCGTCATGCAATCTATAAAGCCATGGACATCGTCGCCAATAGAAAATTGCACGATGAGGTCAGTTCAAACTCTCTGGATACTGTAGTAGAACACAAAGAGGAAGCAGACTAAGTCTACCTCCTCAATTATCTTTATTACTGTATGTATTCTGCTTTACTATCTATAAGAGATCGTTGAGAATACGCCGTTGTTCTCTTGCCAAAGCTCTCTATCTCTGATATTTATATCACCATTTAGGTCATAGTCTTCTATGAAGTAACTACTGTTAGCTCCATTCATACCGGCCCAAACATTGAGATCTCTCACATTGATATCAATTATAGAAGATATCTCTGTGTCTATATCACCATTACCTGCAGGCATCACATAGACCCCATTGGACAGTTCTTTCTGGCCTATCCCGATAATCTGTTTAAACGAGTCTGACTGTGAGAAATCGTATGTGAGCTGTCCACCCCGCACTCTCAGTGGATTAGGGCTCATCACCGGCAAGTGGTTTCTATGCTCGATCAATACAAAGAACTCACGATCTTCTATATCTGCTAGATTAGGCTCTTGTATCATCTCTATAGAGCCATCCTCATGAAGGAGTCCAGCTCCTCTCCAAAATGTCGAAGGTCTCAACTCAGTAGCTCTCAGACTCACGAGTACCCAGTCCACAACTGTATCATCATACAGATCCCGCTCTGATACACCGACCCCTTCGTCTCCATCATAAAACCATGGCGATTGATTATATGGCTGACCTGATGGTACAGGCTCCCCAAAGAATGTAGTAGGTCGCTGACCAGGGAGATACCCTAAGTCATTTAACATTGTGGTCATCAGACCTTGATCTTCTTCATAAGGCCCTTCTAAGATTACTCTTAGCTCAAAAACATCAGAGCTAAATGTCTCGGAGGCCATCTGGCACTCCATACCTGGTACGGTGACTGGAACTTCATCAATACATCCATCAGCATTTTGTACGAACAATGTATACTGTCCAGAATCCAAGTTGGTAAACAACCCGAATGGAACGAAAATTTGTCCATCAAGACTAAATGAAAATCCAACTGATGGCGCATCGAAAATAATGGCTCCATCATTATTGTCTGGACATGAGGATTCGACAATTGTAGGGGACTCTGCCATAAATGTATCGCAGATGTCAACACACATCTCTTGATCTATATCTACTTCAGTTGTGATGCTACAACCGAAGGCATTAGTCGCGATCAAACTATAAGACTGGGTTCCTGAACCTGTTGTTGGCGCTAATCCCTGAAATAAAGCCGATAGTCCTTCCTGAGTTGTAAGACCTCCATCTATACTGTAGCTGAATTCTTCAATTGTGGTAGAACTTACCGATATAGACCCATCGTCCATATCACATGTAGCATCAGTCGTATTGATCATAATATCTGAAGAGCTTACTCCACAGTCTGGATCATCACAATCAGTAAGTCCATCACCATCATCATCGATGCCGTTATCACAGATCTCCGGACCTGGGGTACATACAGGTTCTTCTAATGTGATCTGCTGAGTAAATTGACAGCCGCCTGCTGTTTCAACCAGCACATTATAATCTCCTGTTGCCAAGTCCGCAAATGTCGAAGAGACTTGAAATGACGCTCCATTGTCTATACTATAATTGTATGTAGTTCCTGCTTGCTGACCGGTTATCGTTATAGATCCTGTCATAGGTCCATCACAAGTCACCTGACCTACAGCAATAGATAATTCACTTATACCACAATCTGGATCAGCACAATCAGTAAGTCCATCCCCATCATCATCAAGACCATTGTCACAGATCTCGGATGTAGGACCATTATCACAGTTCGGTGTCGTAAGTACTGCGACATCGGTATACTCACATCCATCAGCTGTACGCACGACAACATTATAACTACCCGCAACCAGATTTGTAAAAATAGAACTAGACTGGAATGTCTGTCCATTATCATTACTATATGTATAGAATACTCCAGCGGCCTGACCTCCGATAGCAATACTTCCTGTCATCGGACCATCACAAGTGATATCCTGAGTTGTTATCGTCAAGTTAGTGGTGCCGCCATCTGGATCAGCACAATCGATTAATCCATCTCCGTCGTCATCTATCCCATTGCCAAATATCTCTGCTGACATTCCTCCACCATCACAGTTAGGAGACTCCAACGTAACAGCTTGAGTAAATGTGCAATTAGACCCTGGACCAGTGCTTACCGAGACTGTATAATCACCTGCAATAAGCCCTGAGAACGTAGCACTTGTCTGTGACGACTGTCCAGCATCAAGACTGTATTGGTAGTTAATTCCTGTTACTTGACCAGTGACGGTTATAGAACCGGTCATATCACCAGTACATGTGATTTGCTCAACTTCAACAGCTAATTCTGCTATTCCACAATCAGGGTCATCACAATCTGTCAGCCCATCTCCATCATCGTCAATTCCGTTATCACAGATCTCGGCTGTGGGTCCATTATCACAGATTGGCGTTGCAAGAGCCGTAAAATCTATATACTCACATCCATCTGCCGTACGAACCACGATATTGTAACTGCCAGCAGCAAGACCCGTAAATGTCGGGCTTGGCTGAAAGGTCAATCCATCGTTTATACTATAGGTGTATGATACTCCAGCTAACTGGCCACCAATCGTTATGCTGCCGGTCATCGGGCCATCACAAGTGATATCTTGTGTAGATATCGTTAAGTTAGTGGTGCCGCCATCTGGATCCTCACAGTCAATCAATCCATCTCCATCGTCATCTATCCCATTGCCAAAAATCTCTGCTGACATCCCTCCGCCATCACAATTAGGTGAATTGAGGACTACTGCCTCAGAAAACTGACATCCAATGTCGGTATTGACAATTACGAGGTAACTGCCCGATGCAACATTGCTAAATACTGGATTAGCTTGAAAACTTACACCAGCGTCAATGCTATAGATATATTCTACCCCAGACAATTGACCACTTATGGTGATGGTTCCTGTCATCGGTCCATCACAAGTAATTTCTGCAACAGAAACCACAAAGTCCGTTATTCCACAATCTGGATCAGCGCAATCTGTCAATCCATCTCCATCATCGTCAAGGCCATTATCACAGATTTCTGCTGGATCACATATTGAATCTACTTGTATGACTTCATCATATTCGCAGCCCATATCAGATCTAATGATAAGCGAGTATTGTCCAGCAGGTAGCCCTGTGATTACAGGATTATTTTGGAAGGATAAGCCGCCATCTACACTATATGTATAACTGATGTCAGGGGCTTGGCCTCCGACTATAATACTTCCCGAATTCAAACTATCGCAGGTTACTGATGTAGTTGTAATCGAACCAGCAAAACCTGAAAGTCCACAATCTGGATCCTCACAATCTGTTAGACCATCTCCATCATCGTCAATACCATTACTGCAGAACTCTGCACATCCAGAAACGCTACTGACTGTTGCAAAACCCTCATATATACAGTTATCGAGTGTTCGCACTAAGATCTGGTAAGATCCTGGAGAAACATTATTGAATCTGGAGTCCCCTTGGAAACTCTGACCGCCATCGATGCTATACTGATAACTTACACCTTCGACAGCACCATTAATTAATATACTTCCATTAGTCCCTGTAGGGCAGGTCGGTTCATTAACAACTACTCTACCCTCAAATCCTAATACTCCGCAATCTTCGTCCATACAGTCCACAAGGCCATCTCCGTCATTATCAAGTCCATCAGAGCAAAGCTCGACACACTGACCATCAGCTATAGTGAAGTCTACCGTTATACTGCATACCCCACTTGAGCTGATTGATAGCGTATAGTCTCCTGGAGCTAATCCTTGAAAATTAGGATTAAACTGTGCAGGACCCATGTTTATGGCATATTGGAATTGATCTGAGTTCAATTGCCCTGTTATGCTTATAGAGCCCGTGTTAGTCGGACAGCTTGCATCGTTGACAATTACAAATTGTAATGCTGTAGACTCAAGAGATTCTAATACTGTAAATCCACACTCTGGGTCAGTACAATCAACAAGACCGTCTCCATCGTTATCTATACCATCTCCGCAGAAGGTAGCACCTGATTCACTTGCGGCACACATGCTCAACGCTTGCTGACATTGACTATCTGCACAATCAACTAATCCGTCCAAGTCATTATCAATCCCATCAGAACATGTCTCTACAGTTGATTCAGAACATACTATAAATTGTTGGCAGACCGCCTCCTGGCAGTCAATAAGGCCATCTCCATCATTGTCGATACCATCTAAACATGTAAACACATTGTTCTCCATACAAGAATCTGATCCTACACATGAGTCATCAAGGCAATCAATCAGGCCGTCTCTATCATTGTCAATACCATCATTACAGACTTCATCTTGTTCAAAACAGATGTTAAATACAAAGCAGTCTGGGTCATTGCAGTCGATAAGCCCATCTCCGTCATTGTCAAATAAATCATTACAAGCAACAAAAGAGCGCTCATTACAGATCTCAAGCGCCTGGCAATCCTCATCAGCACAGTCCACTAATCCATCGTCATCATTGTCAAGGCCATCTGTACAGAGTGTTATCGAGTTTTCGAACTGTTGGCAGCTAAAGTCGTCATCTGGAAGTGCCTTAGTAGCACGACCAGGTAAGTCGATATCTGCGCATATTTCGTGATTAGTGATGCAGTTACCCACAATAAAAAGGTTAGAACTACCAAGTTCTATTATATCTAAATCAAGGAAGTCGGGGCTTGAGGGATCCGTTACCTCCGCTATAAGAGTATGTACTCTATATACACCTGGTTCTGTCACGAAGAATGTATGAGGTCCTATATTAAAATCTATGACTATCAAGTCCTCATCTGTCAGTAGATATATAATATCAAATGTACCTTGTGTATTAACCCTTGTATTGGGCTCAGTGAATATTTCATACTGACCATTTACTGCACATATTTTTTGTGGTTCCACGGGGTATCCCGATTCTATAGCACATTGAGGACAAAACATCGGAGTTACTGTGAATGATTCCGTGAGGAAACAGCCGACGGCATCAGTAGCTGTTACAGTATAAGTTGTCTCCACTTCGGGAGCTACATTTTGTATGGGACCATCAGGAAGTCCATTGTCCCAAGTATAGATTATAGCTCCTGTACCGAAAGTCATATCAGCA
Source organism: uncultured Saprospiraceae bacterium (assembly GCA_964414425.1). GTDB lineage: Bacteria > Bacteroidota > Bacteroidia > Chitinophagales > Saprospiraceae > GYS-P2D. The sequence goes on from CAYPWL010000004.1 coordinate 14,885, forward strand.
ACTAGTGTTGCAGAGTCTAAGAGATTCTGGCAGAATGTATCATCTCCAGTTAAGGTTAAATTGAGCGTCTCAGGACAACATGCTGGGTCAACATCAATCGTAATGCTTGCGGACGATTGGCATCCGTTGGCATCAGTAATGGTTACTGTAAATGTTGTAATTTCTGAAGGCGCAACCGTCTTTTCTGGTCCAAAACCCAAATTGTTATCAAACTCAAATCTGAATGGTGCAGTTCCACCAACAGCACTGGCGGTTAGATCTGCCGACTGACCAAAATTTGAACAAACAATGTTCATGTCAGCAACCAAATTGACTCCTACCATCGGTATGACTTGTATGCCACAGCTCACTAATGAAGCTATCTCAGATGCTGTACTTGCCGGTGGCGAATCAAATTCTATCGGGATATATTGTCTCGGTAGGGTACAACCGTCAAATGTTGAGCTACATACCGGATCTAATGTTACGTTATCAAAACTACCCCCTGGAGAGGCATATAAAGCCAATCTCCGTGCCTCTGCTTGTACAGTTGCACCAACAACGGTTACAGAGGCATTATATGGTTGCCCTTTTAAGGCATCAATCGCTGTAAATGGATCTATCTGAGAACAATTCACAAATGCCCCAGGTCCCTCACACTCCAAGCCCGTAAATGCATCACTAAAGATGACTATCTCCAGCTCATTATCTTGATTATGACTCAGCATTCCATTGTCTATGAATACTCTGGCACTATCTATGGCCGCATTGAGGTCATCTCCTCCTGATGGACATGGCTGCATGACACAGAACTGTCTTTCTACGGCAGTTATGTTTTCTCCTACGGCAAAGTCTCGCTCAATTGATACTTCTTGTCCAAAACTCCCTCCATAATGCATAACCGCTATACGGGCAGAGGGACAGTTATCCTGTATATTCGCAATTGTGGCGACAATAGTCTGCTCAAATAAAGCGTACTCATCGGTACTGATACTTTGCGAATTATCAATTACAAATAAGACATCCGAAAATATCGTATCGTTTACACAATTCTGGGTAGAGGCGCTCTTGATAGATACTAAGACTAACAAAAGTGCACAAGCGATTAAGCGTAAAGTTTTCATCATTTACAACATAAATAGATCAATAGAATAGTGCTCTGGCGTAATGCCAGGCTACAAACTCGGGATGGGATTGCACAAAGTTACCATATTACATATGATAAAAAAATGTAATATGATATTTTTTGTGTTAAGGTTCCTGTTTATGGTCTTATACCATTAGATTTTTGTCAGAAAATGCGTGCTGATTGTATACCTGATTAAGCATCTCTGCTGAGTATCACATGAATATTAACTGGAACGGCTACACCTCTCAGAACTCTGAATAGTAGGCACATAATCATATCCTTCAATGGAGCAGTTACGGCTTATACTAAGCGATTTTTCTATTATCGCGGTTAACCTTAGTTGTGTTGTGAGAGTGTTGGCAACTCCGTCAGTGACATTTATTGAATTGTGCTCTTATCTATTGATAAGCATGCCATAGGTTCATACAGTGTTACAAAACCTGTAATAATTCATAGTACTTGTAATCGTCAGTAAAAACAAGAGCGGGCCTGATCAGAAATAATCGAGGGCATCATTGATAAACCTCTACACGTTGAGGGAGACCTAATTAGCTGAGATGTAGCTTCATCCGTTGGCGGATTGCTACGACTTGAGTTGAAGGCCACGGCTGGATATGTCCATAGTTGATGTAATCAGTATCACTCGTATCCATTGTGACGGTACAGATAGTGGTGGTTTCATTGGATTCGTACGTAGCGGACAAGAAATGATTCTCATCAAATACCTTGTGCGGCTTGGCTGATAAGCCTTTAAACTTAGCGGTAGTTTTTTTAACTATCGTTTCATGAGATTGATAAGAAGAGAAGTAATAAGGTACTTCTGCGTATTCTTTGAGAATTTCACCTTTTTGATCATAGTCTGCCAAAACGGCTACACCATTAATCAATATAATATCAGTATGGACATCTCCTGAGGCAATCGCCTTATTAACAGAAGCTAAAATGATAAGTGTTGATGCAAACAGACCAAAGAAAACGTTCCTTATGCTCATGGTGAAGAATTAGAAAAGAGTTAGTTATAGATATTTCACTCTTAAGACTGTAAGTTACCCCATAAATCACATTATTTCAATGCTTTATTTGTAAAATAACTGTCATTTACTGGTTAAACGGGGTATCGACATCCGTAAAAACCCCATTATTTAAACCCCAAAGGGCCCTATCGTGGACATTAACGTCACCATTTAAATCAAAGTCAGAGTTAAAATATCCACTATGTCTTCCATTTGCACGAGCCCAAAACCCGTTATCATTAGCATTAATATCTCTAGAAGACTCTAACGAAAGCTCCTGCTCACTATTAGCAGCAAACATGACGAAGACTCCTGGGGAAATTTCTTTTTGACTTGATCCTAACAATGCGGTATACGAATCATTAATTCTAAAATCAAATGTCAGCACACCTTGATCATTAACTTCTATGGGTGTAGGAGTCATTACTGCAAGGTGATTACGGTGCTCTATGACAAGATAGAACTCATCTGTATCTTGATCACAGCAATCAAAGAAGTCAGTTAATTCTATTGTACCATCACGTAAAACCCAAGCTGCCTTAGTACATACTGTAGAGGTATATGATGTGTTAGTCCTCAAGCTTACTAAGATCCAATCAACTACATCCTCTCGATATACGTTGCTATTGATCACACTGTTGAGTTCGTCAATTTCATCTCCCTCTGTACCATCATACAACCAAGGGGTTCTATTGTAGGGTTGACCGGAGTGACTGGCGATTCCAAGGAGGGTTCGTGGTCTCTGTCCTGGCAGATATCCAAAATTATTTAACTGTGTCCTCATCTCACTGAGGTATTGACCATTTTGATAGAGCGCTCCTTCTAAAAATACTGCAGCTTCGACACTGATACACATCTGCTCTAAGCATGAGAGAGATTGCGGATCTGGATCACAGGGGTTAAATGGATCACTATCATTAGAGTCCGCAAGTAGATCTCCATCGGAATCTAATACTCCAAATGTAAATGCCTCATAGTCATTAGGGACTACACTGCGAGAAGTAACTGTTCCACTACCTAAAAATGAAACTACGTCTGTTTGTCCTACATTTTCCCATCGACCGTCTCGCCATCCTACTATGGTAAGATCTACTGCTGGATTATCAGTTAATCTTGTGATATCACTGTACGTGGTGAAAGAAAGGGTTATAGTTGTACTCTGGCCTCCCTCAAGTGTCCAAAACTCCAAATCTTGAACCATAAGTATATTGAAATCAGTGCTGTCTTCAGGAAAGCTACCTCGAGAGACTTGTTGGAATCTATCCAGATTATCAGATATATAAGTCGCCTCGAAAATATCGAAGGAGTTCTGCCCTCTAATGACAATAGGCGATAAGTGATCTCCATCTCCAAGAGGAAATGAAAACACTCCAGCACCTCTTTTTTCGACAGTACCATTGACATGACTCATGTCTCCAGATCCTGTATTGCCCGCGCCATCTCCAAATGTCACTCTATTATTGGGACGACCTCGATCAGTTCGTATGATCCCCGCAGTGAAGCTTAGGTTTTCCTTTATCTCCATTTCGGTATTGAGAAATACCCCCGCCGAGTTGTCAACATCTAAGTCGTTGAATTCTGTAAATCCTGTTCCCGTGATGATCGTCTCGCTATCGTCGCAAGCCCTAATGTATTCTTGTCCAAAACCATCTCCTATATGGCCATCATTGATCACATGACCAAAGTAGTATACCGCCCCATCATTGACTAATTGAGCATTGTCCATATTATTAAGGTCGCCATAGATGGCCTTCTGACCTAATCCCTCTATATAGGTTGCTCCTTCATTCGTGGTATCCCATGTATTATTAGGACACTGAGCATTGAGGTGTCCTATGGACACGGCTAGTAATACAGCTATATGGATAAATGCAAGACGCATTTCTGAATGGTTCTATTAAATCAGAAAAATGCGTAAGTGTGTGGTTAGTATAAAATTGAACGCTAATGTAGTTAACTATTTGTAATAGAGCAAATAATACATTGCATTAATGAGCAATATGTTAATTGTTTCTGTTCCTAATCTTATAGTTTAAGAATAAGTTAGTTGTAATGGATCTGATACAGTTAAATGCTTCTTCTCCTAAACCTGTGGGGGTGCCACCATTTATTGTTAAGTGTAATTTGTCAAGTCCTGCTCCATCTTCACGATAAGCAATATCTATGGTATGATTGCCAATACTTAAGACATAAGGAATGGCTACATTGCCATTATCATTATCCGAAAACTCAATCCACTCCCATGTCCCGCCCGTATCCCAATCATTCCATTTAATCCATGTACCCTCATCAACTCTGAACCAAAAGGAATCATCTCCTCCATTTTGAGATCGTACCCGGCCTAAGATCCTGTAAGTTCCTGCCGCCTCTATTGTCACACTAAATCTCAAAATGTCTGCTGCTCCAGTAGGAGGTACATCCAACGAATTAAGTCCAGGTGTGATAGTCTGAAAGTCATTATTAGAGGCTTCAGCCGAAAATGATCTAATCCAATTGTCTCCAGGAAACCCACATTCTGCTTCTAAAAAGAAATCGGCACAATCTGGATCAAAATCATCTATCAAGCCATCGTTATCGTCGTCGATCCCATTATCACATATTTCTAAACAGCTCTGGAGAGGATTCTGCCATTGATCAGTGGGAGGCTCTTCATAATTGATAATTGCCACTCGTCCATTGGCATCGACAACAGGTGCTCCTGTTCCAGCGGTTCCATCAAAATCATCATCAACGACATCCGCTTCTAGCGTGTCGAAACAATCATCATCATCAGAGTCAAGCTCAAAGAAATCTGCGATAACATCTGAGTCCGAATCTGAAACTGTATAGTTTATCTCCCCACTTTCTGTAAAAGTCTCAAGTTGATCAAAAAGCCCATTAGACCCAGAGGCTGAATCTGCGCCATCTATAATTCCATCATTGTCAAGATCAAGAGTAAAACTATGACCTGCCTCGTAGATATCATATATACCGTCGTTGTCACTATCAAGATCAACGGAATTGGCTATTCCATCCCCATCTAAATCACAATCCTTCTGGGCCGCATATCGAGTAATACGGAGTAAGTTGCTGTTGGCTGATCCAGTAATACCAAATATCAACTCAACAAAACTAAACTGTTCGTAGAAGAGAAAAACTCCAAAGTCTGGATCTAACTCATCAGGACCAACAAGAGCTCCGTAACTAGAAAATGGAGTAGAACCTCCTAAGGATATAAGTCGATACTCAGAAAAACCTGATGGACCTCCCCCATTGACGAAGCCTGCTTCTTCGATACTCGTTGTTGAGGTAAAAAAAACATCATCTGGTGGCGTGCTTTGACTAACACCCACAATTTCTGTAAAGTCTTGACCAGGTGATGAATCGATATCCCTTTGAATCAATATAAAATCGTCGATAGTTGCAGGTGTTCCCGTAGGATTACCTACGGTTGCAGATCCAGACTCTACTACCTGCATTGAAAATGTGGCATAATCATCTAAACTCGGATTGGAATTATTAATAGTAAGACCGCTCAAGTCTGCACTGACTACAACTCCGTCAATGTCTGTTACAGTCAACACCACATCATAAAATAGATTATCACAATCAAAGACAGCATCTTCATAGACTATTTTGTCTCCGACAAGTAGGTTCGTTTCATCTGATCCTATGAGGAGGGTTCTATTTCCACTGAAATCTATGAATGCAGAGTTTTCTATGTCATCAGGAATACCATCATTGTCATCATCTAAATCCACCAAATCAGAGATTCCGTCCCCGTCAGTATCTCCATCACAGGAGGGGTTATCTACATCTGGATTCTGCCACGAGTTGTTAGTTGGGGTCACGTAAGTTATCGCCTGAACTAATCCGTCATCGTCTACGGTGGGTAACCCATTGCCCGCTATGCCATTATTGTCAGGATCATCAATGTTTTCTTCAAACGTATCGAAACATCCATCTCCATCACTTTCGAGTTCGACTAAATCTAAAATTCCATCTATATCGCTATCAGCAATAATATAATTGATAGACCCCATGTTATCAGTTACTGAGTTGGGCAGCCCGAATAGGTCAACACTAGTGTTGAGTCGTCCGCCTGACTGCGACTGATTACTCGATGACTCTATGACATCATATATTCCATCATTATCGCTATCGAGATCAACGATATTAGGTACCCCATCGCCATCGCTATCACAACTGGTCTCTACAAAGCTCAAGCCATCAAGTGCTATCTCACGTCCATTACCTCCGCCGTTGAAGCTTATTATTGCAACGTTCAAGGTTGTCTGAGTTCCATTCAGATAAGAGTATGCCACCCTAGTCCAACCATCGATCTCTCTAATGTCAGTACTAGTGCCTATGATGGTATAACTTACACCACCATTAGTTGATACTCCCAACCTTACTCTGGGGTCCACCTCATCAACAAATGATATATTCATCACCCAGGCACTAAAACTGTATTGTCTAAAGGGTATCACTGTCAAGGCCTGACTCCAAACTATGTCACCAGCCGTATCAAAATCTGTAATCATAAATGAGTTGCCCTCGATAGGGTCTCCGATCCATTCTTGATTATTATTTACCTCAGCACCGCATCTACATGCATCGCTCTCTATAGCATACTCTCCACGCTCTACATCTCGATCTGGTCCGCAATCTGAAGTACATGTCCTAAACACATAATCCGACGAAAAACCAGTATTGCCTGATTCAAACCCAGGATTAGATATTAGATTGGACGTGCCGTAACATTCTAATGCATCTGTTACGCCATCATTATCATCATCTATATCAAGTCTGTCAATTACGCCATCTGAGTCCGTATCGCAGCTTGGCTCACTATCGCAATCCGTATCTAAACAATCGATCAATCCATCAGCATCATCGTCGACAGTATTACCACATATTTCGGTTGTTGACACCACGGATATCTCTACATCATCAATAGCAATGTCAGGTCTAAAAGATCCAGTTCCAAGGTTCCATCTGAATCTGAGTCTTATTTCTCCACTAAAGGAAAATGGATCAAGGGTTACTGTCTGCTGTCGCCATGCATTGATAGAAAAAGTTGTCGCTACTGTCAAGATTGAGTTGCTGATTACTGCGCCAGAAGCATTGAGAACATCGATATCCAAATTTTTGAACTGTGATGTACTGCCTGAGAAATTATGTATCCAAAAAGTCAAGGTGCCTGATGCCCCTGCAAGATCAAACGTTGGTGTCAAGAGATTTACCACAGAGTTGGCATTACCTGATGCCTCCACAAATACATAAATGCCAGAGCCTGTAGTATGATCACCTGAAGGTCCAGTATTGCTCGATGCTGTGCCTCCACTGTTAACTCCCCAATCAAGACAATTAACATAAGTCACTCCTCCTCCCGTACAAAAGTCGTTAGTCCCCTCTGTTGCGTTAATCCAATCTGTCGGCAAAGTTCCTGGATTACCAACTATAGCTGACTCAAAATCTTCGAAATAAGGTAGCGTAATATCCTGCGCAGAAACAGCAGATATTAATAAAAGTAGACCCATGAGACTCTGTAAGGCTCTCCTCATGATTATGGGTCTTTAATCACAAATGTGACATTGATGATCGTATAATTATCAAATGGTACTGAAATAATGTCATAGGTCATTACGCCATTCGCATTTATAGAAACATTGCTTAAAGTTGAATCATCAAAGAAGTTGATATAAAACTCCAGCTCATCTCTCTGATAGAATGGTATAAAGCCCGATGCTCCATCACTACTCACCATCGGTGTACTCATCTGATCGACATAATCGGCATATAAGTCTAAGGTTGCTGCTGTAACGACATCTGATGCATCAATAACAATAGCTGGTGGGTAGAACCATCTTGTATTTTTAGCCGTGTTCAGTTCCTTGACCTCTCCAGAACTGTTAGTTGTCAAAATATAGTCTACGTTAGTGGTGTCTGCTTGAGCACCAGTACCATAGTCGCCCAGTGTAACCGTACCTCCCTGTACATCCAAACGTGCCGAAGGCAATGTGGTCCCAATACCTACATCTCCATCAGCCTCGAAGATGATATCCCCGTCAGCCGCACCATCGATTGTCAAATCATTGGCGTTAAGATCAATAGTTCTCGGACCGGCTAAGCTGCCATCTGTACTATATATATTGTCGGAGCTTCCTAAAATTGGTGCGAGGTTTACCGTAACTGGAGGCACATCATCGTCTTCGAGAGATAGCTGGAGTTCCGTGCCAACTAACTGAATCAAGTCAATGGCCTGATTATCACTATCCTCTCCTGGTACAAAATTAGCGCCATCATAGATTAAAATTTCTCCTGTTGTAATGGTAGATGCTGACACGTCCATCAGATCTTCTAAGAGACTATTAGAAGCCGGAGTTGATCTTATACGGAACCATGCAGTTACTCTACCCGATGTGCCCGCAACTGATCTCGATATCGTCTGAAAATTAACTACATCTCCAGCCGTGATCGTCAATGGCGACGGAAAGACGTTAAACCCTTGTTCTGCGCCTGAGGTCTCTACTTGATAGTCTGACAGACTGGCATCCGAGTTAAGTACTGCTCTTACAATCGTATTCGCTCCCCCTTCGTGATCTAGAGACATCGCCCAGAGTTCACAATCTACTGGTATAACAAGACCATGACCACTTGGAGTATTATCGCCATTTCCAAAGGCCCATTCGAAACTATTATCCTCGAGGAAACTATTCTCTTCTGCCCACATATTGAAGATAGTGTACCCATTATCTGTCTCCTGAGGCACGAAGTTCATACCGTCCCATGCCAATACATCTCCTGCATCGGGTACTTCAGTTGTGATATCTACATCATCATGAAGATCAATTGACCCCCTCCGTAAACTATCTAAATCAAGCTCATTGGGCGCTGCTGCGTCATCTTCTATTGATATGCTCAAGATTGTGCCATCAAGATCTAATAGATCTATGATCTGATCATCAGTACCTAGGTTGTCAGCATCGACCCAGTCCGTCCCTGTCGCAGTGCTACTCAACACCTGACCAGATATGCCTCCGTCACCATCGGCATCCTCCAGTGTTCCGTCGAGGCGCATATTACCCGCTACATGTAATAGCTCATCTGGATTAATAGTGCCAATCCCTACATTGCCTGATGGCAATAGTGCAATATCATCACGATTGTTACTGTCCCCATCATTGGCTATACCAATACTCAATAGTGAGGTCTCAAGCGAACCTCCTGGTCGGTTATCATCATACTGGATATAACCAAAATCACTACCTTCATTGACGGAACTCTTAAACACGAGAGAGCTCGCACCCCCATCATTACCATGTTCTAATAAGATCGTCCCAGAGTTTGCGCTAGCGGGTGTTCCTATGGGCTCAGTAATGTGTAAAGGGGCTTCGGGGGCAGGTTCGCCAATCCCCAGCTCTCCCGTAGATTCAAGAGTAACATTGTTCGTGCCTGAAAATGTTAAATCGAAACCTCCCAACTCCAGCGTTCTGTTATCTGTGAGTGTTCCGTCTGAATTATATATAGTTGTATCAATAAAGCCGTCTTCGGTAAGACAGCTCCAGTCTATTCCACTGTATATCTGTAAGCAAGAATCTGTAAGATTATAAATGAGGTGGCCTGTTTTCCAGGCTGATTGTAGGTCTCTTTGAGCAGATGTCATCCTTGAAGGGAGAAAACCTTTAGAGGTGCTTTCTATTTCGATGAGTGAGGCTTCATCAATTAATAGAGGATTGTCTCCTACCTTGACTTGGGCATATAACCCAGTCAAACATAATGTACTAACCATTAGTATTAGGACAATTCTCAACATTCTCAGGCACGGCTATCGCACATCTCAAACTTCCAATAGGAGGCCGTTGTTAGGTACGATTTTAACTTATAGTAAAAATATACATATATTCCTTACTTGAGAATTTTCACTAATATAATCTTGGGGTTTTCTCCATAATCACAATAAAAAAAGAGGTGTATCGATTTCTCAATACACCTCTTTGATTTCTTAGATTTCGTAAATCTCTATTTCTCTGTGAAATCGTCTTCTTTATTTAAGTGATTAGGCGACTGAATGAGGTTAAGAATTTGATTAGTCTGAGCCGCTAAATGATCTATTCTATTAGCCTGTAGCTCAATACTTTCTTCCTGACTGGCAATTTTCGCCTTTTGGGCGTTAATAATGTCTTGCTGTTCTTTGATGGCTTGAGTTAATAGTGCCGTTATTTTAGCGTAATCAACCGCTTTATAACCTTCACTATCTGTACGCACAACCTGTGGTATTACCGCTTCAACTTCTTGAGCTATAAAACCGAGCTGATTATACTCTGGGAAGTTCTTATCCTCGAACTCCGCTGTTCTAAAGTCATAAGTGACTCCTCTGAGCTCTTGTACTTTAGCTAGCGCATTATCAACTGTATTGATATTTTTCTTGAATCGCTCATCTGAACTTGAGTGAACTTGTATCGCCAGTATGTCACCATTGACATCAAGCTTCACCTCTCGTCCTGCCATTACTGCTGCAGTTACTGTATTTCTACCGATAGCCATACGGCCATCAGGTGAGATATATACATTTTGCGTTTCATCTGCTGAATCTCCTTGAAAAGTTAGACCAAAAGCATTCATATCCATAGTTCGCTCTCCCGTCAATATTCCATCGAAATTATAAATCGTACTGTCAATTTCTCTATCTGCAGCCTGTATAGCTTCATCAACAGTTGTCTCTTGTACACCGTCTTCGTCCAGATCAACTGGTCCGCTTAATTCGGCATCACCACCAATGTCGCTGATATCCACCTCAATAAGGTTTCCTGCGGCGTCTGTTGCGATAAGAAATGATTCGGAGCCTGATTGTAATCCTTGACCATAGTTATCTAACTTAACAATACCAGCTACTGATACACTATCGCCTCCCTCTATGCTGACAACATCACCAGCGGATATAAGTGTATTAGTAGTTGATTCGACGCTATTGAGACCGTCGGATCTCAGTGTTGAGCTGCCCGAATAGTTTATGATCCCATTGCCCGTTGCTTGAACACCAAGATCTCCAGTTGTGATCACTGTGCCGCCATTAGGCGAATTGATCGTTACATTGGCATCATCAGAAGTCAATGATATATTGCCTGTTGTACTGTTCAGGTTGATTTCCGGAGTATTGGACACATTAAATTCACTTAAGTCATCAAAAGAAAGATTTGTTATCCCTCCTCCAGAGGCCGTTCTGGTCGGATCATCAAAAGTATTATCGTTGAGATAAAAGTTGAATTCTCTTAAGACAGCAGCGGTATCCGCGAGTTCATTTCTCACATTGGTTATTGTAGAATCAAAGTCTATATCTGTGGTAAATAATAGATCGAAATCTATAGATGTAGTATTTAATTCCGCTACTGGAGCGTTAATATCGATATTTTCTGTGATCACTAAAGATGTCGGAGTAAAGCCAGGACCACCAAAGTCTAAGTTTCTAATCCACTCGTTACCTGTTATTGTATCGCCATCTGAAGCATCTGACGACGCTACAAGAGTACGTATCGTACTTATAGAATCTGACAATTGATTATCACTAGCAAATACGGAGTCTAACTGAACTGAGCCAAAGAGTATATCTCCATTATTAATAGATAATTCTCCAGGATTAGTGGTAGAATTAAGGTTTAATAATAAAGGGAACTCTACAATTTCTCCATTGCTATTTGTTCCGAGAAAATAATCTTGATTACCATTTGCTCCTCCCGGTGCAAACCTACTTGGGGCTTCACCATAACCAAATAGTTTGAGCATTAATGGATCATTGGTCGGGGCTACAGCACGACCTATGGTCATCCCTGAAGAATCTTTTACTAAAAAGTATTCTCCGCCTTCTTCAATTTCAAGTAGTCTGTTATCAGAGATCTGTAGAGGATTGTCTCCTATTTTTACTTGGGCTCTAATTGCTGAGCACAATAAGATTAATGCGCTGGTTAATAAAACCAGATGTGTAGTTTTCATCAGTCGAAATATTGTGAGTTAACGAATATTGATGACACCGCTGTCATCAAGTTTAGGTTCTATTCATCAACTAAAGGAGGTCGACTAAATTCAGAATCCTTATCTGAAGATTATGCAAGTATAAAACAATATTAACATATTAAAGAAATTTTTAATGTGTTATTAAATAAAAAAGCCCCAGGGGTCTCCTGAGGCTCCATATTGTCGTATATATTATCGCTTATTCGTCTCCGACAAGCTTATTATCATTAGAACCTTGAGCCAATTCTTTTAGCATTGATTTAATATCTGCAAGCTCATTTCTGAATTCGCTGTTCTCACTATTTGCAATTTCAAGTTGCTTAGTAAGATTCTCGATCTGATCCTGTTGCTCCTTGATTGCCTCGTTAAGTAATGCTGTAATCTTAGAGTAATCCACAGACTTATAGCCTTCGCTATCAGTTCTTACTACTTGTGGCATCACAGCTTCTACTTCTTGTGCGATAAATCCAAGTTGATTATACTCTGGGAAGTTTTTATCAGCAAACTCATCCGTTCTGAAGTCATAGGTTACCCCTCTGAGCTCTTGGACTTTTGCAATAGCATTGTCTACAGTAGTAATATTTTTCTTAAATCTCTCATCAGAGCTTGAGTGTACTTGGATAGCGAGTATGTCACCATTGACATCCAGCTTAACCTCTCTTCCTGCCATTACTGCTGCGGTGACTGTATTTCTACCTATAGCCATACGACCATCTGGAGATATATATACATTTTGAGTTTCGTCAGCAGCATCTCCTTGGAATGTCAAACCAAACGAGTTCATCAACATGGTTCGTTCTCCGATTAAGACACCGTCGTTGTTATAGATCGTACTATCTGTCTCTGTTCCTAATATCGCATCTGCCGTAACCTCAACTACATTGCCATCATCATCTACTGCGAGGAATGTTGCAAAGTCAGTAGTTACATAAGTACTATCTCCATAATTATCAAAGGCTAACTCACCTACAACCGTAGTGCTGTCAGATGTAATCTCCACATTGCTTGATAGAGTTGAGTTTATGGTGATATCCCCAGCCGTACTAGCAAGATCAATTGTATTACCCGTCACATCAACATCTCCACCATTGATAGTAACTTCGGTAGTTCCGCCTATGTTAGTATTGGTACCCGTCATAGAGTTCGTATTAGTTGCATTAGAATTGATATCCCCTGCGATCACAGTCATGGTTGTCAACTGATCAAATGTCAAACTGTTAGTACCTGACCCAATCAATGTTCTATCTCCTGTAAGTACTCCATCATTATTATAGATTGTACTATCTACCTGTGAACCAAGGATGTCATCAGCAGTAGTCTCCAATACATTACCAGCCGCATCTACTACAAGTATGCGTTCAAAAACTGGTGTGTCGTATGTACCTTGTCCATAATCTCCTATTTGAACCTCGCCTGTCACTATTGTACTGTCAGATGTGATCTCGACATTACCACTTGAGTTAATAGTCATAGAAGTCAACTGATCAAATGTGAGACTATTAGCTCCTGAACCATCCAAGGTTCTATCACCAGTTAATACCCCATCATTATTATAGATCGTACTGTCTACTTGAGCAGCAAGGATGTCATCAGCAGTAGTCTCCAATACATTGCCATCAGCATCTACTACAAGTATCCGCTCGAAAACGTCTGTTTGGTATACGCCCTGTCCATAATCGTCTAATTGAACCTCGCCAGACACTATTATACTATCTGATGCGATCTCGACATTCCCACTGGTGTTAATAGTCATTTCCGTCAATTGATCGAATGTGAGACTATTAGCCCCTGAACCATCCAAGGTTCTGTCGCCAGTGAGTACGCCGTCATTATTATAGATCGTGCTATCCACTTGTGCGCCGAGGATATCATCAGCCGTTGTCTCTCTTACATTTCCATTTTCATCAACCACTAAAATGGTGGTGAAGTCCGACACATTAAAATTACCTTCTCCATACTCTCCCAACGATACAGAACCATTGGTACCATTAAGAGCTAGTATACTGTCCAATGTAGAGGATCTCACCTTGACGTCTTCTGCAGCATTGATCATGATGATATCCTGGCCATCCTGCTGTATAGCAACTTCATCTCCATCTATATTCACAAAGGTCGCATCCACTCCGAGCGTATCGATACCATTGTAATTAAGACTGTTGTTATCTCCAGTTACTATTCTATCCTCATCAAGAGTACCATCTGCTAAGTAGAATGTATTACCCTCGATAATTGGTGATAAATCTACAGTGATCCTGTTCTCAGCACCTAATCTACCTAATATATTCTCAACGAACTCGAGAGTAGAATCACCTATGATATTAATCTCATCGATATACTCATTGCCAGTAATGGTATCATTATCTGAGTTATTGGACATATTGATCAGTGTACGTATCGTACTAATAGAATCTGCCACGGCTATATCTGTCGCAAAGATGGAATCCAGTGCATGAAGATTAATCGTACCAAATGTATCAACGCCGTTAGTCACAGAGAGATCAGCTGTGACGCTGTCTGGTATGACAAGAGAAAGATTCATAGGGACTTCAAGAACTTCGCCATTGATAGATGGCGCTAAGAAGTAGTTATTTCCATCAATATTACTGGCTTGTTCGCCTGCACCGAATATGAAATTTTCTAATCCATAGCCAAATAATTTCAACATCAACGGATCTGCTGTGCTACTATTTGGATTAGATGAAAGACCTAAGAATAGGCTATCGGTAACAATTAAAAACTCGTTAGTCCCTTCTCTTTGGATCTCTAACCATCTATCGGTGGCGATTTCTAATGGATTATCTCCGATCTTAACCTGTGCGCTCAATGAGAAGCTTAAGGTGAAAAATAGACCAGTTATAACAACCAGTTTGGAAAGATTCATTTTAAATAGGTTTTGTAAACTGTGCAATACTCTTTTTAATAAATAGGCATACTATTTATCAACATAGACAGGTGGTTAGGATTCTGTTTACGTGGCCCATCTTGGCCTTACGCATTGCAAGTATAGTTAAAATTATTATATATAAAAAAATTATATATGTGAAAATTTTAACATTTACATCCTTTATTATCAGGCATTAATGATTGTCATATAGATAGAGCTCGTGATCCTCTATAATCTTGATGAGTTTTTCTGCATAGTCCGGGTCTGTAGCATAACCCGCCCGTCTCAACCCTCGGGCCCAAGCAACATAGTCTCCACGACAACTCTCGATTAAACCGCTATAGTTTATACTATTGACTATAAAGTTAGAATGGTCAACATAGGAATCGACAGGAGTGTCATAAGCTCTAAAGCAAGAATCTATTAAATCTCCCTCCAGGCTGTAGTCATCGTCTTTGTGGAAATAGGTATTGCCTTTCCAATATGACTTGCACTTAATACCAAAGTGATTATTTGAGTTTTTGCTCAGATTAGACGAGCCCGCATTGCTCTCATGAAGAGCCTGTGCTAACTTAATGCTTGCAGGAATCCCTGTACGATTCATTTCTGCGATCGCTACAGAACTATACTTTTTGATATAGTCCATCTTATAATCATCACTATTTGAAAAAAGAAGGCAGAGAACAAGCAAAGTAATCATCACAGGTTATACATTGAGTTACATACTAAGACCGAAAATCATGCCAAGCCAATACGGGCAGCATCCAGCATAATTTTCATCTACAACATATGATAGAAAGACAGATTGGCAGATATACTCATGACCTTGATGGTCCATTGCTCATCGTGGTATCCGCAATGCACGGAAATGAACGCGCAGGGGTAAAAGCATTAGACTATCTGTTTAAGATGTTAGAAGTAGAGCCTATCACCAATCATAACTTTCAATTTAGAGGTGAGATCCTTGGAATGATCGGCAATCTCGAAGCTTTTAAACAAGGGAGTCGATACATAGACCACGACTTAAATAGAATCTGGTTAGAGTCATCAACGCCAATGATCGTAGACCTCCATGAATTAACAGAAAAGGAGCAAATCATAGAGCTAATCGATCAAAAGCTATCGAACTCAGATCATAGGGAAGTCATCTTACTCGACCTACATACTACTTCCTCAGATGGTGGGATATTTACCATTCCAGGGCCTGGACAAAAAGCCTTGGAAATCTCTAAAAGTCTTAATGCTCCCGTCATCCTTGATATGATGAGCAATATCAAGGGCACGATAATGGAGTATTTTAACCCCAACTACCACACACGACCTATTCATTCGCTAACCTTCGAATCAGGGAGACACCTTGACCCTCTTAGCGTAAATAGGGCGATAGCCGCCATAATCAATTGTATGAAGTATCTCAATATGGTAGAAGGCACTGATGTCGAAAGCATACATGATCATATCCTCAAACAGTATTCTCAAGGCTTACCAAAAGTGTCGAGGTTGATCTATAGACACCCCATACAAGAAGGCGATAGCTATAAGATGCGAGAAGGTTTCCTAAATTTTCAGCCCATCAATCAACATGAACCCTTAGCAGAGCAAAACGGAGAAACAATATTATCACCTCTATCAGGTCGGATCCTCATGCCTCTATACCAAAAACAAGGCGCCGAGGGTTTTTACATCATTGAGGACGTTAAGCAGTAATGCCATTAGATCATATAATCGAGAATTCTCTTCTCCTTGATAAAAGTACCGTGATAGTGTAGGCCTAAATCATTAATAATCGAATCTACATTGCCCTGATCACAATGTTCTGAGATACCCTGCAATGGAGTCATTCCTATCAATTCGGACCCCAATAGATCAACGTCATGCGCCTGGGCCGCTCCCCTCACTACATTATAAAAGCCCTCCATCGTCATCTGACTCAAGTTATATAGGTTGGCAGAAATCTGAACACACCCATATTCTTCTGTAAGCCATCCAAGTACTCTGACATCCCGTAATTGATCCTCATGTTGTCTCAACTTGCGTATGTCTTTAGCTATGTTCTTAGCCACTTGGAGATCGTTAGAGTTAAGGCTCACATTATAGGCTGCCATGTAATCTCGGACTGTCCAACTACTAATCCCCAGTTTATGATGAGCGCTACTCGGACCAAAATCTGATATTAACTCTCCTGCCTGGAGACGCTGATCGGCTATATCTGGACCACCTCGTCTTATCTCGCTCAGGTGCTTTTGGCCTGGTCGACTGTTTAGCTCACCATAAAAGACAATAGGCACTTTATACGTAGTAGAAATTTGCTTTGCCCACTTGTTAACCCATGCTTTCAGCGAAGCTTTGTCCAGATCTCTCATCGGAACGAAGGGCACAACATCTACGATTCCTGCAGAAGGGTGATTGCCACTGTAGGTATTAATATCCTGTTCTTGATGAGACTGCTCATAGATGATGTCGAGCGTGCGACCCATCTCTCTAACTGGGGAGATTATGGTCAAGACCGTTCTCTGGGCATCTCTTCCTTGGTCCACATGAGCGACCTTTGTGCCAAACGCATCAATATTATTAACCAGCGCCTCAATAAAGTCGTCATCTTGCCGATGATTGATATTAACTACACATTCTACGATTGGCTCATGCTGTAACATAACAATTTTTGATTAAGATCATTAGAATTATGTAGTTTGTAAATCGAATGTAATTTTAATTGGATAAGATAGCTTCAATATTAGTGGTGTTCTTGTGTTGTCAATGTCTGATGGCACAGAAAGTAACCGTATCTCCAGAGATCAATCTAAGGTCAGATCGAGCTTACTATTTATTAGGTCAGGTGGATGAATCTATTCTTCTATTTAGGGACCAAGGCGATAAGAAAATCCTCGACATTTTTGAAGAGAACCTCGTGCTCAGCAGTGAGCGAAATGTTGACTTATTAAGTGATCGTGCGCTCGTATATGATGTAATTAATACGGATTCTGCCTTTTCTGTATTCTATGGGTTCAACGACGAAGATGAGGTTGTTGTACAGATGGATGTGTTTAATGCTACGGCTAATAGAATAGACAGTGTCGAGATCTCCAGAGAAGAGAGATCATTTAAAGCTCTTCAGTACGAACCCATAATATCAGAAAACAAGAATATAATCGCTCTGTATAATATTACCGATCGCGATCAAATGACCCTGCTGGTATTTGACATTGAACGTAAAAAGACCTTGCTCAATAGCAAATATAAATTAGTCGATCTCAACCTGTATGAAGATATCATGCAAATCGAGGTGTCCAATCAAGGAGATGTAATAATCCTATATGAGAGAAATAACACGAAAAGTGCCAAGGAAAATCATTTTGCCAGATTAATACGATTCTTGTCCAATGGTGAAGAGACTGAGGAAATCAACCTACCTCTTAAGGATGTCATTACCTCGGATTTGTTTTTTAAAATCGATAATAAAAATCGTCGCCTTGCGATAACTGGTCTCTATGACGAAAAAAGCCGAGATCAAAGCATCGGCTATGTCTGGATCAATGGAAGCATAAACAGGTGGCAAGATGAGCAGGTATACTTGATCCCTTTTGAAGAAGTCGTATTCTTTGAGGTTTATGGAAATAATAAGGTCAAGAAATTGCGAAACTTTCAAGTCAGCTCTCTACTGCTCAAGGCGGACGGTTCTCCGATCTTAGTATTTGAACACTCCAGAAATGTCCTAAGACAAAACGGGGGTGTAACTGGCTTTAACAATACCAATACTTTCAGAGGACAGCGAGGGGGGTTCAACTCTGCTGGGTGGAGCGATCATTATCGAGAGGACCTTGTGATTATCTCATTAGATCGTAAGCTAGAATTAGACTGGTATCACGTGTTCTACAAGAAGCAGTTTTCTCAAAATGATGACGCCCTGTTTTCCTCTTACTTTACGTTTATGACACCGAGTAGGGTAAGACTCATATATAATGATGAGATCAAGACCAGCAGCACTGTTAGTGAATATATTTTTGATGGTGCAGGAAACTACAAACGTAACAGCTTGCTGAGCACCGAATATCAAAACTTAAGGCTAATTTTTCAATATGCTATACAGATTAGTAATAGCTCGCTTATAGTGCCGAGCCAGCGTAACTCGGCTCTGAGTTTGGTAAAAGTTGATTATTCCCAATAGTTAGATATAACGAGAGTTTTATATCCAACAAATACATTCTTTCTATTTGCCTTTGCTTTAGCGGAAGTAACCACGATGCCTTATTTTTAAAGGCACATGATGTGCAGCAAGATTCAATCGTAAATGAGTTTTCTTCTCAAAAACACCTCTCAGGTTTTACTTCTCGCAGAGCAAAATCTAAAAAAATATAGAGATATAGTTAACTATGCCTTTCATAAAGAGGGTTATGGTATCACCTATGATCAATGGCTCGTACTCTCGGCGATCTCACAAAAACAAGGATTGACCCAAATCGTCATCTCAGATATGACCGCCAAAGAGCCTGCCTCCATCTCTCGTATATTAAAGCTCCTCGAGAAAAAAGAATTAGTCCAAAAGCTCCCAGACAAAAATAATAAGAGAGCCAAAAGAATATACCTGTCTCCAGTCGGTGATGAAATACAACAACGAGCTACTAAGTCCTATAATGCTCTGGCTAAAGAAGGGTTTAACGGAGTCTATGAGCAAGAGATAAATCTATTCGTCAGGATCCTCGAAAAGCTCAAAGGAAACTTTGAAAAGATGAGCGATAAAAGAGGGGAATAAAAGGGGTCTATTTTTATCAACTTGACCTCTGTGGGCGATGAGAGACTCGAACTCCCGACACTCACGCTATAGCGTGATGCTC
>CAYPWL010000004.1:34814-79116 GCA_964414425.1 uncultured Saprospiraceae bacterium
GATGCTCTGAACCAACTGAGCTAATCACCCTTATTAAGTTTTTAATCCTGAAAGTCCGACCCTCACGCTCGTAGCGTGATGCTCTGAACCAACTGAGCTAATCACCCTTATTAAGTTTTTAATCCTGAAAGTTCCGAATCCCTCGCTTGTAGCATGACACTCTGAACCTACCGAGCTAATCACTCAAAATGGAGCGCAAATATATACGCTCCTTTATACTACGGCAAGTTTTGTGCCGCATATTTATTTTCTTCAATCCAAATGGCAACCCTATTACAGGTTTTAGAATATACCATATGGACCCTATTAAGCCTGATTTACCTTTTTTGCATTTCATTAACGAGACTTTATCATTGTCTTCAATTGAGTTGCCTTGTTTTGTCTGCTGGCAGATAACATAGGAATGCGGAGCAAAATAGATTTGTTGCTATGCGAGTATTACTAATATTAATGACAACACTGTTTTTCTATTCCTGCGGGTTCTCTCAAAATGAGAATACGGAGATGACTGATGATGATAGATTGATGTTGCTAAGACTATTAATCTACTCTGAAGAAAATAACGATGCGGTCTTCGAGCTCATAGATAGAAACTGGGAGGATGGCATGATCGCACCTATTGTAGAGATACAACGCTTAATATCTGACAGGGTCTTATTCAAAAGGATTAACACCCTACTAAAGGAAAAGACAGGACAGCGACACAATGAGTTTTTTGAATGGATGGATTGGCTCTGGGAAGCCAAGATCCCAAATGAGCCATACTACTTTGACTTTAAAGCTGACTTATACCAAAGTATCGATGAGAAGTTTGCAGGATACTTTAGAGAGCGATCCGATCAATCCAATATCCAACTTGAAGAAGTTGTCTGGGGTGGCGTGGTACAAGATGGTATTCCTCCATTAAGATATCCAGAATTGATCCCTGCCTCCAAAGCACGATATCTCGATGATAATGACGTCGTATTTGGTATGTATCTCAATGGTATCGCCAAGGCATACCCAAAAAGAATATTAGCCTGGCATGAGATGTTTATAGACGAGTTTGATGGGCTCGAGATCGCAGGAGTATACTGTACGCTGTGCGGTACAGTGATCCCGTACAAGACAGAACACAATGGTGTAAGACATGAACTTGGGACCAGCGGTTTTTTATTTCGGTCTAATAAACTCATGTATGACAGGGCCACTCAAACTATGTGGAACACCATTAAAGGGCAGCCTGTGTTGGGTCCCTTAGCAGATCAAGACATAAAGCTTGAAGTTTATCCCGTGGTTACAACCACCTGGGGTAAGTGGAAGGATCAACATCCTGATACGGAAGTGCTGTCCCTTAATACTGGGCATCGTCGAGATTATGGTGAAGGCATCGCTTATCAATCATACTTCAACAATGATGAGCTAATGTTCCCAGTTCCCTTAACTGATAAGCGATTGAACAACAAAGATGAAGTTCTCATCGTGAGAGCATCTGACTATACGACTGACCCTCTGGCTATCTCGATTAAACACATGAAGAAAGAACGCCTCCATAAGAATAAGATTGGTGACACCGAATTTGTGGTAGTTGCAGATCATACCGGAGCGTCGCGGGCTTATGATAGCAAAGGAGTGGAGTTTGTCTCTATCAAAGATCAACAACTCACAGATAGTGACGGCAATAACTGGATGATTACCGATACGTATCTAAAGGGCCCTGAGGATAAAATATTATACCAGCTGCCAAGTCATAATATGTTCTGGTTCGCCTGGTTTAATACTTATCCAGAGACTCGTTTGGTGGAGTAGAAGGCGCGCTGTCAGAGGCTTGCAATCTCGAAACAGACCACAATGCCAAAAAGAAAAATGGTCCAAACTTGATGACCTCAATCATGTCGTTGAGCAGTAAGACAATACAGATCCCCACAAGCCAAAATATGGTGAGTTGTATAAGTGGTTTGGTTTGAGCAGTTGCTCGATACTGGGCAATCTTCCAGAGCGCCGTGACGCTTAACCCCAAGAAGATTAGGAGACCAAAAATCCCCTGCTCGACTATGAGCATCAGGTAGTAATTATGAATGCCTGACCGCTCGGGATTGTCACTGACATAGGTTTGAAAGCTGTTGATGGCGTAGCTTTGATAGTTTTCATAGAAGTTGGCCGGCCCAAAGCCTAAAAATGGTCGCTCGGTAATCATCTCTAAACCAGCCATCCAACGATAGGCCCGCTCCATTGTGGAGATATCCTTAAATTGATACGAGGCCTCAATAAGCCGATCAAAGCGCTTATGGCTCACTGTAGTCTCATAATCGGGCGCATAATGCAATAGCGTATCACCCGACAGAAAGCTTAAGGATATAGCTGTTAGGCCTACCAACCCAATAACCACAGCTATCCTCATGAACCTCAACCTATATACAATCCACATAGCAATCATCATCGCTAACGCTACATAAGCAATACGCGCATAAGTGAAATACAGAAATATGAGCAACAGTGGAATCAGCAGCACATATCGCAAACCATAATTACGCTGATAGAGATAGTAGCTCGTCGGTATAACCATCAACAGCAAGCAGGCGTAGTTCACATGATTTCTGAAGAAGGGCTTGCCAGCATTAGTACGGCTATCAAATGTGAGCCCATCAAGTCCATGCTTTATAAATACATAGCATGCCGCAATCATGGTTGACCAAACGATTACTTTCAGAAACTGATCAAATTGTATCTGCTCTCGAAATATATAAAATGGTAACACATAGAATGGAATAACAAACCAGATCTTAGCCAGTAAGTACTTGAATGAGATCAAAGGGATCTCTGCAAATATAGCCGTATATCCTATCCAAAACAGATGAAGAAATAATATCAGCGTTAAGCTATTAAAGAGTTCCATAGGGGGAGGACTAGTAATCATCTTGACAATGCCCAATGCCGTTAATAGTAAAAACATAAGCTCACCAGGAAAGACTAAGCCAAGACCTCCGGCTAAATCCAACTCGGTACTAAACGGGATCAGCAGTGCTGTCAAGAGATAGATCGTATTAATCGAGCCAGACAGAAGATAGATCACCCCAAGTGCAGCAACCGGTAAGACCGATAACCAAAGTTCATCCAACGCCATAGCCATAAAGGAAGTCATAGCTGCCAGTACTACGAGCAACACAAAACCTCGATCCTTGAGGGTAAAGCCTTGAAGCCCGCTAATCACTTAACCGAGAAATCTAATTGACTGATACTCCTACGGACCAAGACTAATAACGAACTGAACAAGACTGTCAACAGACCTATACCCAGAACAATAAGAGATCTCTTTGGTCTGCTCTTCTCGAGAGGGACGTCTGCTCGCTCAATAATATGTATCGCACTGATCTCTCTATTCTGACTTGCCGAGAGTTGGTTAAGCTGGTTACGATCCTTAGTGATGATTTTAGCAAGCTCTTCTTGTTGTACCTCAAGTCTCTTAATCTCGGACACCCCCGTGACATACTTATCAATTGTTGATTTGACAGCTGCGCTATTAGGAGATCTCGCCTGTAGTGTGGCGAGGCCTTCCGCTTGTGATTCAGTATCATAGATGCCATAGAGCTCTCGACTCGTACGTATCTGTGCTGTCATCTCGGCTAATTCTTTTTCCTTTTCAACTATTTCTTGAGTCATCGACTTGACTAGTTGGTTGCGAGCACCTTCGGTTAACTCTAAGGCTTTCTCTTCGATGAGATCACGTGTACGATTACAGATCTGTGCCGCCAGTTCTGGGTCTTTATCTTCGACGGATATTTCGATGGCGTCAAGTTTGGTTTTTAAGGCTTCATAGAGCTTATCAATCTTCTTAGTCACTTTGAGTTGTGCCTTTGCATCATTTGGGTCTATGCCGTAGTGTTCGATTAGCTTAAACTCCTCGATAATGAGTTGCTTGATTTCTCTGGATTGAGCGATAGATAGCAATCGATCTACATCATGGTCATTGCCGAAGAAGCTTAATTGGTCATCCTTGGCATCCACAATAGGTCTCTGCAGTTCCTCGCTGACAGGATAAAACAAAGAGGTCGCTTTGTAGTAGTTGGCCAAGAAGAGAGATAGCCCGGCAGCGATGACCATTGATAGCGCCGTCGCTCCAACAATGAGTTTGCGATTATTCCATAGGATAGGAATGATATCCCTCGAGTCCTGCATAGTCTCTACCGTTCTTTTGGCTCAGTTAAAAAACTGAAAGTACATTAAGGAGTTAATACTTGAGTAATGAAACTTATAGAATTCACCAATAAAGGTCTGTACTGCCCTCCTGCCAAAGTGTATATAGACCCTTGGAAAAAGGTGAATTATGCAATGATCACTCATGGTCATAGTGATCATGCCAGATGGGGGCATAAGCACTACTTATGCACACATAGCTCAGTACCCATCTTAAAGCACCGCCTCGGACTTGAGATGAATATTCAAGGCATCGCCTATGGCGAGGTCCTTAACATCAATGGCGTCAACTTCTCTTTTCATCCCGCAGGACATATCACTGGCTCGGCCATGATCCGAGTTGAATATAAAGGAGAAATCTGGGTGATTTCTGGTGACTACAAAATCGAAGATGACGGCTTAGCAGAGGCATTTGAGCCAGTACAATGCCATCACTTTATTACCGAGTGTACTTTTGGTCTTCCCGTCTATCGATGGAAACCGCAAGAGGATATCATCGATGATATCAATCAGTGGTGGCATAAGAATACAACCGTCAAGCGTCCATCATTGATTACGGCTTACTCTTTAGGAAAAGCTCAGCGTATCCTATCCAGTATAGACCCATCAATTGGGCCAATATATACTCATGGCGCCGTGCACGAGATGAATAAAGTGTACGATAATATAGGCCTTAGGCTACCCAATCATCAACATCTTAAAGGCACAACCAAGCCAAGCGAACTAAATAATGCCCTGATCATAGCCCCACCGGGAGCGCTAGGATCCCCATGGGCTAAGAAGATCAAGAATCAATCGTTAGGCATAGCCTCGGGGTGGATGGCGGTACGTGGTAATCGCCGACGGCGAGGTGGCGATCGGGGTTTTGTGCTCTCCGATCACTGTGATTGGCAAGGGCTTATGACGGCAATTAAAGAATCCGGCGCTCAGCATATCTATCCGACACATGGTAATACGGAGACTTTCTCAAAGTATCTCAATGAACAAGGCTATATCGCCAGACCTGTGAAGACGGAGTTCACGGATAATTCAATGGTGGAACAAGCAGATTAGACATGAGGAGATTTGCCAAACTTTTTGAGGAAATAGACAGCACTACTAAGACATCACTGAAGGTCAATGCGCTGGCTAACTATTTTAGAGATGCTCCGGAGCAAGATCAGCTATGGACGATAGCTCTATTTTCTCATAAGCGCCCCAAGCGTACTATAAGCACTACGCTACTTAGAGAATGGATTGCCGAAGAGAGTGGTGTCCCATCATGGTTATTCGAAGAATCATACCACATCGTAGGAGATCTGGCAGAAACCATAAGTCTGCTATTGACGCCTACAGGTTCCGGCTCTGATAGGTCTTTGTCGGATTGGATTTCACTGATACAAGAGCAAAAAGATAGAGAGGAATCAGAAAAGAAGGCTTTCGTCCACGATGCATGGAATCAACTCAGTCAGCCTGAGATATTTCTATTTAATAAGATCATCACAGGAGGGTTTAGAATAGGTGTATCACAAAAACTCATTGCCAAAGGACTCTCAAAAGCACTGGAGAAGACTGATGCCGAAATAGCTCATCGATTGATGGGCAACTGGACTCCTGACACGATCAGCTATGAGGAGCTATTGCTTTCAGACGATATTAATGCTGATGACTCCAAGCCCTACCCCTTTTATTTAGCTTATGCGTTAGAGGGAGAGCCCGGCGACTTAGGTAAACCTGATCAGTGGTCCGCAGAATACAAATGGGACGGTATCAGATCACAATTGATCAAGAGAAATGGACAAGTATTTCTTTGGTCCAGGGGCGAAGAGCTTGTAACTGAATCCTACCCGGAGGTGCATCCTCTCGCTGCGATGGATACGTCTGATTTCGTAATAGACGGCGAGCTCGTAGTGTATCGTGATGATGAGGTACAGGCCTTCAATGACTTGCAGAAGCGACTAGGTAGAAAGAAGGTATCAAAAAAAATGTTGGCTTCTCACCCTTGTGCGATTATCGCATATGATCTATTAGAACTCAATGGCCAGGACCTAAGACTACAACCCTTATCTGTACGAAGGGCAGAGATCGAACGCTTAATCTCTCAAATAAACAGTCAATCTGAGGACAACACTGTATTGCACTATTCTCCTTCGATAGACTTTAACCACTGGCAAGACCTTGTGAACATCAGGTCAAAGAGCCGTGATAAGAGAGCAGAAGGTATAATGCTAAAACTGAAAGACGGCATCTACAAAGATGGTCGCAAGAAAGGAGAATGGTGGAAATGGAAGGTGGATCCATTCACCATTGATGCCGTGATGCTCTATGCTCAACGGGGACATGGTAGGAGGTCTAACCTGTTTACTGATTTCACCTTTGCAGTATGGGACGATGATAAGCTCGTTCCATTTACCAAGGCCTATTCAGGACTTACAGATAAGGAATTTGGTGAGGTGACTCGCTTCGTCAAGAGCAACACAATAGAGCGCTTCGGTCCAGTTCGATCTGTTAATCCCGAGTTAGTATTTGAAATCGCCTTTGAGGGCATCAATGAATCTAAAAGGCATAAGTCTGGTGTTGCGTTACGGTTTCCACGTATTAAGCGATGGCGCAGAGATAAGAGTGCCTCTGAGGCAGATACTCTCGATACACTAAAACTTCTATTAGAGGCTTAAAGGCCACTGTATCGATCCCACAATCTTGTTGATGTCCTCACGCAAGAAATCAACGACAGGAGCAACGCTATCTACATCGATTCGCTCTGTAAAATAGAGCGACCCTCTTAGGAAATGTTCCTTCTCATCAGTGATATAAAACTGATAGGGTGTGGCAACAGGCCCTTCTATCTTGAAGAGTATTCCTTTCGACCCTTGCTGAGTTTGTATGGCTATCTCATCTCTATAACTAGCCTTAATGTTATGCTTGCTTGCCATCGTATAGGCATCCTCTCGCAGCTTGTCTATTGTATTAACATCATCGATTTCATAATAGCTGCAATGGATCGTAGCTCCGAGCTCATCGTTAATAATATCAAACCAACAGGGATGATCTTGCTCTTTATCCTTACGCATATCGTTTAGGACCACTCGATTATAACTCGGTATATCAAATACGAATGGACACGCCGCCTCACTAAATTCCTGCCACTCTCCAACTGGATAATTGATCCGAGGATATTGTCTAGGTTTAGGCGTGGGTATCTGCTCTTGTACACAAGACTGACAGATGAATAGTAGACTTATAATGACAAAGACGACCCTCACAGATTAATGTTTATCTTCTCTATACGACGCTTAGTCACAGAGATTATTTTAAACTTCAAGTTTTTATATGCAATCTCTTTATCTCTACGAGGCAATTGACCTTCCAATTCAAGTATTAATCCTGCTAAAGAGTCTGCCTGTCCCCTACCATCGTTGAATATATCACTATCTATATCGACGATTCTCGCCACATCATTTAATAGCGTTTTTCCATCAAAGACGTAGTTGTGATCATCTATTTTCATATAGTCAACTTCCTCCTCTGGGTCAAACTCATCTCTTATTTCTCCTATCACTTCCTCCATGATATCCTCAAGCGTTACAATTCCTTGAGTTCCTCCATACTCGTCAACTACGATGGCCATATGGGTACGCTTCAGTTGAAACTCCTTGAGCAGCTCATTAATGTTCTTTGATTCTGGAACGTAAAGCGTATTCGTGCGAATCAAGTCTGTCCAAGCAAAATCTGCCTTTTCCAGTGTGTAGCTGAGCAAGTCTTTGACATAGAGTATGCCCTTGATATTATCAAAGTCCTCCTGATAAACAGGTATACGAGAATAGCCTGAGTCTTTCACTGTTTTCATCACCTCTTTGAAGTCCGAAGCAATGTCCAAGGCCGTGATGTCAATTCGGCTTTTCATAATCTGACTGGTGATTACATCACCAAACTTTATGATCCCTTTGAGGATATCGACATCCTCGTTATCTTCTTCTTCTGCTACGGCGAGATCTATGGCTTTGTCTATTTCTTTTTTGTCGGTAGTACTATGTGTCGTCAAGCGCTGACGATAGATGCGCTCCTCCATGTTACTCGAAAAACCCACCAGCAGAGAGTTTAAGGGTCGGAATAAGCTCGAGAGCAAAGTAAGCGGCAGTGCCATCAATCTCGCATGGCGGACATTGTTGAGATTCGCATAGATCTTAGGGGCTACCTCACCAAAAAGGACCAGTAAAAAAGTTACGCCAACTATCGTAATGGAAAAACTAATGATAGATGCCATAGTAGCCAGACTCAACCAATCCACCCCGATCGTATTCAGCAAA
The DNA here is from genome assembly GCA_964414425.1 of uncultured Saprospiraceae bacterium. Lineage (GTDB taxonomy): Bacteria > Bacteroidota > Bacteroidia > Chitinophagales > Saprospiraceae > GYS-P2D. Next base: position 43,274 of record CAYPWL010000004.1, read on the forward strand.
CCCTGTCCCCAGGATTCTAGAGTAGACTGGGTGATCAACTTCCTCAGGATATAGTCTGACAAGATGACGATGCCGATATTGATAAAGTTATTGCTGATTAAGATCGTAGCCAGTAGACTTCTTGGCTTATCCTTTAAGGCTAATATGCGCTGATCGTTTCTCTTACCTTCTTCTTTGATCTTGTCGAGATCCTTTGGGGAGAGCGAGAAGAAAGCCACTTCTGAGGCGGATACAAGAGCAGAAGCAAATAAGAGAAGCAATAGTATTGTGCCAATGCCGATATAGCCACCAACACTGGTCAATAAGTGTATCTGATATGTTAATAAGTATTCGGTGGGGGGCTCAGGATCCAATTTTCCTTGTTTAGTTAAAAAATAGACCGATCAGAATGGAAGGTCGTCTTCCTCTGGTAGCGTAGGTGCTGCACTGGTCTGTGGTTTGTCAACTTTAGGAAACTGCTCTTCGATATTGGGGAAGGTTCCTCCCTGTGATAGCTGCGCTGCAGCGTCTTGATCTTCTCTTCGCTCCAATGATCTGAAATAATTAGATACGATTTCTGTTGATCTGCGATCATTACCCTCTTGATCTTGCCACTTGCGGTGAGTGATTTTGCCATCTATATATACGAGGCTTCCTTTCTTAAGGGTCTTTTCAGCACGCTCGGCTTGGTTACCCCAACAGACGATATCGTGCCACTCTGTACGGGTCTGCCATTGACCGTTTCTGTCTTGATAGTTTTCATTAGTAGCGAGAGAGAACTTAGTCACTTTAGACCCGCCTTCAAAATGTCTAATCTCGGGATCCTTGCCCAGGTTACCTATCAAGGTTACTCTATTTATCATAATCAATCTTCATGTACTTACTAAGATATATCTATTTAGTTGTTTTGGGATACTCTCAAGAAGTCTTTGATAAACTCATCAATGACTCGTGGGTAAGCATAATCATCATATGTCTCCTTGGACACTATGATATCCGGTGTCATCTGATCATCCATATTAATGGTGAAGAAGTCTATAGATATATCTTGGTGAGTGAGTTTTTGTTGTTTCTGAGTTACATGGGAGATTTCTCGGTCAGGATATTTCGAGGCTATCATCTCAATCATCTTCACTTTGCTTGACTTAATATCATGCTCGACCATAGGAATAGAATAAAGCCCTTGCCATATATCCTTTTCTATTCTTTTTTCAATGATTAGCCCTTTCTTATTAGTAAGAACCATCCCGATGAAATGTCGCGAGCGCCTTTTTAATTTCTTCTCTTTTTGAGGTAGCTGATCTATACAATTGTTGATATAGGCAGAACAGTCAGCTGACATTGGACAGTGATGACAGTCTGGTTTTTTGGGCTTACAACACAGTGCCCCGAAGTCCATGATCGCCTGATTATAATCAGCGGGTCGATCCTTAGAAAGCAGGTTTTGAGCAAGCTGGCTAAATTCCTTTTTACCATCTGTAGAATTAATGGGGGTGAATATTCCATAGACCCGACTGAGGACTCTATATACATTGCCATCTACCACAGCATGTGGCAGATCATAAGCAAAGCTCGCTATAGCCGCAGCAGTATATGGGCCTATACCCGGTAATGATAGAATCTCCTTGTATGATGTTGGAAATTGTCCTCTATGTGCATCTACTACGATCTTAGCTGTCTTGTGCATGTTGCGAGCACGGCTATAGTAACCCAAGCCTTTCCATAGTCGCATGAGTTCGTCCTCATGAGCCGATGCAAGTGCCGCAACAGTTGGAAAGCTCTCTGTCAACCTATGATAATATTTCGTTCCTTGCGCTACTCTAGTTTGTTGTAGGACTATTTCAGATATCCATATGTTATAAGGATTTCGAGACTCCTTCCATGGTAGCTTTCGGTCGACTGTTTGATGCCATTCAAGTATTTGCTCTGTAAAATTCAAATCAACTCACATTCGGCACACAAGATGACAAAATAAAAAGGGAAGCACATTATTCATGTACCTCCCATTGTATGCTTTTTCGCAGTTATGCTCGTTAAGCTGATAACTGGCTTCTTATCGTATTGTAGTTACCATATTGACCCATGATAGTTTTCTTGAGCTCTTTGCGAGCGAAGAAAATTCTACTCTTAACCGTTCCTAATGGAAGGATTAGTTGATCTGCGATTTCTTGGTACTTGTATCCCTCGTAATGCATCTGAAATGGAATACGAATTGAATCTTCAAGATTTCTAATCATCGTCCCAAGCTCCTCCATCTGAATGTTGGTGCCCGCTCCATTACTCACTACAGTTTTACTAGAGTTAATAAAGTAAAGATTATCAGTAGTGTCAACGATGGTGTTGGCTTTCGTCTTTTTGCGATAATTATTGATGAAGATGTTCTTCATAATAGTGAATAACCATGCTTTTAGGTTAGTTCCGGCTCGAAACTTATCTCTATTAGTCATAGCTCTGAAGGCTGTCTCTTGATAGAGGTCTTTAGCCTCCTCATTGTCCTTAGTTAAATTGTAAGCGAAAGACTTCAATGATGGTGTTAGATCATCAAATTTAGCGTTGAAGTCAGCTTTGTTCATTGTTAGCATAGCATAATATTTTTGACTTGTGAAAGATACTAAAATGTTTAACAAAATTGACCCACAAGATCAACATTGTTTAAACATCAATGTGAAAACAATAAACAGATAGTTATAAATAGCTCATTATCAGCATCTTGTAAAGATGCCATTTGTAGCATATTTTCAAAATATTTTGAAAGTTTATTTTTGAGCGATTCTAAAAAGATAAAACGCGACAGCTAAAAAGAGCAAATTGGGCACCCAAACACCAATTATTGGCGGTACATCGAGATTACTTGCAAAAGTCTCGCTAAACTTGGATAAGACAACATAAGCTGCGCCTAAGCCGACACCTAAGGCTAAGTGCATCCCCAATCCACCACGTATCTTCTTAGTGCCGATGGATGCTCCTATAAGTGTCAAGATGAATATAGAGAAGGGACCTGACGTCCGCTTGTAAGACTCAATGGTAAATCGCTTCGTGTTATCCAACCCACGAACCTTTTCGTATGCTATATACTCATACAACTCAGGGGTGCTCATAATCTCCATCTGCTTGCTATGCCTGATAAAGTCTCCTGGCTTAATGTTGATAGTAGTATCTAGCTCAGCTTCCTTGCCTCCAACTAATAGTTCTTCTGTTAGTCCTTTAAATGAGCGCATCTCATAATTCTTGGCCCGCCATTTCCCTGTCTCGCTTTGATAGGTCAGCTTTTCAGCCTTAAAGAATGACTCTAACTCTCCCTCTACATTAAATTTTTCTAATCTAAAGAGCTTAAGGGAGGAGTCCCTTCTGTAAAAGTATCGGCAATAGATCTTCTCATCCTCTGATATGAAAAACTGGATATCATTCGATAGTACTTTCTTGATTGACTTCTTGATATATTTACTCTTGAATTCGTTAAGGTGATAGGTGCTCTTAGGGATCACGTAATTCTCTCCCACCCAATGCACAGAAGCTACTATAGCTGCCCCGATAAGCATGGGCCTCAGTACACGATTATAGTGCATCCCAGAGGATAGCATCGCAATGATCTCCGAGTCCCTGGCCATTCTGGATGTAAAAAATATTACTGATAGAAACGCAAACAACGGCCATAGCTCTCCATTAAGCCAAGGCAAAAAATGTGCATAATAGTCCAAAGCGACTTCCTTAAAGCTCAAGTCATTGGAGATAAACTTGCCGATCCGCTCACTTACATCCATAGCTACAGCAACCATGGAGATCAGTATGATGGTATAGAAAAATGTAACCAAGTACTTCTTGATAATATATTTATCGAGTTTCTTAAGCATCAGTGGTTATGTTCATCTTGGATTTTTAGTGAGAAGTATTAATCATATTTCTTAAACGATTATAAGCATGTTTCTATCATGTGTAGACGACATGAGATTAGGCATATTTTTTTGAGTTTCTTTGTTATGCGTCTAAATCGCACAAGAGATCAATAGTATGGAGCGCAAATCTACATCAAAGTGGTATGATAAGTTCTGTTCTGAGCATGGAGCTGACTTACCACTATTTTTTCATGGATGGTATCTGGATGCTGTCTGTGGAGATGGTCTATGGGGTGCAGCTGCTTACACTAAGGATCAGCAGGTTTTGGCGATCTGGCCTTATTATATGAAGAGCAAGTATGGTCTCTCATACATAACTATGCCTTCACTTACCCCATATTTGGGGCCCTGGATCCCTGATCTCAAGGCGCAAAAGAATCATAAAAGATATGGGTATGAACATGCTGCAATAACTCAACTATGTGAGGATCTCCCCTCTGTACATTTTAGCACCATCCATACACACCCCGATTTGGATAATCTACTTGCTGCACGATGGAAAGGCCATCAAGAAAAAACAAGATATACCTATAGATTAGCTCTCGGTGATCCAGATGAAATATGGAACGGCATCAGCGACAAGCAGAGAAATACAATCCGTAAAGCTCAAAGCACACTTACGGTGTCAGAGTCTGATGACATCGATCTGTTCTATACATTTAATAAGAAGTCATTCAAGCGGCAAGGGTTACAGATACCTTATAGCCATGAGCTCATCAAAAACCTGGACCAAGCCTTGAGTATGAGATCACAGCGAACCATGTTGGTGGCGAAGGATCAATCTAATAACGTTCATGGGATGATTTACTTAGCTTATGATCAGCAGACAGTGTATCTGCTTGCCATTGGCAGTGACCCTCAGTGGCGCAGTGACGGAAGTATTCCACTCTTGATATGGCATGCGATCCAACAATTCAGTGGGAGTCATCTGACCTTCGACTTTGAGGGCAGTATGATCCCTAACATTGAGAAGTTCTTCAGGTCTTTTGGGGGACAACTGACTCCATATAGTAGGTTATTTGCCTCCAAGCACATCGGCGTTGATCTACTTCTAACTCTTACTGGACGATATGGTTAAGAGGGCCCTGCTCATCGCTAATGTTGATCTTGCGGATGTCAATAATGCCGGCGTAGCTCTCAAAATCAATGGGCAAGCTCAAGCACTTAGAGATGATGGCCTAATTGTAGACACGGTTTATAACATCGGGACTAACATCGTCTTGAATAAAAAAACCATTAAACAACTCTCAGGCCTAAGCATACAACGGAAACTGACCTGGTTCAGTCATCTACAGCAGATAGATATCAAGGCATATAACCTGATCTGGCTCAGACATCAAGTGTGTACTCCCAGTATGATCACATTCTTAGACACCGTGCGTCAGGATCATCCAGATATCACAATCATCATGGACATGCCGACCTATCCATATGACCAGGAGTGGTCAGGCCTACTGGGATATGCGGCAATGAGCATGGATAGACATTATAGGTCCAAACTGAAAGACTATGTGGACCTGGTCACACACAGTGGACCGGAAAGAGAGATTTTCGATATACCAACTGTATCAATGACCAATGGGATTGATGTTGATCAGTTTGAAGAGGCGGCACCCGAAGAAAAGGACCATACCCACATCTTAGCCATCGGCAAGTGGAGACACTGGCACGGACTGGATAGAATATTAGCAGGATGGGATAACCAAGCTAAGGCAACGCTACATGTTGTCGGTGATGGAGCATCTGTGCCGAGGCTCAAGTCACTATGTACAGAACATAAGCTCAGCAATATTCGCTTTTATGGACCACTGACTGGACCCCCCTTGGACGAGTTGGCCCGACAGTGTCATATCGCCATCGGAACACTGGGTATTCACAGAAAAGGAGTCCTTGTCAACTCGTCATTAAAACATAGAGAATACTGCAGTAGGGGAATTCCATTTATTTATTCGAGCGATGATCCTGATTTTAAGAACTGTACCTTTGCATTGAAGGTTACTGCTGATGATGTTCCGATTCCAATCGCTCAGCTCCTTGAGTTTGACAAGAGATGTCGCGATCAGAATCTGAGATCACAGATGAGGCCATATGCCACAGAACAGCTGTCTTGGAGACAGAAAATTTCGCAAGTTTTGGCGGCTGTATGAACTCTTGACAGCACTATCTACATTATTAACTGACATAATGACCGTAATCTGATGATGGCAGAGATATTGCCATAAGAGAGTAAGGTAAATTGATAATAGTGATGAGCACAGAAGAAAAAGAAACTGAACAAGTAAAAGAGCAAGAAGCAGGACCTAAAAAGAAAAAGAAAAGAGGGCGCTTTTCTAAGACTGCTAAACTGGAAGACAAGATTGCTGAGCTTGAAGCAGACGTCGCAGAAGCGAAGGATAAATACATCAGGCTTTATGCAGAGTTTGATAATTATAAGAAGCGTACCGTCAAAGAGCGCCTTGATCTCATCAGTACAGCTGGGAGAGATACAATTTCTTCTCTTTTACCCGTTTTAGATGATTTTGATCGCGCTAAAAAAAGCGCTGACGATGAGTCTACTAACGAGGTATTTACAGAAGGAGTCTCTTTAGTTTACAATAAGTTTAAAGGGCTACTCTCGTCTAAAGGCGTAACCGAAATGACGAGTACAGGAGAGGTCTTTGACCCAGAGTTACATGAGGCTATAACTGAGATTCCTGCACCAACAGAAGAAATGAAAGGAAAAATCATTGACACTATCGAGAAAGGATATATGCTCAATGATAAAATCATACGCCATGCGAAAGTTGTGGTAGGTAAATAATATAACATGGCAAAAAGAGACTTTTACGAGGTACTGGGAGTGCCTAAAGATGCAGACGCTGGTGCGATAAAAAAGGCCTATCGCAAGGTGGCCCTGAAGTACCACCCCGACAAAAATCCTGATAATAAGGAGGCGGAGGATAAATTCAAAGAGGCCGCTGAGGCATATGAGGTCCTCAGTGATGCCGACAAAAAAGCTCGCTACGATCGATTTGGTCATGCTGGCGTAAATAATCAGGGCGGATTCGGTGGAGGAGGCTCGATGAATATGGAGGATATCTTCGAGCACTTTGGCGATATCTTTGGCGATGGAGGCAGTCCTTTTGAAAGCTTCTTTGGAGGAGGTCGCACCCGTACTCGCACTGGGGGCCAACGAGGTTCTAATCTCAGAATAAAAGTCTCCCTCACCATGGAGGAGGCCGCTAAAGGAATCCAGAAAAAGATAAAAGTCAAAAAGCAAATCGCTTGTGACACCTGCAATGGTTCTGGTGCAAAGGATTCTAAGTCCGTAGCAACCTGTAACACTTGTGGCGGTAACGGAGTCGTCAGACAGATCAAAAATACATTCCTCGGACAGATGCAGACAACGGGTACTTGTCCTAACTGTAAGGGCTCTGGAAAAACCATCAGCTCATACTGTGGAAAATGTAAAGGTGATGGTCGCATGTATGCCGAGGAGATGATAGAAATCGACATTCCTGCTGGTGTCGGAGAAGGTATGCAGCTCTCCATGAGAGGTAAGGGTAATGCTGGAAAGGCTGGTGGTCCTACAGGCGATCTATTAATCGTGATCGGAGAGCTCGAACACGAACACTTATTGCGCGATAACCATAATGTGATCTTTGATTTATTCCTCAATTTTGCAGATGCTGCACTGGGCACATCTGTACAAGTACCGACTATTGATGGGAAAGTAAAAATCAAGATTCCACCAGGAACTCCTGCTGGAAAAATCTTCAGACTCAAAGGAAAAGGATTTCCTGAAGTCCAAGGCTATGGCAAAGGAGATCAACTGATCAATGTCAATATCTGGACACCGAAGAAGTTAAATGCCGAAGAAACAGCAATGTTGGAAAAAATGCGTACGCTTCCTAATTTTCAACCAGCTCCAGATAAATCTGAAAAAGGATTCTTTGAGCGCATGAAAGACCTCTTTGAATGAGGATAATATTGTTCGCCTTAGTTGTGCTGTTAAGCTCATGCAGTCAATCTATGGACTACGTCAGCCAAAACCTAAGCGCCGGCTGGTCCGCAAGTAATGTGGTGAGTTTTAATTTGGAGCAGCGGGAAATAACAGCGGCTGAACTAGATATAATAATAGACCACAGCATAGACTATAGTTATGAGAACTTATATCTCATCATCAGCACGAGTGGTGAGACTATAGCCTCTGATACGATCAGTCTTCAACTAGCCGACAGCCGTGGGTCATGGTTCTCTTCTTGTCGATCTGATCATTGTGTATTCAGCTATCCATATGAACTGGGTGATTCCGCGGGCAATATATCAGAGGTTTCTATCCATCAATACTCGAGAGAAGAAGTGTTAAAAGGCATCAATCAAATTGGCATCAAGCTTTGATTAATACTTTGTAATGTGCTAATCTTTTAATTTGGCGCTACCTAAAAATATACTTGCGATGTCTGCACCAGAGATCATCCAAAAACCTAAAGTCTCTATAGACCCAGATATATTAGCACAAATAGCAGCAATGCCGGCAGTAGAAAGCCAAGTTGTCGTGCATTGTGTTGTCTCAGCACCAGTCATGGGTGATCTGGGCATACGGATATGGCCTACTACCTACCTGTATAGTAACTCGGGAGGTCATCGCAGTGATTTAGTTCATCACGAGAATATCAGCGCCTATCCCGATTGGCAATATATCAAGGCTGGTCGGTCGGGGTTTTTCACGCTATTCTTTAGTGGCTTGCCAAAGTCTGTCACCTCTTTTGATCTCATAGAGGAGATACCAGAATCACATGGATTTGAAGTTCGGGGCATCAACAGAAATCAGACAGATGTCTACTATGTTCGATTTTAGGTAATCGTTCATTTGTACACTACTTGCATCAACCCATGTCCACATTTATTACCCCTACCACAAGGGATTTTCTCATCTTTGTCAAAATTTTGAAATGAGTATTTAGTAGCTCGTTTCTATGGTTTAAGTATACATCATGAAGGTATTGAAATTTGGAGGGTCTTCTGTTGCCCTACCCGAACGGATCAAATCTATTGGATCTCTTATCAAGACAAGAGCACAGGATGAACAACTGACTATTGTGTTCTCTGCTTTTGGAGGGGTGACCGATCAGCTCATCAGTGCAGCAACAGCTGCATCAAGAGGGGACCAATCATACAAGGAGTTGATCACGGAGATCCATAATCGTCATATCGCTGCGATCGGTCAGTTATTGCCTGCTTCTGATCAGCTATCTGCCCAAGATCATATCAATGAAAATTTTACAACCTTGTCTGATCTCCTCAAAGGAGTATTTCTCGTAAGAGAGGCCTCTCCGAGGACTATGGACTATGTGCTTTCCTTTGGCGAACGTAATTCGAACTATATCATCGCATCATACTTCAATAGCCTTGGTATTAAAAGCCAATACACTGATGCTCGGCAACTGATAAAAACAAATAAAGACTTTGGCGCTGCCAAGGTCGATATCACTAGTACGGACAAGCTGATTAAGGCGTACTATACAGAACATAATAAGACCGTGAACATCGTAACAGGATTCATCGGTTCAGATCAAGGAGGGCTAACGACTACGTTAGGCCGTGGCGGATCAGACTATACGGCAGCAATCTTGGCGAGTGCCCTGCAAGCAGAAGTGTTAGAAATATGGACCGATGTAGATGGTGTCCTCACCTCGAATCCTCGCACTGTAGCCAATGCCTATACGATCCCTTCGCTCAGTTATGATGAGGCGATGGAGTTATCCCACTTTGGTGCCAAAGTAATCTATCCTCCTACCATACAACCTGCACTGTCTAAGTATATTCCGATCTATATCAAGAATACCTTTAATCAGGATTTTCCGGGTACACTGATCAGCAAAGAAAAAACGGTTGATAATGGAAAACAAATTACTGGCGTAACCTCAATATCTGATATTGCGCTATTGACGCTGGAAGGTAGTGGCCTGATGGGTATACCTGGCTCTGCGGCAAGACTATTTAACTGCTTAGGTCGACATAATGTCAATATTATCATGATCACTCAAGCCTCATCGGAACACTCTATATGCTTTGCGGTGAAGAGCTCGGAAGTTAAGCATGCAATTGCAGCAGTCAATGAGGAGTTTGCTGGTGAAATGGAAAGTGATCTTGTTCAACCTCTCCGCTCAGAAGAAGATCTGGCCCTTGTAGCTGTGATCGGTGAAAACATGAAAAGCGTTCCGGGATTAGCCGGTAGCTTGTTCAAATCCCTTGGTAATAATGGCATCAATATCATCGCCATAGCTCAAGGATCATCAGAGTTAAACATCAGTTTCGCCATCAAAAAAGCTGATGAGAAAAAAGCGCTCAACCTCGTACATGATGCATTCTTCCTATCAGAAAATAAGGGCCTAAATGTCTTCCTTGTCGGTGTGGGGTTAATCGGTAGTACGCTGTTACAACAGATCAAAGATCAACACAGTCGCCTACTACAAGAACTCAAACTGGATATCCAAGTTATCGGCATCGCCAACTCTAAGAAGATGTACTTCAACGCTGATGGCGTTGACCTAAGCAAATGGTCCGACTTGCTCCAATCTGAAGGTGAAGCATCAAGCTTTAGCGCCTATGTTGATCGTATGAAGAGCTTTAATTATGCTAATTCGATCTTCATTGACTGCACCGCTAATCTGGATATCGCTAATTACTACAAGCAGATCTTAGAGAATAGTATCTCTATCTCTACCGCTAATAAGGTAGCTGCCTCTGCATCATATGATCAGTTCCTAACACTTCAGAAGACAGCTGTAACTAAGAATGCCCACTTCCTCTTTGAAACTAATGTCGGTGCTGGTTTGCCGGTGCTATCGACTCTCGATGGCTTGGTCCGTAGTGGGGATAAAATCGAGAGCATCAACGCCGTTATCTCGGGATCTCTGTCATTCATATTTAACAATTACGCTCCAGATAAGAACTTCAAAGACCTCATTCTCTTGGCGAGAGAGCGAGGTTATACAGAACCAGATCCCCGTGATGATCTCTCCGGTCAGGATATCAAAAGAAAGATTATCATACTCGCACGTGTAGCGGGATACCAAATCGAACCCGACGATGTAAATGTCGAGGCCATACTACCACAGTCCTGTATGGATTCGAAGTCGATTGATGACTTCTTCGTAGAGCTCGAGCGTCATGACAATCACTTCAGGAGTCTCATCGAAGAGGCACAATCTAAAAATGCAAAGCTGAGGTATCTAGCCTCTTTAGTTGATGGTAAGGCATCTATCCGAATGGAAATGGTTACTGCTGAGAGCCCGTTCTATAATCTTGCGAGCACTGACAATATGATTGTATTTCATACAGCAAGATATAAGGAGAGACCGCTCGTTGTACAAGGACCTGGTGCAGGTGCCGACGTGACGGCTGCAGGAGTATTTGCCGAGATTATTCAGCTGGGCAACGTGAAGGAATAAGCTGTTTTAGTTAGGTATGTAATCAAGGGAGAGTTGACTTGTCATCCTTCTCCTGGACCAATAGCCATACTCTTCGACTTCGCTGGAGTTCGTAATATTTCCGAAGCGATCCATGATTATGATGCTATTGATTGGTGCTAAGAAGGAGTCTGTTTCACGTAGATTGTCATAAACTCTAAGGATGGTTCCGATCAATAAGCGATAAGTTTGATCTGTGGGGCTATATCTGAAGGTTAAGTCTTCATGATTTATGGGCGTAAATTGCTCGTTGTGACTAGCGTTCAAGTGACTTCCCATAGATAAGGTATATCCATTAATATCATGTCCTAAGATCATCTGTTTCATAAAATACTGACTACTGCCCTTATAGGTTCTTCGCCTATTTTTCTTCGCTTTAGCTCTATCCCGTCTTTTCAATTCTAACTCTTCAAAATACAAGGAACCCTCGTATACTAAGTCCTCATTGTCATAGAGGATAAAGTCTTTGACATGAAATTGTACTAGGTAGCCCAAATAAACATTCTCTATCCGAATGGGGACATTAGTCTCTATCCTGATTCCAAATCCATCATGATAGAATAAGATATCATCAGCGTTCAAGGTTTTTACCTTTTTGCCAGTAGACTCCTCCCCGAGTTAGGCTTCTGTGAATCTTTTAAGGTGGCGTTTTCTGATTTTGGGATCGTACTTATTTACTAGCTCTACTGACCCTACTTCATTGGATCTTGAGGTTAATACGATCTCGATATAGTCTGTGGTGTTAAGAGCTACTTTCTGTATGGTAAGCTCATAATTAATCTGCGACACGGTTAACTCTATATGCTCTAAGCCCGATATGTCTAATTCAAATGTGCCATCCTGCTCTGTAACGACTCCATAGTTACTGTTAGAAATAAAAACAAATGCATCTCCAACAGGCAGGGTATCCTGATCTATGACGATTCCTCTAATCGATTGGCTATATCCACTATATGCAACGATGACTAGCAGCCAGGATATGTAGCATCGAATCATCATTGAACCGTGAAACTGATTCTCTGAGACAGTGGCTCCCCAGCTGCCGTCATTCCTTGGATATCTATATGATAGGTGCCGATATACTCAGAAGTATAGAAGGATATGGTTGCTACTCCCTCCTCGTCAGTATTGATAAGCGGTTCCCAATGGACAGTTCTTCTGATTGATTCTTTTTCATAACTACCATCTGCGCCATAATTTACCTTATAAAACTCTTTTGCCGAGCTATACGCTTGATAGTCTACATATACTCCTGTCGTCTTTTTCTTACCCGTAGATGTCCTGCTAGAAGATCTTGCTCCTGGTGGTTTGAGATAGACAGCGATGATACCAGCACTGCCATATTCGCCATATTGGGCTAATTCACTCAGTCCTTTTATAACATCCACGAATGCGATGTCGATGGGATTAATAGCTTCAATAGTTGGAGCAGAAACTTTACTTCCGTTAAGCAGAAATCTTGCGGCATTATTTTCAGATGTAGCCGCTATAAGGCCAGTAGAAAAGCCCCTGATGACAACGTCATGCCTACTTTGACCAGAGTAACTAAATGTAATTTCGATTCCTGTAGCTCTGCCCCTCAGGATATCATATATGTCATCATACCCTCCAATTGAGGCAATATTATCAGTAAATATTCTGGAGCTACCCCCTGGACTATAGTCTATAACATCATCATAGTACTCTACCCACTGATCAAGCTTCTTGGCCTCGATAGTTACCTCATCGATCAATAGTCCCTCATCTACATAAAAGTCGTCACCCGATACAGCATCAACCTGATAACTCGGTTTTTGGGTGGCAGCATTCTGATGACTAAATTGAGGCATTATATCCTCTTCGGAAATCGGGTGGATGTCTGGCTGATCTAATAATATTTCGACGTCAGTATTTCCTTTGGCCGAACCTCCTATTTTCTGGTCATCCCTAGGCTTCTTAGTGCCCATCTGAAAAAACAGGGGTAGCGTGCCTGACCGCCCTAAATCGTTGAGGGAGAAGTTTCCTTGTTCATCTGTCTCTATGGGCAGGATGTCAAAGTTGTCATCCAGAATTGACACACTACCATATGTCTTAAGCCCTTCATTCACACTTTTGGGCTTTACGACTCGCCCACCGAATGGGAGCTCTTGTTCTTTAGGAAAACCAAGAGAGATCGATTTATCCCAGTCATACGATCGCCAGCCATGAGTGAGTAGCAATAAGTCAGTCTTATCAATTACTTCTTCACTGGTCTCCACAAGGTATTGATCAGGATCTTGGATATATCCTTTGATCTCAGATGACAACAGCCATTGACTTCTGATACCCTGTGTCTCAGCATAATATCTTTTATCTACTACTGCCGCAGACAATGAAGCCGCAAGAGGATCGCCATCAATATTATATACATCAATCGGAATGTCAACTAAGGTCCTGGTTCCAGGTTCGGGAGAGGGCTCTCCTATATCCACAAACTCGCTGTCGATATCATAGTGATTAAATAAAAGGCGCTCGCATACAGGGCGATTATCAGGGGTAAGTATCGCTATAGTGATGAGTCCCGTAGGGAGTTTTTCCTTTACCAATTTAAGTATTGGCCCCGTCAGATTCTCATGGTAGATGACCTGGTTGTCACTGATAATAAGGGCGGAGTATTCTGTAATATCAGGGACCCCTTTTTCATCAATTGATACGACAATTAATTCTTCTGTGGTCCGAGTGCGCATCGCAACTCCTTGGCTCTGTGATGTTGGCAGAGTGTAACTAAGGTCCTCATATTGCAGGGTATAGGTCGAGCCTTGCTCTGGAGCAAATACGATCTTACCAAAGCCATATTCATTAGTCTCATAATAGTCTACGCTCTCACCATCTTGAAAGAATTCTACCTCCCCTTCTATACCTATATTCCCTCTCTGGAGCTTGATCCCAACGACCGAGACAACATCACTCAGCATGACTCCTCCCTCGGGAAATGCCTGTAATAACAGTTCTTCTTTTGTTGCATCAGCTGCTATCCCTTGGTCTTCTCCGACTACCTCAATACTCTTACGATAGAAGTCCGCTTCATCAAAGTTACGCATGAAGTTAGTGTAAGCCCTCATGGTGATCATCTGACTGCTCAGCTGATAATCAATGTCTATCGAGCCAGAAGCTCGACCACCCACAAGCTTGATTCTTTGGTCTGCGATTAGATCTCCTCGACTATCAATGAGTTCTACATATAGCACTTCACTCGACACTGGTACTGTATGACCAACCGGGTCATAATGATACGCACTGAAGTACACAGTCTCACCTGCACCATATTTTACCCGATCCGTATGCAGATATAGTTTCTCTTGCTGAAACAACTGTGGCTGTGCCTCTAAGAATAGAAATGAACTACAACACAGGAGAATTAGAAAAAGCCACTGATTTAGGGTGTTATACATATCTCCGATGTTTCATTCTTGTCTTCCTAAAATAAACGTTTTTGCCACTCCATCCAAAGAGGGACGAACTCCACCTCTCATCTCACTGTAAATGATGTACGATGGCTCATCGGGGTGCCATCCTCACTTATACCCTGTATATCTATATGATAGGTACCGATATAATCTGCCGTGTAGAATTGTAACTCTACAGATCCATCCTGATAGGTTTGAAGTAGTGGCTCCCAATGTATGGTTCTCCTCAGTTTCGTTTGCTCATAGCTTCCATCAGCACCGTAGTTTGTCTTATAAAACTCCTTAGCGCCACTATACCCTTGATAATCGATAGATATGCCGTTATCTTTTTTAGTGCCATTGTTTGAGGTCCGCGAATTAGACCGAGCCCCCGGTGGCTTGAGATATATGGCGATGATACCAGCACTACCTACAGATCCAAATTGAGTAACTTGATTTAAGCCCTTAATCACATCGATGAATGCGATATCTATAGGACTAATAGACTCTGCTGTTGCCGCAGATACTAAACTACCATTAAGTAAAAAGCCCGCTGCATTATTGCCAGAAGTAGCTCCACTGAGGCCAGATGAAGATCCTCTAACTATAACATCCCTACGACTCTGACCCGAGGAACTTCTTACAATCTCAATACCAGCGACTCTCCCTCTTAGGATATCATAGATGTCTCTATAAACCCCTATAGACGCGATATTATCAGTAAATATCCGATTGCCCGTAGGACTATAGGAGATCACATCATCATAGTAATCCACCCACTCATCTACCTTTTTTGCCTTTATGGTGACTTCGTCCAGTAATAGTCCTTCATCTACATAGAACTCGTCATCTGCCAAGGCATCAACACTATAATCAAGATCTTCTGTCCCTGAGAGATTATCAGGTGTACTATGTAGGTAGTCTATCTCATAATCCGTGATCGCATGTGATGTCGGTTTATCCAACAGTAAATCAACATTGGTGTTACCTCTCGCTGCGCCACCGAACGTATTGGCGTCTTTGGGCTTCTTCGTTCCTACTTGAAAGAACAGTGGCGCTATACCAAACCGATCTATATCTCCTACTTCAAAATATCCCTGATCGTCAGTTTCTATTTGCAGAATGTCAAAGTTCTCGTCCAAGATTGATAGGCTCCCATATGTCTTCACCCCTTCTGTAACCTTCTTCGGCTTTACAGTTCTACCTCTTAGACTGATGCCTCGTTCCTTGTCATATTGAGGGCTCCCAGCACTGGACCAATTGTATCGCCTCCAACCCTGTGTCAAGAGCAGCAAGTCTGTTTTTTCGATTGTTTCTTTATCATTGGCTATTAGGTATTGATCAGGATTTTCTATCCTTCCCTTGATTTCGGATTGTAGCAAGAAGTTAGCTGCTATCCCTGATTGATCTATGTGATAATTATGATCTACAACCGCCGCAGAGAGAGACGCTGCGATAGGGTTTCCCTCGATATCCCTTACGTCTATAGGAATCTTGACAAGTGATCTTGTCGATGGTGCTGGAACAGGATCGCTCGTTGCAATAGATTGGTTCTCTATACCAAAGTGATTAAATAACAGGCGCTCACAAATCGGCCGATCGTCTGGGTCCAGGATGGCAACCGTAACAAGTCCAGTTGGGAGGGTGGCTTTGGATAGTTTGAGGATCGCACTCTCCAACTTTGCATATTGTAGTACCTGTCCTTCTGCGATGATCAATGAAGAATATTCTGCAAGATTAGGTATGTCTTTAGCATTAAAGAATATGGTAAACAGCTCGGTCGTAGTACGAACTCTAATATTCACCCCATCTTGTTTTGCCTCTGGCAACTCATATGGTTGATCATTATAGATCAAGGAGTAATTAGATCCTGCCTCTGGTTTAATAACGAAGCGACCAAATCCATGCTCATTAGTTTCTACCTCATCTATCGACTTGTCGTTTTTCAGGAGCTCCAGCACACCAGATATGCCCTTGCCTCCTTTTACCATTTTTACTCCGACGATCGAGGCTATGTCATTGATTAGTTCTCCCCCTTCCGGAAAAGCCTGTACGCTGATATCTTGTGATTGACGCGGCTCAGGAGCAGCTCCGCCGAGTCCGACTACCTTAATCTGCCTTCTAAAAAAGAATGCCTCGTCATAGTTGCGCATATACTTAGTGTATGCCCTGAGGGTAACAACTTGGCTCTCCAATTGATAACTAATATCCATTGAACCAACAGCCCGTCCATTGTATATCTTAAGCCATTGAAACTCGATTTGCTCTCCTGCTTCATTGATAAGTTCTACATACAGTACGCGGCTCAGTCCTGCATTAGCATCAATACCCTGATCATAATGATATGCGCTAAAAAATATAGTTTCCCCAGCGCCATACTTCACTCGATCAGTATGTATATAAACTTTCTCTTTTGCGGTTACGTTTACTTGGCCCACAACATTACTGCTTAGGTAACAGATAAAAAATTGGACCACGACGCTGATGAATAATAATCTGAGCATTACACTTGCAGTATTGTATTTGTTATTACTTTCAAGATATAATGATATAACCAACGAAACATGAAAAAAAGAACCTTCGTCAAAGCTAGCTCTATCTTATTTGCCGGTACGGCTATAAGCCCGCTGATTCAATCATGTGACACACCTAAAAAGGAACAGAAATCTGCAGAAGCTTCAGCTGAGCAGCCATCAGGCTTATTTACCGTGCCTGCACTTGGATTTGCATTCAATGCGCTTGAACCAAATATTGATGCTCAGACTATGGAGATACACCATGATCGTCATCATGCAGGATATGTACGCAAGTTTAATGCAGCTCTCGAAGGAACGATGTTTAGCGGCAAAGGATTAGATGATGTGATGGCTGGTATCTCAGCTGATGATACTGGACTGCGCAATAATGGTGGTGGGCACTATAATCACTCTTTGTTTTGGAGTATCATGTCTCCTAATGGTGGAGGTGCTCCATCTGGTGACCTAGCTGATGCAATCAACGGAGCATTTGGAGATTTTGACACATTCAAAAGTGAGTTTTCCAAGGCAGCTGGAACAAGATTTGGATCAGGTTGGGCTTGGCTATGTAAGGGTGCCGATGACAAATTATTCGTGACGTCAACACCCAATCAGGATAATCCTCTGATGAGTAATATCGTCGAGAAAACAGGAACTCCCCTACTCGGTATAGATGTATGGGAACATGCATACTACCTGAACTACCAAAATAAAAGAGGCGACTATATCAGCAATTTCTTTAACGTAATCAACTGGGATGCCGTGGCATCCAGATTAGGATAACTTAACCAATCTCAGAATTAGATGAGAGGACCCGGACCTATTGCTTAGGTCTGGGTTTTTTATGATTACACCGTTGGGACTTAGATATTTTGAATCAAGATCGTAGCATTTATCCTTAACTTCGTCCATCGATACATTGACGAATGGGAAAGAGACAGCAAGCAGTTCGAGTTTTTGCGCCAGCTACAGTAGCTAATGTTGCTATCGGGTATGATATCCTGGGATTTGCAATCGATCGCCCAGGAGATGAAATCATCGCAAGACAAAGCGAGACTCCAGGACTGCGCATCACAAAAATCAATGGCACTAAAAAGAAGCTTCCATTAGAGGCAGACAAGAATACCGCTAGCTATGGTGCCCTTAAAATGCTAGAAGACCTCGGGCTCCAAGATGAAGGAATAGAGTTGGAAATCTATAAAAAAATGCCTTTCGGTAGTGGTATGGGGTCTAGTGCAGCCAGTGCGGCCGCTGGAGTACTGGCAGTCAATGAGCTCTTAGGGCGTCCTCTTGAGAAACGTGCACTTGCCAAATATGCAGTAATAGGAGAAAGTGCTGCTGATGGCGCCATACATGGAGACAATGTTATCCCTTCGCTCTTGGGCGGAATCGTCCTTATCCGAGACAATGCCACGTATGATTTCGTTAAGTTACCGACCCCTCGTGGATTAAGTGTATTCCTCATTTATCCTGACATAGAGATCCTTACTAAAGATGCTCGTGCCGTATTGAGCGATCAGGTACAGCTCAGCCAGTTGATTAGCCAGACTGGAAATATAGCTTCGTTCGTAGCCAGTCTTTACACTTCTGATTTGGAGCTCATGAAACGCAGTCTCAAGGACGAGGTTATAGAACCGCAGCGAGCACAACTGATACCACACTTCTATGATCTGCAAGATATCGCGATGAAACATGGGGCGATGAATTATACGATTAGTGGTGCAGGGCCCAGCATGTTTGGATTTGCGCAGAATACACTTGTTGCCGAAAATGCAGTAGAGGCAATCACCCAATACTTAGAGCAAAAATCTATACACACAAGAGCCTATATCTCTCCTATTAATAATACCGGAGCTTATAAAATGTAAAGGGGCCCTCTGCCCTCCCATAACTATCCTTCTTATACGACCACTATGAAGTATTATAGCACTAAAAATAAAGAACGATCTGTTGACTTAAAGACGGCAGTGTTACAGAGTCTCCCACCCGATAATGGTCTCTATATGCCTGAGCAAATCAAACCGCTCAGCAAAAACTTCTTTAGCTATCTGGACAAAATGTCTCTACAAGATATTGCATATGAGGCAAGTAGACAGTTTTTGGATGAAGACTTCTCTGATGCAGAAATCGCAGATATCGCTATTGAAGCTATCAATTTTACAGCACCCGTTGTCCCATTGACTGATCATCTATCCATTCAGGAGCTTTGGCATGGTCCATCATTGGCATTCAAGGATTTTGGTGCTCGCTTCATGGCCAATGTTATGGGACGACTAGTGGCTGGCGAAAATCGTACACTTACCATCCTCGTAGCAACGAGCGGAGATACTGGTGGTGCTGTAGCTGCTGGCTACTTAGGGGTAGAAGGCGTAGAAGTCATCATCCTATATCCCAAAGGAAAAGTAAGTCCACTCCAAGAAAAACAACTTACCACGCTCGGTCAAAACATTACTGCACTTGAGGTGGGCGGGACTTTTGACGATTGTCAAGCGCTGGTTAAGCAGGCTTTTTTAGATCAGCAGATCAATGATCAATATCTCTTAAGTTCCGCCAACTCTATCAATATCGCAAGATTAATTCCGCAGTCGTTCTACTACTTCGAGGGATACAAGGAGGTGATGGATGGCGACACTGCTGTTAACTTCTGCATCCCATCCGGTAACTTTGGTAATCTTACAGCGGGCCTCCTTGCTATGCGCATGGGTCTACCGATCAACAAGCTCATCGCCGCCACTAATGTCAATGATGTGGTGCCAAGATATCTCAGTAGCGGTTCATATGATCCAGTACAATCTGTGCAAACCGTTTCTAATGCAATGGATGTAGGAAACCCATCTAACTTCCGCCGAATCGAAAACCTATTTGACCATAACTGGTCATCTGTCAAAGAGGTCATCGTCGGTTATCGATATACTGACGAAGAGACTTGTGCGGCGGTGAAAGATGTACATGACCAATACGATTATATCATTGATCCTCATGGAGCCGTAGGTTATCTCGCCGCCCAAGAATACGCTCAAGATCATGCTGATCAAAAAACGGTGATCCTTGAGACTGCCCATCCAGCTAAATTTCTACCCGTGATGGAACCGATACTCGGAAAAATTGAAGTTCCTCAACGACTTGCTGTCTTATCAGAGAAAGAAAAGTCCGCCATACCGATGAGCATCGATTTTGAGCCATTTAAGGCCTGGTTGCGTTCAAGAGGGTGATTTCAGAGCTGAGAATCCACCGAGAATTGAACCTCATTTTTAAGCTATATTTTAAACATAAGTAATTGATAATCAGTTTTTAGTCCATGTGATTTTATCGATCTGTTCGCCCTGAGAATTGAATATTTTACTACGGGCTGTACAGTTGCCTTGACTGGAAGAATCTCAGGGTGATGAATTTATACACTTTCTTTCTATCTCGCCAAATGCAGACAGGTTAGTAGCGATGTCTCCTAAACAGGAGACTCATAACTGAAGAAATTACTCAGAGACTGAAGGTCTCAGCAAGTTTATATGTAAAAGGCATTCAAAGCTCAACACTCCTTTATCATAAACATGACTAGTGCTACAGACTATGAAGATTTTTCAATCGTACCTCATTCAAAATGAAAAAAGAGGACAGAGTCTACCATAGGTCCATATAAAAAAAGAGGGAGCCAATGGCTCCCTCACTTTTCTTGAATGATGGATTCAAAAAAATTAAGGTTCTAAGATCCAATCACCTCAGGTTGTTGATTAGATGAATCTACAATAAATATAAGGTATATCGTGCAGTGATGTTTCACGTATATTAAATTTTAATATATAAATAACACAGGTTGTCAAGCTTTTTGCTACGACCTGATCATTACTACTGTTGCACCGACTAAATCTCATTTGGTTAAAGTTATCGTGTTCTTGAGACTCTGCTTGTCGAATTCTCCTATGTTGAGTCTCTCAAGAATTACTTGCGTTAATAACACCACAATACTCGTTGATAAATGTGCCCATACTAGCCGCTATAGCGTTTTGTGAGGCATAAGTGATCTGTATCTTACCACGGTTCTCAAGTCGTCCGTTAGAACTGGTGCCATTGCTTATCCCTATACCGCAGTCGCTTTTTTGGGATTTGGCCATCATTAGATATCTCTCCCAATGAGTTGATACCAATTGATGCGGCGTTTTCAACCATGAGCATACCTGCCTCACCAACATTGATAAAACTCACAAATGCTGACATATCGATGCCTATAGTGGGATTAGGAGAAGCCGCTTGTACATCGACCAGGAGTCCAGCATTGATATTGAGTATACCTCCTGATCCATTTATGATAATGCCTGCTGCTTCAGCATTCTGATTATTTACCACAGTGCCGTCATTATCGATGATGGCTACTGTGTTGAGATCTGGGACGCCGTTGGACCAAAAGGTCTCTTCATGCCATTCCGTATCACTTATAGTGCCTTGCCAAGTAGTTGTCTGTTGTCCATATAGATATGGTGCAAGTAATAGTAATATGATGATAGATGATATACGCAATATATGTTGATTCATAATTCTATTTTTTAGTGGTGCGAGTGGCATCAATAACCTAACTCCTGACATTAGCCCTAACTCATGTTTGGCTATTAGCTTGATAATGAGGAGTACTCTTTCTAATTTATGTGCGGGATTTTGCATTGTATTTATGTGAGTATATAGACACCCTCTATTTTTTCAGAGAGTATTTTGTGATGTGTTGATGCGGTGTCTTAATACGTAATAACTATTCTGTTTTATGCTGTCCATGATAAAGATGTAATAGTAAGTATCTCTCTTTCAAAAGCTACTCTGATCATACCCGCTGTGTTCTTTACTGCCAGTTTGGACATAATGTTTTTACGATGTGTGTTAACTGTTTCATAGCTCACATAGAGCCGATTGGCAATCTCCTTAGATGAGTGCTCATGAGCGATGAGATAGAGTACTTCTCGTTCGCGATTTGTGATTTGTTGCATAGTTATTCCTTGATGTTAGCATTATACTATACCTCAAAGATGACTCTCCATTTTCACCCCCACAATCACCCTACAGGGTGAAAAACAGTGTTGAAGACACAGAAGTGTCTTCTGCTGTTTTGAACGCGAAGTATCACCCCGGAACAAAGTGAGGAGCGATTACGGAGTGTTATCCCTCATGAACATTAATGTCTTCTGCTGTTTTGATCACGCCCGAGGCGTGACACGCGCTGACGTGTCGCCTCATGAGCGCAACTCTATCACATTGTGATCAAAAATGAGCGAAGAAGAGTCGTGCACAGCAGGACCAAAGATCTGCGAGGTCTTTGTCATAGCGAATCTTGCCTTCCTCTGGTAGCCCGCTTTAGCGGGCGTACTGGAAAGTCTATCTGTCGTTAGGATGCAAAAAGACAATCTGAGGAGCGGCTATCGAGTGGAACTAAGTCCGAAACAGATCATTGTGGTGTGCAGAAACCGTTCATTTATATCACCTCCCTTACTCCCTCCTCAAGGATGGCATTCATATTTGTGGTGAAGGAGTCTTCTTTGGATTTTAATTTTCTTCGGTGAGAGGTCATGAGACCTTCACCTCAAAACAAGCATGCAATGATTACGAGAAGATTCAAAGCTCTCTTAATATCAGATGTTCCATCAGGAATGGAAAACCAACCGTTCCAAAGGTCTCTCGACCTCTTGGCTGATTTACGCCTTGCTCATCTCCACTGTAAAGCCGTGATCATGTCCGATAACAAAGCTCGCTCCAACCTTTTCTGCTCTGGCTCTCATATTTTCAAGGCCCAAGCCAGACTTCTTGATAGATGAAGGATCTACTTCTCCATTATCTTTTACGCTCAGATGAAACCCTTTGCCTTGTAATTCAAGGTTGATAGTTATAAGATCGCCGTTACTATGTTTTAAGGCATTGGTGACAGCCTCCTTGAATACGAGGTAGATCGTCTGCCTGACATCCGGACGAATTTTTAAGTCCTTACTTAGGATATTTTTGTTGAAATCAAATGAAATCTCTTGGTTACCAGAAGCATCAAAGAGAAAATCCTCCATGCGATCCACCAAGCTTTCTACATTGTCTTTTCTGGAGTCAATCGCCCATACAGTATCTCGCATGCGTTCTAATGCGAGTCTACTCATATCCGTGATTTTCTTGAATTTTACCTTTTCACTTGGGTCTTGCTCTAGTTCTAATATTTCAGTTTGAAAAGCCATCGCTGACAATATGGTCCCCACATCATCATGGAGGTCACTAGAGATCTGAGTACGTAGTTTTTGATATCTGATAAGCTGAGAGACCCTGCTTTTATATATAAGATATAATATAAAAGATATCATGGCGATGTATAAGAGGTAGGCCCACCAAGTGCGCCACCATGGTGGCAAAGATTGGATGGCGATAGATTTTATATTCTGGTTCCATCTACCACCATCAAGTCCTGCTCTTATCTCTAAAGTATATGAGCCTACGGCCAGGTTAGTCAGGGAGAACTCTTTACGCTGACCGAGGTCTATCCACTTGTCACTCAATCCTTTGACCCGGTATGCAAACCGAACATTATTGCTGGTCGGTAATTTTGGCGCACCGAAAGCACACTCTAATAGATATGTTCTGTGAGAGAAGATAATCTCTTTCTTATTGGGCTTTTGTGTCAAATCTATGGGATGCTCTCTATCGGTTTCATATAATAATAGATGGGTGATATATATGTCGGGTATGATGGTATCCAACTTGATCTGTGATGGGTCAAACTGATTGAGCCCATTCATCCCACCAAAAAGGATGCGGCCTGTACTATTACTTCTATAGCCAGCACTAGCATTGTATTCTTCTCCTTGCAAGCCATCTTTTATCCCGAATGAGTTGAATGTCTCAGTTTCTGGATCAAACCGGATGATGCCATTATTAGTGCTAAGCCAAAGAAGCTCTTCGTCATCCTCTTGTATGCTATAGACCACACTATTACTGAGCCCATCCTCTTCTGTATAATAGTCAAACTGCTTAGTTGATAAGTCCATGACATTTAACCCCCCCTCCCAGGTACCTATCCAGAGTTTATTGTGCTTATCAAAGTGGTAACATAAGAGATTGTTAGTATTGAGCCCTGAGCCAGCTGGACTGGAGGTGTCATACTTCCGAAGCTTATTCTCCTGTATATCCCATGACCAGAGGCCTACATTAGATGCTCCTATCCATAAGACTCCTGCTCTTTCTACGACGAACCTACAGTATACGTCATTGAGCGACATCAGTTCTGGATGAGCTTGGTTATAGTTGATCAGTTCTTGTGCTTCACTATCCCATAGATAAATGCCAATGGCCGTTGCTAGCCAGATATCATCTTCTGTAGTGGTCCACATGTCATTGACGTGATAAGGTTTTAAGACATCGGCATCGCCGGGATGGACAAAGTAGTCCCTAAACTCATCATTTTCTTTTTCATATATGTTGATACCTCCTAAGCGATTCCCAATTACTAATCCTAATTGTTCGCTTTCGGTATAGCTATTAGTGGAATTAATGTTGAGACTCTTGGGATCACGTTCATCGGCAGTATAGGTTTGTAATGTTTCAATTTGTGACCCATTCCATTTTATTTTATTGATTCCCCTTTGTCTCGTTCCGACCCAAGTATTGCCCTCATCGTCTTCATAGATAGAAGTGATGTTGTTACCCGTTAGAGATTGGGGGTTAATTTCACTCTCTCGATATAAGTCAAAAGGCACCAAATCAGGATCATAATACTGGATGCCCGAACCATGCGTACCTATCCAGATACGGCCATCTTTGTCATTAAATAGATTCGTAAGGGTATTATTTTTCAAGACATACTTTTCCGAATCCTTCTTTTTAAAGCTTACAAAAATACCCTTCTCCATATCTGTCATGATGCTTAGGCCATCCCCAAAAGAAGAAGCCCATAGGCGACCTTGTTGGTCTATAAGCAAGTCAAAAACACCACTTGATCCGATAGCGTAAGGTGTCTTGTCATCAGGCAAATACTGAACCGTCTCAAGGGATGTAGGATCAAATCTGAATAAGCCAATAGCGTTAGTTCCTATCCATAGTCGACCCAAGCTATCTTGGACAAGAACTGAGATAATGGAGCTGTTAAAATCTTCATGTTGGATGTGCACTGTCCAGTCGGTGATTTCTTGATTTTCAAGATCATAGGACAATATGCCTCCACGCCGAGAAAACCATACTCTATTACTGTCCGAATGGTCCTGAACAATCTGACTATTTGTACCCTGGAAGGTAATCTCTGGGAAGGTCTGAATCGCGGCTTGTCCATCGTAGAAATGATCTATTCTTAATAGATCATGGTTGCTCGGTCCTACCCAGATCTGATCGTTGTTATCTACACATATATTTCTGACAATAATGTTTTCTTCTATTTGTGCTATTCTTTCAAACTGGTTGGTAGCATAAGAATATCTGCAAAGTCCAGATGCTGTACCTATTAAAATATCGTTATCTCGACCATTTTCAATTGTCCAAACCGTATTATTAGGGAGACTCGTACTGTCTCCAAGGACGTGTCTAAATAACTCGAATCTACTCCCATCGTATCTATTGAGGCCATCCATTGTGGCTATCCATAGAAAACCTCGTTCATCGACCATCTGATCGTTAACCGAGTTATGGGAGAGGCCATCTATAGAATTGATTGCTCCAAATTTCGGTTTGATGACGCCTTGAGTAAAGGCTTGCAAAGCCCAACTTATTAATAGTATTGCTATGACGGTTCGGCGGAACATGTAGTTGATCAATGCTTTGATACGCAGTATAGCTAAATTCCCGTTGTTATTAAAAAGGGAGATTTGGCCTAAGATGGAATTTACTTAATCTTTCCTTGGAGATACATGGCTATTGCTTCAGCCTTATTATTTACCTGAAGGTGTCGATACAGTTTTTTAATATGACTACGCACTGTTTCTACGGACACGAACAATTCTTCGGAGATATGTTTATAGCTCTTTCCTTCAGAAAGCCCCTTAAGTATCTGATTCTGTCGCTCGGAAAGTGAATTTTGAGCCATTGGCTTTGTACCTCCCAATAGATGGTTCACTATTTCTCTAGCTATAGATGGAGACATATAAGAGCCTCCTTTGGCCACAATCCTTATGGCCTCGACAATCTGCTTTAAAGACGCCTTCTTAGAGATGTATGAGCAGGCTCCTGAGCACAGCGCTTTGAGTATTACTTCTTCTTCCTCATAAGTCGTGAGCATAATGATATCTATATCTGGGATATCCCTAATTATATGTGATATCCCCTCTATTCCGGACATCCCTGGTAATCCTACATCAAGTAGCAGAATATCAACTTTATAATCAGGCTCTATACTTAGATGATGCAGAAAAGACTCTATTGAATCAAAGCCCTCCTTAACTTCAAATTCCTGATGAAAAGAAATAAACTTGCTTACGCTATTGCGTATATCTGCTATATCATCAATTATGGAGATGCGCTTAGTATCCATTCGTATTTTAGGTAAGGTAGATAACAATATACTTGTATTTCCCGGCAAGTATACATAGGTGATACTTACAATCCAATCACCCTTTCGGGTGAAAAAAGCTGTTCGAGACACAGAAGTGTCTCGTGGCTTTTTGAACACGTAGTGTCGCCCCGGAACAAAGTGAGGAGCGGTTACGAAGTGCTCGACATCATTAATATATCAACTTCATACACAGAAGTGTCTTCTGCTGTTTTGATCACGCTTGAGGCGTGACAGGCACGAAATTCCGCCCCATGAGCGCAACATAATTAACCCGCTTTAAATATCATCTCTCTCGTTCAAAATATAGGTAGATATACACCGCTACACCGAATGAGGTAGCATCTGTTGACATCAACTGCCATCCGTCAGAGACATATTGATCAATGATCTCTTGAATTTCTTCAGACGAAGATTTTACGATATGATTTCTATCTGGTTTAAAAGAAGGCTTAGAATAATACGTACGTGCCTCGACTTTATATTCCTTCATGGTCAATTTTTTGGAAAGTAACATTATTTTATTCTCTCTATTGATCTAATCACAGCAGATTGAAGCATTACTGGGAACTTGCTAAATGATTCATAACTTTATACAGTAATAGTATCATCAGCCATCGAACTCAAAACAGATAGACTAATCCAACAATAATGAGATATCAAGGACGCGAACAAAGTAGAAATATTGAAGACCGCCGTGGACAAAGAGGTGGTGGAGGAATGCGAAAAATCGGTGGTGGTATTGGTATCGGGACAGTTCTTTTGCTGGTGCTCACACTTCTTATGGGTGGTGATGCCTCAGATATATTGGGTACACTTGTACAGAGTGGAGGTGGTGCTGGTCAGAGTATCCCTACTCCAACTAATAACAACCAACCCTACCAAGGTAATGCTCAAGAAGAAGCCCTTGCCGAATTAGTGGGTGTAACACTGAAAGAGACCGAAGACGTATGGCACGGAATTTTTAGAAATCAACTTCAACGTAATTATCAAGAAGCAACACTTGTGCTCTTCACAGATGCTACCCAAAGTGCTTGTGGAGTAGGAAGATCTGCAACAGGGCCGTTTTACTGTCCAGCCGATCAGAAAATCTATATAGACCTCTCGTTTTACAATCAATTGAGTCAGCGATTTGGTGCCGGTGGAGACTTTGCCATGGCATATGTCGTAGCTCATGAAGTCGCTCACCATGTCCAAAACCTTTTGGGCATCACACGTCAGATCGATGCTCAGCGCGGTAGAATCAGCCAAGAAGCACAAAATGATCTCTCTGTGCGCTTAGAACTACAGGCAGACTTCTTATCAGGGGTCTGGGCACATCACGCTCATAAAGCGAACAACATCCTCGAGAGAGGTGATATAGAAGAAGCTATGCGTGCCGCAGAAGCAATCGGAGATGATAATATCCAGAAGCAATCTCAAGGATACATCGTACCCGAAAACTTCACCCACGGGACCTCAGAGCAACGTATGAGGTGGCTGCGTAAGGGTCTTGAGACTGGTGATATCGGCCAAGGAGATACCTTTAGTGCACAGTACTTATAATCTGATCATCCTTGAGCGATCATTCGCTTAACACGATCTGCCATGCTCTCTGAGGATAGTCGCTCTCGATTAAGGCGATCTACGATAATCGGAAAAGAAAAGGGTGTATAACCCTGGGGTTGGGTGATGGTAAGTTCTTGTTCCTGTACTCGTGATAAGGCCATCCTAAGGCGTGTTTCTTCAAGCTGAAAAGTGAGTACTTCCTCATAAGTCTGCTGAAAGAGTAGATTATCGGGTTCATAAGTTTTAAACACATCAAATAGCAGTGACGACGATGATTGCAGATGTCTTTGTTTCTTCGCTTTGCCTGGAAAGCCCTGGAAGATCAATCCAGATATCTTGGCAATATCCCTAAATCGCCGGCGAGCCATCTCAACCGAGTTCAGACTCCCTTGGATATCCTCTACGAGCTGTTGGGTACTAAACAGATCCTTGCTGATGATTCCAAGGTCTATCTCCTGATCTGTTAATAACTCAAAGCCATAGTCGTTCATCGCAATAGAGAAGGTAATACTATACTTATCTGCTATGCGCTTCGCTAATAAAGCTGCCATCCCTTCATGTACCGCTCTACCCTCAAATGGATACATCATCAAGTGATAACCATCCTTTGACTGAATATACTCGATGAGGAATTGATGCTTACGAGGCAAGATCGACTTAGCAGCTTGTAAATCGAAGAGTGGGCTAAGCAGTTCCGTCTCCATCTCATCTATCTGTCCCTCTGCATAGCCATGTATCTTATTTTGAATCATCTCAGATAACATCGATGACAATGGCATACGTCCTCCTCCCCAAGAGGGCACCTTGGCCTTCTTCTTTTTGGATCGCTTGACTTGTACCGTCATGTCTTTGACACGTATAAACTCCAGCGCTTGACCTGCAAACCAAAACGCATCCCCTGGTTTGATATTAGCAATAAACCACTCCTCAATACTGCCTATGCGCTTGCCTCGCTGAAATGCCACACTGAGTGAGGCTGCGCTGACGATCGTACCTATAGATAGTTTATGCATCCTCGCAATGCGCCTGTTCGTCACCTTATAGAGGCCATTAATCACTTCTATCTTTTGGTATTCATCATATGCCCCCAGTGACGAGCCTCCATGGAGCAGGAATTGTAATATCCATTGCCATTCGGATTCATTGATGGATGCGTAGCAGTGGGTGTTTTTGATTTCTTGGAAGATCAGTGACGGTAGGAAGCCTTCAGAAACTGCCAAGGTCATCAGATATTGTATCAAGACATCCCATGATCGGATGAAGGGTATCCTGGGCTCTTGTATACCCCGACTGATTGCACTTCTTAGCGCTGCACCTTCAATCAACTCTAGCGTATGCGTTGGTACAAAGTAGATCTTGCTGACCGCCAAAGGTTGGTGCCCACTTCTCCCTGCCCGCTGCACAAATCGAGAAACCCCCTTAGGGCTACCTACCTGGATAATGGTCTCCACCGGCCTAAAATCCACTCCTAAGTCCAAGCTGCTCGTGCTAACAACCGCTTTCAGTCGTCCTTCGTGAAGAGCCTCCTCTACCCACTCTCGGATATCTCGGCCGATGGATCCATGATGCATCGCCATCACTCCTGCAAAGTCGGAGTGGACATCTAATAGCCTCTGATACCATATCTCACATTGTGATCTTGTATTCGTGAAGATGATCGTCGACGAGCTTTTTAGAATAATCGGTACGACTTTCTCGAGCAATTGTATTCCGAGGTGTCCCGCCCAAGGATATCTCTCGATCTCATCTGGTATGATTGACTCAACCGCAATCTTCTTAGTTAGACCTGACTTAATGATGATGTGAGAGACGTTGCTCTTGTTAGGTCCTATGAGGATGTCTAAGGCCTCGTCTATGTTCTGGATCGTGGCAGATATGCCCCACACTTTAAGAGCTGGACAGAGACCTCTAATTCGAGAGATCCCCAGTTGCACTTGAACACCTCTCTTAGAGCCCATCAGTTCATGCCACTCATCGACGACGATGGCTTTCATCTGCCGAAAGAGTTTTTCATAGCCTTTAGTAGCCATCATTACGTGGATACTTTCGGGTGTGGTGATCATGATCTCTGGGGGATTCTCCAGTTGCTTCTTGCGCTGTGAGCTGGATGTATCTCCAGATCTGACTTCTACCCGCCAGTCGAGACCTAAACCTTCTAATGCTTTCTGGCAGGTCAACTTGATCTCTGTTGTTAGCGCTCTAATTGGTGCTACCCATATAGCACGGATTCCCGATTTATGAGGTGCTGGATCCTCAAGTCCCTCAAGTATTATAGGAACCAATAGAGAATAGGTCTTACCAAAACCTGTCGGTGCATTAATCAGACCAGAGTAACCGGATAGATAATGCTCCCACGCTTTTTGCTGGAAGGGAAATACCTCCCAGCCTTTCGAATTAAACCATTCTACCCCACCCTTCGTCATCTCTTGATTATGATCTTATGAATTGATCCACTCCACTTTATCAGCAATAGGGCCTCTGTCATAATCAGGCAGCTCTACATCACTATATCCCATGTAGAAGAGACCGAGACATCGCTCCCCTTCTGCCAAATCAACAAACTCTGACATAGCCGAGATATATCGTGGTGTACTCCAGTAAGACCCGATACCAAGTTCTGTACAGACGAGCCACATATTTTGAACTGCCATTGCTGTAGCAGCTATCTCTTCCCATTCGGGTACGCTCTCTTTGGGGTCTCGTTGCATTGTGATTAATATGATAGCTGCGGATTTCTCTGCCTTCCTTAAGATCTTCTTCGCTTTGAAGTCACTTGGGCTCTCTTCTTGCTGACGATACTTATCTACCAGGAATTGTCCTAAACGCTCTTTATGAGTGCCCTGAACAACCTTAAAGCGCCAAGGCTCAGTCTTACGGTGCGTCGGCGCATAGTTCGCTGCAGTGAGAATGGTAAGTAAGGTTTCCTTATCGATCTTGCGATCTTGGTACATATCGGGAAAACGACTCCTGCGGTTTTCAATGACTTGAGAGATACTGGACATTATTTTTTGTTTCATTACACTTTTTCACAACTCTATTCTCATGTCATACCCCCGACTCTGAGGGATCTTTCACCTATCGGGCATAATAGAATCTTGCATGATCATGTTAATTCTTGAACAGCCAGACAACCACTTAGGTTTGACAGTTATATAAGTAATAAAACAAGGATGATATGAAGACATTAATGATTTTTCTTTTTGCGGTTGCCAGCTTATCGGCACAGCGCACAGACAATCCAATTGAATTGGGCAAAGTTGAGTGGCTGCGTAATTATGACCAAGCTATCGCTCAAAGTAAAGCTACTGATAAACCTATCTTTCTATTATTTCAGGAAGTTCCTGGTTGCGCTAACTGCACAAAGTATGGTAAAGACATACTGAGCCATCCTCTTATGGTTGAAGCGATTGAAACAGAGTTTGTGCCTCTGGCCATATTTAATAATAAGACTGGGAAAGATCGAGAGGTATTGGTACAGTTTGGAGAACCATCATGGAATAACCCTGTCGTGCGTATCATAGACAATGAAGGAAATGATCTCGCAAAGAGAGTCGGAAATTTCCGATCTAAGACTAAAATTGTAAACACGATGATGGACGTGTTACAAAAAAGGAACAACTCTATTCCTACATATCTGCAACTGTTAAGTGAAGAATGGATCGGTCTAGAAACAACTGGTGAAGAAGGCTTTTTGAGCATGTACTGCTTTTGGACTGGCGAAAGAGAAATCGCCAAAATCGATGGTGTCCTAAGTACGGAAGCGGGGTTCATGCATGGTAGAGAAGTTGTGAAAGTCGCTTATGATGAGACTAAGACAGACTTAGCTAAGATCGGTGAACAAGCTTCTAAGGTGAGTTGTGCTGATGCTATCTTTACTGATCAAGCAGTAAATACCGCAATCCCTACTAAGAAAGAAGGGAAGTACAGAAAGGACGGTCAGGACAAATATTACCTACGTCATACTGATTATCAATACATCCCTCTAACAGTTATACAGCAAACAAAAATCAATAGTGCGCTCGGCAGTAAGCAAAATCCGAGCAAATATCTATCACCACGTCAATCAGAATTACTGGCTTCGCTAAAGTCTAAGAACATCCAACTGGATAAAGACTTCGCACAAGCTTGGTGGGATATGGTATTATAACTCCCCTTGGCCTGTTACACACCTTCGCATAGGTGATCCGTGGTTCCACGTAGAACAAAGGTTTGATTACACTGTAGCCAATCCGTTCCACGTGGAACCACTTTTTTTATTGGTCTCACTGTCGTTAATACAACCTATCATATAAACCCCAATATTCTTATCTTCACGTCTTCACAAACAGATAATATAAAAGGAGATTATGAATAACGCTTTTTGTCTATTACTTACTTTTATAAGCATTAGCCTGTCAGCCCAAGACAACACGAATAATAATGTCTTCCGGCAATTAGGTAATGACTTAGCCTCACCTAATAGTTACAGAACTGCCTCTGGGGCACCGGGCCATGAATACTGGCAACAAGATGTTGATTACCAAATGTCTCTTACACTTCAAGATGATGAAAAGAGACTATATGGAGAAGAGACCATACACTACACAAATAACTCACCTGATGATCTCCCTTACTTATGGGTGCAATTAGATCAGAATGTCCGTGCCCAGGATAGTGACAGTCATGCTATAGGAACTGAATCCATAAATCCTGAGTCTACTTCTACCAGAACGCTCAACAGACTCAATCCTACTTTTGATGGTGGATTCAAGATAGAGTCGGTCACCGATGGCGCTGGCAATGCCCTGAACTACGCTATCAACAAAACCATGATGCGTGTGGACCTTGGATCAGTTGTCAGAGGACAAGGAGGAACCACAACACTCAAAATCAAGTGGTGGTATAATATTAATAATACTCGTGAGATTGGTGGACGATCTGGATATGAACAGTTTGCTGATGGTCACAGAGTTTACTGCATTGCTCAGTTTTTTCCGCGACTCGCTAAATACAACGATGTATTAGGCTGGCAAAACAAACAGTTCTTGGGACGGGGAGAGTTTGCACTTGAGTTCGGTGATTATGAAGTAGAGATCTCGGTCCCTAAAGATCACCTCGTTGCGGCTACCGGCGAACTTCAAAATCCTAACAAAGTCCTTTCTGCTGAACATCGGAATAGACTTGATCAAGCCATGAAGGAATACGAGCAGCCTGTAATGATTCAGACTATCGACGAAGCTCAAGACAATGCCGAAGAAGGAACCGACAAGTATCAGACTTGGAAGTTCAAAGCCTCTAACATTAGAGATTTTGCATTCGCAACATCAAGAAGGTTTATCTGGGATGCTATGGGTGTTAAGATGAGTGATGGCAGAACCGTAATGGCTTCATCTATGTGGGTGCCAGAAGGCGATTGCCTATGGAAAAAATTTAGTACGAAAGCTGTGGCCCATACTGTCAAGTGGTATTCTCACTACACATTTGACTATCCATATCCAGTAGCGTACTCTATAGATGGAAGTATGGGTATGGAATATCCCATGATCTGTTTTAACTATGGTCGATGTGAATCTGACGATACTTATACTAAACGTATGAAGTATGGTCATATCGGTGTCATCATTCATGAGGTCGGACATAATTGGTTTCCTATGATCGTCAACTCAGACGAACGCCAATGGACATGGATGGACGAAGGACTTAATACCTATGTCCAGTATCTCACTCAACAGCACTGGGAAAGAAACTATCCGCATAGACGTGGACCCGCTAACCTCATCACTAATTATATGGGTGGTGATAAATCTAAGATCTCTCCTATTATGACTAACTCAGAAAGCATCTGGCAGTTTGGTAATAATGCATATGGCAAACCAGCCACTGCTCTTAATATCTTAAGAGAGACCGTCGTTGGTAGAGAGCTATTTGATTATGCATTTAGAGAGTACTCTAATCGTTGGAAATTTAAGAATCCTTATCCATCTGATTTCTTCAGAACTATAGAGGACGCTTCTGGCGTAGACCTCGATTGGTTCTGGAGAGGATGGTTCTACACTAATGATCATGTCGATCAAGCACTTACTTCTGTCAAGCACTACAACTTAGATAGTGGTAATCCTGTGGAAGAAAAGAATAAAGCTCGTGAGATGCGTGACAACGGTCCACAGAATATCAGTCGTCTTAGAGAGAATGAGATACAAGAGACTTACTCTGAGAGTGATCCTTCGATTATTGATTTTTACTCAACTTATGACGAGTTAGTACCTGATGCACTTGACGAAGCTGAGTATGAGCAGTTCTACAACAACCTATCTGCCTCAGAAAAAGAATTGTTAGAAAGCGGCATGAATTACTACGAACTCACTATTGAAAACAATGGTGGCTTAGTAATGCCTGTCATCCTACAGTTCAACTATGTTGACGGTACTTCTGAAGATTTCAGAATCCCTGTAGAAGTATGGAGATTTAATGCAGATAAAATAACTAAGGTGATTCCTACCAAAAAAGAGGTAGAAAGCATCGTATTAGATCCTTACTTAGAGATAGCCGATGTCAATACAGACGACAACGCCTATCCACCACGGAGATCACCTTCACGATTTGAGGCCTTCAAGAATAAAAAGCCTCGAGCAACAAGAGAGAATCCTATGCAGCGAGCACGACGAGCTGCAGAGTTAGAAAAAGAAGTCAAGCCTTAAACCTTGATATCCAAAGAGCACGATTATCATATAGTCGTGCTCTTTTACTTAGAAGATGAAGCCTACTTTAAGATTCAACGTATTTTGCCCCTCGTTAAACGAGAAATATGAATGAACAATAAAGGTCGCTAAGATATCCATCCACAGACCGATAGTTTGGCTCCTATGTAGCGTGTCAGACTCCACCCCATCTAATCGAACTCGACCTACGTCATATCCCACATTCATTCCTACAACCATAGGCAAGTATTTATTCTGCCAATTGACCAGCTTCACCCTTAGGTTAACATTATTCTAAAAACCAGTGTTGTCTCTGAATCTCTCGTTTCTAAATCCTTTAAGGCCTCTGTTATTTCCAATATCTGCGAATTGGTAAAACTATAAATCTCCAGATGCTCTCTGATATCCGATTTGATCAGCCAATACAATCAGAGGTTTAGGTAAGCCTAAGATAAAATTGACCCGTCAGATTAATATTTGTCACCATGTCATCACGAGACGGTTCAGATATATGCGCTATTCTCGCACTAATATTGATCCCATTAGTAGGATAGGACAAACTAATAAGCCAAATATTAGAATTTGCGATACCGCATGACCATTGCCCACATTCTTATCAATATAATCATGGAACACAATTAATCCCGAGATCACAGTAGTACTGATACGTATTATTATAGCTGCTTTTTTATCTCTTATATTGATCAGGTTAACTTCTATCTTATTTTGATTTCTTAAGTACCAAGTCAGCACCTTTCTCGGTTCGGATAATGTACCAAACATACCTTCCTCATTCAGTCTAGCTCTTATTCCTTTCTGAGCAATTTCTGCAACTTGATTTCACTTTAGGTGCCTTGGCTTCTACTGCTCTCATTTTTGCTCTCTTTG
>CAYPWL010000004.1:79216-154662 GCA_964414425.1 uncultured Saprospiraceae bacterium
GAACTTATTTTTTCGCCAGACATATCATCACTAACTGATTTTTCTTGACTATCCATTGATCTCTGCTTAAGATTTTAGAAATACTACATCGTTAAATACTATGACCAATTAATGGTTCATGGTATTAAATGAATACAGATATAGGGTTACACCTGTAACCAAACTGTTTAAAACTGAGTGAACAGCTCTCATCTCATCAAAATAATCAGGCAAGGTGGTAGAAAAAAATGTGCTTGCGTTAATTACTGATGCCAGTCAAAAATGTTCTAAGCTCATTGTTGAACTGAACGGGTACCTCCATCATAGGGGCATGACCGCATTGATCTATAAATACCAACGTACTATTAGGTAGTAACGCATCAAATTTCTCTCCCACGAACGGAGGTGTGATGGTATCTTGATTGCCCCACACCAAAAGTGCCGGACATGTTATTGTTGGAATTTTATCTTCTAAATTATGCTTCAATGCAGATCTCGCTGTCAGCAAGATACTCATCGCTTTATTCCGATCATTGACCGTTTCGAATACTTCGTCAACTAATTCTTTAGTAGCAACTTCTGGATCGTAAAATGTCTCTGCAGTCTTTCGCTTGATGTAATCGTAATCACCCCTTCTAGGATATCCATCACCCATACCGGATTCGAATAAACCAGAACTGCCCGTAAGCGTAATACTGGCTATAAGTTCGGGTCTCTCTAAAGCGTACAACTGAGCAATATGTCCACCCAAAGAATTACCCACAAGATGAATCTTGCTATATCCCTTGAGTTCTACAAACTCACGTACATATCTCAGTAGGCCAGTAAGTCCAGCCTCATCTCTCGATAGGGTATATATCGGTAGTATAGGAACTACAACATTATAGTCCTTAGAAAACTCATTGATCAAGTGCTCAAAATTGCTCAGTGCTCCGAACAACCCATGCAGAAGTAATAGACAATCACCATGACCACCTGTCTCTACATAGCTAAAGCCGTTTTCTTCTACAATCGATGGCTGCATGGACTAATTTTAATGAGGCGCAAAAATAGGAAAGTATGCCGTCTAATATCAATCATATATATCAGACGAGTAGATAACGTACTTATAATCACTGAATCTTATACCTCACAAGATAATAGTGATATAATAACGCAGACAACACAAAGACCGCTACACCTTGATGCAGTACTCCCCATAATACGGGAATATGTCCAATACTTCCTAATAGTGTCATGATCCCGAGTAAGATCTGGACAACTATTAATCCCCCAAAAATCCAAAAGCTTCGAACTGCCGGTTTATTAAAATGACTGTGATATCGCCAACAGTAAAGACCAAACACCACTACTATCATATATGCCAATCCCCGATGAATAAAATGCATAAGCGCAAATGTGAAGGACCCAGAATCATAATTGATAAAACTCTCTAAGTTCCAGTTACTACTACGGAACATTTCACTTGGTATAATCTCTCCTCCTATATCTGGCCAAGTTGGATATATCATAGAAGCCTTCATGCCACTCATGATCCCCCCAAAGAAAATCTGCAAACACACTAATAATATGAAATACCCTGTCGCCCTTGACAACTTACTTCTAACAAACCCTGACCTCCCACCATTGAGATATGACAAGAAGGACCACCACAGCATAATGAAAACACTAATACCTATTGACAGATGGATTGACAGTTTATACGCATTTACCCACGGTCTGTTTACAAGTCCACTGGCCACCATGATCCATCCAAACACGGCGGCTAATCCTGCCAGTCCTACCACTTTCATGAGATCTGTTTTGACCTCTTTGGTTAGCTTTTTTCTGAATAAGAAATACAGAAACGGAAATATGAAAACGAACCCCATACTCCTTGCCCACAGTCGATGAAAGTATTCCCAGAAATAAATAAACTTAAACGTGCCTCCCTGGAAGACGTGGTCTCCAAGCAGCATGCCTTCATTTATCTTTTGGTACTGCGGTGTCTGTTTGTATTTATCAAACTCTTCGTTCCACGCTTTCTCGCTGGACGGAGGAAACGTCCCAGTCACAATCTCCCACTTAGTGATCGACAATCCTGAGCCTGTCAACCTTGTAACACCTCCAATAATGATTTGGAAATAAACCATGACTAATCCTACAATCAGCCAAACCGAAACCGCAGCATCTTTTCTGATCATGATTCAAATGTAGCATCAAAACATACTTCATGTAACATCTCAAGATTGTCCACATTGTTTGTATTTATTATTAATAAATTAAAATAAAAATCATCATTATTAGTGCCGTTTATATGTGGAGAACTCAACTACATTCAATTTTATAGACAGTAATACACAGGTTTGTTAACATACATTAATGATATTAAATATCTGATTATCAATTACTTATATTAAATATTTGTTATTTGTGGAATCTAATTAACACTCAAAATGTGGAATATTAGACGTTAAGAGAGTATAGAGTCTTAGGTTAATAACTTTGCAAAGTGTGGATAAGAGTGTAGCTCTTGTGCTATCATAACAAGTACGGTATAGTGCCCACGTAAAACTTGTTATTAAAAGTGGAAAACATGGATTGATATGGATCTGATAACGAGGGGTAAACATATCTTCATTTTTCTATATGTTAGTAATACATAAAATCAGTAGTAATTAGGATTATGAGAGCTGTCATACAGAGGGTGAGTCAGGCAGAGGTAACGGTACAAAAAAGAATTGTTGGCGCCATCAAAGATGGCTTATTGGTATTGCTGGGGGTGGGTCAAGATGATAATGAAGATGATATCTCATGGCTGGTAAAGAAGCTCGTAAATATGAGAATCTTCACAGATGACGAAGGCAAGATGAACAAGAGTGTATTAGATATAGGTGGAGGAGCTCTAGTAATCTCTCAATTCACACTGTACGCATCTACTAAAAAAGGCAATCGACCATCTTATATATCAGCAGCAAAACCAGAAAAGGCCAATCAGCTATATCAAAACTTCCTATCAGCAATCCGATCAGAACTGGCTCACGTAGAAGAAGGAATATTTGCTGCTGATATGAAAGTAAGTCTTACTAATGATGGTCCAGTGACCATCATCATTGATTCGAAGAATAGAGAATAATGACATTAGAACAATTACAGGCGACGGTAGATCAGTGGATCAAGACCTATGGGGTCAGGTATTTCGCAGAGACGACTAATACAATTGTATTAATGGAAGAGGTAGGAGAGCTATCCCGGCTTATGGCGCGAGTGTACGGAGAGCAGTCTTTTAAAAAGAAGGAAGATGAGCTTGATGCTATGAAAAATATTGCGGAGGAATTAGGTGATATCTTATTCGTCATTACATGTCTTGCTAACCAGATGGACTTAGATCTCAGCGCAATCATGAATAAGAATTTAGAAAAAAAGACGCTGCGTGATCATGATAGGCATCATGATAACACCAAGTTGATATAGAGATATGATGCGTGAAACTTGGCTGAGCAATATAAGGTCTAACAGGATGGCATCCAGTACGATTATACTATTGGCCATTACAAGCTTGCTTGCCGTACTCGCCTATCTGTTCATACCTGACAAGAGTCATAATGCTAATCGTCAGATTGTTCAACTAGCACTTAGTGCTCCTGGAACCAGCCATCAGGTATGTTATCAAGACCAATCATCTAATCCTAACATATCTGATGTACTGCTCAATATCATATCCGGTCAGCAAGATCAACGGCTGTATTATCCGTATGACTCGATGGCATACGATGGTTCGACGACAACGATACACTACCAAAATTCCGTAATCAATCGACCAGGATCATACGAGACAGCTTCTATCTTCTATATGCTCGGTAGTGATAAGTTTGGTCGTGATGTTCTGAGTCGTATGGTATTAGGTCTTAGGGTGTCGCTGACGATAGGGCTGTTAGCAGTGGTTGTATCCCTGTTTATAGGTGTGCTTATCGGAAGCATAGGAGCTTACTACGGAGGCTGGATTGATCAAGTCGTTATGATAATCATCAATACAAGTTGGTCGATTCCGACACTGTTGTTGGCATTTGCAATCATACTCTCATTAGGCAAAGGGTATTTGGTTATTATCCTGGCTGTCGGGTTGACAATGTGGGTGGATGTCGCAAGATTGGTACGTGGACAGATCAAAGAAGAACGAGAGAAACCTTATGTAGCCAGTGGTAAAGTATTAGGGCTATCAGATGTGAGAATGGTGCTGAGACATATCCTCCCAAATATTATGGGTCCGATCCTGGTTATCGCTGCAGCAAATTTTGCTACGGCTATATTAGTAGAGGCGGGATTAAGTTATCTTGGCTTAGGTATTCAGCCACCAGCGCCATCACTGGGCAATATGCTCAAAGAAAATTACGCTTATGCTACGGGTGGTTATGTTTACTTGGCCTTATGCCCGATCATTATGATTATGTTTTTGGTGCTCAACTTTAACCTTTTAGGAACAGCACTACGAGATGTGTTTGATTATAAGAGTAAGACGAGATGAGTAGAGAGATAGCTGTATTAGAAAAATTGGAAAAAGAGCTAAGTCTCAAGGAGCTCCAGATTAAGAGTTTGTTGACTATCACGCAGGCCATCAATGACAATGTCTCAGCTGATGGTTTATTTAATATGTATCGCTCGTTTTTGAGTTGGGAGATGGGGATCAGCAAGATGGGTCTGTTTATCCCGGCCGATGATAACCGAACCTCGTGGAACTGTGTATCTCAGATCAACCTCGAAAATAAAAAGATCAATTACGAAAAGGTAGTTGATAACATCTTGAAGTATAACAGACTACACACCATCAAGCCAGAGGATCACGAGAGTCTTTGGGATTTTGATATTGTTATACCTGTATTCCACAAGGAAAAACCGATTGCTTATTCTCTCATCGGTGGGATTAAGTCAAAAGATGATCTCTATAATAAGATACAGTTCATCACAACCATCACTAATATCATAGCCGTAGCCATTGAGAATAAAAAGTTGTTTAAGCAACAGATCGAGCAGGAGCGGTTACAGAAGGAGATCGAGCTAGCACAGAATGTGCAGCAGATGCTAATACCGGATAACCTCCCTAAGAATGAAAAGTATGAGCTCTCATCGATCTACCAACCGCACTTTAATATAGGGGGAGACTATCTAGACTTCATAGACTTCAAGAATGGACGGTTCATTTTCTGTATTGCGGATATCTCAGGCAAGGGTGTTGCTGCGGCACTATTGATGGCCAACTTTCAGGCGATGATCCAGAGTTTGATTTATCAGTATCGCGATTTAGAGACTTTTATATTCGCCTTGAATCAAACCGTGCTACGGGTAACTAAGAGTGATAAATTTATCACATTCTTCATCGGGGAGATTGATATCAACGCCAAAACATTGAAGTATATCAATGCGGGGCACTATCCTCCAGTATTGTACATGAATGGTAAAATTAGAAGGCTTACTGAGGGCTGCACAGTGATCGGAATATTCGATCACTTACCGACTATAGTAGAGGAGGAGATTAAGTTGGACGGAGAGACCCTGATCATGTGCTTCACTGATGGCTTAGCAGATCTAAAGAATGAGAAA
The DNA here is from genome assembly GCA_964414425.1 of uncultured Saprospiraceae bacterium. Taxonomy (GTDB): domain Bacteria; phylum Bacteroidota; class Bacteroidia; order Chitinophagales; family Saprospiraceae; genus GYS-P2D. The sequence goes on from CAYPWL010000004.1 coordinate 84,773, forward strand.
AATGAGTTTTTTGAGGATAAAGGAATCGAGGGCTTTGTCCTTAAGCATGGTAATCACGATGCAGATACATTTAACGATGAACTTTTGATGACTATCGATGATTACAAGGGTTCTGAAGATTTTCCAGATGACATCGCCGTATTAACCTGCAAAATCTTTTAGGATTTAGTACTTTGAAAAGATACATGACTCAAAACGATGAAAAATAAGTTTGCTGCTGCGGTATTAGCAATTTTCTTTGGCGTGTTTGGTGCGCATAAGTTTTATCTGAGAGACCCAGGGGCAGGTATCTTTTATATCATGTTAACCATGATGACCAGCGTACTCAAGTTTCCACTGGGTGCGATTTTGGGTTTTATCGATGGCTTGAGGTATCTGATGATGTCGCAAAAAGAATTTGACAAGAAATTTAATTCGAAATATTTCAAATCACGTCAACGTAAATATCAACGGAAGAAAACCCTACAACACGAATACTACGAGACTAAGAAAACTAAGAATAAAACGAAGAGGTCCGTCCGAAATAACCCATTTAAGAAAAGCGGGATAAAGAAGTACAAGGATTATGATATCCAGGAAGCGATCTTGGATTTTGAAAAAGGTATAAAGCTGGAGCCGCATGATATTTCACTTCACTTCAATATGGCCAGCGCCTACTCGCTATTAGAAAACAAAGAAGCTGCCTACAAGTATCTTGCGAAAGCTGTTGAGTTAGGGTTCAAAGACTTTGACAAGATAGAGACGCATGACGACCTGGCCTTTTTAAGGATACAAGACGATTTTGACGGATTCAGAAAGTCGGGCTTTAGAAATGTCAACGGTACTCAGAGCAATCAGACCGGTCAGAAACAGACATCTACCCAGCAAGGGGAGCCCATGGATGATGTGCTACTATCACAACTCAACCGTCTGATGGAGTTGCGTAAGAAAGGGGTCTTAACAGAAAATGAGTACCTCGTAGAGCGTAAGAAAATCTTGATCAAGCAGTAAGAGCCGATGATCCTTAGGTCAATAAATAGGGCAATGGTAGATCTGAGATCGCTGCTATTTATGAATCTGTGTATAGGCTGTTATGATACTGAACCTATAGAAGGAAAGCTATTTTGCCTAAGCTGCTATGTTGACATACCCTATATCAAGTCCCAAGAAAGCATACCGGCACTATTGATAGGCAAGGCAGATCTGCCAACAGAGATACAGTCGTTTTATAGTTTGATGACCTACAGTAAATCTGGTCTAATAAAGAAAGTGATTGATAGTCTTAAGTATAAGAGCCGCCCTGATATAGGAATCAAGTTAGGTGCACAGTTAGGAGAAACTATCCGTACCATGATACCGCAAGACGCTGTTCTTATTCCTGTTCCTCTTCACCCTAAGAGACAGCATAAGCGAGGTTATAACCAAGCACATAAGATTGCAGAGGGATTATCCTCACAGTTGGAGATACCTATCAACGATACAGTTCTTAAGCGAATTAAATACAATGAGTCTCAAACTAAAAAAAGTGCTCAAGAGCGAAAAGGAGTTAAGGATCAAAAGTTCGCACTAAGGAAAAATCTTAATGTCATCACTCATAGCCACGCTATAATTGTTGATGATATCATCACGACGGGATCTACGATAAGCGCTTGTTATCATCTGCTCAAAGAGGCAGGATATCAAAAAATATCCGTGGCGACATTAGCAATAACTATATAATCCAACATGGTTGACATCATAAGAGAGCAGTTCAGAATACGCATATACGAAGAGGGTATGGAGAGGATTAATAAAGTCCTCGATATGCTAACGGAGGAGCAAGTATGGTATAGTCCCAATGACAAAATTAATAGTGTAGGTAATCTCGTCCTGCACTTGAATGGTAATGTCACTCAATGGATAGGCACAGGGATAGCACAAAACAAGGATAAGAGGCAGCGGGATTTAGAGTTTTCGTCCGATAGGACACATACAAATGCGGCACTGAAACAAATGATGTCAGAGCTGAAAGAATATACAGCGCCGATCATAGATCAACTGGATTCTGAGATCTTAATCGAACCGAGAAACGTGCAAGGATTTGATGAGACCGTATTGTCTATCATTATACATGTGATCGAGCATTTCTCATATCACGTAGGACAGATTGCCTACTTAGGAAAGTTAATAACAGACCGAGATTTAGGATTTTACGAAGGGATGGACCTTACGGTAATTGATTAGCCATTACTGACTACTGTACCAATCGATTCGCCTAATAATACCTTGATTAAATTGCCAGGCTTAGTTATGTCAAATACTATGATCGGCATATCATTTTCTTTACACATGGTGAATGCTGTCATGTCCATTACTCTCAGATCCTTGCCAATAACATTGCTAAATGATAAGGTCTCATACTTGGTAGCAGTAGCATCTTTTTCGGGGTCTGCAGTATAGATACCGTCGACACGAGTGCCCTTAAGTATAGCATCTACATTCATCTCATTGGCACGGAGTGCTGCAGCAGAGTCTGTAGTAAAGTATGGACTACCGGTACCTGCACTAAATATTACGATACGACCTTTCTCTAAATGGCGACGAGCTCGTCGTCTGATATAAGGTTCAGCGATTTCTTTCATCTCAATAGCACTGACCAGACGTGTATATAGGCCATGTTTTTCGAGCATGCTCTGTAGAGCCAGACCATTAATACAGGTTGCTAACATACCCATATAGTCACCTTGGGCACGATCCACACCTGTCAAGTGTGCATCCATCCCTCTGAATATATTGCCACCTCCTATTACGATAGCGATCTCTATACCCAGCTCTGCTACACTTTTGATTTCATTAGCATAATGCTCGAGCATCTTAGCAGAAATCCCAAAGGACTGATCGCCTAATAATGATTCGCCGCTGAGCTTTAGGAGAACACGCTTGTATTTTAATGACATAGTGATAAAAGTAAATGTATCGGATGAATGGACATAAAAAAAGCGACTCTAATGAGTCGCTTCTAATGTCATGCTATTTCTTACGCTAACGAGATATGCTTAAATTCTGTCACCGTTAATTCTGGGTGCTTAGATTTTAGGTATGATCCTATCGTTTCTTTAGAGTTTTTAACGAACACCTGATTGATCAAAGTCGTCTCTTTAAAGAACTTGTTTAATCTACCTTTTGCTATTTTCTCAAGCATTGCTTCAGGCTTGCCCTCGTTTCGAGCGAGCTCTTTACCTATTTCTATTTCCTTGTCGATTACCTCTTGAGGCACATCATCCTTATCAACAGCGACTGGCTTCATTGCTGCTACTTGCATAGCAACGTCTTTACCACACTCGATGTAGTCTGGACCTTCTTGATTAAGGGCAATAATAACTCCCGCTCTATATCCCATGTGGATATAAGGAATTACTTGACCCGCACCCGCAGCCGTAACTATCTTGTCATAGTCTTTTACCTCTACCTTCTCACCGATCACACCGATTTGTTCAGTGATCTTATCTTGGATGCTTAGACCTCCACCGTAATCAAGTCCTAATAACTCATCACGAGTATCAGGAAGTTTCTTCAATGCGATGTCCGCAATTGACTTAGCGAAATCAATGAAGCTTTCTCCTTTAGCTACGAAGTCAGTCTCACAACTTAGACGTAGAACAACGCCGTTGTTTCTATTGCTTGAAGTAAGAGCGATAACCACGCCTTCATTCGCTTCACGCTCTGCTCTTTTGGCAGATAGTTTTTGACCTTTCTTTCTTAGTATTTCGATAGCACCATCTATGTCACCGTTAGCTTCGGTAAGTGCTTTTTTACAATCCATCATGCCTGCGCCGGTCATGTCGCGCAGTTGTTTAACGTCTTTAGCAGATATACTCATTATCGATTAAAATTGATATATGTATAAAATTTGTTCTTCTATGAAGTTTCCATTGCAGCCTTAGCCTGCTGTCGTTCTTCTAATCCTGTCTTGATCGCACCAACTACATAGTCAGTGATGATCTTGATAGACTTAGACGCATCATCATTAGCCGGGATAGGGAAATCCACAAGGTTTGGATTACTATTAGTATCCACCATAGCGAATGTTCTGATTCCTAACTTCTGCGCTTCTGTGATTGCTAAGTGTTCGTTAGTGATGTCCACGACGAACATAGCTGAAGGAATACGATTAAGCTTAGCGACACCGCCAAGTACTTTCTCAAGTTTATTACGCTCTCTTGTGAGTGTAAGCTTTTCCTTCTTAGTTATAGAAGTTAAGCTTCCATCAGCAAGCATACGATCGATATTCTCCATTTTCTTCACAGAACGTCTGATCGTAGAAAAGTTAGTCATCATACCTCCTAACCATCTGTCGGTTACATAAGGCATGTTAACACTCTGAGCTGCTTCAGTTACGATATCTCTTGCTTGCTTCTTAGTTGCCACAAATAAGATCTTACGACCTGACTTAGCTATAGATTGCATCGCACGAGCTGCTGTGTCAAGACAGTCAATAGTTCTGTTGAGATCTATGAGGTGTACACCTTTGCGCTCAGTGAATATATACTGACGCATTTTTGGATTCCACTTCTTACGCATGTGACCGAAGTGAACACCTGCACTGAGTAAGTCTTTATATTCGATTTTATCCATCTTCTTCGATTTTAACGTTTAGAGAACTGGAAGCTCTTACGAGCCTTAGGCTTACCAAATTTCTTTCTTTCCACAACTCTTGCATCTCTCCTCAGATACTTGTGCTCTTTGAGCGATGTTCTGATGTCTTCATTAAACTCTACAAGAGCTCTTGATATAGCTAGTCTGATTGCCTCAGCTTGACCTTTGAAGCCACCACCTTTGACATTTACTTTAATATCATAAGTCGTTGTTGCTCCAGCGATCTTAAGTGGATTCTCAATGTTATACTGCATGTATGGCATTGGGAAGTACTCCTTATAGTCCTTACCGTTAACAGTGATTTTACCACTGCCGGCAGAAAAGTAAGCTCTTGCAACAGATGCCTTTCTCCTTCCTATTTTATTTATAGTCTCCATATGATTTAAATGCTTAATGATTTAGGTTGCTGAGCGCTATGCGGATGCTCAGCTCCAGCGTACACAAATAGTTTTCTGAATACAGCTCTGCCCAATCTGTTTTTCGGCAACATACCTTTTACGGCCTTCTCGACGATGGCCTCTGGTTTCTTAGCCAACATTTCCTCTGCAGTACGGCTCTTAAGACCTCCTGGATAACCTGAGTATCTTAAGTACTCCTTCGCTCTCCATTTGTTACCACTAAACTTAACCTTGTCAGCGTTAACTACGATGACATAATCTCCACCATCAATGTGCGGAGTGAAGTTAGGCTTGTGCTTACCTCTTAATACGGTAGCGATCTTAGTACATAGACGGCCCACAGTCTGACCCTCGGCATCAACGATGTGCCAGTCTCTCTGGACATCTTCATTTCGGAGGGATTGCGTTTTGTAACCTTGTATCTTACTCACAATATGTAATTATGTGTTTCTTAAAGAGCCGCAAAAGTACAGCCTCATGATAGATATAACAAGGAATTAGGGGAATCTTTTTAACAAGTGTGATTATAACTGATTGATAATCAGTAAAAAAATCGCACATATTTTATAAAGCTATGGTATAATGTAGTCATATGACGAGTCAAAAAGAGATTTTTGATTGACGTCAGTTCAGCAAATGGGCTTAAGCTGTACCATTCTCTTTGGTGCTAATGTCTATTTTAGAAGCATTATCAATACGCTAACATACATTTATGCTATACCGATATCTGATCCTCCTTCTCATATTTCCTTGTTTATCCATTGCTCAAAACCCAGATCGGTTTGCGGCGGAGTATAAGGTGTTCCATAAACAAGATAGTACTGCCCTTGCTCAAGGATATGATCTTACAATTGACAATTTATTTGTTGGTTCATCGAGTGTTCGATTTTGGTTAAGCCTATCTGACGACTATCCAGATGCTGATCTCGTGAACAGAGGATTTGGTGGATCTCATATGAGTGACTTGTGGGAGAAGAGAGAAGAGCTAATCTACAAGTATGATCCCCAAAGGATATTCATCTACGAGGGAGATAATGACATTGCTGATGGAGAGGAACCTTCAGCCATCATCTCTGAGACAGAAGCGCTCGTAGCCGATATCTTCCGTCATCTTCCTAATAGTCAGATCTATTTTATATCTCCTAAACCAAGTGTGGCGAGATGGTCATTTGCACCGCAGTATCGTGATCTCAATAATCGATTACAGCAACTGGCGTCGTCTCATGATCAGGTGCATTACATCGATGTCTGGTCTCCAATGTTATCAACTGATGGAGAGGTCATGACCGATATCTTCATCCAAGATCAGTTGCATATGAATACCAAAGGCTACGATATCTGGCGCAGAGTAGTGGCTCCATATGTGTTGAATATGTCCTCCAAATAGAAGCTCAACTATTGCAAACAAAGGTGTTGATGCATCAACACCTTTGTTCCGTGTGCTTGATCTGTTAAGATAATTGGTTGATTAGTAATATGTTAACGCTCATCATAAGTTCGTTGATGTGTCAACTATCAATAAGTCTGGCTTACATGAACTGATTAATGATGTTTTCAAACAACTCCTGCTTTCCACTGATTTGTTTAGGCTCTCTAGAGCGAGCAGCATAGTTATAAAGGTCGCTTAGGCTAAGCTGTCCAGCTTTGAATTTTTTTCCTTCACCGCTATCATATGAGGCATATCGGTCAGCACGGAGTTGATCATAGTCCGACTGTTCTTTGATGCGATCAGCAATGAGCAGGGCTCTAGCAAACGCATCCATTCCTCCAATGTGTGCATAAAACAAATCGGCAAAATCTGTCGAGTTGCGACGGGTCTTCGCATCGAAGTTGATTCCTCCACCTCCCTGAAAGCCACCTGCATCCAAGAAGACAAGCATCATCTCTGTAAGCTCATATAGATCAACTGGAAATTGATCGGTGTCCCATCCATTTTGGTAATCTCCACGGTTGGCATCCATGCTACCCAATAAGCCAGCATTAGCCGCAACTTGCATCTCGTGTGCCATGGTATGATTAGCCAATGTAGCATGGTTGACTTCTAGGTTTAATTTGAAGTCATCCATTAGATCGTATTCTCTAAGGAATCCTATGACGGTAGCTGCGTCATAGTCATATTGATGTTTAGATGGTTCTGCTGGCTTAGGTTCAATTAAGAAGTCTCCAGTAAATCCCTGTGACCGAGCATAGTCTTTGGCCAGATGAAAGAACTGAGCAATCTGATCAAGCTCTTTTTTCATATCAGTATTGAGCAGAGACATATAGCCCTCTCGACCTCCCCAGAAAACATAATTTTCACCGCCTAATTTGATCGTTGCGTCAATTGCATTTTTGACTTGCGCACCCGCATAAGCTAAAGTGTTGAAGTCAGGATTAGTGGCGGCACCATTCATATATCGTGGGTGACTGAAGAGGTTAGCAGTTCCCCAGAGCACCTTAATGTCGGTACCGCTCATTTTTTCTTGTGCATAATCAGTTATAGCCTCTAAGCGCTTTTCGAATACGGCAAGCGGAGCGTCATCGATTAAGTCCACATCATGAAAGCAGAAGTAATTAACGCCCAGTTTGCTCAAAAACTCAAATGCCGCATCCATCTTATCCTTTGCATTTTGGATAGGATCATCTGCGGTATTCCAAGGATAGATCTTAGTCGGTGATCCAAATGGATCTCCGCCATCGTTACAGAAGCTATGCCAATAGGCGATGGCAAACTTGAAGTGTTCTGCCATAGATTTTCCTCCGACGACCTGAGCGGCGTCGTAATATTTAAATGCAAGAGGGTTACGGGATTCTTTGCCCTCAAAAGGGATCTCGCCGATCCCTGTGAAATATTCTTTATCTCCTAGTATGACTCGTGACATATGTATAGATTGTTTTTAAGCGACGTGAAGATATTACAACAGAATAATTTAGCTAAGGATTTTCTAATTATCCCCACATACGGAGGCAATATGATTAAAAGCATCTTCATAGCCGAGGCGAGCTGCCTGTCTCATGTCTTTGCATGCTGCAGCATGTTGTTTGATAGCAATAGCTGCTGTAGCACGGTTATAGAAAGCCGTTGCCATCTGAGGTTTATACTTGATCACTGTACTAAAGTCATTGATAGCCTGGTCATATTCTTCTAACTGTAGATAAGACAACCCTCTATTGAGGTGTAGTGTCGCATCTTCAGGAGCCTTTGAGATCAGCTGGTCATAACTTTGAGCAGCAGTTTCATAGTCTTTAAGCTTAAAACTTGTGAAGGCCAGATTTTTCAAAGTTGGTGAATGGTCAGACTTTCGCGAAATCGCTTGTTTGAAGTTGTTATGCGCTTCGTCGACTTGTTCCATCTTGAGATAGCTATATCCTAAGAGATAGTAGACTTCATAATCATCTTCTGGGACATACTTAGCGGCTACGTTAAGTGCCTTTATACCGTGAGCGTAATTTTCTCTTTTTACTAAGGACTTGCCTAATTCTTTAGCAGTAACCTCTGGCTTATATCCTTCATTGACGAGGAGTTGATAGTCGTCAGATGATGCGTCGTGATCATCGAGCTTAGCATAGCATATTGCACGATTATAGATTACGGACAGATCTTCTGGTTTATGCTCAAAAGCGGTAGTAAAGTCAGCAACGGCATTTTTGTACTTTGACTCCTTCATGAAGGCAATGCCACGATTTTTATATACATCTGTTAGTTCGGGGTCTATTGAAAGGGCCTTGTTGTATGCAAATATGGCTGCAGGGTATTTCTTGGTCTGTAGGTTAGCATAACCCAAATAGTAGTATGCTAAGGCGTGATCTGGATCTATGGTCGTAACTTTTTTAAAGTCAGCAATGGCGGACGAATACTTTCTGAGCTTTAGATAACTCTTCCCACGATTGTAATATGCTTTTTGATATTGAGGTTCAGCTTCAATGGCATCATTAAAGTGATCTATAGCCGCTTGTGTATCATTTTGCTTGATGGCTAATACAGCATCATTGTAGTGAGTTGCCGCTTCACGGCTGACTTGGCCAAAGAGGGTGGTACTATCAGTTATTAGTCCAAAACAGAACACAGCAATTATTGCAGGCGTTTTCACATTCATCATAGTTATTGCGGATTAGAAGCGGTAAGGAAACGCTTGATTTTTAAGAGTTAGTACATTTACAATTATAAGACGGAGTTAAAACATTGGATTTGACTGAAGAAAGCGATCGTAAAAAAGACCATATTGACCTGGCAACAGCATCAGCTACCCTTGCATCCACCAAGGACGACAGATTCTATTATGAGCCGATGCTAAGCGGTCATCCCTCAGCAGATACAGATACAGCTGTCGAGTTTTTGAATAAGAATTTTGTGGCACCGATATGGGTATCTTCCATGACAGGCGGCACCGGCATAGCCAAAATCATTAATGAAAATCTGGCGAGAGCCTGTAAGGATTTTGGTCTCGGGATGGGTCTTGGCTCTTGTCGTAAGCTCTTGCGTAGTGATGATGATTTCGGAGATTTTGATGTGCGACAGTATATCGGGAATCAACCACTCTATGCTAATCTAGGCATTGCCCAATTGAGCGCTTTAATTCAAAAGAAAGACCTTGATCCGGTGCATCGTATGATGGACAAGCTCTCAGTAGATGGTCTAATCATCCATGTTAATCCGACTCAAGAGTGGTTACAGCCTGAGGGAGATATCCTCTCTGGTCCAACCCCAATACAAGTTATTGCCGAGACTATAGAAATCTTAAATAGCAAGATCATCGTCAAAGAAGTAGGACAAGGTATCGGTCCAAAGAGCCTACTGGCGCTGATGAAGTTACCACTGGCGGCGATTGAGTTTGCTGCCTATGGCGGAACCAACTTTGCCAAGCTGGAAAACCTCCGTGATCCGCGCACCCAGATAATAGACCCCATCTGCTATGTCGGTCATGACCCTGATGAAATGATTGATATGGTACATTACATACTTGATGAACATATGGGTGATGTAAGATGCAAGCAGTTTATCATATCAGGAGGAGTGAAAGATTATCTTGACGGATACTTTTATAATCAACGGTTGAGGTGTAATAGTATCTATGGCCAAGCGGCGGGATTCTTAAAGCATGCCCATGGTTCTTATGATGACTTGGCGTATCATATAGATCAGCAGGTGAAAGGCTATCAATTTGCACAGAGCTATCTAAGCATCAAACAGGCGTAAAATGGAAGAGAGAAAGACGATATCGGGCTTTTCCAAGTTGAATAAGCTAGGCAAGATCAAATGGATTGTAGAGACCTTCTTCAAAGATCCAGAGGTGGTCATGCGAGAACTCAAGAGTTACTGGCTCAAAAATGAGGAACAGCAAAAAATCCTCGATGGATTCAGTGAGAATACGATTTCTGTATTTCCGATGCCCTTTAGCGTTGCGCCCAATTTTGTAATTAATGGACGGGACTATTGTGTTCCAATGGTGATTGAGGAGAGTTCCGTAGTAGCAGCCGCATCGAGTGCTGCCAAGTACTGGATGTCTCGAGGAGGATTTACTGCCAAGGTGATTGATGTAATCAAGTTGGGTCAATTACATTTTAATTTCAGCGGAACTGCCGATCGTATCGCACTTATCTTAAGTAAGTACGAGACATATTTTAGGAAGAAGCTCAAGCCTTATACACAGAATATGGAGGCTCGTGGAGGAGGAATCTTAGGCTTTGAGCTTAAGACCTTTGAGGAGGAGCCAGGCTACTATCAGATCATGGTGTCATTTGACACACGAGACTCTATGGGTGCCAACTTTATCAATACTATACTTGAAGAGTTGGCTTTGCTGCTCGAAGCCAAAATCAAAGATGAATATGCAGGATTGTATGAGTATAACACCATCATGTGTATCCTGTCTAATTATACCCCAGATTGTGTGGTTGAGGCATCTGTCTCATGCCCTGTAACCGAGCTATCCTCAATTGCAGGGGGGATCACTCCTGCAGAGTTTGCGGACAAGTTTGCCCAGGCTATCCGTATAGCAGAAATAGATCTTTATCGGGCTACTACCCACAATAAGGGCATATTCAATGGGATAGATTCCGTCGTTATTGCTACGGGTAATGACTTTAGGGCTGTAGAGTCTGCAGGGCATACGTACGCCTCAAGGGATGGTCAGTATCGCTCTCTATCTCACTGTAGTGTCGAGGATGGGATATTTACATTTTGGCTTAGGGTTCCATTAGCGCTTGGGACAGTAGGAGGGTTGACTAAGTTACATCCGGTCGCTAAGCGCAGCTTGGAGTTATTAGGCAATCCCAATGCTGCAGAGTTAATGGAGATTGTTGCTTGTGTAGGCTTAGCGCAAAACTTTGGAGCAGTAAGATCGCTCGTCACAACGGGTATCCAACGAGGTCATATGAAGATGCATCTGTCCAATGTACTGAATCAACTTAAAGCGACAGAACAAGAGTTTAAATTGGCGGTCGAGCACTTCAGCAATGAGATTGTCTCTCATCGATCAGTAAAAGACTTTATCGAAGCACTGAGAGTAACAAAACTCGATTAATCTCAAGACTATCGTCACTTTGGTTTCTGTAAATCAACTGTAAAGCTGATTACACTTCTGATGCGTCGGATCCCAGTTAGAACTTAAAACCAAGTGACAAGAAGAAGCCTAAAGTACGATCGTTATCATCGTTGAAGATAAATGACCGATCAGGATTTAGTTCCTGTAATGATACATCACCTTCGATGCGGGTAATATCGTTTAGACCATACTCCACTCTGAAAGCCGAGTAAAATCCTTTATTAAAATAGTATGCAAACCCAGCGATTAGACCGTAGTCTAAGGATCTGAATTTATCCTCGAACTGTTCTTCATTTTCAAATAAATAGTACGCACCGATGGCTCCAGGTATATCCACATCTTGTCCCTCTACAATCAGTAGTCTTGGCACTAAGAGTGGATTAAATTCTCCTGGTCTATCGGAGTCAAAGTCAAAATCTAAACCTTGAGAAAAAACATGTGGGTTTTCGAGTAAATCTTGATCGCCACCAAAGTTTAGAGTCCCTGTAGCCAGAGGATTTAATAGTATGCCGATATATGCTCCAGCTATAGCTTCCCACTTATTGTTGATTCTAATATGTAAGGTCTGAGGTAGTTGAAGATATGCGAAGGTGTGCTTAAGATCTATGTCTGTCTGATCACGGAGGAAAAGCCAATCCTGCCGAGGAGCTGAGATATCAATGATATTAGTTCCTAAGATGAGTGGACGATAGAAGTTATATCCGTCAGGAGAGCTGAAGTTGTATCCAGATCCAGTTTGATTGTATAAAATCTCTGATCTGAGTCCGATAACATCATTAAAGTTCCATTGGAAGTTTAATCCAAAATGGAATCCTCCTGAGAGACTGAAAGACTCATTGGCATTTGCCTCAGAGGGACCGATAAAGGTTGATTGGCTCAGACCTGCTCGAATTCCTATATTATAGTTTTGTCCGTAGGCTGTAGCCATTGCACAAATGAAGAGGCATACAAGAGACCACCGTGTTAGTGATTTAATCATAAGATCAGTAATAGTGGCGCAAAGATATACGACTATTTGTCATAAGCATATGACGCCAGAGAGCGAAGATGTCTTTAACAAAACAATAAAAGAACTATCCCATCTCGGAGACCACTTCCTTAACTTCAGGGACCATACGTCTTAGCATGCCTTCGATTCCTGACTTGAGAGTCACGGTAGAAGATGGACAACCACTGCAAGAGCCTTGTAAAACGACGGTCACTATGCCTTGGTTGAAAGATTTAAACTCGATGTTTCCTCCATCCATTTCTACGGCTGGCTTAACATAGGTATCGATCAGCTCTTTAATTTTTACAACGAGCTCTGCTTCATCACCTGTATAGTCAGCACCGACACCCAATTCTGCTTCTCTTGCTTTCATTGCTTCTTCGAAGCCGTCTTTAAGGATAGCCTGGTCATTAGATACATAACCTTTGATAAACTCTTTGAGCTTGAGCATGACATCCTCCCAAGAGTAGTTAAACTCCTTAGTAATGGTAACGAAGTTGTTACAGATATATACGCCTTTGACATATGGAAATGCAAACAGCTCTGTAGCAAGCGGGGACCACTCCTTAGCGAAATCCTCTTCTCTGAAATCTGCTGTTCCTTTGTAAATGATCTTGTTAGTAACAAACTTAAGCGACTCCGGGTTAGGTGTCTGCTCTGTGTATAACATTACGGGACTCTTAGTAGCTGCATCCATAACTTAGGTGTTTATCTATTTTAAACGATGTCGATGTTAATAAGATCGCAAAGATCGATTATTTCACTTTAAGTTACCTGAATTCTTAATCCAGATATCTCTTTGCGGAAATGGTATCTCAATATTGTTTTCTACAAGACTGTCATGGATGGCATATCTCAAGTCGCTTCTAAGGTCACCGAGCAATATTGAAGATTTGGTAAAGGCGTATAATTCAAATACGAGAGCACTGTCTCCGAAGTCTTGAAATCGTACAAAAGGCTTCGGGTATTGAGGAATATCTTTGTGTGCTTCAGCTACCTCAAGTAAGATCTCTCTTACTTGTCTTGGATCACTGCCGTACGCCACGCCCACAGTCACCGAAAAACGGTTGCTTTTGTAAGTGTTTGATTTATTGGTTACTCGTTGATTAACCAACAGGGAGTTGGGGATGATCAGTAACTTATTATCTAGAGTTTCTATGGTAGAAGCCCTCAATCCTATGCGCTTCAGCGTACCTGATATGGTGTTCAACTCAAGAAAGTCACCAACCTTGACAGATCGTTCGAATAATAAAACAATACCACTGAAAAAATCACTGATCGTCTGTTGCAGAGCGATACCTATACCGACTAACAATGCTGCAGCACCGGTCCAGACGAGTGTCATATTTACCCCGACGAACTGCAAGGCGAAGAGGATGCCAAAGAAATAAATCAGATAACTTAATAACTGGTTGTAGGCATACTGCTTACCAGAGGCAACTTGCTTGTTTTGATAGAAATTGAAGATGAACATATTGGTCAGCAGCCATATGATCAATCGTGAGATAAGCAACACCAGAATCGCTACAACGATATTAGAAAGGCTAATATCAATAGTATGGTTATTAGCCCAGACAGTGTAAAATGTTATGTTGAGAAAATCAAAATTCTTAATGATCAGGTATATCGATAGCAGTATGATGATATACTGAGCAAGCTTGGAGCCGTTACGTTCTATCTTTCGTCTTGCTGTAGAGTTCTTAATGACCTCCTCATCTATACGCTTGGATATGATACTATCTAATAGTCTTGATAGCACTACGATAAACAAGGCCATTAATATTCTAAAGACGCTTAAGCCAAAGAGCTTATCGGGTACGATCTCATAATCTAACCTGAGGATAAATACGCAGATGATGATCCATAATAACACACATAGTGCGATCAGTCGCCTCTTGTTAAGGGGTTCATCCGCTTGTAAAGCGTCATGCCGCAAGGTATAATCATGTAATCTGCGTTTTGAGAGTACATATACAACAGCCACGACCATGACAGCCAACAACATCAGTACGATATCCGCAATAGAGATATAGAATGTACGGTATTCAAACAATTTAGTATTTACAAGTTCTATCACCCGAGCTGGATATATATGAGAGATTTAGTTTCAAAAAACTCTTCTTCAAAGTAATCACTTAATGGGGTCACTTCATAGTACTCTTTCTTACGAATTGAGGATAGCTCAGCACTTAGGTCTCCTCCTTTCAGCGAGATCATCCCATTAGGTATAGCGTTGCGTTGTTTAGCAGAGATATTATTTCTGGTCCATGATAGCAGCTTGGTGAATGGCGCTACCGCACGGTTAATAACATAATCATACCTATCCTTGATTTCCTCAGCTCGAGAGTGGGTCGTTTTAATGTTTTCTAAGCCGAGCTCTGCTACGATGGCATTGATGACCTTTAGCTTTTTGTTGATACTATCCACACAATGGAAACTCACCTCTGGAAACAAGATTGCTAAGGGAATACTCGGAAATCCACCGCCACACCCGATGTCCATAATCTTAGTACCTGGCTTGAATGATATCCATTTGGCAATAGCCAAAGAATGAAGCACATGTCGCTCATATAGGTTGTCGATATCCTTGCGTGAGATCACGTTGATCTGACTATTCCACTCAGTATACAGAGGTAGTAACTGATCCATCTGCTGCGATTGCTGATCAGTAAGTTGTGAGAAGTATTTATCAATGATTTCTACCATGTCTTCTTTTTCAACGGTAACAATAGACCCATCAGGCAGTAATAGGATAACAATAATATATCTAATACAGGAGCCCAATACCATAAGTGCCATTCTTTTAGCATCGACATCTTATTGTAAGCTACCCAGAGCAGTATAGCGGTTCTAATCAACAGGATACCTAAGACCAGGGCAGTGTATGTGCCTACGATGAGGAGCGCAATAGCACTGAGATACAACATCAGCTGAGAGAAGAATATTGAGGTCAAGATGATCTGGTGTTTTAAGGTATAGGACGTTGCTGTCGTGAGATGTCTTCTCTTTTGTTGTATTAGTTCAGACAGATTAGTTGCAGGGATAGAGTAAGTGAATGAGTCCAAGTTGATCCCAACCTGAGTATCGGGTGATAATCCTCCAATGAAGAGATCATCATCACCACTTTTAATATGCGAGTGATTGGCAAATCCTCCTTGCTTTAAGAAGACATCTTTTTTATAAGCAAGATTGCGCCCTACACCCATATATGGAAGACCCAGTTTGCACAGTGAGAAGTACTGCATAGCAATATACCAGGTCTCATAGCGGATAAACTTATTAAGGAGACCAAATGTCGGTTGATATGGTCCGTACCCCAAGATGACATCTGACTGATGACGAGCATTGATCATGTCCGAGATCCATGTATCTGAGGCAGGCTTACAATCTGCATCAGTTGTAATGATCCATGAACCTGAGGCAGCAGAGATTCCAGTTGACAGGGCTTCTTTTTTGCCCGTACCCTTGTTGGTATAGACTTTCATGTTACTATCAGGAGTAGCGCTCTGATCAAGGATATGTACGCTGTTATCTGTGGAGTGATCATCGACAAAGATGATTTCTAAGTTGGGGTAGTCTTGTCTTGCCCAATGGGGTAGATGTGCCGATAGATTATGAGCTTCATTTTTGATAGCGATCACTAAATTGACTATAGGAAACTCTTCTGAGACAGAAGCTTGAGGTCTGGATAATTGAGTGAACAATCCAGCGTATATCAGAACCTGAATGACAAAAGAGACGAGAAGGATACAGAGTAACACAAGCGACATCAATCTTCAAAAATAGCCGAGATCATTGGATTATTGCCTATTAAGGTAGTAATTGAATGATGATAGGTGTATATTTGGTTACTCTTTCAACGAGTAATTAACCATACCTGTGAATGACTTAAGATCTAAGTCATTTTTTAGAAGATTTGTGATGAAAACGTTCCCTTATTACATATCTGTCGTGTATGCGTTATTGACCTTGTCCATAGGACTACAGGGCCAAACGGACAATGCTACAGGATGGTATAATTTCGACCAAGCATATTATGAATTTGGTATTGATAGCACAGCTATCTATAGCATATCCTACGATGAGCTGATTCAGGCTGGTATTGAGCCAGCAGCTATACAGGGTAAGGACTTGGCTATCTATTCATTTGGTGAGCGCATTGAGCTTTACACTACTACAGATGAGCAGTGGGCATCAGGCGACTACCTATACTTTATAGGCCAGCATAATGATGGGCGTTTAGACGCCGAGCTTTACGACAACCCTGATCGAAGTCAACTTAATCCATTATATAGCTTATATACGGATCAGAGCAGTTATTTTTTGACGCTTGAGGAGCATGATTATACCGCCTTCAGGTATGAGGAGGTTGGCTCTGGAGTAGACGACAACGGCTTACCGCAACTTGAGGATTACTATATACATACAGTCACTGAAGTCTTTACAGACCAGGCGATAAAGCCAACATACAACAACCGTGATTTCATAAGATATTCTGACTATGATATCGGAGAAGGATATGGTTCTGATTTGAGACATGAGCATGTACTCAGGATACCGATGGACGAGATGAATCCATTTGGCATTGACCCCAACATTAAAATCCGTGTTGCAACTAATGTTTTTAGCCGCAGTGTCTCATTACTGGTTAACGGAGAATTGCTGCGTATCAGACCTACAGATGGCTATACAGTGGTAGAGTTCGATGAGCGAATTGACCCTGATCTGTTGAGAGGTGACACGATAGAGATTGCTATCCAAACAGGAAATGGAGAAAATGAAAGAAGTTCAATTGGGTTTTATGAATTAGCCTATTCACGGAGATATGTTTTTGATGATATTGAGACGCTTAGTTATACTCAACAAGCTTCGCTCCTGCCTAGAAATATTGAGATTTCTAATTCACAAGAACAGCTGCCCTTACTTATTAATACAACCGCCAAGCAGATCGTAACTCCTCAGAGGATAGATCAGGGCGTACAATATGTAGTGCCGTCGTCATTTAGCACAGCAGATTGGTTCTATCAAGCGAACCCAGACGATATGCTGGAGGTAAGAGAGATTGCACCCATAACATTTGAACAACAGACTACGGATGCCTATACCATCATCACTCATGATGCAATTATGGATGCCGCAGAGACTTATGGAGCATATAGAAGTTCACCTCAGGGAGGACAGTATGATGTCGCTATAGTCGATATGGATCAGCTAAGGTGTCAGTATGCATTTGGGATAGAGCACCATCCTATTGCGCTCAAGAGATTTCTTGCAGAGGCAATGCAAGGAGATCAAGCTATAGATTATGTGTTTCTATTAGGCAAGAGTCTTGAGTATACCTCATTGAGAGAGGAGACGGATGATGTATCGTATGTCCCAACATGGGGTGTCCCGGGTTCAGATAACTTACTCGTAGCGAGAGAAGGAGACAATCATCCAGCGATACCTATAGGTCGATTATCAGCAGAAACGGAAGAAGCGATTACTGATTACTTGGATAAGATCAGAGTACATGAAGCACCACGAGAGGAGTCTCAGACTTATGAAGATCAAAACTGGAAGAAGCAGATCATACACCTCAGTGGCGGGTCATCTGACATCCAAAATCTACTGTTTAATTTCCTAAATGATATGGGTGATGTAATCGGGAACAGAACCTTTGGTGCAGATCTATTAACCTTTAGGAAGACTTCATCAGATCCCATACAAACGGCAACGTCAGAACAGATCATCAATGCCATCAATGGAGGATCGAGTATCATCTCATTTTTTGGTCACTCGGCAGTCGGCACTTTTGATTTCAGTTTAGAGGATCCTTCTAAGTATAAGAATGCTGGCCGTAACCCAATCATCTTATCATTGGGTTGTCACTCGGGTAATATTCATACGGGCAATACTGGGATCAGCGAGGACTTTGTCCTCGAAAAAGACAATGGAGCTACTATATTCTTGGCGTCTTCAGGGACGGCATATATCAATCCCCAATATAATATGGGTCTTGACTTGTATGACCTCATAGGTGAAGACATGTATGGTGAGCCTATCGGAAATGTATTACAACGAGCCCTTGAGATGCGAGCAGATCGGGAGAGTCTTTCTATAGAGACGCTGATACAGCAGTTTACCCTGCATGGAGATCCCGCTTACCGCCCGTTAATATTTGATGGTCCAGATTATGTAGTGGATAATGCATCTGTGAGAGTAAATCCAGATGTCATCACCGCAAGCTCAGAGTCGATCACTATCGATTATGATATCATCAACTTGGGGCGTGCGGTGGATGCTCCTTTGGATGTAATGTTGGTGCATCAATATAATGAGGGTAGGATGTTGGATACGATCATGACAACTATTTCAGCACCGCCGTTTAGATCGAGTATTTCTGTTGAGATAACTAACCCAGGATTTGATGCTATAGGGCAGAATAAGATCTTCATTTATGTTGATCCACAAGATGATGTCGAAGAACTCCCCGATGATAATGCGGAGCGCAATAACCGCTTGTTTGACAATGTAGGGCAGGAAGGATTTGATTTTTTCGTTTTTGACAAGTCGGCATCACCAGTGTCACCAGCGGACTTCGCTATTGTCAATGATCCTAATGTAGAGCTCATAGCATCAATTAACAATGCATTCGACTTCGGGGGGAGATACGAGTTACAGATTGATACTACAGAGTTATTTGATAGTCCACTACTTAGAGCAGAAATCGTGGATAATAATAGTAGTCAGATTAGCTGGAGGCCTAACATGGACCTACAAGCAGGTACGGTCTATTACTGGAGGATCGCTACGGCAGAGGTAGATTTATTTGAGAAGTCGAGACGATGGCGTACACAGTCATTTATTTTTCTTCCCGATAGTCAACCCGGCTGGAGCCAGAGCCATTTTTATCAATGGCAGAAGGATGACTTCTATAAGCTGAGGTTAGATGATGCAGATCGTAGAGTTCACTATGCTGAGCGTGAGTGGGACATCAGAATCAAGAATCAATTGAGAGACCCTAATGACTTTTGGGTTTTCGTTAATAACTCACCATGGGCTTCACTTAATGCGAGGTCTTTAGCTCCTGCCATTCAGGTCTTTGCCTGGCATCCAGAGCAGGTCATTATTGCTAATTCTGGTCGGGACTTCGGGAGCGAATCTCACTCTGTTGATGGGTTTATATTCAAGACAGATACTCCAGAGGGTAGGCAAGGACTGATAGAGTTATTGGACTTTATGCCTGACGGATCTCGAGTGTTCTTACATACCATGATAGCTGATGAGAATACTACGCTCAACATTGATCACTGGTTAGGAGATAGTGATATCTATGGGACAAACCTTATTGAGACCTTGGAGTCTTATGGTTCACAACAAGTAAGAGAGCTATTGACTTTGGGCGCAGTACCGTTTACAATGATATTTGATAAAGGCGCAGGCCTAGTAATCGAAGATATAGCTGAACATATCGAAGGAACCATAGATCTGAGTTCTGTCGGTCGCAGCTCATGGAGTGAAGGCCAACTTAGAAGTACCATAATTGGTCCAAGTAATAGTTGGGATCGGTTAGTTTGGGATGATGAAACTGAGGGAGCAGACATCTCCGAAGTTAGGCTCTATGGTAGCTCTTCTATTACGGGAAGCGAGACATTAATACGAGTCGCTGAAGGAAGACAAGAGCTCGACTTATCACGCATTGATGCGGAGTTGTATCCATTTTTAAGACTGGAGTATGAAATCAATGATGCTGATCGATCAGCGTCTCAATTAGATCACTGGCGGATACTTCATCCGACATTGCCAGATGCAGCCTTGTTTACCTCTGCAGATGAACCATTTATACTATCAGATACGATTAATGCTGGCGAGGACCTGATCTTAGATTTTAATTTGCTCAATATCAGTACAACCAGGCTTGACCCAATCCTTGTGAGATATAGATTGACAGATCAATTGGGGCAATCAACAGTATTTGTTAAAAGAGCGGAGGCGATACCTGCAAATGGAAAGATAAACTTCTCTGAGACGATACAGACTGATGGCCTCGGAGGGATGTATCGCTTGACTATCGAGCTCAACCCGAATCAAGATCCATATGAGCTCTCTATGTTGAATAACTTTGGCCAAACAGAAGTCTTTATAAGGCCAGATGAGTTCAATCCATTTTTGGATGTAACCTTTAATGGCAGAACGATTTCTAATGGTGAGGCTGTTGGCCATAATCCTCAGATCAGTATCTCACTGAGAGATCCGAGTTCATTTGTTCTATTAGATAATCCCGAAGATTTTGCGATCACTTTGATGTATCCAGAGTTTTTGGAGCGTAGGATAACGGAGATTGATCCAGACGTGACATTTGTTCCTGCAGAATCACTCGATGAGAACATTGCATCATTTCTTATTAATCCAAACCTATCTATAGAAGGCATCTATACCTTGATAGTCAATGCGAAGGATAAAGCAGGGAATGTGGCGGGCACAACGGACTATCGGGTTCAGTTTGAAGTCAGAAGCGATATAGAAGAAAGTCCCTTTAAGGTATGGCCTGTACCATTTGTTGAAGAGCTTAATGTGCAGTTTACATTGGGAGAAACGCTGCCAGATGTGTTTAATCTGACGATCTACAATGCCAGAGGACAACTCATTAAGCGAGTAAATATTGAGGATTTTGGTCCATTGCAAACAGGGCTCAACCGATACCAATGGGATGGACTTGATCAAAGTGGTCAGCCAGTGCAAAACGGCATGTATTACTACGAGGTCATCAATAACCTACAGAAGAGATCGGAGCGATGGAAAGGTTCTATACTTAAGATGACCGGACAATAGCCAGGTATCGAGCTTTGAGCTTGCCAAACAATTGCGCCCAAGGGGTGATGGAGTCTAATATCCAGTTTTCCCAGTAGTATTCTGATTGAGTTAAGAGAAGCATGCCCTTGATCGGTGCTGCGACCATGCGTCGGATTGTCTTGATCAAACCACTGGTATTGTAGTCTTGCGGAAATGTAGCGTATCCATCTCTCGCAGTGGCGTAGGCAGCACGTATCTGCCAGGACAGCGATAGTTTGGCTTGCCCTACTAAGTGCAATATTGATAACTCTGGATCATATCCAATCACAAACCCTGAAGCACGCAAGTTGTCTTGAACTATATTTTCAGCGGCATATCCTATCTGTTTTCCTTTCATGCCTATATAGTCTGGGAATCCCCCAATCTGAGCTAATGCCTCCGATCTAATAAAGATGTTACTACCCCAATTGTACTCATGGGTATTAAGCAAACCTACATCTGCCCGAAGTGGCGGTTTTGATCCATAGGAATCACTCATCCACCTCGGCTTAGGGTATTTCCACCATGATTCGATCCCTCCACCAAAACAATCAAAACGCTGATTACTGATGATTTTCATAGCACGGCTCACAAAGTCCTGTGGGACGATAGCGTCATCATCTATAAACCCTAACCAAGTCCCACACGCCTGCTGAGTTCCTGCATTGCGGGCTATACTCAGCCCTGCTGTTGGTTCACTGATGATCTTGATACCCTTGTATTGAGATAAGGCAGAGAGTAACTCGGTATGAGAACCTGGATGATTGTTTACTACAAGGACTTCACACAGATCTCGTGATATGTTCTCTTTGGCTTGAACTATTGATGATATACAGGATGTCAGCAGCTCAACCCTGTCGTAAGTACAGATGATCAGAGATAGCTTGATCATTTGACGGGGATATATATTTCTTCCTTAAGTACTGATCCTCTTTGAGCAGTGTCTGGCAAGATTTTATCAAAGTGAGGTCTATCATCAAGCTCATATTGAGATTGGGGTAACCAAGAGGAATATAATTCCTGAAAGAACTGTGCAGAGACTCGATCATCACTGGTAAAGCATAGGTAAGCTCCCCCAGTAAGTGTAAATTGACGCTGCCCAGCAGGGGTGATATCAGTAATCTGTTGTACTGCTGCCCACTTCTTAAAAGATCTACTCGGATTAAATGCACTGAAGTAATCCTGCGGATAAATCTTGATATCGTACACTGGCTGTTCTCTATATTCTTGTGAGTCTTTTCTCCAGATCATGAGTTGTCTAAAGAGCATTGCAGTCTGATCTTGTAGCAAGGAAGTTTCTGCAGTATATCCGCAAAATGAAGCTTCCTCTATAGTGATGGTTCGATAAGAATTGAAGATTTGTTGAGACGATGTAGGCATATGGTTCAGACTTCTGCTGTAGACTGTATCGTGCGAAATTATAATTTTGATACCAGATGGGGATATCTGTGATCATACCTGTATATAATTGTGAACCTTGGTTGGAGCAAAGTGTCGCATCTGCACTACAGTTTGACGTGGTCAGAGAGGTCATCTTGATCGACGATGGATCAAGAGATGATTCGCTCAGGATTATTAATCAACTGGCAGAAATAGACTCACGGATTATTAAGCTCAATCATCCTAACAATCAGAATCTTGGCCGCAGTGCTTCGAGAAATCTCGGAGTACTTACTGCAACACAACCTTGGATCGCTTTTCTTGATGCAGATGATTACTACTTGCCAAATCGATTTGATGGGATGGATTGGGATACGAAGCTGGATGGATATTATGGAACCATAACAAGTGAAAACCTTGTGAATCCAGACGAAAGTGGAATGTTAACAGGTGTGCCAAAGGACATAATTCCAGAAGAACTGTTCACTTATCTTACCAAACAATCGGAATCCTATTTCTCTATTATCTCCATGACAGTACGTCGAGACAGTCTAATAAAAATCGAATTGTTTGATCAGGAGCTAAAAGTCGGAGAAGACACGGATCTCATATGGAGGCTTGCACACAAATTCCACTTAGAACCAACCACACTATTGGACGAACCATGTG
Source organism: uncultured Saprospiraceae bacterium (assembly GCA_964414425.1). Classification (GTDB taxonomy): domain Bacteria; phylum Bacteroidota; class Bacteroidia; order Chitinophagales; family Saprospiraceae; genus GYS-P2D. The sequence goes on from CAYPWL010000004.1 coordinate 108,160, forward strand.
CAGTGAGGAGAGTCCATGAATCTAATGAGGATCGAGAGGATAAGACTCGAGCAAAGTTCTATCATAAGTGGTTGATACAGACCGAATACCTTTTGTCGGAGGAGGCACGTAAGAGGATGTTTTATGCATATGAACATTACAAGTCACCGACCAAGGAGCGCTCTAAGCTGTATATGAAATATGCCTATACCAAATGGAAGCTATCCAGTAAGTGATGTGTACAACTCTATCAGTTGGGGAGCAATAGCTGTGGACGAAAACCGATCAATTACGACTTGTCGGATGTCCTTGGGCTTGTAATCAGTGTAGTTATTATACACCGATTCAATAGCTGTTGTGAGGTCTGACTCACCGTTATTATTGAGTAGAACTCCAGTATTAGGCCTGATGATATCTTCTGCACCTCCATTGTTAAAACTTACTACGGGGACGCCTGACGCCATAGCTTCTATCAGGATAATTCCAAAGGTCTCAGATGTACTTGGATGTACTAATAGATGAGCTTGCTTGAGTAGTTCACTGATTTCTTTTTGAGACTGTCGCCCTAAGAAGGTAACATCAACATTTGCAGATTTAACCATCTGAATCAGGGCAGCTTTTTCTGGTCCATCGCCAACTATGCTCAGGTGATAACTCACCTGAAGTTGCTTACAAGCCTTGATCAGTTTGTCAAAGTCTTTCCTCTTGATGAGGTCGCCGATGGCGATTAATTCTAGCTTGTCACTTGGTCCAGACTTGTGCTCTGGGATATTGAAAAGATCAGTATTGATAAAGTTAGGAATCACCCGAGTCTCTGTGCCATACTTGGTATTAATGACGTCAGCTAATGCTTGCCCTACGGCAACTACTGCATCAGCATGTCTGTAAGCATCTGATGCAATCTCATTATGGGAAGAGGAAAGGCGACCTTCTAAGACCTGAGTTGAGTGTTCAGTAATGATATAGGGTATGTCTAACTGCTGTTTAATCTCCATAGCGACCCAACCGCCGAGATAGGTATGGGCATGGATGATATCGGGGCTGCCAATTTGATCTATATATTTGAGCACCTCCAGGACAAACTTCTTGCGCCATGAGTTCATCCCAGTGTTTCCTCTTCTGGGGATAGACCAGTATCGAGAGGTAAACTCATGTTTGCCGACTATATAATTTGGGGTGTTTGGACTCAGTAAGTTTTGATAATTCTGGATGCTTATATCAGCGTGAACAAGGTCTATAGTTAGCCCTTCATGGCGAAGCATGTCAGTCTGATATTTGATAAAATCACCATTCTGAGGAGACCTCTTGGACGGATACCAACCGGGGATAACAAGAACCTTTATGTTTTTACTGGAGCGAATCTTAATCGATTTATTTAGTTTGGTGGCGTGACTCAAAAAGATAGCAAAATAGACATAAAGTTCTCAGTCATCATCCCCTACTATCGACAGAAAACTGCCTTGATAAACTGTCTACAGGCATTGTCAGCGCAATTGTGTGATACCGAGTTTGAGCTTATTGTCATCTATCATGCTGGCGAGCCAGAGATAATTCAGCTTAAAAAAGATTACCCAACCTTGGAGTGGATCGTTAATGATCAAGCTCCTAATCCTTATGTTTCGAGGAATCTCGGAGCTGGACATGCTCAGGGCTTTTACCTATGTTTTATTGATTGTCTATGTACCCCGAAACCATCTTGGCTGTATGAATTGGACTCTTTCATTTCCCTTAATCCAGGTGCAGAGGTGTTAGCTGGCAGGATAGAAGTCTTACCGAAGAGTGATGCTTTGGGAGATCAAGCTCACGGCATGCTATATCTCAATAATCAGAAGAATGTTGCTAAGAAGTATGGGGTGCCAGCTGGCCACTTGATTATAAGAAACACTCTCTTTGGGCAACAGGGGGGCTTCGAGACAGACACACCAACAGGAAATGACATTGTGTTTACAAGAAAGTTAATAGAGCAAGGGCTACAGATATACTATGTTGATACCGCAGTTGTTGATTATCCGGGTCATAGCTTAGACACGCTCGAGGCTAAAATGTCTAAGTATGCCTCGGGAGTGGCATATCATCAGAAGAGATCCCTTGAAGCTATTCTATTTGGGTTCTTACCTATGAGGTTAAATCTGTTTCACGAGAACTTAAAATATCGTAGGCTTGATGAGATTAGCCCGATTAAAAAGATAAGATTGTGGTTTTTGATATGGGGATTAAAGCTACGCTTTAATCTTGCTGTTATGCAGGGATAGAGATATCTATATTATGTACCATAGTATGGTACGGGATGAACACATCACATCCTTTACTGGCGAAGTAGGCTTTGGTTTCTGATTCTGACATTTTGGATGCGACCATCACGAAGTCTCCTCCCCAAGCGCCCAAGGATTTAATAGAACCTTCGAAGTCTGAAAACCGAAGATCCTTGACACAGTCCATCTTCAGTTCTTTGCTGAGTAATTTCTCATGAGCATCCATGGTATTCATGAAGTCTTTAAGCGTCTTATCCGACAATGCCTTTTCAGATAACTGTGTCACTTCTTCTGCAAGCGCTTTACGCTTTTTTACATTTTTAGAGTAGTGATAGATTGCTGACTCGCTGCTCTGCTTATTACCTAAATAGACAAAATAAACTTGGGATAAGAAGCTCGGGTCAAAGTCGATCTCTTGATAGTTGAGTTCGTCTTCTCGAAGTTGATAGGTAATGGGACCATCAGCTTCGGCACAGGCTATGTCATAACCGCTCCCTGATGAAACCTTAAAATGTAAGTGAAATGGATTTATTTGAGCCCAATTAGCAACATTGTTAATTAACGTGCTGCTTGAGCCTAAGCCCCATGTAATGGGAAAATCGATTTTGTTGATGGCCTTGAAGCCATTCCACTTATTAAGGAATTCTGTGTTATATCTAACAGCACCTTTGAGGAGTTTTTGGATGAACTTTGAAGTTCCCTCGTCAGAGGTACGCACTGCGGAGAAATCGTAGAGAGAAATTTGGGACTCAAACCACAATTCACCGTTTTGATCGTAACACTCCCAGATTAAGTCTGAACCGCGATGCGGTTTAATTTCTAACGACTGGCCTTTTTTGCAAGGTATAGCCACGGCCTTAGCACCGTCGATAACTGCATACTCACCGAAGAGCAGCAACTTACCATGACTGTTATACAATTTTTTAGACACCAGCTAGACTTATTAGCGGTGAAGATAGAAATATATCAAAACATGAAAATAATTTGTATATGAAATTTTACAATTAATTATTTAACCAAAATGTCGGCTATCTAAAAATTGTCAATATTGATTAAACGATATGTAGAACTATGGATGCATTTCGAATGCAACACGCAAAGCAACTTTGATCGTAATCTTTCTAAAGTTCTCATAGTCTACAGCTGCTGCGCCTGTATCATTATAGGTAGATTTATATGCTCTGCTTTCGGCCTGTACAAGCGGTTTTAGGCCAGCATTTTGGTCAATTTCGATTATGGTAAGTGGTCTTCCTATTTTTTGATCATAGACCTCGGCCAGAGCCAGAGCTTTTTGCTTTGCGGATCGTAAGGCTTCTTGCTGAGCGGATAATCGGTGTTGATCAATATCGTGGTTAACCAGCTTGGTGATATTCATACTTTTTATACCCCTTGTTTTAAGGTTATTGCTGAGGTCATTGGAGCTGGCGACGTCTGATAGTTTCAATTCTATGCTTTTGGCGATCAAGAAGTCTTTCCCTCGTTGTCTCCAGTAGTTGCCAGACTGCTTCAGCGTAATCTGACTCATGGTAATTCCAAGCGTTTGAAGTTCTTTGATGAGGTCATTCTCTATGGAGGTGATATCGACTTTCGTTTTATAGTCTTCCCATTTTTTTCCTTCAAATTCTTCTTCCCAGTATTCTTCAAAGTTGAGCGTGAAGTGTACTTCATCTGGTTCAACTATTACTGTGTGTTCGCCAGATACTTCTATAGTTTGAACCAGGCTTGTTGTGTTTTGTGCCATAATGATGCTGCTAAGTGTAACTAATATTGCTGTTATAACCGTTTTCATAGTAATCAATTAATGATATTAAGAATGACTGTCTATACCTTAGACGGGATTATTCATGAAGATTGCACAAAGTTGCTGTCTTTAAAGAAATATTAAATACTACTTAGATTACTCTCATATGCGGATCGCACTCATCATTCTTTTTTTGTTAGGCCTGGGCTTAAGTGGGTGGTATGCTACGAGCCTCCATAGGGAGGTGATGACTCGCAAGGCTCATAAAGAAGACTTGGCAGAGATCAACAGAGTGAACTATGAGTTATTTAACGTAGAGTTATGGAAGAAAGAAGCCTTGGCAATATTTGAAAAAAAGATCAAGGATTTTGAAATCTCAAATACGATGTACGGATTTCTCGATCAGCAAGTTCAGGGATACCTCAACACGATGTATGATCGATATATCGAATCCGGTGAATTAGTAGACTTAATAGTTGATGAGGTTGAAAAAGGAGGAAAGGTTCCAAAGCTTTTTCTCAATGTCATCAAAACAAATGTTGTAGATCAGGTCGATCAGATGGATTTAAGAAAGCAGATCCCTGGGTTATCCAAACAAGTAGTAGATGAAATACGTGCCAATGAGGAGTTGATTAAGACATATATGCAACGAGAGTTGCTCAGGCTTGTATTAGAAGATTCGGCACGTGATATTTCTGATCGGAGACAATTGATCTACGATAAATACAATAAAGAAAATCTTGATGGAACCGAACAGTATCTGACTGACCAGATAGCCACAGCAGATCAATTGATCTCACAGAAATTCATGTATTTATTGGTAGGCATTGGTGGATTGCTATTGCTGTGTGTGATGCTTTATAATATCTCAGTAGAGTGGGCGACAGGAGGTTTGACGCTCGTATCTACACTTCTATTAGTTCTGGGTGTCACGCTGCCGATGATCGATATTGATGCACGGTTAGACTCGTTTATATTCGAACTATTAGGAGAGCCTATATCATTTGATGAGCAAGTCATTTATTTTCAAAGTAAATCAATAGTAGAGGTTACTAAAACGCTTTGGGATAGCGGAGGAGCAGACCTTAAGATAGTTGGGGCTTTGGTTTTGCTGTTTAGCGTTGTATTTCCGTTTATTAAATTGACTTTGTCCGCGGGCTATTTGTTCATGACCTCACTTAAGTCAAGCAAAGTTGTACAAAACATTATTTTCCACCTCGGTAAATGGAGTATGGCAGATGTGTTTGTTGTGGCCATTTTTATGGCGTACATCGGTATGTATGGCATTATTACGGCCCAACTGGGAGCTATTGATAACAGTAGACAGGGATTTGTGGTTGAGACATTGAATTATAGTAGATTGTCTCTTGGAGCCTACTTCTTTACGGGCTATACAATCTTATCGATTGTTGTTGGAATCATCATAAACAGAAGAACCCTGATTGACAGAGATGTATAAGGAATAATTCAATACGAAAAATTTAGAGAATCTAAAGCATCATCACCGCATCCTTCACCGTCTCCCCATTATCTTTGGATCGTAGGAACAAGCAATCCAAACCGAAACAAGCATCTGTTAATATGATCTTTTATAAGACAATCATACAAGGTAGGCTCTCATTTAATAATGAGAAGAGCTTTGGTAAGGTGCACAAGATGTTTGAGTATCGCACAGAGACGTATTATAAAAATGATGTCCTCGTAGATCAAGAAGAAATCTTTAATGACGAAGTGCTGACCCTGTCTATTCCTCGATTTGTGGGTAATGCCTCAGAGAAAAGCTTCCGCAATACGGTCAGCCTATTAGAGTATTGCTCTCAGTTTGCTGTATCAGGTGAGATTAATGCCTGGATGATCAATGAGGGCAAGGTCATAAATTATAAAAACATCCAACCTGATAGCGATAAGGCTATAGTCATGCAGTTCAGGAAGGCCGACGAATTTTTTAGAGAAGGACATGATGAAGAAGCACTTGAGGCACTCAACCGAACGCTTGAAAAATATGATGCTCATGCTCAAGCATACGAGCGTAGAGGCTGGGTCAACATGAGACTTAAGAATTATAGTGATGCACTATATGATTTTAATAAAGCCATCAATATCGATGATTCTATAGCATTTGCTTACCACGGAAAAGCGATCATAGCACGTAACGAAGATAACCTCGAAGAAGCGATCAAGAACTTTGAACTCACCCTAAAAAAATCAGTTGCTCTTGAGGCGCTCTATTGGAAGGCAAGATTAAAGAAAGCGGAGTGTCATATCAATAGAGGTGAGTGGGATAAGGCAGAATTTGATCTTAGATTCTTCATCAAAAGAAAATTCAAGGAAGGAGATAATAACCTCCGTAAGAAAGCCTACGGTCATATGCTCTACAGTTATGTGCTGTTGAATAAGGAGATGAATTCTGAGGCGTTAGAACATATAGATTTAGCCTTTGAGCATTATACCAAGGACTCAAAAGGGTTTACTCCAGCCAAAGGACACTACTATCGAGGTCTCATCAGGAAAGCTATGGGCAAAAAAGACTTTAAGGAAGAGCTCAAGAAAGCACAGGAGCTCGGATCCAAGAAGGCCGAGGAGCTATTAGCGCAAGTCTAAAGAACTAAGATCTCATAAAATTAGGTTATAAGATTATGCCTAACTATCTCACTATCGCACAATTATTGTTCCTCTTATTTTTTTTGTCTTGTGCAGGACCCAAGTCAATAGATTATCAAGAGCTGTTAACAACATCTCAAACCTCACTCAAAAGAGGACTATATACTGAAGCCCTTGAAGGATTTAATACACTCAAGGAAACTCCTCAGTATTACAATGAAGGGTTGAAAGGAGTAATTGCTGTTTATCAAGACCAAGGAAAGATAGATCAGCTCCTGCCTATCCTGGCTCAAGAGAGTGAGCATCGTAGCAATACGTTTTTGTTAAGTGCATTAGGAGGCTTATATCGTGATCAAGGGTCACTCAAGGAGTCGCTACAGTATTATGAGCAGTATCTGGCAGCGTTGCCTGATGGCAGTAAGAATGTATCCCGCGTTAATAAGGTGATCACTGAATTAGAACTTGCCATTGAGCTGATTGACAATCCACATGATGTTACAGTTCGTAAGCTTGACAAACCAGTGAACTCTTCATTTTCGGAGTATGCTCCTAGTCTCACACTGGACGAGGAGCGCTTAATATTCACTCGAGAGCTGAGGGGACAAGAAGATCTATATGAAGCAGTACTGGTTGACTCCAAATATGTGGTGAACCCAATAGAAGCCGTTAACACGAGAAAATATAATGAAGGAGCTCAATCTATCTCGGGAAATGGGCGCAAGCTAGTATTTACTCATTGTAATGAGGACTTTGGATATGGAGGGTGTGATCTGTATGAATCGACTAAGATTAATGGTCAATGGTCCAAGCCTAAAAATATGGGCAAAGTTATAAATGGAAAGTACTGGGAGAGTCAACCAGCATTAAATGCTGATGGCACTGAGTTGTATTTTGCCAGTAACCGACCAAGTGGGATGGGAGGCAGTGATATCTGGAAGAGTACTGCCAATGCTGGTGGAGTTTGGTCACAGCCTATCAACTTGGGGGATGCTATCAATACTCCTATGAAGGAGCAGTCACCATTTATCCATCCAGATGGACAAACCATATACTTCAGTTCAGATGGTCATCTTGGCATCGGAGGATTTGATTTGTTCCTCAGTAGGAAAAGTGAGCAAGGGTGGTCTACCCCTCAGAATATAGGTGCTCCGATTAATACAGTGTATGACGATCATAATCTCATCGTAAGTACAGATGGTCTGCGAGCCTACTACTCCAGACAAGATTCGGCAAGTACAGATCGTAATATTTATGAAGTGACATTGCCCGAGGGAGTTAAACCCATGCCTACGACCTATCTCAAACTCAGCGTATTGGATAAATCTAATGGTCAACCGTTGATGGCAGCAGTAGATTTCGATGATATAGATACGGGTGAAGGTGTCAAGACTCTTATGACGGACCCATCAGGGAGATTACTCACAACTCTACCCATCGGACGTAACTTGGCTATTCATGTAGACCTTGAAGGCTACCTGTTTCATTCAGAAAACATCTACTATCCAGAATTAAGACACGGTCATGATCCATATATTGATACCATATATCTGCAGCAGATTATGGAGGAGCCAATCGCAGTAGAAGAGGCCCCATCAATCATCTTGAATAACATCTTTTTTGATAGTGGCAGTGCTGACTTGAAACCAGAGTCCGAACAAGAGATATCATATATCTATACCCTGCTCAATAGTGATCCAACTATATATGCCACCATTATCGGTCATACTGACAATGTTGGATCCGAGTCCGACAATCAGATACTCTCAGAGCGCCGTGCTAAGGCTATAAAGGCAGCGTTGGTTAAGAAAAGTATCACTGACCAAAGAATAACTACCCTGGGGAAAGGGGAGTCAGAACCAATTGACGATAATACAACCGAGGAGGGAAGGAAAAGAAATAGACGTACCGAATTAAAAATCAATCGTAGTTAGTCAATGCCGAAAAGGAGAAAGAAAGTAATCGAAGGAGTTAAGGCGATTGACTTAGGAGACAAGGGCCAAACTATAGGTAAGACTCCAGAAGGAGAAATTGTAATCATCAATGGGGGCTGTGTGCCAGGTGATGTGATCGACTATGTTGCACTGCGTAAGAAGAAAGGCCTAAAGTTTGGGATTACGAAGCAGGTAGTCGAATATTCTAAAGATCGAGTGGATCCACTCTGTCAGCACTTTGGGACCTGCGGAGGGTGCAAATGGCAGAATCTGAACTATGACGCACAGCTCAAGTATAAGCATCAATATGTCGTGCAATCTATCCGTCGCATAGCTAAAGATGACGAATCCAAGGTCTCGCCCATAGTCGGCTGCGATCAACTCTATGAGTACCGCAATAAGCTCGAATATTCATTCAGTACTAAGCGATGGCTAACTATAGAGGAGATTGAATCTGGAGAGGATTATGGCAAGGAGCAAGGTCTTGGATTTCATGTAGCAGGAGCATTTGATAAGGTCCTCAATATTGAGAAGTGCCACCTCCAAGATGACTACACGAATAAGATTAGAAATACAATTAGGATCCTTGCCAAGGAGCGTGGTTGGAGCTATTATGACATCCGCAATCATATAGGATTATTGAGGAATGTAATGATCCGCAATACGTCAACAGGCTTGTGGATGTTTACGATGATATTTGGAGCAGATGATAAAGAAGCGATCAAGAACTTCTTTGATATTATGATGCCATACTTCCCAGAGATTAACGCTTGGCACTATATAATCAACACGAAGGCGAACTCCAGCACCGCTGATTTGCAATCGATGCATGTCGCTGGAGATGAAAACATCATTGAGCATATCGGTGACCTGAAGTTTTATATAAGCCCCAAGTCATTCTTTCAGACGAATAGTTTTCAGACTCAGAAGCTGTATGACATAGCTAAGAACTTGGCTGACCTGAAGTCTACAGATATCGTCTATGACTTATATACCGGTACAGGGAGTATAGCTTTATATCTGGCCTTTGATTGTAGCAGAGTAGTTGGGATAGAGCAAATACCAGAGGCTATAGCAGATGCCCATGAGAATGCAGCATTAAACAACATCACCAACGCTGATTTCTTAGTAGGTGATGTAAAGGATGTGCTGGATGTTTCTTTCAGAGACCGATATGGTACACCTGATGTAATTGTTACCGATCCACCCCGAGCAGGGATGCATAGTGATGTAGTGGAGACTTTGTTAGAGTTGCGTCCACCTAAGATTGTATATATCAGCTGTAATCCATCTACTCAAGCGAGAGATATATCTCTATTGAAAGAAAAGTATGAGTTAGTAGAGGTGGTCCCGGTAGATATGTTTCCCCATACGAGCCATATTGAATCTGTAGCACTATTACAATTACCTTAGCAGTATGTCAACGACTAAGTTTATACAACTTGAGGAGGATTTGCAGGACTATGCTTCAACGATGGAGAAGGCCCAGCAGGCGATCTTAGATCAAGAGATATCTAAGTATCCAATCTTCGTAGTGCATCAACATGAAGTTGAAATCGGGGTACTCCTTGTAGACGGAACCAACTTAGGTCTGCTATGGTCAGTACATGCATCCACATTGGAGGAGTTTGTATCTAAGCAGGTCATACAACCAGAAAAAGTTGATTCGTTTATAGAGGTATATAAGGATACGGAACAATATTTCTGTTGTTTTGTGTTGAGTGAGTTAGGAGCGAATTTTATCTTCTTACCGAAGAGTACAAAATCAAAGTTATGAAGGGAATCATTTTAGCAGGTGGACTAGGGACGAGGCTATATCCGCTTACCCTCGCTATGAGCAAGCAGATGATGCCAGTATATGACAAGCCCATGATATATTATCCATTGTCTACTCTTATGTTGTCAGGGATCAGGGATATATTGATAATATCTTCTCCAGATCATCTTCCGTTGTTTCAATCATTATTAGGAGACGGATCTTCGATAGGCTGTAACTTTAGCTATAAGGTACAGCACGAGCCCAATGGTCTTGCGCAAGCTTTTGTATTGGGAGAGGAGTTCATCAATGGGGATCCAGCGGCACTCATATTAGGGGATAATATATTTTATGGTAACGGATTATCAGAGAGTCTTCAATCAAGTTTTAATCCAGATGGAGGGGTTGTTTTTGCTTACCAGGTAAAAGACCCTGAACGATACGGAGTAGTAGAGTTTGATGAAAACCAGAACGCAATATCAATAGAAGAGAAGCCAGAAAGGCCTAAATCTAATTACGCCGTTCCTGGTTTATATTTCTATGACAGTGATGTTGTAGAAATCGCCAAGAATCTAAAACCGAGTCCACGAGGAGAATATGAAATCACGGATGTCAATAGAATTTATTTGGAGCAGGGAAAGCTCAAGGTTCAAATATTGAATAGAGGAGTAGCTTGGTTAGATACGGGCACCCACCAGTCGCTGTTGCAGGCTGGGCAATTTATTGAAGTGATCGAACAACGTCAAGGGCTTAAAATCGGTTGTATTGAGGAAGTAGCTTATAAAATGGGCTTTATAGGCGATGATCAATTGGAGGCATTAGCCAATAAGTACATCAAAAGTGGATATGGCAATTATCTATTTGACCTGTTAGACCAAGATTAATCATTAGAAATTGATCCTATGAACATGCAAAAGGTTCTTACAAGTGTTATAGCAGTAGTCATACTCTTTTTCATCTATAATTTCTTCTTTAAGGCTCCAAGTTTTGAGAATGGAGTAATGGCACCAGCTATAGAAACAAAGTTGATTGATGGCTCGGAGTTTAAACTTGAAGACCTTCGGGGTAAGTATGTCCTTATAGATTTTTGGGGCTCCTGGTGTGGTCCCTGTATCAGAGAGATACCAGAACTCAAGAAATTGTATAGTGAGTATCATGGCAAAAGCTTCAAAGATGCCGAAGACTTTGAGGTGTTAAGTATTGCCTTAGAGAAGTCAGATAGATACACTCGCAAGATTATCAAGGATCAAGCGCTAAACTGGCCATACCATATCATTGATGTGTCGAGGGTAGTCATGCTCTCTGGCATAGCACAAGATTATGACGTAAAAGAGCTTCCCACAAAGTTTTTGCTCAATACCAGAGGTCAAATTATCGGAACCAATCTCTCTTACTACGAGACAGCTAAGATGCTTGATGCTCGGTTACAGTAGGGATTAATTTGTTAGACGAGTAATATGATTTGATGAGTTCAATGTCATATTTAGCCTTAATGTGAGCTCTTCCTTGTTCACCCATTACCACTCTGTCAGCGAATGAAATGGACAGCAGTTCTTCTAATCTTTTGATAAGCTCTGATACTCCGGGTTTCTTGCATATATAACCGCTGATACGATCTAACACTACTTCTTGGCAACCTGCTTGTTCACTTGTTATAATGGGTGTAGCCATACTCGCTGCCTCCAGTAGTATCCTAGATAAACCTTCTTGATAATACGACGGGAAAACAAGACAATCAGCACGCTGTAGATAAGGCCTGACATCTTCGGTGCTGCCTAAATAATTAATAACTCCTTTGTTCTGCCAATGTATCAGCTCATTGTAATGGATGGACTCAGGATTGTTCTCATCAATAAACCCTAACACTTCGAATCTGGTATTAGGATACTTTTTTTTGATAGCCTCCGCTGCTGAGATAAACTGATAAATGCCTTTGGGTCTTATGAGCCTTCCAGCAAAAAGGAAGCGTATGATTCCACTTTCTTTTTTAGTCTTTGGTCTAAATTTTTGAGTATTAATTCCCTCAGAAGGAAGTATGTGCGAACGGGTACCTTTTAATATGCCAGCTAGTAGAAATTTTGATTGATCATGATTATTTAAAAACCACACTTCATCAGCACAGACAGAAGCCATAGTATAAAGCCATTTGCTCAAAGTGTTAGAGAGTTGTGACTTGAAGAGAAACATCTTACCAAGTCCTGTGACGACTATGACACTCCTCGGAATACGGGCAATGTAACTGCTTATAGCACCGTATATGTTTGGCTTAATTGTATAGTGATAAACCCGGTCAAAACCATGTCGTCGATATAAACGAAATAGCGACCAAGCGTAACGGAAATCTTGTAATGGGTTAATCCTGTAATTGTCAAGCTTGATCGGAATAAAATGAATCCCCTCGGCGATCAATTTGCTGCTATAGTTGTCCCAAGGAGCGATGACATATACATCTTGGCCCTGAGACATTAGATATCTTATGATATCAATTCTAAAGTTGTAAACACTCCAAGAAGTGTTTGAAACGAAAGCTATTTTTTCCTGACCTATTGACATGTTCTACACAAAGGGGCTATCCTTAAATGATCCTCTTAATTGTTTAATGGCTTGTTCTTCTTCTCGTGGATATATCAACAGGACATCTTCTTCATCTATTACAATGAAATCTTTGAGTCCCTTGATGACTATGAGCTTATCGCCGTTGTAGGATCTGACCATATTATGAGAAGCATCCTCGAGATGTATATGTCGTGAGGCAGAAACATTGCTCTGATCATCCTTGTCACTAAAGTCATAAAGTGAATTCCAAGTACCGAGGTCTGACCATCCAATATCAGTTGGAATAGTATATACATTGTCGGCTTGCTCAAGGATGGCAAAGTCTACAGAGATGCTCCTGGTCTGAGGATATACTTTGTTGATATACTCTTGCTCTCGAGGGGTGTTATACTTAGAGAGGTCTGTTGATAGCACATCTGTTATATCCCCCGCAGACTTGCCAAAGGAATCTATAATCGTGTTAGCACCCCAAATGAATATCCCCGCATTCCATACAAATCCTCCTTGATCGAGATAAGCTTGTGCAGTTTCTTTGTCAGGCTTTTCTTTGAACTCTTTAACCGGTTTAATGTCTGAGTTGTCCTTGGCGTAATTGATGTATCCATATCCAGTATCTGGACGGGTTGGTTGTATACCTAATGTTACTATTGCCGGATTGCGCTCTGCATAGTCAAATGCTTTGTGCAGGTCAGAGATAAACTGACCTTCTTTCATGATGACATGATCCGACGGAAGCATTGCAAAAACCGCATTAGGGTTTTTTGCTTTGAGATGTAGCGCAGTGTAGGCTACACAGGGAGCGGTATTATTTCTTGAGGGCTCTAACAGTATCTGACCACTTGTGATATCAGGAAGTTGCTCAAGGATTAAGTCCTTGTATAAGTGGTTAGAAACAATTAAGATATTCTCTTTGGGAACGATCTTAGCTGCTCGCTCAAAGGTCGACTGTATAAGAGACTGTCCAGTGCCAATGATATCTAAAAACTGCTTTGGCCTCATCTCTCTACTTGCCGGCCAAAACCGTGACCCAACCCCTCCAGCCATGATGGCGATAAAATAATTGCTCTTCATTTAATCAGAAAGTATACGTTATAAAAAAGGCATATTACAATTAATCGCAATATAATCTATCTCAATTTCGATTCATAGTTTGATTGAGATTCCCGTAGCTCAGTTACAAGCTGTCTGTACAGTTCAGTAGATAGGGTTTTCTTATTGCTTAGCTCTTCAGCAGTAAGAGAAGATAGGAATTGTTTAATCTCAGAATTTTGCTTGTAGTCGTCGCTGATCTTCCAACCTACGGACTTTATATACTGCCAAGTATCGCTGTCATCACTGCCGTGATACAATACAGCATTTCCGGCAGAGATAGCTAACAATGCCTTGGACGGGACACAGATATGTGTCCATTTATTAAGCAAGGTTACAATATGGATATCGGTATAAGTAAGATCGGCATCTGACATATGCTCAACCACTACAACAGACTTTTTATCCCCAATCTCGAGAGAAAGTCCCTCTGCTTTTACTCCTGAGGCACTTATGATCAATCGGAACTTCAAAGGGTCTAATTGATTAGCTAAAGCAACAATAAATTGGTCATCGTGAGCCGAACCCAGGTTCCCTTTGTACAGTAAATAAATAAGGTCATCTCCTTGATACCAAGAGGGATGGGTAGCTGGTTTCGATTGGTCCAACTGCTGAAGTCCTATTGGCGAACAGATCTCATTACCATATCCAAACTCGTGCTGAATATACCTAGCTTGGTGAGCTCCGAGCGCTAAGAATTGTTGAGGCTTGAACTGCCTCAGTTGCTTAATGTACCACTTGTATATTGGATTCTTTATGCTGATCAATCCTCTTGCAACAAAAGCCTGAGGATAGATATCCATAAACCAAAAACTTGTGTCCACAGCGGTTAAATAAAATGTTGAAACAAGCTGCAAAAATGGAGGATCTGACATTACGATCGTATGTTCTGCAACTGATGATGATACGTTGCGAACAAGGCGGAGAGCATCGATAAAGTCTGCTAAAAGTCGCCGAAGTATGGACTTGCCATCATACGAACTTTTAATCCATACTCTCTTTATGCCATCATTAGTCTCAGGAATCTCGGTACTCTTAGGAAGAGTCGTTATCAACTCAACTTGATGACCGGCATCTCTAAGATAGAGAGCCAGTTGATATCCATGAAACCCTGTTGCCGATCTTAATGGAGAGAACCGTTTATTAATAATTGCAATGTTCATATCAACTATGAGCAACGGTTAAGTAAAAGCTACGATGCCTTTCTTGAAAGATCTCTTTGCTAAAGTTCATAGAAGCCTGCAGCGCATTATCAGCGCATTTTTTTCTGAATTCGTCGTCATCACGCAGACGTAGAATTTCCTGTACAAATGATGTTACATTTCTATCCTTTAGCACTATTCCACTTTGCGAGTTTTCAATTATTGATCTCATATCACCTACATCCGAGCTAACTATAGGCAAGGCTGTTGCCATTGCCTCCCACACACTTATTGGACTGGACTCGTGAGTGGAAGTGCAAAGATATAGAGATGCGCTCCGTAAGTATTCGGGGATGTTAGAGCGATATCCATGAAGGATGACGTTCTCTATATTGAGAGTTGATATTTTATTTAGTAGAGTATCAGCATAGGCTTGCCGACTTTTAAGAATTGGCCCAATAATGTGAAATTTAATTTCATTATGTCCTTTTTGCTGGATCACATTGGCTATATCAAGAAATAACTCCAGGCCCTTCCATTTATTGATATAACAGGTGGTGATCACGTGAAATTCATCATTAGGAAGAACGGCGCTTAACCCTGGTGTATAGATGTTATGATCTATACAAGAGGGAATTACCTCTTGATTGGCCGATTGGAGATTTGGGAAAGCTGTATTGTAATATTGTCTCGATCGCTCACTTACGAAGATGAAATGTTTGCAGTATCTGCTATATCTCTTGAATATTAATTTGCTTACTGAATCTAAATAGCTATCGTGCATTACCCAGACACTCTGTATACGGGCTTTATGAGCAGCAAGGATCCCCTTAACTTGTATGGCTCCATGACATACGACGACATCCGGCTTGATTTCCTTTAATGTCTTAGTGAGTGATTTAATCTCTGTTGTTAAGTTTAGTAAGTATGACCAAACGCCTCTTTTATTTAATGTCTTGAGGTTTTGAGTTTGAAATTTTATATCAAGGTCTTTTGTCTTTAGTCTGATGGACTTATCAATTTGAGGGCAGACAACAGTATAATCGTTGCTCTTATCTTGAGCTATATCCAAGATATATTGAAATTGCCCGCCACCTCGAGCATCCTCGCTGATATGTATTACCTTAAGGCTACTTAGGGAGCTCATGATACCAAGTATTATCAGAAGTGTAGTTAAGTAACCTCAGCGCTTTTCCCCCAAGTGATTCAAAGAGTTCACCAGCATTATGGGTGAAGTGATTTTTCCAGTCTCCGCTTGTTCCCTTGCGCAGAAACAAGGATTCTGGATTTCTTTCTTTCATTTTATTAAATGAGAACTGTTCTATGATTTGATCAATCTTTTCAGCGCTTATATCGAGTCCCAGATACTTTGTTACACCCTGTAGTTCTTTATGTGGATTAGTCAATAGATCCTCGTACGTAATGGCAAGTAAATTGAGCTCGCGACAGGCAAGTACATGATCTTGCCATGTGATTGATCGGCCACCAACCCGATAATGCTCGTGAAAAACCTCAATAAACGCAGCTAAGTTGGTTCTAACACTCCAAAGGTCAGATGCATTAATTAATGAAGCCCATTTTTTTTGCTCATGGGGAGGACAATGCTCATTCGGGATTATAAAGTGGTGATAGGCTGACACCATAATGTCTCGCCCATCACGCAAGATGGTGATAGATTTATCTAATCTATCATGCGGAAGAAGATGACTATGCAGAATGCATGGCCATTCCGTAACAAATCTATTGCGAGGAAAAGGAACCCCTGTAAGACCAGATAACATCTGACAAAACCAAGTGCCACCAGACTTGGGAAACTCTGAAACATAGAAGTTCCTGCTACCTAATGGTTGCTGCCATAGTACGTATCGCTGCAAGGCGATTAGTTTATTTTGAAATTTAGGTGTCAATAGTTCTTTACACTTCGCAGGGACAAGGTAAAAATCTCCTTGATTAAGAGTGGCATATACCTAATAGTCTTACCACGGCGATTGAGGTTAGTCCACTTAACCAACAGGTTATTCTTGAGGATTTTTCTATTGATTTTTGATTTGATCGTATAGTCTAAGAGGACATCAGGGAGGTTGTGAAAAACGACCTTATCATATACTCTATACCAAAGGTCTGCATCTTCTGCCCATCTCAAATCTGGGTCATAGTACCCATGTTTTTCATAGACCTCTTTTTTAAGCATCACGGTGGGATGAAAGACTAATGTCTTTCTGAACACTCTTTTTTTGATGTCATGATCTATAGAGGGTAGCCTCATAGTTTTTATGGGATTGTTAGAATGATCCACGTATCTGACTGCTGTGCCTAGGATGTCTACTTCTTGATGCTCTTGCATAAAATCATACTGGATCTGTAGTCTACTTGAGTATGAGATATCATCGGCATCCATTCTTGCTATTAAAGGACCCCAAGCCTCTCGTATACCACGATTTAAAGAATAGGACAACCCTTGGTTTATCTCATTAATGAGTAGAGTGATACGACTATCTTGCTTCTGATATTGATTGAGGATAGCTAAAGTGTTATCTGTACTTGCATCGTCAATAATGATAAATTCAAATTTTCTAAAGGATTGATTAAGGATGCTTTCAACGGCTTTCTCTACAGTGCGCTCTGCATTGTAGCAGGACATCACCACACTAAGTTTAGGCTTCTTCATATCTATGTCTGAAGATTAAACTTGTTATCACTCCGGTAGCCAACCCAAAGAAAATCCAAAAATAAACGGTGAACATAGAGTCTTCGCCGAGTCCAAAAAACATCATGAAGCAAAACAGAAAAAGGATACACTTCTCAAAGGGCCTTGCTAATGCTTTAAGTTGTAAAGTCAGCCAAACTACTCTGGCCTGAACTAACAAATGCAAAGAGCCTAAGACCAGCCCTAAGCTCCCAAATAAATGCACATAGTCGGACTCAGGTGCAATAGGGACATAGTCCAGAATAGCGTTAACATTATAAAAGTCAGCAAAAATCTGACGGTTGAAAATGTCAGTATAAATAGGATAACCGCCTAAACCTACCCCAAAAGGAAAGTTGTTGATGATGTTCCAAGCATTGGCATAGCTGTAGAATCTGGTATCATAAATGATGTTGCTGAAATAATGATCTTTTAAGAGGAAGATTGCTATACCAGCAAAAACAGTTGCAGCTATTACTCGCTTGAAACTACCAATATTGAATACGAAGAGAGCGCCAATCATACCAATCATATAGCTCCGGATACCAAAGCCTGCAAATAGAATCAATAAGAGAATTGGGATCTTGATATACTTGTTCTTAATCATATACAAGGTATACGCACTTAGAAATCCCAGTAGATACCCATAACGCTGCTTCATGATACCAAAGTCATCAAGGCTATGGATAAATGTATCGTTAAATTCTGAGAAGTAATATGATAGCGGATATTGTATAATGATTTGGATAGTACAGAATACTACAAGTGCTAACATCAACCAGAATATCCATATGGTCCTCCTGTAAAACAACCGATCGTCCCAACCCCTAAGCTTAAATGTGAAGATGTGTACCACAATAGACATCATGATAAAGATCAGTTGGTAGAGGTACCACGATGAGTCTATATAAGGACTCAAGACATAGTTGATAGAGTACAGGGCAGTAAGCACAGCGTACTGACTTAAGGACGGCCAAAAGGTTGACATTTTTGAGCCCTGGTGTAAAAACACGATCAATAAACCAGCAAAACTGATGTAGTTTACAAAATTGAAGGCGCCCCCGCCAAGTGCATTGATTTCGACAGGAAAACCGAAAAGCTGTGATAGATAGAAATCAAAAAAGGTCAAGCGTAAGAGTGCCATTAGCAAGAAAAAAGAGAGGATACTAATCCTGACCTTGGAGATATCTGGTAGTGTTATCTGACTCATGACGGATTAGGGAGTCTATCAACAATAAATTTCTTTTGTAATTGCATCTCGGAATTGAAGATAATTCCAGTTAAGATCATAGCGACTACCCACGATAGAATTAATAACAAGAGGATCTCAAAAAAGCTATCAAATGTGATAAAGCGTTGAGATAACTCCCCGACAATAACAAAGGTGGTAAGCAGTGTGCTTACATACCCAATGACTCTCCAGGCGCTTTGGTTGTCAACATACTTGAGTATGGTTCTACACCAGCAGATAAACCAATAAGCCAAGGATAAAATGCTGTACAAAGTCACAAAGACAAGCATATTAATCTTGATGAACAGCAGGCCTATAATTACTGGAGTAAAGATTGTCAGCGCTCCAATCCAATACAGTCTTGTGAGCTGCTTAGTCTTCAGATCATTGATATACATGATATTCGTAAGCCCTTTGAAGATTAAAGACAACCCAAGGAATGCTAGCCATACCACGTATGATCCTGCAGATATCCATTGATCTCCAAGGATAAGTGTTGTGATGTCTTGTCCAAATAAATGGAAGCATAAACAAGGGATACCGATAAAGTTGAGTATGAACAAAGAAAGGATCTTATAGGCCTGTTGGAGTGGCTCGCCTTTCATCGTACTCAGATACGACATAGCTGGGGTAGTAAGCGCATTACGAAAAGTATTTGGCTTGTCCACTACGAAGAGCCCACGTTCATAATGCCCCAGTGTAAACTCTCCGAAGATCTTACCGACAAAAAGCTTTTCTATATTTCCGCTTATGCCTGTTATGAGCCTGCTGATCACTAGGTGATAAGCTTGAATGATATAGGGCTTGATGGCTAAGATGTTCTTAAGAGATACTAACTGATATTTAGCTCTTGAGAGTAGAAGTGCACTTATAAGTCTGGTGAAGCTATAACTAAGATGTTTAATAGCAAGCGCCATTGCTCCCCATCCAGATAATGCAAGACTGATGGATATGATTAGTGATATTGCTGCCGAACCGATAGAAATGGACTCAGTAGAATAGAACTTCTTGTTACGTAGTAATTGGCTAAACGGTTGATTAGACGAACTCATACAAATGGCAGAGATTGCCATGATGGGGAATAGCCTACTCAATAGGTTTAGGTCGTAGTAATAGACCATAAGAGGCGAGATCAATAGCACAAGGATGGCTACCAACACTCCGAAAAACACATTAATAGACAGAAAAGTAGAGTTGACAAGTTTGTTTACAGCAGGGTACTTCAGGTATATGGGAGTAAGACCAAAGTCCAAGAACGATTGAAAAAATAAGAATACTGCAAAACATAAAGCGTATACACCAAAGTCTTCGGGCCCAAGGATGCGCGCCAAAACAATTGCTCCTCCGAGATTGATCAGCTGTTGTAATCCAACTCCAATAAATGATATTGCACCGCCCTTAACAGGATTCATGTCTCTCAAAGATACTCGCGCTCAGCGCACATCTCTGCTAAATCTTGGTCATAATCGCACAGCTCTCTGAGGACTCTATGTATACTTTTGATCTCATCATCACTGATAGAATCTTGCCAAAAGAAATCTAAGCTCAAGTGATCACCATCGATGGAAGAATATCGGACAGGATGCAAAGTATTAAGCGAGACCATCGATGGCGTAAAAATGTGAGAAGGGTGGATGGGGTGATCATATAAATCAATGGAGCGCAGGAGCGCTCTTACCTGTTCAAAAGGATGAGCATATAGGTCCTCATAGAAGATAGTACGATTGTTGATCTGTTTCAGCTGCTTTAGCGCTATGAGATTAAGATATCCCCATATGAAGGCTAACTGTTCCACACGTGTATTGCAGCTAGTTGAGAGGTCTTTCAATTTTGTCTCCTGTATCTGATCATTCAATAGATTCCAGTGTTGAACCCATCCCAAATCCTCCCAAAATTGTGGTCTATTGCGAATTGAAGCGATTACGGCAAGTGGATGTCGTATGATATAGACAACCATAGCATTAAAATGCTGAGCTAGAGCAGCAAAAGACGTATTCAATCGTATTGACTTAATCCCAATGATCTTGGAGTGTTCCCAGATCTTCTCTATATATCTCGGATCAACTTGATCTACGGTTGACGGGAGATGATTTCTCAATAACCAGTCATGCTTGAGATGCTTGCTGAGAACAGCATCTATATGATCCGTAATGTCCTCAGACAATATCGATTCTCGATATATAACGCTACTGATATCACTGTAAACCTGTGGATGCAGAGGCTCAAATAGTATTAGACCCCCACTATACTTCGAGACAATATCTGATACCCATGTAGTGCCAGATCTGCCAAGCCCTAATATGAAAATAGGCTTACTCATAACTGGCAAAATAGGGTATTATATGATCATACCTGCAGCGACCGTATTGTTGGAGGCTTCATCTATGAGGATCACACTACCAGTATTTCGATTCTTACGGTAAGAATCAACAAATAAAGGCTTGGTGGTTCTCAATACGACTCTCGCGATATCATTCATGTTGATATTCTTATCCTCCATATCACGGTGTAGAGAGTTAATGTTGAGCTTATATCTAATCTCCTTAACCACACATCGTGCATCTTGAGATGTATGCCTGATACTATATTTGCCTTTAGGATGGAGTGGCCTATTGCTATCAAACCAGCATAACATAACCTCTATATCCTGAGTTATTTCTGGTTGGTTGTTTTCTCTCACGATCATATCACCACGACTCAGATCAAGATCATCTTCTAATAAGACAGTTACAGACTGTGGCGGAAATGCTGCATCTTGCTCTCCGTCCGGCCCCATGATTTGCTTAATCTTAGTAGAAAAACCTGTAGGTAATAAGGTTACATTGTCTCCTTTTTTCATGACACCACCAGCCAATCTCCCAGCATAACCTCTATAATCATGAAACTCATCAGTATTAGGTCGGATTACAAACTGTACTGGGAAGCGAGCATCAATAAAGTTGTGGTCACTAGCAATGTGTACATTTTCAAGATAGTACATGAGGGTTGGGCCATCATACCAAGAGGTCTTATCAGATCGAGTTACTACATTATCACCAAGCAATGCAGAGATAGGAATGAAGTGAACATCAACCACATCAAGCTTAGCAGCAAAGGCCTCAAAAGACTCTTGGATCTTATCGTATTGCTCTTGGCTGAAATCAACCAAATCCATCTTGTTCACACACACAACGATGTGAGGTATCTGAAGGAGTGATGCGATGATCGCATGTCTTTTGGTCTGTTCTACAACACCATGACGTGCATCAATTAAAATCAAGGCAACATTCGCAGTAGATGCCCCAGTAACCATGTTTCGCGTGTACTGGATGTGTCCAGGAGTATCCGCAATAATGAATTTCCTCTTAGGAGTACTGAAGTACCTGTAGGCGACATCAATGGTGATACCTTGTTCCCTTTCTGATTTTAATCCATCAGTCAACAAGGCCAAGTTGATTCCTTCTTCCCCACGACGCTCAGTAGCATCTTTTATTTGATCATATTGATCTTGATAGATACTCTTGCTATCATATAGCAGTCTTCCGATTAGCGTCGACTTGCCGTCATCTACACTTCCTGCTGTCGTAAATCGTAGTAATTCTGTGTTATTATCGCTCATTGTTTTTTCTCTTTTTGGGTCTAGAAATAACCTTCTTTTTTGCGATCCTCCATTGCAGTTTCGCTACGCTTATCATCCGTACGACCTCCTCTCTCTGTCATTCTTGTAGTGGCTACTTCTTCGATGATTCCCTCTACTGTTGTTGCATCTGACTTCCATACTCCAGTACAAGTCATATCTCCGATAGTACGACACCTTACAGTCTCTTTAAATACTTTTTCGCCAGGCTTCTTCATGATATAATCGCAATCGGCAAGTAATGTCCCATCTCTCTCAAATACTTCACGTTCATGAGCGAAGTACAACGAAGGCAGCTCTACTTCTTCCATTGCTAAGTATTGCCATACATCAAGCTCTGTCCAATTGCTGATCGGAAAGATCCTAAAGTGCTCACCCATACTTTTACGACCGTTGAATAGATTCCATAGCTCTGGGCGCTGGTTTTTTGGGTCCCACTGACCAAACTCGTCTCTGTGAGAGAAAAATCTCTCTTTGGCACGTGCTTTTTCTTCATCTCTACGAGCGCCACCCATGGCGGCATCATATTTTCCTTTTTCCAAGGCATTGAGAAGGACACCAATCTGAAGCATATTTCTACTGGCATTTACTCCTTTCTCTTCCACAGCGTCACCAGATTGGATAGCCTCCTCTACGGAGCCAACGATAAGCTTAGCGCCTAACTTTTTCACAAGATCATCTCTATACTGGAGTGTCTCTGGAAAGTTATGACCAGTGTCAACGTGTAACAAAGGGAAAGGTATTTTGGCCGGATAAAAGGCCTTGTATGCTAGATGCACAATTAAGATAGAGTCTTTTCCTCCAGAGAACATGATAACAGGTCGCTCGAATTGAGCCGCTACCTCTCGAAGAATGAAAATTGACTCTGCCTCTAATTCTTTTAGATGACTGATATTATAATCCATGTATTATACCCGTTTCGATTTTTCAATAATGTAATGACATAATGCGTCAACGCTCTCAGTTACACTCTGAGAAGCGGTTGGTATGACCATTTCGGCATCCACAGGAGGCTCATAAGGTGAGTCTATTCCTGTAAATCCTTTTATAAATCCTTGACGTGCTTTTTTATACAGCCCTTTTACATCTCGCTCTTCGCATAGCTCAAGGGATGTCTCTACGTATACTTCACTGAAGTCCTTTGCTCCAATAACTTCTTTTGCAAGAGCCCTAATTTCAATAGTCGGACTGATAAATGAACAAAGCGTTATAATACCGCTGTGCACATATAGTTTAGCTACTTCAGCAATCCGTCGAATGTTCTCTTGTCTATCTTCTACACTAAATGTGAGATTATTAGATATTCCTGTCCGGATGTTGTCGCCATCTAAGACTTGAACAAAATAGCCTGCGTCAAACAACTTACGCTCAACTCCTTTGGCAATAGTACTTTTTCCAGATCCAGATAATCCAGTCAACCAATAAACAGCAGCGTTCTGATTAAAGAAACGTTCTCTTTCGTCCCGCTGAACCAGCTGATCAAAAATGGAATGTATATTTTCCATTCAACTATTTCTTAAATGGATTTAGTTTACGAACACTTCCTCTAGGAACCGCTTGCCAAGCCCGTTCATGTAAATAATATATGATCAGCTTGATAAAGAACTCTATAGAGGCTATAGTAACAGCCGTCCCCGTATCACCCGTAGTAAAATAGGTTATAGCAAAGATGGTACTTGTAGCAATAACCCTCCAAGTAAGGCCTTTCATTATGCTACGCAAATGAGATTCTTTACGAGTTTCCGTCATTAGCAGTGCTAAAAATTCTCATAAACCTACAACTATTATTGATTGTAGCATAGGCCATGTTACACCCTGATTATGTAAAGGGTCCCTATGATCACAAAACTTATAAATAATCCAAGCAGTAATCCGTATATGATGACTCTATAAAGCCCTAAAGCATTAGCTTGTAAGGGAGAGATCGGCTGATCGATTAACTGAATGAGAGGCGTGTTATTTTGAAGCGCCAACTCTGCGATCGCCAAGTTTTTTTCAGCCTCGGCATACCCCGTTTTCAGAATTAGGGATTCTGTCGACAACTTACTCAATCGTGCTGAATTAGTATTGCGAAATGAGCTTTGGTTTAGATCTTGTAATACAGCGATCTCATTTTCTACAGAATTGAGCGACACATATATAGAGTCTCGCTTGTCCTTGATGATATCATAGGATTGTCGTTGACGCTCTACAGCTTTATTCGTATAGAAGTCTTTGAGGAACTCGAAGTGATTTATTAGATAGTTAATAGAGAGTTCCTCTGAGAGGGATTCAAAATCAAAGGTCATAATATAATGATCACGCCCATAGTCCATATTCAGAATTCCACCACCCTGTTCTGGTCCGTTGACCAATTTATGAAGTTGTTTGACTAAGAAGTTGTATTCAGCATTGCCTGCTGTCTCTTTGAAGTTACCTGAAAAGGATTTTTCAGAATAAGACTCCCATGTCTCGTCTATATTATATAAGCTAATTAAGTGATCTGCAATACTCTTGGTCTCTCCTTCAACAGTACAGTCAGATTGTAAGACTTGCTCCAATATATACCTTGACCGTGCTATTTCAATAAGCTTGTCTATATTATATTTTCCAGAGGAAACGGGTAATCCGAATTGGCCAAGGATACTCGATATACCTGTAATAGATTGTCCAGAATCATCACTGAGCATTAAGGTTAATGTGGCCTTGTAGGTGGGAGCTTTATTTTGGGACCAAAACCAGAGGCCAGCACAAGACAGCAAGATTGCAAATAAAAAGATCTTCCAATGACTGAGAAGGAGATGAGCGTATCCCTTGACAGATCTGATGAAATCCTCTAAGGAAATTTCATCTTCGGGCCTCATGGATTTCAGCTCTGACATTATTGATCAGTCTTTATAATTTAATGAAGGAAATAAAAACTTTTCTGCTTCTTGGACTGATACGCCTTTTCTATTGGCATAAGCTTCCACTTGATCTAACTCGATTTGACCTAAACCAAAATACTTGGACGATGGATGACTTAAGTAGTATCCGCTCACTGAAGCGGCAGGATACATAGCTAAGCTTTCAGTTAATGATATGCCAGTATTGGCCTCTACATCTAATAGGTCAAAGATTGTTTCTTTTTGAGTATGATCTGGGCAAGCCGGATATCCTGGAGCTGGTCTGATGCCTTGATATTTTTCTTTTACAAGTTCCTCATTACTCAACTTCTCGTCGCTATATCCCCAGTATTCTGTTCGGACCAGTTCATGTAACTTCTCAGCAAAAGCTTCTGCGAGTCTATCAGCCAGCGACTTGAGTAGTATGCTATTGTAATCATCGTGACCGACTTCGAACTCTTTAAGTTTACCCTCAATGTTCAGACCGGTAGTTACCGCAAAAGCTCCAATGTAGTCATCACCATGACCAGCTGGTGCTATATAGTCTGCAAGTGCCAGTTGTGGCACTTTATCATTCTTCTTACGCTGTTGTCTTAGGCCATACAGGGTATATGATTTGCCATTATCTGGGTTCGTTATGAGGATGTCTTCATTTTGCTGTTGAGCTGGAAATAGGCCATATACACCATTGGCAGTAAGCCAAGATTCGTCTACGATCTGCTTAAGCATGGCTTGAGCATCATTGAAGAGCTTCTTAGCTTCTTCACCAACAGTCTTATCTTCAAATATCTGCGGATACTTACCCTTGAGCTGCCAGCTACTGAAGAATGGTGTCCAATCTATGTAGTCTACAAGCTCATTGATATCATAAGAGAGAAGCATATGTACACCCAGTTTTTTAGGCACGGGGGGCTTATAATTATCCCAATCTAATTTGAGCTTTTTATCACGGGCCTGATGTAAGGTTAAATAATCCTTCTTCTTGGTATTCTTGAGTCGTTGTGTACGAACCTGGTCATATTCTGCTCTGATGTCCAATATATAATTGGATTTATTATCCTCATCTGACGAACTCAGGATAGTGGACACACCAACGCTTCTAGAGGCATCCAGCACATGAACTGTTGGTCCGTTGTATACAGGCTCAATCTTAAGAGCGGTGTGAGTTTTACTGGTTGTAGCACCACCTATTAGCAGAGGGATCTTCATTCCTCGTTCTTCCATCATGCTAGCTACATTAACCATTTCATCGAGCGATGGAGTAATTAATCCACTCAGCCCAATGATGTCAACATTTTGTTTTACAGCTTCGTCAAGTATTTTGTTTGCTGGCACCATCACTCCTAAGTCGATGATTTCAAAGTTGTTACAGGCCAGTACTACACCAACAATATTTTTACCGATATCGTGCACATCGCCTTTTACAGTGGCTAGCAGGATTTTTCCTTTAGTTTGGATGACACCCTCTTTCTCTTCCTCAATGTAAGGAGTCAGGTAAGCCACTGCTTTTTTCATCACACGTGCGCTCTTAACCACCTGTGGTAAAAACATCTTACCAGCGCCAAATAGATCACCTACCACATTCATCCCGTCCATAAGCGGACCTTCGATCACCTTAAGGGGAGAGTTGAGCTCTGTCATGGCAGCTTGAGCGTCTTCATCAATATATTCTGTGATACCCTTGATGAGGGCATGCTCGATTCTTTTGGATACTGGGTTTTCGCGCCAGCTTAGGTCGACAACTCTAGATTTTCCGGCACCCTTTACATTCTCTGCATAGCTGATTAATCGATCAGTGGAGTCTTCTCTTCTATTGAATAGGACATCTTCGATCAGATCACGCAATTCTGAAGGAATCTCATCATAGATCTCCATCATTCCGGCATTGACGATGCCCATATCCATCCCTTTCTTGATTGCGTGATAGAGAAAGACACTGTGCATGG
This sequence comes from uncultured Saprospiraceae bacterium, assembly GCA_964414425.1. Lineage (GTDB taxonomy): Bacteria > Bacteroidota > Bacteroidia > Chitinophagales > Saprospiraceae > GYS-P2D. The sequence continues at coordinate 135,550 of CAYPWL010000004.1, forward strand.
CTTCTCGCACTCTATTATTTCCTCTAAATGAGAAAGAAATATTACTAACGCCACCACTTATCTTAACTCCAGGGCAGCGTGCCTTAATCTGTTCCGTAGCATCTATGAAATTCATAGCATACTCATTGTGCTCCTCAAGGCCAGTTGCAACCGCAAAAATATTGGGGTCAAAAATGATATCATTTGGGTTGAAGCCTACGGTATTCACCAGAATATCATAGGCACGTACACAGATTTCCACCTTGCGTTCTGTGGTATCAGCCTGTCCTTCTTCATCAAATGCCATGACTACAGCAGCAGCGCCATACCGCCTAACTGTTTTAGCATGTTGGATGAAGATTTCTTCACCTTCTTTTAAGGATATCGAATTAACGATACACTTACCCTGTACACACTTAAGCCCCTGTTCTATCACTTCAAACTTAGAGGAGTCAATCATTACAGGCAGCTTGGCGATCTCCGGTTCTGCCATCATGAGATTCAAGAACTCAGTCATCTCTTTTTCTGAATCTAGGAGACCCTCGTCCATGTTGACATCTATGATTTGCGCACCACCCTCGACTTGATGTTGAGCAACGGTTAGTGCTTCGTCATAGTTGCCCTCTTTGATTAGGCGAGCAAATTTTCTTGAGCCAGTGACGTTAGTTCTTTCTCCTACATTGATGAAATTGATATTGTCTCTGACTATCAGTGGCTCGAGACCACTATACATGCTGTATTTGGATTCAGTATCATATGTTCTTGGGGGGATACCGATTACGTTATCTGCCATGGCCTTGATATGATCAGGTGTTGTTCCACAGCATCCTCCTATTATGTTAACTAAGCCAGTTGCAGCAAAATCACGGATATATTGCCCCATTTCGGAAGCTCCTTGATCATATTCTCCGAGTTCATTTGGGAGTCCAGCATTGGGATAAGCACTTACTGGGCAGGTAGCGATATTGGCTAAATCTTTGAGGAATGGTGTTAACTCCTTAGACCCAAGAGCACAGTTAAGCCCTACAGATAGCAAAGGCATATGCGATACAGAGATCCAAAATGCCTCCACAGTCTGACCACTAAGCGTTCGTCCGCTAGCGTCTGTAATTGTACCCGATACCATTACGGGCCATGTTTGTCCCTTCTCTTCGAACAATAAGTCTAAAGCGAACAGAGCTGCTTTACAGTTTAAAGTATCAAAAACGGTCTCTATTAATAGAAGATCTGCACCACCATCCACTAAGCCTCTGGCCTGCTCTAAATAAGCACCAACAAGATCATCAAATGTAACGGCACGATACCCAGGATTATTGACATCAGGAGAGAGTGATGCTGTCCGATTAGTTGGTCCGAGAGCTCCCGCCACGAAACGGGGCTTATCAGGACTTTGATACCCGCTTGTAGCTTCTTTAGCAATCTGTGCGCTCGCCTTGTTCATCTCATAGGCGAGATCAACCATGTCGTAGTCAGCCTGAGAGATGCTATTAGCGCTGAATGTGTTAGTCTCTATGATGTCAGCTCCCGCTTCGAGGTAAGCTTCATGAATCTCTTTAATTACTTTCGGTTGCGTAATAGATAGTGCTTCATTATTGCCCTTGATATCCATATGATAGCTAGCAAATCGCTCCCCTCGATAATCTGCCTCAGTTAACTTATACCGTTGAATCATGGTACCCATGGCACCATCCAGCACTAAAATCTTGTCCGCTAAAACCTCTCTTATATCTATATTATTGGTACTCAATAGTCTATCTCTTTTCTATAAACATTAGCTCTAATCCCAAAGCTGGCATAGTTAGTAGTCTGATTAAAGACTTGTTCTAGACTGCTCTGATTGCGGTGCAAATATCGCAAATCAATATAGTAACCGCTGAAGACTTCATAAGTAAGACCTATTTCAAACAAGCTTATGTCAATTGGTGTGCCTTGACCAGTAAAATTTCCGAATTCGGATTGGCGTGAATCATTGTTGAGCAAAAAGTCAAAGCCGATATTATTATTAAGGTCATCACCATATGAAGTCCTAATAAATCGCCCATCAATCGTGACTGCAGGATGTGGCTGATATTGCAAGAGTAAGATGAGTTCTTTAAAGTTAGCTCCAAGAGGATGGGCCAAAGCCTGATTAAAATGACTGAAGCTAGTCAGGACATTTCCATTAGCATCGGCGACTCGGTGCGAATAGGTAAAGGGTCGAGCTGTATTATATTCTAACTGTAGATCTAATGTATTGATGCCTAGTAGATCAAAATGCTTCAAGCCCAACTGATAAGCAACCTTGTTAGCCCACCAACCATTGCCAGCAAAAACTTGGTCGGTTCTAAACTCGTCAACTAATAACTGACCATATAGCTTAGTGCCATTAATGGGGATGTAGGATGCATTCAGACCAATCAAGACATTATCTGGGCTGTCTAAAAACTGTTCTATAGATCTATATAAGATGACTGGATTGAGATATTGCCATTCAAATTGATTGTTGCGACTAAACACGACCGTCTCAAATATTCCTATACTAAATCTTGGCGAAGCCTTAAAATTCAGATAATGTGCTACCATGTATTTCTTGGGCAGCAAATTATCACCAATGTTATCTGCGGTGCTGATAGGTGATAGCTCGGTGAATAGATTCTGATAGTGAAACTTCCAAACATTAGTACTCAACTTGAGATAGAAGTAATTGTGGCTATAATCACTCAGTAATAGTGACCGATATCCATCTCCGATAAAATTGTTGCCGTATCCAAGTTGCAGATCAACAGAAGGAGAGATCTTAAGACCAGTATAAGCTTGAGCATTGAGAAAATCAAAACCCTGAAATGAGTTAAGCACACCGCTCTCAAATGACTTAAAAAACCCTTGTCCAGGGATTGCATTCCATCGGTTGATACGACTATTTACATGAGGTAGAAACTCCCTCTGATTTTCATAGATTGAACTATAGAAATAGATCTTTTGATCGATGGAGCCTCTCAGTTTTACGCCACGTGTATTTTGATAGATGGCATTTCCATCATTATTGCCAACAGTTAGATGCAAAACGGGATTGACTCGAAGTTCAAAATTATCTGTGCTGACAGAAAAAAACTGTTGAGGCGTCTTATAGAAGGAATTAAAAATGCCCGTACTCACCTCTTGAGTTACTGCAACTGAGTCACTCAGAAAAGGGATTATCTCGTCATAATCCGCGATAAACCGTTGGATTCCTCTCTGATCAATGGATCGAAAAGAATTAACGGAATCGATAGTACCTAAAAGCTGAATGGGATCAGCATACCTGACTGAACTATGTGCAAAATATCTATCAGGATAAATACTATTGATGCGCTCAAGTGAATGGAAGTGAACAGGATTGTAATCAAGAAAACTCACTTGTGCCCATAAGCCTGGTGACAGACAGATGAGAAGTAAAATGTACAGATTTTTGATCACACGGTAAAGTTAAGCAGGTAGTCTTGTATCTCACGGTCAAAGGTCTCAGAGTCGTCGTGCAGAAACGCTACCTGTATCGGCAAAACGTATATGTCAATATTATATTTGATGAGATACTCATAATGCAGTCCAAGTCTCGTAGCATCTTTCTCAGTTGTAATGATGACGGCTTTTTGGTCCTTTAATTCATTATAGGTTGCTGCAATATTGGAGACTTCATGTGGGCTGAAATAGTGATGATCTTCAAATGTGAATGAACTTACTGTAGGTACTTGACTATCTATATACTCCATCAGATAATCTATAGATGCAATTGCGGTAACTAAGATGGCAGTATCATAGTTATTGAGTGTTATCCTACTGCCGTTAAATATGTGATAAGGGCTGTGATATCGATACTTCGAAAAGTAAATGTTTTGGTGTTGTTCGGGTTTAATATTATTGATCATTGCTTGGCGTTCATCATCACTGATTGCACTAGGACATTTAGTAATGATGATAATGTCTGCCCGTGAAGCTCCTTGAGGCCACTCTCTGAGTCTCCCTGATGGCAAAAGGAAATCATCATAGTAGGGTTTGCTATAGTCAGTGAGCAGGATGTTAAGCCCAGCAGTTACGCTTCGATGTTGATAACTATCATCGAGAATTAGCGCTTGGATATTAGGCTGTTGAGATAGCATCTGTGGGATTCCTATAGAACGACTTTCTGACACAGCAACACTGATATTAGGGTATTTCATGGAGTACTGTTTCGGCTCATCTCCTACTGTTACAGCAGTGTCGTTCTTGTTAACGAGGCGATATCCTTTAGTCTTTCGATTGTATCCCCGACTCAAGACACCTACGTTTAGGTAGGGTTGGAGCAGTGCAATCAGATATTCTACATGGGGTGTCTTACCTGATCCTCCGACAGCAAGATTGCCCACTCCGATTACTGGAATATTAAATTGGATCGAACGAAGTAGACGTGTCTGATATAGTAAGTCCCTGATTAGGACCCCAAGTCCAAACAGCAATGAAAAAGGGAGTAAAAGACCTTTTATTAGATATTCTCTAAGCACTTTGCAATAGTTTGAATACTTGATGCCCTATGGAGCATTGTAAGCACATTTTCTGATCACAGTATCTTTTCTTGAGATGGAGTAATGCTTGACTTGTTGCGGCAGATTCTGATACTACATTAAGCTCTTTCCATTTTTTAATGACGGAATTTTTCTCACTCGGTATTTCTTCTAATATCTCGACGGCTTTCGCCTTAAGATCGTCACTGTCTTGATAGATGCCATAGGCATATTTGAGAGGTGCTACTGCATTGATGATTATGGAGTTGATCTTATCAGTTCCGAGAGACTTTTTAATAGGCTTGGCATCTCCGTCAAATCGATAGTGTTCATGCCAAAATCCATCATCGAGAGTCACTTGGAGGTTATTGATGATGGCCTTATTATCACTTTCAAATAACAGGGTGTCGAGTCGCGCTATATCAGATAAGAGTTTAGCCGCTTGTGCTAATCTGATCGTCGGAAATCCAGAAGGCCTCATCCGCATAAACTTCCATTCGGAAGCTCTCATCTGCACGAGCTTATATTTCTGTTGATAGAACTGGTAATGTGATTTTAGTTTTTCTACATACTTGTGCTCTTCTTGAGCATTAAGTAATCCGGCGGAACCGAAGAGCAAACCTTCGATTTCTTCTATAGAGTCTCTATGCTTACTTACTATACCATAGGGAACTAATTGACCCAGTCTGAGGAATGAATCAGCATTTACACTCAAGCCAATACTCCATAGTAAACGTTGATAGATGGTTTCTATCCAGTTGTCTCCATTCAATTTGAGTTGCTCCAGGACAGTTTGCGCTTTTATAGTTAGGCGTTCTGCTAGGATCTTATCTAAAGTTACGGACTTAGTGATCTCATTAATATCAGGGATCCATGACTGACATGGTATCCAGTTCTTGTTGCTATTGAGCAGGTGATATGCGTTATATGAGGATTGGCTAATTCTTGATTTGAGCTCAAGAGTCGGCACGGGTTGGTCTCCTATTACTATGGTTTTGTCATGTTGTAGTACAACATGGAGTACTACATTTTGATAGGCCTCATCTGTCGAATGCTTGTGCTTGTCCCAATCAGAAGAGTTTATATGCATCTCAATATGCCCATGCCAAGTCATATCGCCGATCCTCACAGAGCCATTTAAAAAATCTGGGCCGGAATTAGTATTATAAAAGCCGAAGTTCAATATTTCTACCTTCTCTCCTGAAGTAAGGATAAGATCGTGGAGGTCAAAATTCTTTAATCTCCATATGTAGTGTAGGAAATCCTCTGATATATTGTTGTTCACTTACAAGCCTCTTTCATATATCTTAAAGGTATATGAATATTGGTTTTTTTCGTCTGCCTTATGGTGCTCATCAAACGCAAGTTTGAACTGATCATAATTAACCTCAGGAAAATATGTATCTCCCTCGGGCTCCGCATCTACCTCGGTGAGATATAGTCGTTGCCATAAATCTTGCGTCTGGGAGTAGATAATCCCTCCCCCGAGGATAAACACCTCGTCCTCTCCCTCCTGATGAGCATATGCTAAGGCTTCGTCGATGCTGTGCTTGACTACTATATTGCTGTGGAAGTAAGATTGATCACGAGTGATTACTACATGAACCCTGTTGGGCAATATTCCAGGCAGGGATTCAAAAGACTTACGACCCATGATGACATGTCTGTTGAGGGTTTTGTTTTTAAACCATTTAAGATCACCAGGAAGGTGCCAAGGCAGGTCGTTGTCTTTTCCGATTATGTTGTTTTTTGCTTTGGCGACGATTGCGGAGATGATCACGGACTAAATTTATTGAAGTGTTATTAAATCTGCAGCTAAGATACTTTGTTCAACAGGCAAGCGTCTCTTGGAGATCTCTTTATTGATGTATTTCTCAATGAGTAACCCAGAGATCGGAGCAGCATAGGTTCCTCCGCCACCTGCATTTTCGATGAATACGGCAACAGCGATTTTGGGATCTTCTACTGGAGCAAATGCAAAGAATACAGAGTGATCTACTCCCTGAGGATTCTGCGAAGTTCCCGTTTTACCAGCTATGGAGATACCCTTTGAAGAAGCTCGAAAGCCTGAACCTGCCGACACAACTTTCTCCATGCCTTCAATAACAGGCTCGAAGATGATCGAGTCTACCCCGACGCTTTGCTTTTCTCTGTACTTGTTCTCGATAGGACGGTTGCTAACATCTCTGATAAGATGAGGTATATAGTAGTAACCACGATTAGCAATTATGGCGGCGAGATTGGCCATTTGGACCGTGGTAAGTTGGAGCTCACCCTGACCGATACCGAGAGATAGGATGTACGTTGATCGCCAGCACTGATCGCATTTATATTGTTCATTATAGTAGCTGGTAGTTGGGATAAATCCATCAATCTCCTCTCTTAAGTCCATACCTAACTTACTACCAAGACCAAAACGCTCAAGATATTCATTAAGCAAATCCAGGCCTTTTCCTGGGGTTCTATACCCATAATGATTGATAAAATCACGCATCATCTGATAGAAGTAGGTATTGCACGAATATTGCAAAGCAGTCTGCAGATTATATGGGTGGGGATGATCCCGACATCCTTGTATGAACCCCTTCTTCTCATTTATTACGTACTCGCCCGAACAATGCATTGACTTAGTTGGATAGGTGATCCCCTCTTGCATAGCGATTAGTCCCAAGATAGGTTTGAATATTGATCCTGGAGGATATTTTGTTTGAACCGACCTGTCTAACAGAGGTCTCTGGAGTGTATCTGACAGTAGGCTGAGATAGGTATCTGACCGTTCCTTACCGAATGATAAGAGATTTGGATCATAACCTGGACTACTTGCCATAGTTAGGATTTCACCTGTCTTGGGTTCGATAGCTACTATACTTCCTCTCTTATTTTGCAGGAGCGTCTCAGCATATACTTGTAAATCGATATCGATGCTCGACGTGAGCCTAAGTCCGCTCTGTGCAGTTGAGTCATTGTCTCCATATTCATATTTTTCAAGCTCCTTTCCAAAGTTGTCTTTGAGGAGGTACTCTACGCCCTTTACTCCTCGCAACTCTGCATCATAATATCCCTCTAGACCATTCGCACCTTTGGTATCACCGATTTCGTATTGATCATACGAAGCAATCTCTCTTGGATTTACTTCATTTACATAGCCCAATACATGACCAGCTGCTGCGTATGGGTAGGACCTCCTACTCTTGATGACGGGATAAAATCCAGGAAACTTATGTAAGTGCTCTTGAAATTGAGAATAGATTAATGGACTAATATTGTCGAGTAAGGTAATAGGAAGGTGCTTGTGAAAATATCTTCTACCTCGGACAATCTCGAGCGCTTGGTCGTACTCGACAGGCTCAATATTCAATAATTCACAAAAACGGGCCCTATCAAAATCAGGTAATATCTCATTATAGATAATCTCGAGTTGATACGTGGGCTCATTGACCACCATGAGCTTATCATTGCGATCGACAATAACGCCTCTGGAAGGCCTGATGGTCTTCTTTACAAGAGTTCGGTTCTCAGCTCGTAGACTATAATCACTATCGATCACTTGATGATCGAACAGATTGGCGATTAGCACTCCAGAACCTAAGAAAAACAGGACTAATATTATCCTATATCGCTCTTTGTACTCCATGTGATAGAATGTACATAACTATAGCCTAACGATCAACTGATAGAGGCAGATTATAAGATAAGAAGCTATAAAACTTATGATTGTATTCACAATGATCTTCACTATAAATAACAACGAAAAAGAATCAATCGAAAAGTAAGTCAACAAATGTATAAAGAGCATAATGGCGCTATAAGAGAGAAACCAGCTTAATCCATAGTTGCTCGAATTAGGAGTATTGTCGGCACGGTATCCGCCCCGGGGCTCTAACAGTGCCAAAAGATAGGGCCTTAGAAATGCCACCAAGACTAATGCTGATGCATGAACACCAAGGGATTGATAGAAATAATCAATGATCAATCCAATGCCAAATGCTACTACCAACACCGCACTTCTGGAAGTAGAAAGTGGTAAGAGTATGATGATGAGTGGATAGATATAAATCGTCAAAGAAAAGTTACTGCCAAAGGGTATGGCAAAGTTGAGCAATAACAACACCTGAATAATCATCAGAATAGTTGCGTGTATAGATATGGATAATATGCTACTACTATTCATCCAAGGAGTTTATCTCATCAAAAGAAAGATTGTCGATGATCATCACATCATTAACCTTAGAAAAAGAAACACTTGGGGTAAGTTCTATCTTGAAGAACTCCCCAGATTTTTCTAATGACCAGTCTTTAACCATACCCACCATTATACCAGCTGGAAAAATCGTAGAATATCCATTGGTAACAATACTATCGCCTATAGCGATGTCAGCGTGATTAGGAATACCATCAAGATTGAGAGCTTTATAAGACTGCCCAGACCATGATACTGTACCAAAGTAGTCTTGTCCTTTTAGTGTAGCACTGATTTTTAGGTCAATATTGAGGAGGCTCATCGCAGAACTATAGTTTTTACTCACACTTCTTATGATTCCAACGACGCCGTCATAAGAGATAACCCCAAGATCAACTCTGACACTATCAATCGCTCCTTTGTTAATAATCATCCTATTGCGCGAAGAATGAATATTCTGACTCAAGACTTTTGCTGGGGTGATCGCATAATCAAAGTCCAAGTCTACGGGAGCATCTTGATTTTTGATTCTGTCAGAGAGTTGTATGATCTCTCTAATGAGCGCTGCATTTTGCTCGGAGAGCGTTTCATTCTCTTTTTCTAAATCCAGAAGATTGTTAATTCTCGACGTCTGCGAGCGGATCTTCCCAGATAGTTGACTCGCTGAGTTGGTAATAATTTGATTTTGAGACTGATTGTAGTTGACTACTAAGCTTAAGCATATAATCTCTAGCACGACGAACAATATGACATGAATGTACCGTTGTGCTAATCCAAAAACTGAAGTCATTATTACATGCTCCTTCTATCCATCAAAAATGTAAACCTGGCTGTATTCTGTAATGCTATGCCAGTACCTCTTACTACTGCACGTAGGGGATCGTCTGCAACGAAGACATTAAGTTTAGTTTTCTCACTTATCCTTTTATCCAACCCTCTTAGCAATGCGCCACCTCCAGTAAGGTATATACCCGTTTTGTAGATATCTGAGGCCAGCTCTGGTGGTGTTTCTTCGAGAGCACGTATGATGGCGTCCTCAATCTTACCTATAGATTTATCAATAGCCTCCGCTACTTCTACATGGTTGACTAAGATCTGCTTAGGAATACCCGTAAGTAAATCACGCCCATTGATCGCAAGAGGTGGTGGAGGATTTTCGATATCAGTGATTGCTGCACCTACTTCTTTCTTTATGATCTCTGCAGTACGCTCCCCGATTAACAGGTTGTGCAAACGCTTGACGAATTCGATAATATCTTCATTGAGCTCATCTCCTGCGGTACGGATAGATTGATCAGTTACGATACCAGAGAGTGCGATCACTGCGATCTCGGTAGTTCCCCCTCCGATATCTATGATCATGTTGCCCATCGGTTCCATAACATCGATACCGATTCCTAAGGCCGCTGCCATAGGTTCGTGTATTAAGTAGGTTTCTTTAGCATCAACATGATCGGCAGAGTCAAAAACTGCACGTTTTTCTACTTCTGTGATACCTGATGGAATGCAGATGACCATTTTAAGATGGGAGAAGAATTTTCTGCGCCCTTCTACCATATTGATCATTCCTTGGATCATATTTTCTGCGGCTTGGAAGTCGGCGATTACACCATCCTTCAGCGGGCGTATCGTAAGGATATTGCTATGCGTTTTTTCATGCATATTCATAGCCTTGGTGCCCACGGCAAGTAGTTCTCGAGTATTCCTATCCATGGCGACAATAGAAGGCTCATCTACAACCACTTCGTTGTCGTATACAATAAGCGTATTTGCTGTGCCTAAGTCTATTGCTAGTTCTTGTCTGAAAAAACTAAATATTCCCATTAATATCTTCTGTAGTAGTTTTTGTCATGTATTAAATCCAAGTCAGCGGTTTTGGCTCAACCTACGGTGACTGTCCAAAAATCGTTCCTATTAAAGTATTGCTGCGAAGTATCTAAGATTTCTTCTGCAGTAATAGAGCGATAGATGTCTAACAGGGATTTTAATTCGTCCAAGTGAATGTTATTTAAAGCTAATGTTTTTATCGCCTTAATACTATTGAGGGGCCCATCAAAAAAATTGATATACATGCCACTCACGTAGTTCCTGACCAAGTTCAACTCGTCATCAGGCACTTTTTCTTGACACATGCGATCTAACTCGATATTGATTTCTGTGATAGTTTGCTGCACATTGGACTTGTCTACATCGGTTGAGATCATCAGTGAACCTTCTGCAATATGTGTATCAAGCATCGAGTAGATGCCATAAGTAAATCCTTTATCCTCACGGATATTAGATATCAGCCTGCTACCAAAGTATCCTCCTAATATGGTATTGGCCATAAGGAGATTATGGTAATCGGGATGATTCCGGCTGAAGCAATGTCTCCCCATACGGATCGAGGTCTGCAATGGGTTGCCTCGAATGACATTCTTCTTGATAGAGGAGGGCTGTTTGGGCAATCTTTTCTCCTGGACATATTCTTCACCTGTGGGCAGCGAGGATAAAACGGTCTTGAGTCGACTCACAATATCAGGGCTAATATCACCTGCCACGAAGCATGAGCAGTTCTGAGCACTAAAGAGCTGAGTGTGGTGATTGATAAGATCGGATTGCTCGATCAAGTCATATTTATCTGGTGCGCTATTGTAACCATATGGATGATTATACCCGAACAGTGACTCTGTGAGTCTACGATATGAGATGATATCATTTTTCTGGAGGTCCATCTTGAGGCGTTCTTTTCGCCTTGAGATGATCAGCTCAAGCTCCTCTAGACTAAATAAGGGCATGGTGAGTACCTCTTCGAGCAGCCCGGTTAACTTATCAAAGTGCTTAGTCATTGATAAGAGCTTGATAGAGGTCGTGTCAAAATCAGATCTTACTCGTAGAGTAGCACCGTGATAGTCCACATATTCTGCTATTTGTTGACTTGTTCTATTGGTGGTCCCTTCGCTGAGCAGTGCTGCTGTACAGCTGGCAGCCATCTGCTTTTGTTCCTGCAGTCTGCCTGCTTTAAATACGATATCGACCAAGACGACTTGAGCATTTTGCTTATGGATCTGATAGATAGGTACATCATTGGATGCACGAGAAATATCAACCTCAGGACAGATAAAAGTGTCCAAGGCATTTATCGAAGGACGATTTTTCAGATTAGCCAAATGTATATTGCTTGAGAGAGCACCAAAAGTAATCATTAGTCGAGTCAGTTCTGTCTTAAGTCTGCACTTGCTTTGTAATAAATTTGCTTAGTTTTAATTTTTGGAATTAATCGAATTAAAAGTCCATGAAATTTAGCGTTTCGTCTTCAGAATTATTGAAAAAACTAAGCCTTGCTAATGGGGTGATAGGGACTAATACTGTATTGCCAATATTAGAGGACTTTCTCTTTAGTTTAGAAGACAATGTACTAACGATCACGGCGTCTAATCTCGAAACGACTATCATCACTGAGGTGGAGGTCGCCATGGAAGAAGGAGGTAATATTGCGATCCCTGCTAAGATCCTCATGGATACCTTAAAGGCATTGCCTGAGCAGCCTATCACAGTAGAAATTGATGAAGGCACTAAAGCAGTGAAAATCACCTCTGCTTATGGACGCTACAAATTATCTGGCGATTCGCCAGATGACTATCCAGAGCTTCCCTCATCGGATGACGTTGAGTCCATATCTATTAGTGCCGAGATCCTATCCAAAGTGCTCAACAAAACGCTCTTTGCTACAAGTAATGATGAGTTGAGGATGGCGATGCAAGGCCTGTACTTTCAGATAGAAGAGGAGGAGTTAATCTTCGTTGCGACAGATGCACACAAACTTGTTAAGTATAGCTTTAAGGTAGAAGGGAAGAATACACCGAACTCTTTCATCGTCCCGAAGAAAGGATTGATGCAACTCAAGAACGCCTTGGACTCAGATCAGACGATCAGCCTTAATTATAATTCTAATAATGTATTCTTTAAGCTGGATGAGACCCAGATTATCATACGGCTGATAGATGCTAAGTATCCTGATTACAATGCAGTGATCCCCTATGACAATGCGAATATACTCGGGCTGGGTAGGGCAGACTTTCAGAATTCACTACGACGTATAGCCATCTATGCTAACAAGTCTACTAATCAAGTAGTCCTAAACATAAGTGATGGAAGTCTGACGATCTCCGCACAAGACTTGGACTTCTCTAATGAGGCAACTGAGCAACTCAGCTGCAGCTATGATGGAGATACGATGAATATCGGATTTAACGCCAAGTTCTTGATTGAGATGTTGCAGGTAATCGGTGTTGAGGAAGTTAGCTTCAAGCTATCTACGCCTAATAGGGCAGGCATCTTAGTCCCAACTGATCAAGATGAGACAGAAGACCTGATCATGCTTGTAATGCCCGTTATGATGGGTAATTAGACTAATAATGTTTTTTTAATTTAAATACCCCAATGACTCATATAGGACTATTCTTTGGGTCGTTCAATCCAGTTCATGTTGGCCATATGATTATTGCCAACTACATGATTGAGTATACGGCTATGGATGAGTTGTGGATGATCTTAAGCCCGCAGAATCCATTCAAGTCACAGAAATCTCTGGCTAATGATTATGATCGACTTCATCTCTTGAAGTTGGCAATTGGGGACCACTTAAAGATCAGAGCGTCTGACGTTGAGTTTGGATTGCCAAGACCCTCATATACGATCGATACACTGAGTTACCTCAAAGAGAAATATCCAAAGAAGAGATTTTCGTTGATCATGGGCGGCGATAATATTGCAAGCTTTCACAAGTGGAAGAACTATAAGCAGATACTAGCCCAACATGATATCTATGTCTACAAAAGAGGGACTGACAATGAGCATAAGCTGGGAGAGACGGATCGTGTGAAGTATGCAGAAGCACCATTACTCCAGGTATCTGCCAGTTATATCCGCAATGCGATCAAACAAGGAAAGTCCATACAATATTTAGTTACAGAACAAGTGTTTAACTATCTGAATTCCAATAATATTTATAAGAAGCTTTGAATCGAATAACCCACTGTTGTATCTATATGTTGATGTCCGTAGGCTTATTGAGTCAAGGCAACAACTTGGCTATCGGCGAGTGGAAATCTCATCTACCACAACAGTCAGGAAACTACGTAACCCAAACACCCTCGGCTATCGTTTACTCCAATATCTGGAACCTCATTATTATAGATAAAGAGAGTGGGAGTCCCACGTTTTTATCCAAGGTAGAAGGTCTGTCAGATGTAGGAATAGACATCGTTGAATACGATGAGGTAAATGATCAGCTCGTTGTCATCTATGATGACGCCAATATAGACTTGGTGCAATCTGACGGCGCCGTAATTAACGTCCCCAATATCAAGTTAAACACCTCTATCATTACGGATAAGAGGGTGAATGGTCTCGATATAGATATGGACGGGGTGATCTATTTAGCAACAGGGTTTGGTGTTGTTGCTTTAGCTGGGAGTACAGGTATATTCAGATCGACAACTATTACAGATGTCAGGGTCAACGATATCGTTGTTCTCGGGGAGCGGCTCTATGCTGGCACCGTTGATGGATTATATACCATCAACCTTGCCCTACCCGGGGTCAATGTGAATGACTTTGGTCAATGGGAGCTGATAGAGGCTGATAAAGGAATTAGATCCCTCAGTGAAATAATCGCACTTGAAGATGATAGCCAAGATGTTTTGGTTGGTCTTGGCAACGAAGTTTTCAGAGGTGATTTTGATAGTGGATTTAACCCATTTCACAGTTCCGAATCAAGAAGTTTCGATGTTGGCTTTATTAATCATACAGGAGAGACTATAGTGATTGGTTATCAAGGCCCAGGTTTTGCAAGTGAGGTGTTTTTTGCTCAAGGAAATGATATACAGCGAGGTGGAGCGGGATGTGTCAATATCGTAGAAGGTGCTGAGATTGATGAACGTGGACAGGTATGGTATGCTGATGGCTTTCCAGAGATTCGCAGGGCTTCAGCGTTTGATCAAGGATGTGAGAGAATCACTTTTAACTCTCCATTTTTTCATACGGCAAGTGATATCGACATAGAGGATGGAATCATTCATGCGAGTGACGGTGGTGTCTCCGATAACTTCCAATTCTTATTCAGCCGCAATGGGGTATATGTCCAGGATGGTCCGACGTGGACCAACTTCAATGAGTTTAATACACAGGCTATACGTGACAACGATTTATTGAGCTTCTTCAGGATTAAAGCAGATCCTTTTTCTGATATGATATATGTCGGCAGCTATTGGGGAGGGCTAATGGAATTGAATCGAGAGAGCGGAGAGATCATGGTATTTACACAAGAGAATTCGACTTTGCAGGGGTCCATTGGAGATCTGGCGAGAGAGCGAGTAACAGGTATTGCTTTCGATGAGGAGGCTAATCTGTGGGTAAGTGTGTTTGGGGCAGCTCAACCTCTTAATGTAAGAACACCTGATGGGGTGTGGAGAAGCTTCGATGTAGATGCTCCATCAACGATTTCTAATCTTGCTTTTGATGATGGAGGTAACTTATGGTGCACAGTTAGTGGTGCTAATGGCGGCATCCTAATTTATGATATGGGCGAGGACGTCTTATCGAGTAGCGATGATCGTCAGCGGCTTATCAATCAAAATAACTCGCAGATAGATGCCCCGGTTAATGAAGTGACGTTAGATCTGTCAGGAGATATGTGGGTAGCAACAGCTCAAGGCCCTGTCATATTTGACTGTGGCAATGATGCCATCACAGATGACTGTCAAGGCATCAGACGCATCGTAGAAGTCGATAGTATTGCTGCTTTCCTCTTAGCTGATCAGAACATCACCGCCATTGAGATAGATGGCGCCAATCAAAAATGGTTGGGTACGGAAAACGGGATTTTTGTTCAGTCAGAGGACGGTGACGAACAGCTGATGCGCTTCACTCAAGATAACAGCCCCTTATTTGACGATGATATACAGGATATCGCTTATGAGCCTATCTCCGGTGAGATGTATATCTCAACTGGAGGAGGCATGATTTCGATGAAAACCGCTACTTCAGGAGGGAGCCAGCGCAATCGAGCTTCTGATATTTATGCTTTTCCTAATCCTGTGGAGCCAGACTACTTTGGACTTGTGGCTATCAAAGGGCTAGCGACGGATGCGGAGATCAGGATCACTGATATCAATGGTAACCTCGTCCAAAGCTCTCGAGCACTTGGGGGAACGGCGAGCTGGGATCTCACCGGATTATCAGGTGAGCCTGTAGAGACAGGGGTGTACTTAGTATTCAGCAATCAGAGCAATAGCTTTCGTAACCCAGAGGGTGTGGCTACTAAGATCTTAGTTATTCGTTAGAGACTTTTTGGACCGCTCTTTTATACAGTGCCTCATATTGAGGAAGGATATTATCTACATGAAACTCTTTAGATTTAGCCAGAGACTGAGCTCTAAACTGACTGTGTTTTTCTGGAGACGATAGTATGCTAATCGCATGCTCTGCCATCTCTGCGACGTTACCCACGTCACTGAGGTAACCCGTCTCACCATGTATATTAACTTCCGGAATACCTCCAATATTAGTCGATATAACAGGAACCTCAAGAGCCATGGCCTCGAGTGCTGCAAGACCGAAACTTTCGTTGGAAGACGGTAATAAGAACAGATCTGAGATGGATAAAAGTTCTTCGATAGCTCCTTGCTTACCTAGAAATCTGATCTCCCCACATATACCTATCTCTCGACAGATCTTTTCCATCTTAGAACGTTGAGGGCCATCGCCGATCATGAGAAGCTTACTTGGAATCTGTTCGTACACTCTTTGGAAGACATAGATGGCATCCTCTGCTCGCTTAACAGTCCGGAAGTTAGAGATGTGTGTTAGGATCTTTTCTCCATTAGGAGCGATAGCCTTTTTGAAATGTTCTTTATCCGTGCGTTGAAATTTATCAAAGTCGATGAAATTATAAATGACATCGATCTCACGAGATATATTAAAGTTGTTGTAAGTGCTTTCTTTCAAGAAGTTAGACACGGCCGATACGCCATCACTATTGTTAATACTAAATTCCACTACAGTCGACAGAGCGGGATCTTTACCAACGAGAGTGATATCTGTGCCATGCAGGGTAGTGATAACCGGAATATTGACCCCCTTAGTCTTTAATATACTCTTCGCCATAAATGCGACAGCGGCATGAGGTATGGCATAATGTACATGCAAGAGATCAAGCTTTTCATTCATGACAACGTCAACCAGTCGGCCCGCCAAGGTCGTCTCGTAAGGAGTATACTTAAACAAGGAGTATTTAAATGGCAATACCTCGTGGAAGTATACATTGTTCATAAACACAGTGAGACGCGCTGGGCGCTCATAGGTTATGAAGTGTACTTCGTAACCCTTTTTTGCTAGGTTAATTCCTAATTCAGTCGCTACTACGCCGCTTCCGCCAAAAGTAGGGTAGCAGACTATTCCGATTTTCATCTCACATTATTTAAAAGGGTGCCGTATTTTTGCAAATCTCTTAAGATTCGGGGCAAATTTCAATGTTATTTAAATGTTATTCATGATTTTATTGTTGCCCGAACATGGTATTAAGTCATTTTAGAGTTGAGATGTAATTTGATTTATCGTAGATCGTTAAAGCAGAGTCACATATATGGTTGTATACTCCATTAAGGATATTGAGAAATTAACCGGTGTTAAGGCACACACTATTCGTATTTGGGAGAAGCGCTATAACATCATAGAACCTAAGCGAACAGAGAGTAATATCCGCTATTATCTCGATGAAGATCTTAAGCAGATTCTTAATATCGCACTCCTCAATCGTAACGGGATCAAGATCTCGAAGATCTCGAGTATGGATACGGCTGAAATTCAGAGAAGGGTAGCCGAAATCTCAGACATTGATGAATCATTCGAAGGTCAATTAGATACCTTGACGATTTCTCTTATAGATCTTGATGAGGTCAAGTTTCTAAAAATCTTTGAAAAGAACTTACAAGAAAAAGGCTTTGTACAAACCATGACCACGGTGATCTACCCACTCTTGGACAAGTTGGCCATGATGTGGATTACAGGAAGTATAAAGTCTATCCATGAAAAGTTTGTGTCGAATCTGATCAAGCGAAAATCAATCGTCTACATCGATCGACTGAAGGCAACTCGTGACGAAAGCTTCTTGATATATCTACCAGAGGGAGAAAGAAATGAATTGAGTTTGTTATTTCTCAATTACATGATAAGTTCTCATGGGTTTAAGGTGATCAATGCAGGAGTAGATGTAAGTATCGAAGACTTAGTTGAGACTAAGGAAATTAGGACTCCAGAGTATATTATGACAATCGTTAATGATAGTATATCAGGTGAAAACTTGGTGACTTATATGGAGTATATCAGTAGTGAGTTTCCTGAGAGTGAAGTGATTTTATCTGGTATTCAGGTGGAGACTTTGCCGTCAAATTACACAGGTCCGGTTATCACACTGAAATCATCAGAGGATACCATGATCTATCTCGAAAAGTTATAATAAGACGAATCAATATTCGATCTTATATAGACAATAGGGATTGAACTTTTTATAACTACTCTCGGTGATAAGAGGAACAAGAGTAAACTAGGCTACAGAATCGTACTTCTTAGATAGATCGTCTGCGATCTTAGTATCTACTAACACTCGTCCGCAGTGCTCACACGCAATGATCTTCTTGTAATGTCCAATCTCGATTTGAAGCTGTGGTGGTATCCTGTTAAAGCATCCAGAACAAGCATCTCTCTCAACAGTACATACGGCCAAACCGTTACGGTATCTAGAACGAACTCTTGTGTACGCCTTTATTAAGCGTTCGTCGATATTTTCTTTGGCTTTTTCAGAGAGCTTCTGAAGTTCAGCTTCTTTAGTGTTCGTTTTTTCGATGATCTTCTCAAGCTCAACTTTCTTAACGTCAAGATTTTTTTGCTTGCCGTCCATTTTTTCTTGAGCCTCAGCCAAGGTAGCAGCTTTCACTTCTTTGCTACGTTCAGCATCTCCAATCTTCTTTTCAGATAGTTGGATTTCGAGCTTCTGTAATTCGATCTCTTTAGTCAGTGCCTCGAACTCTCTGTTATTCTTTACATCGTCGAGCTGCTTTTCGTATCTCTCGATCAGCATAGTCGACTCCTGTATATTAGCCTTATGAGCACTCACGTCTTGATCTAAGTCTGAGACCGATCCTTCAAGTCGTTTGATACGCTTGTCGAGACCTGCGATTTCGTCCTCAAGGTCACTTACTTCTATAGGTAATTCACCTTTTAGAACTTGTATCTCATCGATATTAGAATCAATAAGCTGTAGGCTATATAACTCCTTTAGTTTGTCCGATATTCCAGATGAAGACTTGGCCATTATGTCTTAATTAAATGCTTAAAAGATATGCCCGTCAGCGTGTTGATCGAGGCGGTTTTCATCAATAATTCAATAATAATTTATTGGATTCGTGACCACTTTCG
>CAYPWL010000005.1:0-97947 GCA_964414425.1 uncultured Saprospiraceae bacterium
GAGGATTTACAGTTGAATTAAATGCAGTTTTCGAGGCGAACATTGGATCTTGCCCGTAAACTGAATAGGATATAAGCCCTAAGGACTAAAAATTAGAGCATTAAAAAAGGAGATAGATTTTACATCTATCTCCTTTTTGTTTTGTGGTCCCACAAGGACTTGAACCTTGGACCACCTGATTATGAGTCAGGTGCTCTAACCAACTGAGCTATAGGACCAGTTTCGGTGTTGCAAATGTAGTTTTTGTTTTGTCAATAATCAAATAAGGATATGGCTTTGAATCTTTGTTTTTTATGAGCTCACTCCAAGAAATTTTAACACACATTCATACTGCTCTTAATATGTCTTAGACAGTGGCATAGTTTCTGCTTTTCAAGAAACCATGAATATTGAGGAGATAAATAAAAAACATTTCATTAAGACCGACATGTTGTTTAGGGTAGGAAAGGGCCTCTCATCAAAGCTCTTGAAGTATGAAAACAACATCATCTATCTAGAACTCGAGGTTAGAAAGAAATGGGATAGAAGTATCGATGCAGCAGCCTATACCGTATCTCATTCATGGAAAAACGAGCATAGCGAATTTGAAGATGCCATTGCGTCTAAAGTCTATGTAATCGACAGTAGAGAGTTCGATTATAAGCGCACGCTTATGCACTTAGGCGTCAAGCCAGGATACGACTCGTACAAGGGTGTATTCTTTAAGTAATAGCATCCCTAAT
Source organism: uncultured Saprospiraceae bacterium (assembly GCA_964414425.1). Classification (GTDB taxonomy): domain Bacteria; phylum Bacteroidota; class Bacteroidia; order Chitinophagales; family Saprospiraceae; genus GYS-P2D. The sequence goes on from CAYPWL010000005.1 coordinate 723, forward strand.
CACTACCATCAATCATCCTTACTCCATCTTTAATAAGATCGACAATCACTTGAGGTTTGAAGTATGACGAGTCGATAATCTGATCATAATTAGATAGATCTTCGAAGTCTATGCCATATAGCGATAGAAAACGTCTTTTTTCGCTTTTTCGGCGATCTTTGATTTTTTCTAAGAGTTGCATGACTGACCGAGTATTCTCGTCTGATACACGGTTGTGATCATTGAATATACGGTCAGCGGCAATTTCGTCTTTGCACCGTAGGAAGACCTTAAAGCTGCTTGGTATAAAGTGCCAGGCTAGGCGTGAATCAACGATATAGTTGTCATCAGAATCTGCTAGCGCACGAGTATGATCGTCAATTTTTTTATCAATAGACTTATCTTTTTCTGAAAGGAGATTGAGCTCGAGTGTTGATATCCCCATCTCAGCGGCTATGCGCCTTTGGATATCACCTGTTGACAGGTAGTTAAAACCTAATTGATCTCTGAGCAGCTTACCACAGGTGCTCTTGCCGCTTCCTATATCTCCCGATATGGTAATAATCATAATTTGAGTACCCTATTTATTTAATCTGTTGTCGTGATTACATCCGATAGGTGAGCCAGGAGGCAGATCGCTTAACTGTGGTAATTGGAGTTTTGCACCATGAGTATTCGCCTGATTAGTAAGGTTGATGAGATACTTAGCGTGAGTATTCTCCATTTTTGAGATATACCTTGTGGAGTTTTCCTCGATTGCACTGTGTGCTGCCGCTGCTACACTGATATCTACAGATGAGTCATGCGCTAATCCGATCAGATGGGTATGATAGATCTTTTGTACAAGCTCTATCAGAGACTGATCGTATTTATCAACGGATTTCATTCCAAATATCTCATCACTGACCATAGATAAGAATGAATCAAGATCTACCACGCTCACACCTGTCACACCATAGCGATGGATACGCGCCAGTCTATCTTTATGCAATAAGAACCCTAAGGTCATATCGATATGACTTTCAGCTGGAGCGAGCGGATCAAAGGCAACATTCGTCTTGCCATTAAAAGTCTCTCGACTGCGAGGATAGCCATAAGCTGGAGGGCCGAGTAGAGACAGTAGCTCTTGAGAGAGCTTTAGGTGCTCGGGCTTCAATGTATTGAGTAATGCGTCGACAGCTTTGCCTTGTCGCTCTGCTGAGACGGGTTTTACATGAGGTGTTGTTGCACCACCCTTGACAGCGTAGTTGTATTCTATACCACCGACAATCTTAGATACACCATCTACTTGATAGCGATGCAGTAGATATATCGGAACGAGTACTTTCTCCAATTCACTCACGGGAGTACCCGAGGTGATGGTGTTGAGTCCCATCTGGTTTAATGCTACTCGTCTCACTTCCATCAATTTATTGAGCTCTTCTATTGGGTCTGCCCCATTATCCCATAGATGGGCGGATGGATTAGCGCCACCTGCAGGTCTGGCATCACTATCTGAGATAAATTGAAAGCCTTTCTCTTGAGTCTTGGTGATCAGTTCGTTAAGCGCTTCTGTTTCATCGGTACCATCGGGGTAATCTTGATAGCCATAGGTGATGGTAAACTTATCCCAGTCGCCTATCTTATCATCGTAGACATCATCGAATGTAATTTCTCCCGCTGCATTGAGCGACACAAGTGGATGTGGGTAATCCATCACGGACGCTCTGTCATTGTAGCTTGCGGCGAAGTTATGCGCTAAACCGATCGTATGGCCGATCTCATGTGCAGAGAGCTGGCGCAGTCTTGCAAGCGCAAGCTGAAGCATTGGATCATTGTTGTCATCACTATCTCCATATGGCGATATCAATCCTTGGGCAATCAGAAAGTCTTGGCGTACTCTGAGTGATCCTAAGGATACATGACCCTTGATAATCTCTCCAGTCCGTGGATCAGATACCGATGCACCATAAGACCAGCCTCGAGTACTACGATGGACCCACTGGATTACATTATATCTTACATCCATCATATCGGCGCCTTCTGGTAATTCTTTGATCTGAAATGTTCCTGGTGCGTATCCCGCTGCGGAAAATGCTTGATCCCACCAAGTGGCACCGTCCATCAGCGCAGACTTAATAGGGTCTGGACATCCTGGATCAATATAGTATATGATAGGCTCTACGGCTTCACTAACTGTGGCAGAAGGGTCTTTCTTTTGGAGGCGATGGCGATAGATATATCGCTTTTCGAGATCATCAGCGATCGGTGTAGCATAGTCATAATAACTCATCGGGAAGTATCCAGCATAAGGATGGAAAGCCCGTGGTTGGTAGCCATCGTCTGGCAATGCCATGAATGAGTGATGTTGATGTACAGTAATGGCATCAGAACTGGGAGTGACACTACGTATAAACCTCCCATCTGCTTGACCCGTAAATGTGAGTAAGGCGTCAAACTCTGTGTTTTCAGGAAAGGACTTCGTGCGATCCATCCATACGGCGCTGCGGCTCTTGTCAACTTTGTAACCACCTTGACCTGACTGCTTTAACCGTTGTGAGACACCATGTGCATCTCGTAGCAAGAAGTCTGTCATATCTACTCTTATGATACCATTCTCATGGTCGTGTACTTTGAATCCCCAGATTACGGATTGCGCAAAGGCTTGCTCTACAGCTTGTCTCTCAAGGATATTATCGCTAACTGCTCTATAGTCGAGATTTGGTTGAATCATTAAGATCTTATCACCTGTTCTTTTGAATGTGACAATGCGCTCATCACCTAACTGACCTCTGTCCAGACCGATATCATTAGAGCCGATCCCTGCCGATAGCGAGTTGACATATAGGAACTTCTGCTCCAATTGATCTTGAGCGATATGCAATAAGAGTTGACCCGATTGCTCGTCATATTCAAAATCAAAAAAACCCTGTTGCGCTTGCCCCAGAGAGAGCGTAATAAAAAGGGGGACTATGAGAATGGATAGTAATAGTCTTTTCATTGGATTCTTTTTGCTTTTATCAAGTAGTATAGTGCTGCTATTGCACATAAAAGTAAACCGAAAAACTCTCTTGACAACTCTATATAGGGGCTCTCGGCTTTCATGCTTGCTGTAATGGATGGCATCCCATCCGAAATCCACGATTGCATATGTGGGATATAAGTCATCATCCAGACGATATAGAAAATCAGTAAGGCTGCAGATCCGATCAAAAAATGTCTACCTCGATACGAGTTGAATGCCACATATGCAATCAAGAGGTAAGGCGGAACCCATTTGATAGCGTCGCCGTCATTGAATTGTACCAATGCGAATAGAATAAATATAACGGCTATAATGATGTCAGATATCTGTTTCATATTCTATGGATGATTATGAGACTTCTAAGATTTATAATTGTTTGACTCTTGAATTCTATTTTTTATATTTCTTCTCTGCATAGTCCATCGCTGCCACCAAGATGTCTGTTGCTTTGTCCAAGTCTTCTATGGTCGCAATTAAGGGTGGCGATAATCTAAAGCTTCGATTGTTAAATAAAAACCAATCTACCAATACACCATGATCTACTGCATAGGCCACGATGTGCTTGAGGTATTTCAGTTTGGTGATTTCCACAGCCATCATTAATCCTGAGCTACGGATTTCTTTGACGAGATTGTGACTGAGTTTTTGCCTGATGAATTGTTCTTTTTCTTGGACTGATGCTATCAGGTTATCCTCAAGTAATACCTCAAGAGCAGCAAGCGAAGCTGCACAACTGACAGGATGACCACCAAAGGTCGTTATATGTCCAAGCACTGGTTTTTTAATGAGGCAGTTCATGATTTCCTTGCTACTCACGACTCCTGCAATAGGCATACCCCCACCCATGGCTTTGCCGATGAGCATGATGTCTGGTATTACACCATACTTCTGATGAGCAAAGAGATGTCCAGTTCTGCCAAATCCCGATTGAATCTCATCTATGATAAACAGTGCTCCAACCTCCGTACAGTGCTGTCGGATCATATGTAGATAGCCAGGTGTAGGAGGAATTACTCCAGCCTCTCCTTGTACAGCCTCAATGATTACACAACTGGTGCGCTCTGTTATCAGTTGGACATCTCTGATACAGTTAAAGTCTATGTGCCTTATCCCTGGCAGGAGTGGGAGAAAAGGCTCTTTATAATCTTCATCACTACGCAAACTCTCTGCACCTTGTGTGGATCCATGATAGGCATTGCGAGCACAGATGATCTCCGATCGTCCCGTATATCGTTTCCCTATTTTCATGGCGAGCTCGGTTGCTTCAGTCCCAGACATGAGATAATAGAGCGACTCAAAATGATCGTCTAACTGTTCGATTAGCAATTGAGCATAAGCCGTCTGTGGAGATTGATTGTGCTCTCCATATACCATGGTATGCATGTATCTGTCAACTTGATCTTTGATCGCTTGTGTTACTTTGGGATGACAATGACCCAGTGAGCTTACCGAGATGCCAGAGTTCATATCATAATAGCGCTTACCGCTGGTATCATAGATATGTATACCCTTAGCATGATCTATTTCGAGAGCCATGGATAGCGGACTGGTCTGCGCTACATAACTCAGGAATAAATCTTTTTTGCTGATCATTTCTATCGATTGATATTAGATGGGTAAACGATGATTGTCGCCATTATACATTAAGCCTATCCTAACAATTCACCTATTTACATCAACAAAAGTATTTCTTACTTTTGACAACTACTGCCTCAGAACGTGTTCAGCCCAACTATAGGGTGGTTTTAGGAAATATCCTGCCTAAAGTTGAGTTATTATTCAAGATCAAGTTAGCATGATGAAATATATATCAATTGTATTCCTTCTTTTTAGCTCTTCACTCATATTGGGGCAAGGGATAAATTTCTTTCACGGCACATGGGAAGAAGCCTTAGCACAAGCAGCAAAGGAGGAGAAATTAATATTTGTGGATGCCTATGCCAAGTGGTGTGGCCCATGTAAGCGTATGGCCAAGGATGTATTCACTCAACAAGCTGTGGGAGATTACTACAACGCCAACTTTATCAATATGAAGATTGATATGGAAGAAGGCATGGGATTAACTTTTAGAAAGGATTATCCCGTGAGAGCTTATCCGACGTTGATGTTCATCGATGACAAGGGAGAGATAGTACGTAAGTCAGTCGGTGGTAAGCAAGAAGCGGCTTTCGTAGCTTTAGGAGAGGACGTAGTTGCATCATACGATAGGTCTGGCGAATATGCAGAAGAGTATGAAAAAGGCAACCGCAATTATGATCTGGTCATCGGTTATGTAAAAGCATTAAATAAGTCGGGAAAGCCAAGCAGTAAAATCGCCAATGATTTTCTTAGAAATAATAAAGACTTGTCAGGAGATCGACTGGTGGATTTCCTCTATGAGTCTGTCACCTCAGCTGACTCAAGAATATTTGAGCTCTATGCAAGTCAGCTTGATGCTGTAAAAGCTAAATATGGCGCTGAAGCAGCAATGGCAAAAATTAATCGTGCCGGAGAAGCCTCTTTAGAGACTGCGATTGCATTTGAATCAATGGATCTCTTGGAGCAAACACATAAGATCATCAATCACTACAATCCCGCATATGGAGAGGAGTTCAAGCTGAAGTCATATTTAGAGTATGCCCGTGCAACGAATGACATATCATTGATGAGAGCTTCAATTAAGGAGATGACAGAGTCTGTAGTTACGGACAATCAAGAGAAAGTAGATCTTGTCGAAGAGCTGATGTTATACCAAGTCTTAGACACTGAGATTGCGGATACCTCTGAAGAAATTATGAGCAAAGTTGTGAAGAAAAGCGATCAGCCAGAATACAGGCTGCTGTACGCTCAGATACTTCATCAAAATAATAAAGACAAAAAAGCGCTTAAGGAAGCTGAAAAAGCCTATAAATTAGTTGACGAAGAAGATGCTTGTCGATTAGAGCTTCAAGACTTGATCGAAAGTATCAAAGCCAAATAAAGGAAAGAGCTTAATTAATGCGCCTATTACTCCTATTATTACTCGCCACTGTTGGTACTCATGAGATCAGTGCATCTATATCCTTTAGGAATATAGAAGTAGATAAGGCTATCGAACTGGCTGCTAAGCAGAATAAGTTCGTATTCATAGATACCTATGCTACCTGGTGTAAGCCGTGCAAACAAATGGATCAAGTCTTTACAGATCTTGAGTTGAGTGATTTCTTCAATGCCAACTTTATCAACGTCAAGGTTGATATGGATACTCGATATGGTAAGTCTTTAGGGCAGACCTATGATGTGGTATGGTTGCCGACATTGATCATTTTAGATAGTGATGGTTCTGTAAAAAATAAGGTGGACAAGATCGTTGACGCCTCAGAGCTATTGCGACTAGCCAAAGAGGCTGTGCGACCAGGTCAGGTGTATGTTGAGCAAAGCTTCTCAAGTAATCCTTTTGGTGGAGCCAGCAAGAGTGCCGCACCCAAAGAGAAAAAGTTAATCACAGAAGATAACGCACCGATCCTATATGTGCATGATGACAGAGCCTCCAGTGGTCGTCCACATATCATGTATCATGAGGCATATCTCCATGTCATGTTGCAAGATGGAAAACAATATGAGATTGCTAAAAAGTATCTGTCAACCCAAGATGACTGGTCCACAGACAAAAATATAAAGTTCATCTTTGACTTTTTGCACACTACTAATAGTGCAGAGTTTGATTACTTCCTGCGGAACAAGCAGAGATTTATCGAAGTAGTCGGTCAAGAACAAGTCGATCGGTCCGTGAGCATCTTGTCTTACGAACGCCTATATAACGGATATCCACGACCGAGTTTAGAGGAAGCCATTACCCTATTCGGTTATGTAGAACCTGCTCAAGCTGATGAGCGTGCCTATAAATACTATCTCAATAGGCTCAACGAGGATCATAAATACGGAGAGTACCGCACCAAAGCCGAGCACTATCTCACCAATATCAACCCATATGATGATGAAGTGATGTATCAACACTCTTACAATCATCTATACCATAAAAGAGAAAATGCGAATCTCTCAGAGTGCTTGAAATGGGCGCAAGAAGCGGTAATCTATAATGATCATAACGCACAATATCATCTCCACTTGGCAAATGTGCATTTTGCTTTGGGAAATAAGTCAGACTCTGTACATCATTGTGATAGAGCCCAAGGGCTTGCTGTAGCTCAAGGTGTTGACACAGCTCAGATCACTAAGCTTAGAAATAAACTAAAAGAGCTATAAATCAAACTCGGCAATCACTGGGCAGTGATCCGAGTGCATGACATCTTTGTACATGCGACACTCCTTTAATTTTTTGCTGAATGATTCTGTAATCGATATATAGTCGATACGCCATCCCTTATCTCTCTGGCGAGCACCAGCACGATAACTCCACCAGCTATAGAGGCTCTCGTCTGGGTATAGCAATCTGAATGCATCAATGAACCCACTCTCAAACCACTCTGCTAACCAAGCACGCTCATCGGGCTTATAACCAGAGGGTTTGTCCTTGCGGTCAGGGTTGTGGATATCAAGTCTATCTCGCACGATGTTATAATCTCCGACGACTACGAGGTTCTTATGAGTTTCTCTCATCTTGGCGATCCAAGGCCCGAAATCTTTTAAGAACTCCATCTTAAATTGATGACGCTCATCGCCGCTAGAACCAGACGGGATATAGACATTTATTAACGTCCAATCGTCAAAGTGCGTGATGACAGTCCTACCCTCATTATCATATCGATCGATGCCTATTCCTATTTCTACACTCTGAGGTTTGACCTTAGTCAAGGTTAGCACTCCGCTATAACCTTTCTTCTTTGCGCTGTGCCAGTGATGTTGATATCCAAGCTGTTCGAGTTCAGAGAGATCCACTTGTTCAGGTTGACTTTTAGTCTCCTGTATACAGATGATATCAGCCTTGTCAGATTTGATCCAGTCTATCAATCCTTTCTTTATAGCGGCTCTGATGCCATTTACATTATAACTGACTAATCGCATGTCCTTATAACTGTATTGGATTACTGCTAAATCCTAAGTCTGTCCAGCTTTGTCCAGACTTGATATCAGTCATGGGGATATTCATATCCATAATACTCAAGCTATGTGCTTGCGCAACTCTAGCACCTCCAGATAGGGTTGTATAATCTGTCCAGCTGGCGTATACGCCTCCTATCGGTATGATCTTAGTCCACATCTTATAGCCAGTAGGCAGACCTGAGTCATCCAGAAACCAGAGGTACTGGTCCCCGGGGGTAACACCACCGGACTCATAGGTGATCAATAGCCCTTCTGTGCCATCCGAATCAACAGCCATATCTCTCTTAGTTCCCGGATCAAATACTTTGAAGGGTGCGCCAAACCAAAACGAATCATTACACCAATGGCTCCATGCTGTTTGAATCGCTTTAGTTTTTTCTTCACCACTGAGTTCTGCATCTGACTTATAGGCTTTGCCATCTACCTCGTCCATATTGAGATGAACGACATAGTCATCCCAAGAAACTCGTGAGTTATTATTGACCTTGTCCCAGACGAAATGATGACCACGGGGAAATGACCATTGTACATAGTTAAGCGTATCCCATGCAGGCTTGTTAACTGCTGTCAATAGCTGCTGAGCCACTGCATCTGCATTTCCGTCAACAATTTTGGGTTTAGATTCACTGAAGACAAACTTTACCAGTAAGAATCCGATGAGTAGCAGCACGACAAGTGCGATGAATATTCTTTTGATCCACTTCATAGTTGGAGGAATTTGATGGTAAGGTAAGTAGCTTAGGCTAATTAATCAGTTGAGAACCTAAGAAGTTGGATGAGAGAAATTAGCGGAAGGAATGAGGTTTTGAGATTTACTAAACGGGAATGTAGCTATTTGATCTGTGGACTTTACAAATGAAAAAGAGGCCACCTCGAATAGAAGTAACCTCTTAATGTAGCGTGAGTTGAGTGAGTGATTTTATGCGAGTGCATAAAATGTAAGCTCCTAAATGGACCTTATAAATGAATGAACCGATGTATCAACATCGGAAGGGAAAGCTAAGCCACCATCACCATCAAGGTTTTTATGAGTTTATTAAAATGAAAAAGAGGCTACCTCCGAATAGAAGTAACCTCTATATGTAGCGTGAGGGCGGCTTGAACGCCCGACCTCAGGATTATGAATCCTGCGCTCTAACCAGCTGAGCTACCACGCCATGGCAATGATTTTAGCGAAGCGCCTGTCCCGAATTTATCGAGGGAAGCTACCACGCCAGATCATAAGTTTTAGCGATCTGATTATTTCGAGTCTCTCAAAGGAATCAAATCGCTATCCTTAATTGGGCGCAAATATATATGAAAATCAATTCTTAAGAATACTTCGGTTATCTTTAACCGAATGATTTTTCCAATTGGAGATACTAATGTGAAGGGTGGCTTTAAGCCATATTTTAGTTACTCGCTGATTGCGCTGAATATTGGAATCTTCCTGCTACAGATTATGACACCAGGCCAACTGGTCTGTGAGTTTGCTACGATACCAATAGAAGTTTCCGAAGGTCGAAGGTTATTTACCTTATTTACCAGTATGTTTTTACATGGTGGGTGGATGCACTTGATCGGCAATATGATATTCCTCTGGATCTTTGCGGATAATATAGAAGCAGTCATTGGGAATATGAGTTTCATCATTTTTTATATCGCTGGAGGTTTGTTTTCTGCAGCTGCTCATGCGGGCATTGATCTATGTACAGGTTCTGGGGGCGCTCTTGCCTCTTGTTGCATGCCATGTTCTGCCGCCGATGGCTGTGAGACAGCGGCTACCTATTGTGCAGGATCGATTCCGTCTTTAGGAGCCAGCGGTGCTATTGCTGCAGTCATGGGTGCGTATATCGTCATGTTTCCTAAATCCCGGATCAAGGTGTTGTTTTTTGTCATGGTCTTCGAGATCTCTGCGATTTACTTTTTAGGCTTTTGGTTTGCTGAGCAGTTTTTCTCTGGTATAGGTGCTATTGGTCCTATGGCTGAGACAGGTGGCGGTGTGGCATGGTGGGCACATATAGGTGGATTTGTTTTCGGATTAGCCTTTGGATTTTTAAATAAGGACAAGAGCCCTGTAGCGGCGGCTCGCAGCTAATTGCTAAAATTTTAGCCAAGCCCTTTTATCATCACTCATTTAGTGTTACTTTTGCATTCCTTTTTAAAAATCAGACAATGCAGGTCGTTCAGGTAACTACACAAGACAGAACAGATTTAGGTAAGAAAGCTACTAAGGCTCTCAGAAAATCTGGCAATATTCCAGCCGTGGTGTATAGTAAAGAGGGTGTGACACACTTCTCGACTACACATGGCGCTGTAAAGAAGTTAATCTATACGCCTGATTTTAAGATGGCTGAGCTGCAGATCGCTGGCGGAGTTAAGAAAGCAATAATCAAGGATATTGACTTTCATCCTGTCACAGAGGCGATTATGCACATTGATTTTATTGAGCTTATCCCTAATCATCCTATAAAGGCGAGCATCCCTGTAAAATTCAAGGGAGTATCTCCAGGTGTTAAGGCTGGTGGTAAATTGATTTCTGGATTGAGAAAGGTAAAAGTTAAGGCCACTCCTGAAGCATTGGTTGATGAGCTTTTTGTTGATATCAGCTCTTTAGAGCTTTCAGAAGCAGTTCGAGTCAAAGACTTAGAAGTGCCTGAGGGCTTAACAGTAGAGGTTGACCCAGCTATTCCAATAGCCATTGTTGAAGTGCCAAGAGCTCTTAAAGGTGATGCTGCTGACGAAGAAGGTGCTGATGAAGCACCAGCTGAAGGTGGTGATGAAGCTGAAGCACCTGCAGAAGGATAATAATTATCATCCTTAATTCACATTTCTTTTATAGGTTGATGCTTCTATTGAGTATATCCGCAATTGGATGTACTGGTAGCAGATCATCGATAGTATCAGACGCAGACCGAGACTTGGGTCAACGGATCGTCCACACGGCTCAAGAGCAGATTGGATCAAAGTATGAGCGTTCTGCACGCGGCCCAAAGAAATTTGACTGTTCTGGGTTAGTACAATATGTGTATGATCAGTACGATTTCCAATTAAGAGGGTCTGCCGCGTCGATGTCAACATTAGGGAGATCTATAGACATTGCAGAAGCACGATCGGGAGATCTGATCTTTTACAAAAGGAAAGGGAGCGTATTTCACGTTTCCATCATCTCAGAGGCGAGTTCAGATCATTTAAAAGTGGTGCATAGCACTACCTCAAGGGGAGTCATAGAGGAAGATGTATTGTCCTCTGCATATTGGTACGATAAGATTTATAAAATAATATCTTTAGACTCACTTGACCGGTGAGGAACTAATATGGATTGGTTAAGATTTATAAAGTCGTTATTCAGTAGAAAAAGTAATAGAGTGAGAACAAATATCATATTGTTTGGTCCTCCCGGATCTGGTAAAGGGACTCAAGCCAAAATGTTAGAGAAGAAGTTTGGATTAATACAAGTCTCGACGGGAGACCTATTCAGATATGAACTCGGTAATAATACACCTTTAGGGCAGAAAGCTCGGTCATATATGGATAAGGGACAGCTTGTGCCAGACGAGGTAACAGTAGGAATGCTCAAGAACAAGATCACTCAGTTCCCTGATTGCAATGGCTTCATCTTCGATGGATTCCCCAGGACTATCCCGCAGGCGGAGGCACTTGATGCATTATTGTCAGAGTCAGGCGAAAAAGTGAATACACTCATAGCTCTGGATGTCAACGATGACGAAATCGTCAACAGACTCTTAGAAAGAGGAAAAACATCGGGAAGGGCAGATGATGCCAATGAGGAAGTGATCCGTAAGCGTATAGGGGTCTATATGGCCGAGACAGAGCCTGTATACGACTACTATAACAAGAAAGACCTCGCCACTAAGATTGCTGGCGTAGGAACGATAGATGAGATCAACAGTCGACTCAATGAGTTGATACAGTCCATCTCATAGCTTTGTCAGAACGCAATTTTGTTGACTTTGTAAAGATCTGTTGCCGCTCGGGTAACGGCGGGGCAGGTAGTAGCCACTTCTTCAGAGATCGCTTGCAAGCTAAGGGAGGTCCTGATGGTGGTGATGGAGGCAAAGGTGGAGATATCATCGTGAGAGCAAACCCTCAACTCTGGACCTTACTACATCTAAAGTATCGAAAGCATGTCTTAGCTGGTCATGGAGAGTCAGGAGGGGCATCGAGACGATCAGGATCAAGCGGAGAAGACATCATCTTAGAGGTGCCCTTAGGTACCGTTGCTAAGGATGCAGAAACTGGAGAGGTACACTTCGAAGTAGTTGAGCCTAACCAAAGTTATTTACTCGTGCCTGGCGGCAAGGGAGGTTTGGGTAATTCTAACTTTAAGTCTTCGACAAATCAGTCTCCCAGATATGCTCAGCCGGGTATCCCAGGATCAGAAGAATGGAAAATCCTCGAGCTAAAAGTATTAGCTGATGTTGGTTTAGTGGGTTTTCCGAATGCTGGCAAGTCTACACTGCTATCAGTAGTCAGTGCTGCTAAACCTAAGATTGCTAACTATCCTTTCACCACTTTAGTGCCTAATCTTGGTATCGTCTCTTACCGTGACAGCCGCTCATTTGTGATGGCAGACATCCCTGGTATTATAGAGCAAGCTCATGAAGGCAAGGGTCTGGGTCATCGTTTCTTAAGACATATAGAGCGTAATAGTCTTTTGTTATTCCTTGTCTCTGCTGAGAGTAATAGCATCAGTGAGCAATATCAAGTATTGCTCAAGGAATTAGAGATGTATAATCCAGAACTACTCTATAAGCCGAGGCTATTAGGCGTGTCTAAAGCGGACTTGATTGATGAAGAACTGAAAGAGTTAATGCAAGAAGATCTACCTGAAGATATTGCAGTACATTTCTTCTCCTCTGTTACAGGTCAAGGTGTTGACACCCTAAAGGATATGATCTGGAAAGAGCTAAATGGATAATAGATCGCAAGGTTATGAGCGCTATATTTTCTTCTCTACGCTATCTATAGCGTTAGTAAACTGTGACCAAAACTCGGAGAACAGATCTTTTAAGCCATCAATAATCCAACCGCCATCCCTATTGACAGCGACTAAGTGACTGAATAGTGTGCTCTTTTCAGTATAGGCTTCTGTCAGCAGATTTTGATTAGACAGGAATACAATCAAGCCACCCATCAAGAAGGCCACCACAAAACCTAACAACACCCCACCTGCCAATTGATTAATGATATTGAGGTTAGCAGACTTAAGAACGCCCTCTATTTGCTTGCCAAGAAATCGAAGTAAGAATAGCACCAGAAAAAACACCACGATTAAACTGATCCACGGAGCAAAATCTCCAACGTTAATGGCTTGCTTAATATGCGGTGTCAAAGCTGGAGAGAACTTTAGGGCTATTACTGCACCTACTACGATCGATAGTGTATCTACAACTGTACCGATCAATCCATTAGTGAATCCTCGGTAAAATGCGTACGATATGATGAGGGCAGAAATAATATCTATAGCCATAGCTTCTAAAATTGCTATAAAAATAAGCTAAATGCCAAGATCGAGATGACACTCTTTACTTTAGTTATACCTCTTTAGTACATTTGCAAAGTATATAAGTGGTTGATTGTGTGATCACAATGAATGTCAATAACCGATAATTTGTTTTTATAATACCCAGCACGCCATGGCAGAAGTACAATATACCGAAGACAACATAAAATCCCTCGACTGGAAGGAGCACATCAGGCTGCGACCTGGTATGTATATCGGTAAGTTGGGTGATGGATCTGCTCAAGATGATGGTATATATGTACTACTCAAGGAGATCATCGATAACTCTATCGATGAATACGTCATGGGTCATGGTAAGGAGATATTCATCTCCATAAAGGAAGGGAAGGCAGAGATCAGAGATTATGGCAGGGGTATTCCATTAGGTAAGGTGATTGATTGTGTATCTAAGATCAATACTGGAGGAAAGTACGATTCTAAGGCATTCAAGAAATCTGTCGGACTGAATGGTGTCGGTACTAAAGCGGTAAATGCCCTATCCAGTCACTTCGTAGTACAGGCTATCCGCGATGGAAAGACTAAGATTGCCGAATTTGAACATGGCAACCTAATTAAGGATCATAAGATCGGTAAGACCTCTGAGGCCAATGGGACGATCATGACATTCTACCCTGACTCAGAGATATTTAGGAACTACAAGTTTAGATCAGAGTATATAGAGAGTCAGCTGTGGAACTATGCCTACCTCAACGCAGGATTGAAGATTCACTTCAATGGTAAGACGCTGTATAGCAAGGATGGATTGCTTGACCTACTCAAGAATAAGACTAAACCTGATCAGTTGCGCTATCCGATAGTCCACCTTATGGGAGAGGATATCGAGTTAGCACTGACTCATGGTAATCAGTATGGTGAGGAGTACTATTCATTCGTCAATGGTCAGAATACTACTCAAGGAGGAACACACCTGGCGGCCTTTAGAGAGGCAATCGTCAAGACGATCAGAGATCACTTTGGTAAGAATTATGACGCTCGAGATATACAGACTTCTATCATCGGTGCCATATCAGTACGTGTTGAAGAGCCCGTATTTGAATCGCAGACTAAGACTAAGCTTGGGTCCCATACGATCGGGCCGGGAGGGCCTACTTTGAGGACATTCGTCATGGATTTCGTTAAATCACGCCTAGATAACTTCCTCCATAAAAATCCTGACACAGCCAAGGCTCTACAGAAGCGTATCCAGCAATCTGAGCGAGAGCGCAAGGAAATATCGGGTATCAAAAAGCTGGCTAATGAGCGCGCTAAAAAGGCAAACTTACACAACAAAAAACTGCGTGACTGCAGAGTACATTATAACGATAAGCGAGGGGATGAAGAGTTGAAGCTTAACTCGAGCATTTTTATAACGGAGGGAGACTCGGCGAGTGGTTCTATCACTAAAGCCAGGAATGTAAAAACTCAAGCCGTATTTAGTCTTCGTGGTAAGCCGCTGAACTGCTACAACATGACTAAAAAGGTGGTGTATCAGAATGAGGAATTTAATCTCCTCCAGCATGCACTTAATATCGAAGACGGCCTTGATGGACTGCGATATAATAAGGTAATCATCGCAACAGATGCCGATGTAGATGGCATGCACATCAGGTTACTGTTACTCACTTTTTTCTTACAGTTTTTTCCAGATCTGGTAAAGCAAGGTCACTTGTATATTCTGGAGACACCCCTCTTTAGAGTGAGGGATAAGAAGAAAACTTTCTATTGCTACAGCGAAGCTGAGAAGGCCGAGGCGATACAAGAGTTGAGGGGTAAGGCCGAGATCACTCGATTTAAAGGACTTGGAGAGATATCCCCTTCAGAGTTTGAAGACTTCATCAGTGATAATATTAAGCTTGAGCCGGTATATCTTTCTCCCACTTCGGATATCACAGAGATCTTGAGTTATTATATGGGCAAGAATACTCCTCAACGCCAAGAGTTCATCATTAACAATCTGAAAGTTGAACTGCTCGATGTTGATGGTGAGGACATCGAAAGTGTAGAGGAACAAGCAGCGGCTTAATCAAGGGAACTGACACTTTGTCGCACTTAATCGGGGTCGGTCTGACACAATTTATATTTAGAGGACTATTTCTTCCCTTGGTGCATTTATTGATGTATGCTTAGGGTACAACAAGATTATGAGAAAGAACAGGTTTATTTTAGGCAATGTGGATGATGACGGAGATTTCTCACCATTGATTTCTGTGGATGGTGATGATGCTGTTGATCAAGATAGTCTCCCTAAAGTAGTCCCTGTATTGGCTCTGAAAAACACAGTACTTTTTCCAGGTGTAGTAATTCCGATTACAATCGGCCGAGATAAATCCATCAAGGCGGTAAAAAAAGCATACGACAAGGACAAATTCATAGCTGTCCATAGCCAGAAGGAAATCAAAAATGAGGATCCTGAAGCGGATGATTTATATCAGATCGGCTGCATGGCACAGATCGTAAAAATGATCAAGATGCCCGATGGCAGCACTACCGCCATACTACAGGGTAAGATCCGATCAGAGCTCATCAGTCTGACTAAGTATGACCCATACTTAGAGGCCGAGATTAATCTGGTCCATGATGATACTGATGTCGACAAAATGGAGATCAATGCCACTATGTCCTCTGTTAAGGACTTAGCCAGAAAGATCATTGAGATATCTCCACAGATCCCCAGTGAGGCTGCTGCTATGCTGGACAATATGAAGAATCAATCTTTCTTGATCAACTTCATTGCGTCTAACTTAAATGCCAAAGTAACCGAAAAGCAGGAGGTCCTTGAAATCGATAATATTACTGAGCGCGCTAAGAAAGTATTAGCCCGATTGGATGCTCAATTTCAGTTGCTCGAGCTAAGGACTAAGATCGAAAGTAAGGTTAGGACAGACATCGAAAAGCAACAGCGAGATTATTTCCTAAATCAACAGCTCAAGACGATACAGGAGGAGCTTGGACAGAACCCTCAACAAGAACAGATCAATATTCTTGCCCAGAAGGCCAAGAAGAAGAAATGGCCTGATCATGCCAAAGAGCAATTTTTAAAAGAGCTCAATAAGGTGAAGAGGATCAATCCTCAGGTCGCTGAGTATTCAGTAACGCTGAACTATCTCGAGATGATGATTGATCTACCTTGGCATACGTATACTAGAGACAATTTCGATCTCAATCGGGTAAGGAAGGTTTTAGATAAGGATCACTATGGTCTGGAGAAGGTGAAGGATCGCATCATCGAACACCTCGCCGTACTCAAGCTCAAAGGAGATATGAAGGCTCCAATAATATGTCTTGTAGGTCCTCCAGGAGTCGGTAAGACATCCTTGGGTAAGTCGATTGCCAGAGCACTTAAGAGGAACTTTATCAGGATGTCATTAGGGGGGTTACACGATGAGTCTGAGATCAGAGGACATCGGAAGACCTACATTGGCGCCATGCCCGGCAGGATTATACAATCTTTAAAAAAGGTAGGCTCTTCAAATCCTGTTTTTATACTTGATGAAATCGATAAGCTTGGCAAGAACTTCAGAGGGGATCCGTCCTCTGCTCTATTAGAAGTCTTGGACCCGGAGCAGAACTCGACATTTCATGATAATTACCTGGAGCTTGAGTATGACTTGAGTAAGATCATGTTCATTGCGACGGCTAATTCATTGAGTAGTATCCAGCCGGCATTGTTGGATCGGATGGAAATCATCAATATCAGTGGATATAGCACAGAAGAAAAGATCACCATTGCCCACAAACATTTGATCCCTCATCAGCGAACTGAGCATGGTCTTAAGGCAGATCATGTTAAGATGAGTAAGACGGTTATATCGAGGATCATACAAGACTATACCAGAGAGTCTGGAGTGCGATCTCTAAATCGTCAGATAGCTGGCACGATGCGACATATTGCTAAGCGTATCGCCATGGATGATGAGACAAGTGTGACCATTAAGGCTGAAGATCTCGAAAATATCCTTGGACCTACTCGCTACTCCAATGAGAAATATGCGAATGCTAAACTCTCAGGAGTGGCTATTGGACTGGCCTGGACGAGAGTAGGTGGGGACATGTTATATATCGAGGCGAGCCTCAATAAGGGCAAAGGAAAGCTCACATTGACAGGGAACCTTGGTGATGTTATGAAAGAGTCTGCTACCACAGCACTCAGCTACATCAAGTCTAATGCTGAGAGCCTAGGTATAGATTCGGAGTTATTTGAAAAAAATGATGTGCACATACATGTTCCTGAAGGCGCAATACCCAAAGATGGCCCAAGTGCCGGGATCACCATGATGACAGCATTAACGTCGGCCTTTCTGAATCGACCTCTCCAGCCCTATCTTGCCATGACTGGCGAGATTACCTTACGAGGAAAGGTCCTACCAGTTGGGGGAATCAAGGAAAAGATACTCGCAGCTAAGCGATCAGGTATTAAGAAGATTATTTTATGCGCTGAAAATGAAAAACATGTGCGGCAAATACCTGAAGAGTATTTGAAGAATATTTCCTTTACATATGTAACCGATATGACTGAGGTATTAGATATTGCTCTGAGTTAAAGCACTGTTAAATGACCAGTGCTGTCTTTTGCAGAGCACCTGTAGAACCTCATTAATCATATCTTTGTAACTTATTGGCAGAGAAATGCACAAAATTACTGTAGCAATATTAGGATTATTATTAGGCTTAGGCTCGACTTATCTATCTGCACAATCGGATGTGATACAGTTTTCTGGTCGTGTAATAACCACAGAAAATAATAAGATTGAGAAACTCATTTACGCTAACGTGGCTGTTAAAGATACCCCGAGAGGGACAACAACTGGTATAGATGGATTCTTCTCACTTGCAGTTGCTAAAGGGGAGACCGTATTATTCAGTACGATAGGATACGAAACAAAGGCTTACGTTATACCTGATGATATCGAGGGCAATCTTTATTCTAAGGATATCATCATGCAAAAGGATACATTGTTCTTACCGGAGGCTTTTATTCACCCTTGGCCAGATAAAGATTTTTTCAAGATCGAATTTCTGGCATTAGAAGTAGATAACGCATTAGAAGATATCGTAGCTCAAAATCTATCACCAGAACGGCTCGAAGTTCTAAGACAGATTCTTCCTGTAGATGGCGGTGAGGTAAGTAAGCTTGAGTTGAGGCAGGCTACAGAGGCTTATTATTATAATGGCCAGTTTAGACCACAGAATATCTTCAATCCACTCTCCTGGAAGAAATTTATCGACTCCATTAAGAATGGAGATTTCAAAAAGAAGGATAGTAAATAAGTCCCCTTAAGTATACTCGTGATTGTGACGTGCTTTTGTTAAGGGGATTTCTATTTTTGCGTTTCTTTTAGTCAAACTCATCATGAAGGTTACAGATTATTTTGAAAAGAGTAACGGACGTACGTTAGTGTCATTTGAGGTCTTACCACCACTAAAAGGTGGAGGAATGGAAAGTATATTTAACACTCTGGATCCGTTGATGGAGTTCAAGCCTCCCTTTGTAGATGTTACATACCATCGAGAAGAGTTCATCTATAACCAAAGAGATAGTGGCTATTATGAAAAAATAGCGATCAGAAAAAGACCAGGTACGGTGGGTATCTGTGCGGCGATTATGCACCGATACGGTATTGATGCTGTTCCTCATCTATTATGCGGGGGCTTCAATAAAGAGGAAACAGAAAATGCACTGATCGATCTCAATTTTCTGAACATTAATAATGTCCTTGCCCTAAGAGGTGATGCAAGGAGATTTGAAGACAAGTTTATCCCTCAAGATGGCGGTCATGCCAACGCCCTTGGTTTAGTCGAGCAGATACAAAATATGAATAGCGGAGTCTATCTCGACAAGGGGATCGATAATGGAACCAAGACTGATTTCTGTATTGGAATTGCGGGATATCCTGAGAAGCATTTTGAGTCACCAAACTTTGAACTTGATCTTGAATACACTAAGCAAAAGATTGATGCTGGTGCTTCATACATCGTCACGCAGATGTTCTTCGATAATTCCAAATACTTTGACTACGTCGAAAAGTGTCGAGCATATGGTATTACGGTACCGATTGTTCCTGGTCTGAAACCAATAACTAAGAAGTATCAGCTGAATAGTATTCCAAGGAGATTTTACATTAACCTGCCTGAGACACTGGCGTTAGAAATTTCTAAGGCTAAGAACAGTGCAGCTGTAAAGGAAATAGGAATAGAATGGGCTGTACAGCAGTGCAAAGAGCTTAAAGAGAAGAATGTTCCATGTCTTCATTTCTACACGATGGGAGACTGGGAAACGTCCAAAAGAATCATCGAGCAAGTTATATAATGAGTCGCGAGCAGCACATGTGACTTGATATTCGTCCTATTCTTGATCATGACAATTGCTATTAGATAGGTTTATTGTTACTTTTAGAAGGATGGATATCATATTAGACATAGAACAACAGGGAGATTACCTCTCAGCTGCAGGTCGCAATGAGCGATGGGCGCAGGAGGTTCTCTATAAGAAGTACTATCCTACTATGATGTCTATATGCCTCAGATATGCCGACCATAGAGAGGATGCCTTAGATATACTTCACGAAGGTTTTATCAAGGTTTTCAAGAACATCAACAAGTTCACGACCGGCACTTCTTTTGATGCTTGGATAAAGAGAGTAATGGTTAATACAGCCATTGACTATTATCGTAAGAAAAAAAGAAGGAGAACGGAGGATCTCGATTCAGTGTATCATGTATCGTCTTCGGATGTAGGTGTAATCAGCCAATTGCAGACTAAGGATATCCTAAACTGTCTGCAGAAGCTTTCACCATCTTACCGAGCGGTATTTAACCTATACATTATCGAGGGTTACTCACATAAGGAGATAGCTGATAAACTCAATATATCCGAAAGCACGTCACGATCTAATCTAGTAAAAGCTCGATCTAAACTGAGAGTATTGTTGATAGCTATGAGTGAGGAGTATGATAGAAGGTGATCTCGATGACATCATAAAGAACAAGATTCAAGGACATGAGGAAAACTACGATGCTAACTCATGGCAGAGTCTTATGGATAAAATGGATCAGGCTGGTCTGACAGATGATACAGGGTCATTTGACGAAACCGTCAGAGAAAAATTGGGTAATCATCAAGAGCACTATGATCAAGCATCATGGGCGCAGCTCTCCTCTAAAATGGACGAGGCTAATCCGATCGGAGAAGAAGACGAAATAAACGAAATAAAGGAACAGCTGCTGGCTCATCAAGAGACTGTGATAGATAGTCATTGGCAGATCCTGAAGGCGGAGTTAGAAGCCTTAGAACAACGACGTTATCGTCTATGGGGCACTAAAGCGATGGAAGCAGTAATCATGCTGCTCTTATTGTGGACGTTCACAAACTTCAGTGCGCTAATCACTCCAGAGCAGATAGACATAGATTTTACGCCGCAAGACTATGCAGTTGACCCCTCTTATGAATCCGAGCAATTTTGGATCTACCAGAACTCGGATAGATTTACTGTAGTAGATAATCTTTCTGCTTCTGAGGCAAAACAAGACTTCGATGTCCCCGTCGAGATAACATCATCACTAATCAATGTTAACGATCAAGTTGGGTTTACTAACTCAATTGTGAGCGGGGTAGATAGATCAATCGGCCTATATAAGAGTGAATTAAGCACAAGCATAAATAACAACATTGACAAACCAGTATCAGCTAGTAGCGCTGATGATAGTCATCTTACCGACGAGCTGAGCGCAGACCTGTTGACTACAGTTGATAGCGATGAGCTAATATTATTGGAGACTGGCTTAATCGATCCGCTCGATATAGTCATAGCTCACGATCATCCAAATTTAGATTTATCTGCATTTGATGAAAAAGAAGATAAATCATATCGCTCAAAGAATGATGGATGGTGGTTTGGAGCTAATTATTCTGCAGATATCAATCTGATCAACTCTGGATTTAATCTGGGTTTTGTGACGTCACAACTAAGTTCGGGACTCTTAGGTCATACTGGAGGCGTATCCCTTTCATGGCAAAAAGGAATCGTTGAGATTCAATCTGGAGTTAGACTATCTCGTAAGGCTCATTCTCCGGGATTGTTGAGATCCTTTACTCAAGCGAGTGATTTCTCCGTGTTAGAGCATAATTTGGAGCTTATAGAGTTTAGTCAAGCACAGATACCACTAACAGTTAAGTTGCACGCTCTTAATACTTCTAAGAACCATATATATGGATTTGTAGGTGTGGCGAGCAATACCATATTAGGTTATGACTTCACTATAGAGAAAACTGTACAGCCGTCTGCTCGAGTAAGACCTACGGACTTAGACGCCGCTATAGTAGACTTGACGGACTTGCCGGAGGGCTTTGCTCAAGGAGGTTCTCTGCGATATAACACCAACTTTACAGGAGTTATAGGATTCGGAGTAGAGTCAAGTATAGACGATAAAGTCAGTTTCTTTGTGCAACCACAGTATCAGCACCAGTTTGGTGGACAGCTTAATAATTATGTAAGCCGTATAGGAACCATCAGCGTTGAGACCGGAGTTAAATTGAAATTCTGATAGAACCTAGCTAAGCAGAACCAAATGACAATGATTTCTTCTGCTGATTAAATAGTACATGCCACTTCTTCCAACCCACGATCGCCAGGATAGCATAGATTACGTATAGGATAGAAATGAGTGGCGCTCCTCGTTCGTAGTACAGATACACACAAGCGATATCAATGGCAATCCAATAAGGCCACGTGTCTATAAACTTATATACCATCAAACATGTGGCGAGTATCGCCAGTATAGATGTGAAGCCATCCAGATAAGGAAATGCGGCAATAGAATTAAGATCCATAATGTAGCCTGTCGGGATAGCTACAAGGGTGACTAATAAGATATAGCTTAGATTTTTGGGTATGGTCAGCTTGCTGATTCTATGTTGGGTGTTTTGATCACCACCAGATAGCCATACATATAACCCACATATAGCGATCAACGCATAAAATATCTGGATCACACCGTCGAAATAGAGCCTTAAGTTGATGAAGTCCTCACATGCTATGGCAATCGCACTAATAGCACTATATATCCAACATTGATTTTTGTTGTATGCTGCGAACAGGACATATAAAATGCCAAAGGAAAATCCTACCCACTGAAAGATGCTAATAGATGGCAAATCGACCATGCTACTAACATATATCATTTTTTTAGAAACCTAATATCAATTGTCAGCTAAGACGACATCTACATCAAACTTCGCTTCGACGACTATGGGATTAGTGTTAGCAATGATATCGATGGTCTTGGTGTAAGCACCCTCCATATCGTGCGTGTCGAGTATAGCAACAATGGTCCCAGTTTCACCTGGTGCAATGACCTCTTGCGGCCAGCTTATATCCGTACACTTACACGCAGTAACGAGGTCTATTACCAGATCTGCATCACCCGTATTTTCAAACTCAAAGGTGATGGTTTTTTTCTCACCTTGGGTGACTTGTCCGATGTTAATATTGTTCTCCTTAAAACTGATAACAGGCACCTTGTCAAAACGCTTAATGCTTTGCTTGCTACCATTGTAGCTGTCGTTCTTATTGACTTGTCGCTTGATCTGTATGGTCTGTGGTCCTTCTAATATTTTGAACTCAGTCCGTCTATTAAACCTGTGCTCATCATCAGAGCATCTTACTCCATTTACACAGCGATTAAGTATAACTGACTCACCATAACCGACTGCTTTGATTCTATCTTCAGCTACGCCTTTAGCCGTAAGCCAATTCTTGGCAGATTGAGCTCTTTTCTGGCTTAGGTTTTCATTGTATGGCTTAGTTCCTCGACTATCTGTATGAGACGACAGCTCTATGACCATATCACCGTACTCGTTCATCAATTCGAGGATGCTATTGAGGTCTAACTCGGCATCAGGGAGGATATCCCACTTTTCGAAGTCATAGTAGATATTATTAAGCCTGATCGCTTCATTAATAGTCACAGTCTCAAGGGTATACTCAGGTAGTTCTGGCTCTACCACCACTGGAGGTTCTTTGACTAATATTACCTTTTGGCGTATTTCTTTATCACCGATGATGCCATTAGTGGTTACTTCTGTTGTGTCAGAGATATAACCTTCCTTAGAGGTAATCACACGGTACTTACGATCCACATTAAGAGGATACTTAAACCTGTATTCATCAGGCTGAGTTTGCGTGGCATATTCTTCAATAGTTAGATCTTCAAGATCCACTGTTGCACCTTTTAGTGGCCTCTCTTTGTCTTCCAGGATTTCTCCTACTCCTACTAAGAGATTTATGTTAAGCTGTCTCAGTGAGAAAGAATAGATATCGTAGCAACAAGTCTCACTCTTGAGCTTTTTCTTTTTATCATCAGGACGGTTAGAAACTAAGTATCCCTGAGTGCCATCATCTGTGTAAGAGATCGAATAATCATCAAATCGGGTGTTATAGCGATCTCCTAAATTTTCGGGATTAGACCATGTTCTACCATCCCATGAACTCTTGTAGATATCTAAATTTCCAAAGCCAGGCAAGGCAGAGGTACTGAAGTAGAGCTCTCCATCATAATAGTGAGGTGACAGATCATCTTCAGAGGTATTAATCGTACTACCTAAATTTACTGGTGCTCCGAAGCCCGCACCATTAACTGGGGCGTAGTAGATATCATATCCACCGAGTCCACCCTCCGCATCAGATACGTAGTACATGACATCTTCTCCCAGTAACTCACCCATAGCAGGCTGCATAGCGATAGCTCCATTATTGACACCAACTACAGGCTCGGCCGGTCCCCAATCCTGACCATCATGATTGCTATAGTATATCACAGAGCTGATCACCTCATCACTCTGTAACTGCTGCCGACAATAGTACATCGTGCGACCATCTTTGGAGAATGTGATTCCACTGACATGAAAGTCAGTTCTGTTTACTTTGCGGCTGAGGACTTCTGGTTTACTGTAACCCTCTGGACCTATAGAACTTCGATAGATCTTAGCATGATAATCATTTTCAGTACCGTCTAAGACGATTTCTTTCCTACGGTTAAACGAGGAGAAGTATAAGGTCTGATCATCGTATCGGACTGGATTATACTCTCCATTACCACTATTTATTTCTTCGCTGGTGAATGTCACAGATAACTCTTCATTGGGTTTGAAGGTAGATAGCTGACTGATACCTGTAAGTTCATTTTCTGCGAGCGCTCTTAACTCGTCATCATCTGACAAGGATAAGAATGTCTCCAGCTCCTGTATGGCCTCTCTATCTTTGCCTAAGGCTCTGAGGATCTTAGCATAGGAGAACCTGTCCTCGATAAATATGTTATCGACATCTTTTTCGAGTACACGGGCATACCATCGCTCTGCATTTTTATAATCTCTCAGCTTGTAGTAAGAGAACCCTACTGAGAGGGCTACATCAGCTGACTTTACCTCGTTGTATATATCACGATACCACTGTGCTGCATTGAAGTAGTCTCCTAATTCAAATTGCTCGTCAGCTGTAGCATACATGTCATCGAGCTTATAAGATTTGATCGGTTGTGCCATGACAGTAGCAGCAAACATGACTAACATGATGGCTGTCAGGACCTCAAAACTGTTTTTAGTCTTCATATGATTCATTATCGTACTGTACATAGAGAGCGTCTTAGAGTTGTGGACAGAATATTACAGATTTGACGTTAGGTTCCTTATAGATTCGACCTACATAACCGACGGCTAACTCGAACGCACCACCTCCTGCTCTACGTAGATCAGACAAGGTTAAGTCATAGCTGATTCCTATCCGCAAGTCCTTAAGTTGTATTCCACCGATCAGTTCGGCTGCATCACCTACTCTGTAACCGATACCTCCCGATACGATCACTCCACGCTTAGGATCCAGTAGATAGTCTGCTATACCTTGCACAGCCAGTTCAGTGGCTGCTGCTCGTCGCTGAAGGATGAGAGCGGGATTTACTCTTACGTTTTCAGCTACAAGGAAGGAGCCTTCGCCAGTTAAGGTGAGTCTACGCTCAAATCCAACACGTCTACTGGTATTGACAGGTGGCGTGGGCATCATACCTGGAGGCGTAGGAGTATTCGCTATTACGAAAGACACATTTGGTGATGTGATATGTGCTGCAGTCACGCCAAACCTAACAAGATCTCCCTGATCATTGAGCACATTTTTAAGACTTACACCTAATGTGTAATCAGCAAAGCTCGAAGTAACATTACCGTTTTGATCTACGTTAAACATTTCTACAGCACCTCCAGCTACTAAATCAAGAGGAAGTGTCACAGATTGATTATTAAATCTCTGGCTACCACGTCCATAAGTTAATCCTACTGAGAATACTCTACTATAATCATCATCAAAGGCATAATGATATCCTGCATTAAGGCCGAACTGGACTTGCTGAAATAAAGTTGATCCTGCTTGATCCCTCACAAAGCTGATACCACCTGCGATCCAATCATTTTCTGTAAGTAATCCTTGAGCAATATTTATTTCTGCCGATATGAAGGGTGTCGTGTATGGACGACTATTACCTATGGCCCTCCATTGGTCTCTATAGATTGCGCTTATTCTGTAAGTGCCTTTGAATGCTCCAGTGAATGAAGGATTAACCGATACCGGTGCCATCCTGAAATTGGTAAAATGGATGTCTTGGGCTTGACCCCACTGACTCAAAAGAATCAATAGAGCACCAAATAGATAGTTCATGTAGTATCGAAGCATAGTGATAGCTTATCTTTGTATCAAATATCGTAAGTATTCAGTAATAAGTGAAAGAGCGATTAAGCCCTAAAGGTTCGGCCTTGTATCCATTCATATGGTTACTGGCATTATTATCCTTGTTTCCTCAGCTCGGAGACTGTCAGTCGTCTCATATAACGAACGCTAAAAATCACGTGAATGCTATAGATACCCTCAATAAAAATCGCTTGAAAACTCTTTTAATCTCTGGAGGGGGTTTATACACCTTAGGTTCTGTGGGATTGTATGCTACTTGGTATAGAGATTTTCCGATGGAGGGATTCCATTTTTTCGATGATTTTGGTCAGTGGTCCCATCTTGATAAAGTCGGGCATATCTATTCTGCTTATGGACAAAGCGAGTTATTGCATAGAGGATTTAGATGGGCTGGAGTAGATGATGATCAGGCGATGTGGTATGGGATTGGAGGTAGTCTATTATTTCAGACGACTATTGAGGTATTTGATGGATTCAGCAGTGAATGGGGCTTTTCAGTGGCAGATTTTGGTGCTAATATCATCGGGGCTGGTGCCTATGGGGTACAACATCAGTTTTGGGGTGAGCAGCGGATCCGAATTAAGTTTTCTTCTAACCCAATTAATAATAGTAGAAGAAATAATAGCATAGATGTTACATCGAGGACTGAGGAACTCTTTGGCTCGTCATTCTTAGAGCAGGTGCTCAAAGATTATAATCGACAGACCTATTGGCTGAGTATCAATCCTAAGTCTTTTAATCCTGATAGCTCACTCCCATCTTGGCTTAATGTTGCGGTAGGATATGGAGCAGATAATCTGTTGGGCGGCGTCAATAACGTCTGGGAATCACAAGGTGAGCTGATCGATGCAACAGATACATTCCGGCGCCATCAGCAATTTTATCTTTCTTTGGATGTGGATTTGAGTAAGATTAAAACCAATTCTAAGTTCTTGCGCACGGTTCTTGATGTACTCAATTATATAAAAGTGCCGTTTAGTGCAATAGAGATCAATACCTTGGGACAAGTGAGATTCCACTTCATACAATTTTAAGCTTGACATATGACGAAACTTAAACTAACGATTGCTTCACTCTTTGCCCTGCTATTGATGTCTTCCTGTGAGCAGCTGGAGGGTTCTCATGAGCAGCAACAATCTTCTCCTAAACCAGATCTTGTTGAGGGTCGATATAATGTAGGATTCCTGATTATGGATGGCGTATATAATACAGAGCTCACGGCTCCATATGACATATTTCAGCATACTCAGTATCGTGATGGGATCAAGGCGATGAATGTATTTACCGTGGCTAACACACTTGATCCAATACAGACATTTGAGGGATTACGCTTGCTGCCGGATTATAACTATTTGGCCGAAGATTTACCACACATAGATATTCTTGTTGTGCCAAGCGCAGAGCACCATCTGGATACAGATCTTGATGATGCAGATATGATAGATTGGGTACGCGAAGTAGGTGCTGATGCTCAATATGTTACGAGTCATTGTGATGGCGCATTTGTCTTAGCTCAGGCAGGATTATTAGATGATGTAGTATCAACTACCTTCCCCAGTGATGTAGATAAGTATAGACAGATGTTTCCTGATTTAGAGGTTGTCGAAGATGTCCTTTTTGTACATGATGGCACTGCGATTACATCGGCTGGAGGTGCACGATCTTTTGAGGCGGCCTTGTATTTATGTGATCTACTCTATGGCCCGGAGATTGCCAAGAGTATTGCTGGAGGATTAGTAATCGATTGGGATCTAAATCAGGTCAACTATTATAATCCTGCCATAGACAATAGTATTGTCCTACCACAAGATGATAGTGATCAGGGTTCTGAAAAGATGAGCAACTTGAAGCGTGCTATACTGACTATGTAGTACCTACCTTCTGGGTTTGTATCTAGCTGCATCGAGTATTTTCTGAGCATTTTGCTCAGTGATCAGGTCTTCAATCGTGATCTCAGGATTGTCAGCCATATATTTTTTTACGATTTGCCAGCCCATATAGTTAGCCGTGCGACCTGGCGACTCCGAGGGCATACCTGGAGTAGTAGGAGATGGCCCGATGAGCTTATTAAACTTGCGAATGTCTGTCTCATAGAACAACTCTTTATCAAAAAAGAAATCCCACATCTCTGCTTCGTTTTCTTGGCACCACTTGTATTGTTCAGGAGTATACTCGATGACGACATCATCAGATTTGAATGGGATCAACTCATCGATGAGATACAATTTCTTTCCGCCCCATATCATCATAGACAAGAAGTCTGATCGCTGGGGTGAGGGTAACTTATCCTCCACTAATACTTCTGCGACCTTCTTAACGATATAATCTTCTGCATAAAATTGGGTGAGGTATCCTGAGAATGCTGGATTGGACGGGTTGATATGAGCGTACGGAAAGTCAGCACCAAGAAACATGTCTAAGCCTATGCCGATACCTTCTTGCTCGATATCATCAAAGACAAAACATTGATATACAAAGCCTGAGATAAATGAGTAAACCTTGGGAGTCTCAGAAACCTCATATGCCTTAGTGTAATTATGAAGTAACTCACCGATTTCATTTTCGACCTTGGTGAGATCTCTAAACTCAGTATTGACGTCTTCCATTAGTTTTTGAAAGCCTGTATCCTGTAGCATCCTGGTGAGCTCCTGCTTGATGATTACGCTATCTCTCGGCAGCGCTAAGATCTGGTGGATATATACATCTGTAAATGCTGGTGAGTCTTTCTCAACATCAAGAAGATTAAAATCATCTAAGTTGTTACTCCATCGATCCAGTACCTCGTTGTATCTATATATGTTGATCGAATGATCTGATGAGATTGCTTCGACCTTTTTTTCTCCTATACTGCAGGATATCAAAATGCAAATGGTGGATATAAAGAGTAAAGAAAATGGCTTAATTGAGTAATCTTGCATAGCATGGTAATCACAAAGAATCTGTAACGCTCAAAGGAGCAATTGATTATAATAAACAAAGAATAGATGGTAACATTAGATAAATATAAACTCGATAAGTTCATCATTGATGCACTCCATGAAGATATCCAAGATGGAGATCATACCTCTCAATCTTGTATACCTAAGGATCAGATCAGTCGTGCGAGACTTCTGGTGAAGGATCAAGGAGTCATCTCTGGTATCGCTGTGGCTGAGCGAGTGTTTACATATCTAGACCCTACTGCTACACTGGATGTCAGGATGCCAGATGGGACTGCGGTGAAATATGGGGATGAAGCGTTTTATCTCAGTTGCAACTCACAAGCGCTTCTCATGGGTGAGCGCCTGGCACTCAATACGATGCAACGTCTTAGCGGAGTTTCTACTCTTAGTCGTGCATTTGCCGAGGAGGTTAAAGATTATAAGGTGACGATACTGGATACCCGGAAGACGACCCCACTCCTCAGATTTTTAGAAAAATGGGCCGTCGAGATCGGAGGATGTACTAACTATCGTGATGGCTTATACGATCGCATCATGATCAAGGATAATCATACTGATGCTGCTGGTGGCATTACAGAAGCTGTTAAGCGGGTACAAGCCTATCTCTCCGAACGAGATAAAAATCTGGATATGACCATTGAAGTCAGAAACTTTGAGGAATTGGATGAAGTGCTCAGTTTGGGTGTGGATGTGCGAGTGATGCTTGATAATTTCACCGTGGATGATACGGTTAGAGCTGTTAAGTTGATCGATAAGAGAATAGAGGTGGAAGCATCCGGTGGCATTGAGCTGAATAATGTAAAAGAAGTAGCCGCTACAGGAGTTGATTTTATCTCCGTGGGCGCTTTAACACATTCAGCTCAAAGCCTGGATATGAGCCTCAAGATTATAAAGTAATCATTGAGGATAGGTCAGAAGTAAATAGATGAGTAGTACCCCGAATAATCCCAGTCCTGTCCAAAACCTGGAATCTCGGTACATGCTTTGATTTTCGTGAATCATTTGTGAGTTGTTGGTTATTGAGTAAAATGATCACCATAAGCATCAATACTTTGGTTTCAAAAAAATATGTAAAATTCGCTCTGCTCTTTAGCTCAGCGTTCGTTTGGTAATATGTTAAGAGCTAAAACCAAGCCATAGCATTTTATAGTAATGTGTATACTATACAGATACCTATGCCATTAATAAGGTGCTTTATAAGTAGACCTTTTATGTACAGTATAAATACTTGTGATATAGGGAGTTAGGGATGCAGATTAAATCACATCTAACCAGATGTCTTACAATACGATGATTAAAATACCCAAATTATTTAGACGGCTGGGCGACTATTGATTTAAGAATATTCTTGATGAGGTAGGGTCCACTGTAAATCAGTCCGCTATAAATCTGTATTAACTGCGCTCCAGCGTCCAGTTTAGCTTGTGCAGACTGAGGAGAATCTATGCCTCCTACGCCGATGATAGGGATTGAGGCTTGGGAGCGATCGTGTATATAGCTGATCACTTCGGTAGCTCTATGAGTTAATGGGGCACCACTCAAGCCACCAGCGCCGATATCATCAATCGTATCCTGACCAGTTTTTAAGCCACTACGATCTATGGTCGTATTAGTAGCGATCAGACCATCTACATCCAGCTCGCCACAGATATCGATGACATCGTTAAGCTGAGGATCAGTGAGGTCTGGTGCTATCTTAAGTAGGATAGGTTTTCTGGTAGCTCGCCCCGCTCTATCTTCGATTAGAGTTGACAATATATGCGTGAGGGGCTTCTTATCCTGAAGCTCTCTGAGCCCTGGTGTGTTAGGAGAGCTGAGGTTGACTACGAAGTAATCTACATAGTCATATAGTTTCTGAAAGCAATGCAGATAATCCAAGTAGGCATCGGCATTTGGGGTAACCTTGTTCTTCCCGATGTTACCACCGATGATATAGTCCCTTGATTCTGGTAGTGTTTTTAGATTTTTTACGAGTTCATCGACGCCCAGGTTGTTAAAACCCATCCTGTTGATAATGCCACGATCCTCTATTAATCTAAATAGCCTGGGCTTAGCATTACCCTCTTGAGGTTTAGGAGTTACAGTCCCTACTTCTATAAACCCAAATCCAAGTGAGGCCATCTCGGTAATCCACTGACCATTTTTGTCAAAGCCAGCTGCTAAGCCAACCGGATTCTTGAAGGAAAGACCAAAAACCTCTCGCCTCAACGAGCTATCCTCATACTTAAACCCAGACTTCAATAGACTCGATACTATTGGAATCTTGTTGGTTGTCTTAAATAAGGATGTCGTCGTGTAGTGGGCTTGTTCAGCATCCATGCTGAATAAGAGAGATTTTAACAATTGATACATTTAAGCAGCTATAGTGATCTCAGATTTTAAAAGACTAAGATCTCTAATTAATAGACGCTTTCTGTCAAATGTCAAAATTTCTTTCGCTTTGAGTTCATTGAGTACTGTAGTCACTGTCTGTCTGCTCGTAGCAGTTAGATTAGCAATCTCTTGGTGAGTGATGAATTTTCTCACAACCCATTCGTATCCGACACGCTGACCTTTTTTCTCATTGAGGTCAATCAGGAATTCAAGTATTCTACTACGTGAATCTTTGAACACGAGCGATTCGAGTCTTTTTTCCATCTCAAGAGCACGGCTACCTATGATACCCATGATATAGGCATATAGAGGATTATGCTCCCTGAACATCTGTGTGAGTTGATCTTTTGAAATCTCACATATCTCTGTAGCCTCCATAGCAATAGCATAGTGGCGCCTCTGGTTGTTACCTACCATAGCTAACTCACCAAATACTTCTCCTGGTCCAAGAATGGCCTTAGTGATGGATTTCTCACCCTGTTTTTCAGAAGCGATTTTGACACGGCCGCTTGAGATAAAGTAAACTTTATCCGCTTTTTGGAGTGGTTCGAAAATTAAATCTCCTTTGGAAAATTTATTGAAATCATGGCCTGTAGATGGCTCATCCAGTTTCTGTGGACAGAAAAGTCCTTGTACGTCGATGTTTTCTAAATACCAAATATTAGACTTGTCCATGGCATTATTCACAATTACTTTCATTTTAAATATCTGTAACTATCCAGACAAACTATATTAATAACGCTTTCAATCTTGGTCAGGTTTAAGATTTAAAGTATCAATCAATTTGTCTAAAACAGGATTAAGGTTAATAAGATGATCATATTTATCTTTGGCCGATGTGAGTTTTCGCTGTGTTTTTATTTCGCTATCTGGAAATAAAGAACGGTCAACTTCGACCTCGATTCGTAGATCTTGTCTATTAAAGTATGCTCTGACTATACCATATAGTTGCACCTCCTGTTGAATTTCTTCTTTAGCCACTGATGATGGCACCAAGACTTTTATGCCATTTATATCTGTTTTTATTAAGACATTTTTGAGGATTGTTTGGAGAGTTGGAGACTCCAGAGACGACGCATAATCTGTCCATACAGCTTCTGCTTCTGCTTGTGTTACGTCTTTTTTAGTATTACTTTTTGCGTTTATAGATTCACTTGCTCGAGATATATAATCATCTATTGAGCTGATTTTCAGTGCTTTAGGAGCGGCTGAAGATGGGGGTTTGGGAGTTGTTTCATTTGATGATTTTTGCGATGTGATTTCTACCTTTTCTGGTGGTGGATCTTGGGCAGGCGGATCTTGGCTTACGATCGGTTGATCACTTTTTGGCTCAGGTTGGGGAGGGGTAGAATCGGCGGAATTAGGGGTGATTATTTTTTTGTTTTTTTTTTCTGTTGGGGCAGTATTTTGAGTAGAGATGGGAGTATTCTGACGAGAGGCGTAGCAGATTTTGAGTAGAGCGATCTCTATATGGAGCCGTTTATCCTTAGCTTTTGGGTAGTCGACATCAGCTTGATTAGCTAGTGATAGGACGTTGAGTATCGTACTATATGATATCGCATCAGATTGCTGGAGATAGCGCTCTTTTAATTTTGGACTGACCTGTAAAATTTCTTGAGTAGGCTCTTGCTTACAATACATGAGGTTCCTCACATGCTTACATAGGCCGTTCATAAATGTATCTCCCTCAAAGCCATTTTTGAGGACATTATTAAGCAGGAGTAATAGCTCGTTGCCTTCCTCTGATAGGATTAAGTCGATCGCTTGAAAAAAGCTATCATGGTCCAGTAGATTCAGATTATCTACCACATTGTCATAAGTCAATGTGCCTCCAGAAGCGCTGGCTATACGGTCATAGATAGAGAGTGCATCACGCATGGCTCCATCTGCCTTCTCTGCGATAGTGTAGAGCGCATCGTGCTCAGCCTGTATACCTTCTAATAGAGAGATCTGTTCTAACTGTTGGACGATATCGCTGATCTGTATCCTCCTAAAGTCATATAACTGGCACCTACTCAGTATAGTAGGAAGTATCTTATGTTTTTCTGTTGTCGCCAGGATGAATATGGCATATGGGGGTGGTTCCTCAAGCGTCTTTAAAAATGCATTGAATGCAGCCTGCGATAACATATGCACCTCATCAATGATGAATACCTTGTACTTACCACTTTGGGGCTGAAATCTCACTTGCTCTGTGAGTGCCCGGATGTTATCAACGGAATTATTAGATGCGGCGTCGAGCTCTATGATATTCATGCTGACATCTATGTCTGTCTCAGCATAGCTGCCATCCTCGAGCGCAGCCTTGTGATCTGGCATATTGATCACCTTGGCTAATAGTCTGGCACAAGTGGTCTTACCAACCCCTCGAGGACCACAAAAGAGAAACGCATGAGCAAGCTTGTCACTCAATAGGGCATTTTTGAGTGTAGAGGTGATATGCTCTTGACCTACTACATCCTCAAATCGCCGAGGTCTATATTTTCGTGCCGAAACTACGTAACTCATTAAGATGCGATAATACGAAAAGTTGGAGTAGTGAGTCCTAAGTAAGAAGTTTCTAATCTTAGAACAGAACCTGCTTTGTAGAGACTTTCTGATCTCAACAGTACCCACCATGCAGATAAAATGCACGAGCATGCTTATTATTATCATCAGATAAGTAAAGAGCATGCAAAGCAGTATAGAATTTGATAGTGGGAAACAAACCTCTACACGTACACATGGATTCGACTATCACTATAACCGTCTCAACCCATCCCAAAAGAGAGCCGTAGATCAGATACAAGGTGCAGTCATGGTGATTGCAGGCCCAGGAACCGGCAAGACTCAGATCCTCGCCGTGAGGATTGCTAAGATCCTTGCAGATACAGACGCCCAAGCTCATAATATCTTGTGTCTCACATTTACAGATTCGGCTACTATTGCTATGCGGCGCAGGTTGGTGCAGATCATTGGTCCAGCGGCACATCAGATACATATCTATACCTTTCATGGATTCTGCAATCAGGTCATACAAGAGAACCTGGACATTTTTGGTAATTATAGACAGCTTGAGCCACTTACTGATCTTGAGCGTGTAGATGTCTATCACAAGATCATCTCGGATCTCCCCAATGATCATGTCCTCAAGCGATTAAAAGGTGATCCAACATTTGAGCATAAGCGACTGGATAACCTCTTTCAGATGATGAAGAAAGAGAATCTCAATGCAGAGCTCATGTATCAGCGGATCGATGACTATCTCGATCGGCGCCAAGAGTATAAAGAAGGTGACGATCTCTTCTATCATCGTAAGTACAAGGAGTTTAACAAGGGTGATATCAAACCTAAGAAATGGGAAGAGCTCCAAAAGAGAATGAGTGACCTCAGAGCAGGAGTGGCGTTGTATGAGACCTACTTGAAGATTATGGATGATTTAGGTCGTTATGATTATCAAGATATGATCCTCTGGGTATTGCGGGCTTTTCAAGCTGACGAAGCATTACTGGCGAGCTATCAGGAACGCTACCTCTACTTTCTCGTAGATGAATTTCAGGATACCAATGGTGCACAAAAGGCAATATTGGATCAGCTGATATCATATTGGTCAGATGAGGACCCTAATGTATTCGTCGTGGGAGATGATGATCAGGCGATATATAAATTTCAAGGAGCCAACATATCTAATGTCAAAGACTTTAGAAAAGATTATAAGCCGGTGACCATAGTTCTGGAGCAGAACTACCGATCCTCTCAACGGATACTCGACACGTCCAAGCAGCTTATAGAAGGCAATCAGGAGCGAATCATCAATGATGACCCGGAACTCACTAAGGATTTAGTTGCCGCTCGAGAGGATGTGAAAGACAGTACGATTGACCCTAACATCATCAGCTATACTAATAATATCCAAGAGCAGACAGCCATCGCTAAGCAACTCATGTCAGACCATAAGGAGGGGATCGACCTCAGTAAGACTGCCGTCATCTATCGTAAGCATGCTCAGGTTGATAAGCTCGTAGAAGTGCTGGAGAAAAAAGGTGTACCTCTTAATATCAAGCGTAAGGTTAATATCCTCAAGGAGTCATTGACCCACAACATCCTTAAGATATTACGATATGTTCATGCCGAGCATCATAAGCCTAACTCTGCGGATGAGTTGCTCTACGAGATGATGCATTATCGATTTTTTGACATTCATAATAACGATATAGCTAAGATCTCAAACCACTGTAATAGACATCACAACACCGATAAGAAACCAGTGCTCGAGTGTATCTCTGATAAGGACATATTGGAAAGCTTAGGTATTAAGCAGATTGATCAAGTACTCTATCTGGGAGAATGTATCGATAGCTGGGTCAAGGACGTATCAACGGTTACCCTGCAGGTGCTCTTTGAAAATATCATCAATGATGGTCATATCCTACAGTATATCATCGGACTCCCTGAGAAAACATGGTTGCTACAGATACTCAGTACGCTATTTGACTTGATCAAAAACGAAATGGCCAAGGCTCCTGATATAGGCTTAAAAGAGTTTTTAAGCATGATCTCTAAGATGGAAGACAATAAGATAGAGTTGTCGCTTAATAAGATCGTCCATGCCAAGAGTGGAGTTAATTTCTTGACAGCGCATTCGTCTAAAGGATTAGAATTTGAGCGGGTGATCATCCCTGATGCCACTAAGAATATATGGGATAAAAATGTCCGTAACATCTATCAGTTTAAGTATCCTGACAATGTTAATGAGGATGTCGAGACCAATACCGAGGATGAGCGTAGACTGCTATATGTGGCAATGACCCGGGCACAGTTAGAGTTGGACATTTCCTATGGCATGCAAAAGGAGAATGGTAAAGAGCAGAACAGAAGCCAATTCGTCGATGAGATCATTGCTCACACTGATCTCGTATCGCAACCCAAGGAGGTCGCTGAGGATGCGGTCAATGAGTTTCAATACTACACCCTTCTTAAAGCTCAGAAGGAAGTCAAGCTGATCGATCATGACCTAATAGATAAGGTCTTGGATGGTTATAAGCTCAGTGTGACAGGACTCAACAAATATCTCAGATGTCCGAGAACATTCTATTTTGAGACAGTCTTACGCATCCCTACGGCTCGGACGAAGTATATGGGATTTGGTCGGGCGATACATCGAGCTCTGGAGGATTACTATCAATTGCACAACGAGGCGAAGCCTGCCGACTTGGAGCAATTATTAAAGTCTTTTCATCGGGGTATGTTAAGCCATAGATCTCACTTTACAGATGAGGACTTTAAGTTGATGACCGCCTATGGAGAGCAGATCTTACCACTCTATCATAAGGAGCGACTTGCTATGCGCCCAGAGGGAGTAAAGTATGGACTTGAGGTTAAAGTAGATCATGCAGAATATCAGGGCGTACCTATTAAGGGTGTGCTCGATAGAGTTGACATAGGCAAGGATGGTCAGGTCGATGTGACAGACTACAAGACGGGCAATATATTTACGCCTAAAAACAAGAAGAAGCTTAAGGCTCCTAAAGCAGGTGATCATGACGATGTAGGAGGAGATTACTGGCGTCAGATCGTATTTTATAAGTTGCTCCTTGATAGTGATAAGCGCAACAATTGGGATATGACATCGGGATGGATGGATTTCATTGAGCCCGAGAAAGATACGAATAAGCTATTTCGCCAGAAAATAGTCGTGACACCGCAGGATATAGATATAGTAGGCCAACAGATAAAAAGTACTTGGGACTCAATACAAAATCATGAGTTCTCAGTCGGCTGTCAGGATGAGCATTGTACTTGGTGCAACTTCGTTAAGAATGATTTCATCTTCACTGGAGAGAATGTAGAGGATGAAGATGATATCCAGGAGGGGTAAGAATGGGGCGCTATCAGTCCATCAATACTACGTATCATAAAAGAAGATATTACTATACCAAAGTACAGTTGAGGTGTATATCATCCGAGCTATGTTGCACGGATATGTGCAGTATATGAATGAAGAAGAGAAAAACTCCAAAACTGATAGTGAGAAAAAACACGAGCTTGCCAGCGCTTGGTCCCTATTGTTATGGACGGAGTTAGAGCGTATGATCGATAAGTCAATCGAGCGTGATGGATACAACAATTAGGAATATCCGCAGATATCTTAATTGTTTTAACAATATGAGCAGTGACGTTAACAGTATCTAAGGGGTACAGTATCCATCTAGAGAGTATTTTAAGAATGAGACTGAATTCTTAATTTTTAAGACTTATCATCATGAGACAATTCATTTTATTCCTCGTAGTGGTCGCATTACCTACTACAGCCTTATTTAGTCATAGTGATAATAGTGATGCATCAGCGTCATCCTATCTTAATGGTAACTATTACGACTCTTATTCTGGCACGACGATAAGTATCTCTGCAAATCGGAGAGGTATTAATGCTCGGATCAATAACAGTCGATGGCGTACATTTAACCATATAGGCAATGGTGTTTATGACGATTACAATGGTCGTGTTATCGTGAATCTTGGATATGGAGACATCCAATACGTCCGAGGAAACTCGAGAAATGCACTTGTGCTGTCCATAAGCCAGAGAGCTAATACTCGTGGTCGGTCGGGATATAATAACTACGGAGATAATCGATCCATACGTTATGATGTGAGTCCATATTGTGGGTCCTGGAGATCCTATAACTCAGGTGGACGATTATTTATCGAAGCCTACGGATCAGGTTTTCGAGCCAGAAATAATCGAGGCTCTTGGTCCTATTATTCGGGCCATAAGGATGGATCATTTCGAGATCGATACGGCAATAGATACTACTTTGACAATTGGAACTTGTACTGGTCATCATCCTCTGGTAAGAGGCGGATCAGATTCAGAAGATATTAATTAGAAACTATAAAACTCGGCTTGCTACGATCTTGAGATTGCAGCAGGCCTCTTTATTTGTGGTGTCATTTAATTGGCATACCAGGTTCTGACTTGCGATACTTATTGATTTTGATAGTCACTATAGTACCGCCATGTTCACCATCTATATGATAGGATCCATCAAGCTGTGCTGAGAGAGCATGTATCAATTTATAACCGAGGGATTCGCCGAAACTATCGATTATATCTGGTGTGACACCCCTGCCATTATCGCTCACCCTGAGTAACAGCGTTTGGTCAACTTCTCTGAGGAATACTTGTACAACCCCCTTCTCACCTGGGGAGAATGCATATTTCAAACAATTACTGACCAGCTCGTTGACCATAAGTCCGATGGGCACGACTGTATCTACATCAAGATCGAGTTCTGCTATATCTAACTGTAGAGAGATATCATCAGTGTGGATATTATAGGAGTCAAATAATCCCTCTGTGAGCTTGATGAAATAATCTTTGACATTGACACTGGTTAAGTCATCCCGCTGATAGAGATCCTGATGGATTAGTGCCATGGACTGCACACGATCTTGTCCCTCTTGCAGGGCGCTTAGGGCCACCTGATCTGCGACATGATCGGTCTGTAGTCCGAGCAAGGCTGAGATAAAGTGTAGATTATTTTTGACTCGGTGGTGGATTTCTTTGAGGAGGATTTCTTTTTCGCCGAGGGCTTTAGAAATGGCACTATTCTTCTCCACTATTTCCTCTTTTTGGCGGAACATCTTATAAAATAGGTAACCCATCACTAAAAGGCTTACACCTGCTATCACCAAGAGCCAACGCTGTCGAGATACCCGTAATTGAGTGATTTCCTCTTCGTATCGTAATCGTTCAATCTCTTTCTCTTTTTCTATGCTCTCGTATTTTTTTTGTGAGTCAGCTATAGCGTTTACTTTCTCAGTAGCTTGGACAACCTTATATAACGCCACATATTTTTTCATGTAGTCTAAAGAGGTGGCTTTTTCGTCGGCTTGATCATAGACTGCCGCTGCTTGCTCATAGTAATCCAGTTTTAAATCCTCCCGATCCGTCAGCTCCACTATGTTGAGGCCTTTATTAAGTGCTTCAATAGCTTGGCGAATTCTGTTATCATCCCCGTCTATTTGACTGCATAAGAGGTATATTTTGGACAGCACCTCTTGGTTGTTATATTTCAATCCCAGTTGCTCTGCTTTAGTGGTATACGCTTTGGCCTTTTTATAATCTGGACCACATATGTAATATGCATCGGCATAGGCGTTATACAGACTGGGTAATTCGTCTTCCTGTCCTGTCGATTGTAGTATGTCGTAGGCTCTATCGAGATAGAAGATCGAACTATCTAAGTTTTCTTTATAGGTATATGCGACGCCCATATTCTGATAAGTATATCCTACCAGTTGGACATTTCCATCGTCTTGGTAAAATCTCAAAGATCTACGATAGATCGCCAGAGCCTGATCGGTCTGTAGAGTGATCCTATATATGACACCGA
This sequence comes from uncultured Saprospiraceae bacterium, assembly GCA_964414425.1. Classification (GTDB taxonomy): domain Bacteria; phylum Bacteroidota; class Bacteroidia; order Chitinophagales; family Saprospiraceae; genus GYS-P2D. The sequence continues at coordinate 40,655 of CAYPWL010000005.1, forward strand.
TGTTGTTGAGGAGATCTCCTTGTTTGCTGCGTACGCCAGTGCTATCTGCAAAGTTCAACGCATCTAGATAATGCTTGAGGGCTAACTCGTAATCTCCTTGAAAATAAGCGGCCACCCCTTTGGAGTTCATACAGCTGATGATCTCTGTCGGAATATTAAGCAGGCTATACTGCTCACGTGCAAGCTCATAATATTGAAGTGCTGCACCGAGGTCACCTCCTAGATCATAAGTATATCCTATACCGTAATAAACTCGTGCCAGGAGAGTGTCGAGATCATGGCGATCGGCGATATCAACGCCCTTATTAAGGTAGTATAAAGAAGAGTCCATTTTAACCGATTCAGCATAGAACTCACCTATATCGATAAGATTCTTGACTTCTTCCTTATGATCGATGATAGCCGGTAGTGACTTGATGAGAGAATCTACTTTCGCATGATTTTGTGCTGCGCCATGTGTAATTGTGGCAATGGCCAGTGCTATAAATATTATATGCCTTGTAATGATGCTCGTATAGCTCAAGTGAGTAATGAATGGGGTTAACAAAAGACTGCTAATATTTTGCTGGATAATGATGCTCGATTATGGACATCGAGCTTGGTTAGAATATTAGAGATATGAAATTTCACTGTACTTATTGATATGAATTGGGATTCTGCTATTTGTGCATTAGTCTGACCTGACAAGACCCCTTCTAAGATTTGGTATTCCCTCGAAGACAGATCATTAACAGCCATCTTATTGACCTTTTCATGGCTGAATTTCAGTCTATTCTTATCGGCGCTATATTTATAAAGAGCCATCTCAATGGCAGAGATCAGATCTTTATCTGTGAAGGGTTTGATGATATATCCATAAGGCAGTGTCTTCTTGGCTCGGTCCAGTGTCCCTTTGTCAGCGAGAGCTGTGATAAAAATTAAAGGTATAGACTTATACTCCTGGACATAAGCAGCTACATCTATGCCATCTCGCTCGCCATGGATATTAATGTCACAGAGGATGAGATTAGGAGTATGCAGTGAAAGATAGTTGATCGCATCTGTCGAATGACTTTTGATAATAGAATTGGGGTATCCTATTTTTTTAAGTCGTCGCTGGATGTCCATGGCAATAATGGCTTCATCCTCAACTATGAGAGTTGTAAATTTTTTGGCGATATCCATAAGTAAGGTCTCTTAAATATAACACTTGTCAAGGCTAATTATAGACTTGACTGTAAGTAGACGCATTCTGGTCATACGTTACCTATACTTAAGTATAGTTTTAAGAATCTCCAGCTGATCGATGCAGCCCACAAGACTATACTTAAGTACAGTTGGAGCTATCGATTCTCCTTTCATTTTTGAGCCACATTAAAATATCAAAAAGTTATGGAGTCTAAAAAAATCTCAAGTCGAGAGCGAGAGGTTCTCGAGCTGACAGCGGACGAGCTCACCGCTAAAGAAATCGCTCATCAACTATTTATCAGTACTCATACGGTGATCTCGCATCGTAAAAATCTCATGTGCAAACTCGAAGTAAGATCAATCGCTGGATTAGTAAGGCGAGGATTCGAAACGGGTATTCTTCACTTTTAATTAATCAGAAAAATATTACAAATGAATAAAATCACATTAATTATCATTCAAGTAATGATATCAACATTAGCATTTTCTCAATGGGCCTCTCCTGGTGTAATGAGTACTAGTCATGGTAATGGTGATCAACCAAATATCTTAGGTTTTGGGGGTGCACTCTTAGAATTGGAAGAGAGCAACCAATCTGCAGCTGGTTCTGCTAATGGTTTGTACTTCACGAAGCAAAACAATAATGGACTTAGTTCGATTGGGGAAGCTTATTTGCATTATCATACCAATCTGAATCAATTACTCTTTAGCGAGACAGGTAACCTTAATGACGCTGTCTTTAGTGTTGATGTAGATAATGGGAATATGGAAATTACTGGCGATTTTGAGATGGCTGATGGAAGGGACATTCAATTTAACAATGGTGTAAATTCAGAAATTGTATGGTCCAGCAGTACAGGAGTAGAGCAAGGCCACTTAAGAACAACAGGAACTGATGCAATTCAGAATTTTGACCTTGAATCACAATTTGGTACAGTTACATTAGATGGTCAGGAAGTATTATTAAACGTAGATGATGCAGAACGAGTGAGGCTTACTAACAATGAGTTATCACTGGATGGATTTTTGGATATTAATACTTCTCGTTTTAACACTGCAATTCAGGTAGATGCTACTGAAGCCCTATGGTATAATGGCACGTACTTCAGTTGGGGTTTTGGTGCCCAGCATAATTTTTTCGCTGATGAAGTTAGAATAGGAGGGAGTGGTGTTGCTACTCCAACTTTTCAACTCGAAGTCGTAGGAGATGCTGATATATCCGGAGAGTTAACTGCTGCGTCTGACAGAAGACTTAAGAGAAACATTACTGATATTGATGGGGCGTTGACGCTTATCAATGAATTGGCGCCTAAGACGTACAACTTTAGAGTTGAGGAGTTTCCAGATATGGACTTAGCAGAGGGAGGTAAGATGGGATTCATCGCTCAAGAAATAGAAAAAGTGCTTCCAGAATTGGTTAGAACGGGTAGAACAGTCCAGAGCATAGATGGAGAAAGCTTCAATTCTAAGAGTGTAAACTATGTTGAGCTCATCCCTCTATTGACTAAAGCCATCCAAGAGCAACAAGAGATTATTGACAGTCAAAAAGATCAAATGACTGCTATGCAATCTAAGATTGATGATGTGCTTTCTTTGGTCGCTTCATTATCAGTTGATAATGATGACTCGTTGAAAACAACAGCCGAAGATTAGAATAAGGACTCCAACTTTATTTTATAAATCCACCCAGCTGTGCTACTCAGCTGGGTGGATTTTTATTTAGAGAATCTAAGTGGAAGAAAAGCCGGTCGCATCGATTTATGTATTTTGCTCATAAATCGATAGTGACATGTCTAACCGAAGATCATTCTTAAAATCCTCGATCGTTGCAGGAGCTGTGTTACCCTCTATAGCATTTGAATCCACTTCAGCTGCTGATACTAAGGGAGTTACTCAGTCAGTCGTTAAACCCGCTGTAATCTCCACTTGGAATCATGGGATTCCGGCTAACAAAGCAGCCTGGTCCATCCTCAACTCTGGCGGTAAGGCTATAGACGCAGTAGAAGCTGGAGTGCGAGTGACGGAATCAGATCCTACTGGACAAAGCGTAGGCATCGGAGGCCGTCCCGACATGAATGGCAATGTTACACTCGATGCATGCATTATGAATGAGTGTGGAGATTGTGGTTCAGTGGCCTATCTACAAAACATAGAACATCCCATTACCGTCGCTCGTCAGGTTATGGAGCAGACGCCTCACGTCATGCTGGTGGGGGATGGAGCCAAGCAGTTTGCCCTTGAAAAAGGCCACCCTGAAATTAATCTGCTTACGGAACAGTCTAAACAGGAATGGCTTAAATGGCAAGCTTCAGAGCGCAAAGTGCTCCCTAAGATTAATGTAGAAAATCACGATACGATAGGTCTGTTAGCACTCGACGGTCACGGAGATCTCTCGGGTGCATGCACGACTAGCGGTGCAGCGTGGAAACTACCTGGTAGAGTTGGAGACTCTCCGATCATTGGTGCAGGTCTCTATGTTGACAATGAGGTTGGTGGAGCCACAGCCACTGGTTGGGGCGAGGCTGTGATTCGGGCTGTCGGATGTTTCTTAGTGGTAGAGTTAATGCGCCAAGGAAACTCGGCTCAACGTGCCTGTGAGTTAGCGGTAGAACGAGTCATCAGTAAGAATCCTGATTGGCGTGAGATACAAGTGGGTTTCATCGCCTTAGCCAAGGATGGAAACTATGGAGGATACTGCATCCAGTCGGGATTTGACTATGCCGTAAAGACTGCGCAACTTGATAATCAAATGATCAAGAGTGGGAGCAAAATCTAATCACCCCTCTCTCGAAATCTGCATTGACAATTATGACGATGCTATCATAGCGATAGACAGTGGTGCGGACAGATTGGAGACTTGTAGTCGCTTAGATCAGGATGGACTGACACCGCATGTTGAGCTGGTATTAGCGATAGCAGACTATACTGATATCCCCCAACGGATCATGATCAGACCACGTGCTGGTAACTTCTGTTATGACATGCAAGAAGTATTAGAAATGGTGGCGCAGATTGAGCACTTTAAGGAGTTGGATGTCGAAGGGTTTGTATTCGGTTGTTTAGATGTGTTTGATGATATAGATGAATCGGCTCTAAGTATGCTTACGGAAGCCAGTCAAGGATATGGAAAGACCTTCCACCGGGCATTTGATGATGTGATTGATCAACAAGTCTCTCTACAGCTATTGAAGGATCACGATATCGATACAGTATTAACATCAGGAAGATCAGGGAATGCCATAAGTCATCTGAAGATCTTATCACAGTTAAATGGCTGGGCAGGAGATGATATCAATATTCTGGTTGGCGGAGGAGTCGCTCCAGATAATGCGCTCCTTATAATTGATAAGACAGGAATCAGACAGCTCCATGCAAGCCTCAATGTTGCTGGCAAAAAAATAAGCCCCGAACAGAAAGTTCAGGGCTTAAAGGAGTGTATTGTTTTATGATTATAAACGTTATTTAGTGACTCACTCTAGCTCAGTAAACGCCTTACTAGCATAATTATAGAGCAGATAGCACACTACTGCAATCACAACAAGCCCTGGGGTACTACCGAATGGTCTTTCTGCAATGGCTAAAATATCTGCACGCTGATAAATAGCAACAGGTATCGCCAGTACAATACCGACAAGAGCCTCGCCAGTGATGAGTCCTGATGCAAAAAGCAGCCCAGTACTCTCACTATTCTGCTTACTACTTTCGAGGTCTGGGATTGATGAAGAGTGATTCGATTGGTATTTAGATACTGCCCATGCGATCAATCCTCCGACCATGATAGCACTATCCAACTCGAATGGGAGATAAATACCTACTGCTACGGCCAGTACAGGAATCCTAAAGTCTGATCCTCTCTTTTCTTGATAGACATCGAGTAATATGATCGCTACACCTATCGCCATGCCTGCATAGATCATTGGCCATGGCAGGTTACCATTGAAGACACCCTCGGCAACACTCTGCATCAGCGTAGCTTGAGGAGCGGTTAGCGAGTCAGGATTAGCATCTGTAGCAGGTCCAAAGCCATACGCATTGAGTAGCAGCTGCAGTACGAGAGGCATCACTAACGCCGCACTAACTACCCCCACCATCTGCATGATCTGTTGCTTTTGTGGGGTAGCCCCTAGGATATGCCCCGCCTTAAGATCTTGCATGTTATCACCGGCAATAGCTGCCGCACAGCACACAACTGCACCGATTAAGATCGCAGCGGCAGGACCTTTTTCTGACTCTCCACCCAAGATGAGTAAGAGGATCAATGAGGCAGTAAGTATCGTAGCAATCGTAACCCCAGAGATCGGATTATTAGAACTCCCAACCAGCCCGGCCATGTATCCTGCTACTGCAGAAAAAAGAAATCCAGCAATCACCATAAATATGGCCATCATACCTGAGATGACTACATCGTGTATCTCTCTGAGGTAGATGATGAATACCGGGATGATCATGATACCGATAGCGACCATCACCCATGACATAGGTGTATCTCGCTCTGTTCTTTTGAGCTTAGAGGTATCGACTTTGTTTCTTAGTGCAGCTAAGCCACTCTTAGCTGCGAATCCTATAGAGCTGCGCAGTTTGATGAGCGCCCAGAGTCCTCCGACGACCATAGCGCCTACTCCGAGATATCGGATCTGTGAGGTCCAGATACCCCAACCAGTATCTATAGCTTCTTGTCCAGCGCCTACCGAAATATCATTGGCGATGATATGCCATGGGATGGCGATCCACCAACTGATGACCCCACCAGCAAATACTAAGAAGGAGATGCGTAGTCCGACGATATATCCTACACCGATCAGAGCGGGGGACAGGTTAACGCCCATATATCCATAAAATTTACCACCGAGAAAGCTTGCACCTTCGCTAACGCCTGCCCAGAGTCGAAGCCCAGATTCACATAGCTTAACGAGGGCGCCGATGATAGAACCTATTAATAGGAACTTGACAGCTTTGCCACCTTTTTCACCAGTCTTGAGCACTTCCGAGGTGGCCACACCTTCTGGGAATTGTAATTTTTGCTCGACAATTAAGGCTGACCGAAGTGGTACTGTAAAGAGCACTCCCAAGACACCACCACTCAATGCGATCAGTACGGTCTCCCAATAGTTAAACTCTGACCAATAGCCCATCAACACCAATGCAGGTATGGTAAAGATCACACCCGCTGCTACAGACTCTCCAGCAGAGGCAGCAGTCTGCACGATGTTATTTTCGAGTATGTTATGATTCTTAAACAAGCGCAAGATTGCCATCGACATGACTGCCGCAGGTATTGAAGCCGAGACCGTCAATCCTGCGAATAAACCTAAATAGGCATTGGCAGCAGCAAGTAACATACTCAATAAAGCACCTAAGACAAAGGCCTTACCTGTCGTCTCAGGTAGCTTAACAGTATGCGGGATATAGGATTTATGTTCTTCGGACATGACCTTTAGTTTTCTTAGTGGACCTTTCCCATCAAGCGTTTGATGAGTGGAGAAAACAAGAGTACTAAAAGACCTGCTCCTAAGGAATATTTAGCAATTAGTAGGAAGCCATCTGTGTATACGCCGAGCGTCTCCATACCCCCTACATTAGTGCTGTCACTCTCGATAGCCAACTGCTTACCGATGAAGCCTACAATCTGAAATGCAAATGCTGATGATAAGAACCAAACCCCCATCATAAAGGCAACAATACGCTTCGGCGATAAGTCCGTAATCTTAGATAATCCTACAGGTGACATAAAGAGCTCACCCAAGGAAATAAGAAAATACATCAGCAACAGATATGCGAATGGCACGAGTCCACTTTCATTGGCGCTAGTCCCACTGATATATAAGACATAAAAACTTACTCCAGCCAAGACGAGCCCGAAACCAAACTTATAAGGTGTCCGTGGATTTAATCCCCTCTTAGACAGCCAAGTCCATAACATCGAGATTGGGATGGCTAATATGATAATCCACATCGAGTTGAGGGAGTTAGTCTGCGCCGCTGTCATGATGCCTTCTAAGTCAACATTACGTGAGGCGAATAGCGTGATAACACTACCTGACAACTCATGGAATCCCCAAAATAAGGTCATAAAGAAGGTGATCAAGATCGCCACGAATAGTTTTTTACGTTCGTCTACAGTTGCCTTCAGCATGATGTAACCCAGGTAGAATAAAATGGCTATGCCAATCAGATAGAATAGTACATTCACAATGCTCTTGCCTTCAAATAGAGAGCCCTCTCCACCTAAAGCTTGATAGGATTGCAATAGATATGCTATGAGAGGTGCCGAGGCAAATGCCAAGATAGGGATGAGTACACCCTGCTTTATACCGAGTACTTTTTTATCAATTAGGCCATTAGCAGGTGGCAATCCACGGTCACCGAATACGCCATCACGGATACCATACCAGAATACCGCCAGGCCTGTTAACATACCAAAACCGGCTAAAGCAAATCCATAGTGCCATCCGTATTTAGCCGCTAACCATCCACATAATAGCGGAGCAACCCAGCCACCTATATTGATACCCATATAGAATATGGTAAACCCAGAATCCTTACGAGCATCGCCGTCCTCGTATAAGGTACCTACAAAGGTTGAAATGTTGGGTTTAAAGAATCCATTACCCGCAATGATCAGGGATAAGGCCAAGAAGAAGGCAACGTTGTTTTCTATGGCTAAGACAAAGTGTCCTAATGCCATTAAAATTCCTCCGAGAAAGATTGATTTACGCATGCCTAATATCGTATCCGATACCTTACCTCCGATCACGGTAGAGGCATATACTAAGGAACCATATGATGCATAAACGGCTGCAGTGGCGTAGTCTCGTTCGGCAAGAGCTTGAAAGATCACTTCGACCATATAGAGGGTCAGTAGCGCCCTCATGCCATAGAATGAAAATCGCTCCCATAGCTCTGCAAAGAACAAATAAGCCAGGCCTTTAGGATGCCCAAAAAATGTCTTACTCATTAGATAGTTTTATGTTGTTGATATCCCTAAAAATAGATTTTTAGTTGGAAAGAACGACCTACATCAAGATATGAGTTGATTGTTCAGAGCGAGCGGCCGATTTTTATTGGACGAAAAGTGAAAAATGTTTGCAAAGTGACTTTGTGAGCGAGAATACTCGTTACTCGAAATTCAATACTTCGTTACTCAGTTCAGCAGTACAGATTCCTCAGTAACAAGCTCCCATCCGGCAGCTTTAAGGATCCAGTCCAGCATTTCCAGTAGCTCGGCTTTCTGCGCTTCAGCTTGATCATAGAGGTCGCTACCTTCGGCTTTCTCTCTGATGAATTCTTTGGCTTCGGCACCCATCTTAGCGATATCTCGATTAGATATTGGATTAAATAGGCCACTCTCAAAGTCATAACTCTTCACATCGTGGTCTATACTGAGGATGTCGGCATATAAATCGCCATCGAGAGTGAGGGTCTTATTATCCTCATCAATGATGAACTTGACAGATTCAAAGTCATATCCGACGGACACCTTCGCATTAACCTGTACAAGTGCCTTCTTTCTAAAAGGCCATATATCGGCAAATATGTGATTCTCGTAGCTATAGATTTCATTGAAGTTACCTTCTACGGTCACGAGTTTAAATACTTTTTCAACACGTTCCAGTAAGATTGTAGAGTTGACCTCTTCAACATCTTTGATGGTCGTTATTTTATGGTAGATCGAGTAGATCCCGAAGCATGCTAAGGCTGTAATGAAGACAAGTAGTATGTTTTTGACCAATGACATTGAGATTGAAACGAAGGAACTACATCAATTAATTGTGTGCGGTGAATCCCTTAAGGCTAATAAGTGATGATATCAATGAGGTTAGATTTTATTTGTGTCAGTTGATCTGTGGTTATGCTACCTCGACGTTTTACTCCACGTTTTTTAGCGACTGTACGTATATGGAAGACGAGGATTTCAGATTGTTGTTTCAAGCCATTATCGGCAGTTGGATCAAGTATAATATTACCCATGTACTGCTTGACCTTGGAAGTGAGGGGACATACTATGACGAGGTTAAAGTTATCATTCATGGCATTGCCACTTAATATTACACAAGGTCGTACTCCACGTTGTTCTGATCCTTTCGTGGGATTAAGATCAATGTCCCATATTTCACCTTGTCTCATCCCAGGCATTTACAGTCTTGAGATATTCAGACATACCCTCCTCGGCTATTGAGGTCAGATTTGTATCGGCCGATGCTCTGCGGAAAGAAGCAGCATACTGGGCTCTTTTGTACTCGGTGATGAATATGGTTAGCGCTTTTTCGATCAGCTTGTTTTTAGGAACCTTGAGTTCCTTAGACAGCTTGCTTACTTCGAGTAACAATTCTTCTGGTAAGGTCGAGGTGTATGTCGGCATTATAAAATATAAATATGATGTACAAATATAAAACATATTGTCTACGTCATATTGTTTGTAATCATCATATCTTCGTGTTATATGCAGCCCATCAAGATACTTGGGGTAGATCCCGGCACGAATATTACAGGCTATGCCATCATCGAAGTTGACCACAAAAAGTGCAAGCTGATTACCGCAGGAATCTTCGACTTGCGCAAGTGCGAAGATCATCAGACCAAACTCAAAGAAATCTTCTTACAACTCCAAGAAGTCATCGAAACTTATCTACCTAAAGAACTGGCGATTGAAGCGCCATTCTATGGCAAGAATGTACAGTCGATGCTTAAGCTCGGGCGGGCACAAGGGGTATCTATGGCAGCAGCCATGACGATGGGCCTCAAGATTAATGAGTATGCCCCCAAGAAAATAAAGCAAGCCATTACAGGCAGCGGAAATTCTTCAAAAGAACAAGTTGCCGCTTTACTACAGAGCCGCCTCAATATCCGCATCGATCAGAAATATCTCGATGCTACAGATGCACTTGGCGCAGCAGTATGTCACTGGCAGCAGATCACTGGAGCCTTCGGCGGAGCAAGTACTAAGAAGTATAGTGATTGGAAGAGTTTTGTGAAGGATAATGCGGGTCGAGTAGGGTAAATGAACCTACAGATTCCCCCCTATCCGCTCAGCGATAGCCTTAAACTCCTCAGCTTCTAAAGTCAGTCCTGGCCCAAAGGTCAAATCTGATAGACTATTAATTGGGATGAGGTGGATGTGCGCATGAGGCACTTCAAGGCCGATGACAGCCATGCCGCAGCGGTTACAATCAAATTCTTTTTCTATAGATAGAGCCACCTTGCGAGCGAAGTCAAACAGCTCAGCATAGCTCTCCGCATCAAGGTCAAAGAGTTTATCGACTTCTTTTTTAGGAACCACGAGTGTATGTCCTTTCTGTTGCGGCCTGATATCGAGCAAAGCAAAGCAATTTTCCGTTTCTCCAACCTTATAACATGGGATTTCTCCAGCGATGATCTTAGTAAAGATGCTTGACATGATCAGACGGTGATGTCTATGATCTCAAACTTCATCATGCCAGCTGGCGTCTGTATGTCTGCAACGTCACCTATTTTCTTTCCAACAAGACCCTTACCGATGGGTGAGTCTATCGAGAGTTTTTTAGCTTTAAGATCAGCCTCTGATTCAGAGACGATCTGGTACGTCATCTCCTTATTTACCTTTAAGTTCTTGATAGTAACTCTTGTAAGGATAGAAACTTGTGAGGTGTCTACTTTGCTACTATCTATGATCTGAGCATTTGCTATTGATGATTCAAGACCGTGGATTTTCATTTCAAGCATACCTTGGGCGTCCTTGGCGGCATCATATTCGGCATTTTCCGATAGATCTCCTTTCTCTCTTGCCTCGGCAATTGCTTTTGCTGCTTCAGCTCTTCCTCGAGTTTTCAGATCCTCTAGCTCATCTGCGATCTTGTCATAACCCTCTTGGGTGAAGTAAGCTATTTTACTCATAATGTCTTTGTTATCGTAGTTACCCTTGATGTGGATATTAATAAAAGTCTCGGCTCAAAAGTTCTCAGAATTAATCCTACTATCCTTATTAATTAACAAAAGACGTCAGTGCACTGCAAGAACGTCTTTTAATTGTTAATCAAATATAGAGTTTTTGCTTCGCCTATTGTCCATAGAAGTGGCGAATCTTAGTCAACAGTTGCTCTGCAATCTTCACTAATGATTCTTGAGTCCACCCTGCTACATGGGGCGTGGCGATCACTTGATCCATAGCTAGCAACTCCGTATATACGTCACGTTGCTCATTGCTGAGTTGATCCATTTTTTCATTTTCCAGTACATCGAGGCATGCACCAGCGATATGGCCCGTCTTAAGGTGATCGAGTAAGTCTCGAGTCTTGAGTATGGGTCCACGAGAGCTATTGATGATGATAGCTCCTGGCTTACATCTCTTAAGCAAATCTCCTTCTATGATACCTCTTGTTTCGGTGGTGAGTGGGAGGTGTATCGAGAGTATATCTGAGTTGGAGATCAATTGATCGAGCGACACACTCTTAACATAGGGATAGTCTTGTTCTAGATTACTATGATACTTATCGTAGGTGATCAGATTCATGTCCCACATCTGTAATTTCTTAGCCATCGCACTCCCGGTATACCCAAAGCCATATATCCCTAATGTGCGCCCTTCGAGTTCTATGCCTCTATTGGCTTCTCGATTCCACAGCAATTGACTGACCTCTTGAGTAGCTTTTGCAATATGGTTAGTCAGACATAATAACATACCTATGGCATGCTCTGCTACAGCATTAGCATTGCCTTCTGGAGATCGGATGACCTCAATATTCAATGCCTTGGCTGCTTGGAGATCGACGATGTCAAGACCTGATCCCAGCCTTCCGATAAACTCCAGATGCTTGTTGGCCTGCAGAAATGATTCATCACAGATAACCTTACTATTAATGATGATGCCGTTGTAGTCACCCACTGCTTTTTTGACTTGATCGTATGGCATCTTGGGCTCATAAACCACTGTCATGCCCATCTGTTCCAGTCCCTTATTAAGTAAGGGATGGACTTTATCGGTGACTAAGACTTTCTTCATATAAGTCTATTTTATTAATTGTTGAGTACAAATGTAGTCTTCTGAGAGCTATGATTATATTTGCGAAATTTTCTGAGAATGCCGAAGGACACTACAATCAAATCCGTTCTAATTATAGGTAGCGGACCCATCATTATAGGACAAGCATGTGAATTTGATTACTCTGGATCTCAAGCGTCTCGATCGCTAAGAGAAGAGGGTATAGAGGTAAGCTTAATTAATAGCAATCCTGCCACGATCATGACAGATCCTGTGACAGCAGATCACATCTATCTGATGCCACTCACAGTAGAGAGTTTAGACCAGATACTTACGGAGCGTAAGATCGATGCCGTACTTGCCACTATGGGTGGACAGACAGCGTTGAACCTCGCTATAGAGGCGGGTAAGCAAGGTCTCTGGGAGAAACACAATATTAGATTAATCGGTGTGGATCTCGAGGCTATTGAACTGGCGGAGAACCGTGAGGAGTTCAAAAAGCATGTGATTAAGTTGGGCCAGAATGTGGCTCCATCATATATCGCTAACAGTTACCTCGAAGGTAAGGACGCTGGTCAGAAAATCGGATTTCCATTAGTTATCCGACCCTCATATACGCTCGGTGGTTATGGTGGTGGTTTTGTGATGAAAGAAGAAGACTTCGATGAGGCGCTACAGAGAGGACTCAATGCATCACCTACACATGAGGTGCTCGTGGAGAAAGCGGTATTGGGTTGGAAGGAGTTTGAGCTCGAATTACTTAGAGATGCGAACGATAACGTCGTAATCATCTGTACAGTGGAGAACCTTGATCCGATGGGTATCCATACAGGAGATAGTATTACAGTAGCGCCAGCGATGACACTATCAGATACTGCCTATCAGCAGATGCGTAATGATGCTATACAGCTGATGAGATCGATGGGTAACTTCGCTGGAGGATGTAATATCCAGTTTTCTCAGAATCCTGAGACAGAAGAACTCATCTGTATCGAGATCAATCCAAGGGTGTCGAGATCATCAGCACTTGCGAGTAAGGCAACAGGGTATCCTATCGCCAAGATAGCGGCTAAGCTGGCCATAGGGTATACACTCGATGAGCTTAAGAATCAAATTACTCAGACTACGTCAGCATATTTCGAGCCTACATTAGATTATGTCATCGTCAAGATGCCACGATGGAACTTCAGTAAGTTCACTGGTGCAGATCCAACATTAGGCTTACAGATGAAGTCAGTAGGGGAGGTGATGGCTATCGGTCGCAGCTTCAAGGAAGCACTACAAAAGGCTTGTCAATCTCTTGAAAATAATAGACATGGTTTAGGCTCTGATAAGAAGGAGTGGATCAAAACTGAAGATATACTCGAAAGATTAGAGAAGGCCAGTGATGATAGGATCTTCCGACTCAAAGATGCACTCAGACTTGGTGTGCCAAGTAAGACAGTTCATAAGCTTACCAAGATAGATCCGTGGTTCATTAAGCAGATCAAGACGCTTGTTAAGATGGAGAAGGAGCTTGAGAAATTTAATGTTCCTGAGGATATTCCAACAGATTTTTTCAGAGAACTCAAAGAAGCAGGATACTCAGATCAGCAAATTGCATGGCTCATGAGAGTGGAGGCCGACAAGGTCACAGCACAGCGTAAAAAGTTAGGTATCAAGCGAGTCTATAAGATGGTGGACACTTGTGCGGCGGAGTTCGAAGCACAGACGCCATATTTCTATTCCACATTTGAAGAGGAGAATGAGAGTATAGTCTCAGACAATCCTAAGAAAGTCATCGTACTCGGATCAGGTCCTAACAGGATCGGTCAGGGTATAGAGTTTGACTACTGCTGCGTACACGGGATACTCGCATTGCGAGAGATGGGTTATGAGGCGATCATGGTCAATTGTAATCCGGAGACTGTCTCGACGGATTTCGACGTAGCTGATAAGCTATATTTCGAACCGATCTACTGGGAGCATATCCAAGAGATCATCGAACATGAAAAACCTGAAGGCATAATCGTTCAACTCGGTGGACAGACCGCTCTTAAGCTTGCAGAGAAATTTCATGCCGAGGGTATCAAAATCATTGGCACCCAGTTTAAAGACATGGACCTTGCCGAGGATAGAGGCTCATTCTCTGACTTATTGAAGGAGTTAAATATCCCATATCCTAAATATGGTGTGGCAGACACAGCAGATGATGCGATCGATATCGCTAATCGAGTCAACTACCCAGTACTGGTAAGACCATCCTATGTACTAGGAGGTCAGCGTATGAAAATCGTTATTAATGACGAGGAGCTCGAGCGACAAGTGTTGAGCATCTTCAAGCATATGCCAGATAACAAGGTATTAATCGATCAATTCCTTGAGCGAGCACGAGAGGCTGAGATCGATGCGATCTGTGATGGTAAGAATGTACATGTCATGGGTATAATGGAGCATGTAGAGCCAGCGGGCATACACTCTGGTGATAGTTCTGCAGTATTGCCTCCATATAGCTTGAGTGATGAGATCATCCAGACGATGATCGAATACACTAAAAAACTTGCACTCGCCCTTAATATCAAAGGGTTGATCAACATACAGTTTGCCATCAGTCAGGAAGATGAAGTATTTGTGATTGAGGCCAACCCACGAGCATCTCGTACGACACCATTCATCGCTAAGGCTTACAAGGTTCCATATCTTAATGTGGCGACTAAGGTCATGACGGGAGATTATACCCTTGATGATTTTGACCTTGTCAATGACATGGATGGATACGCAATCAAGGTGCCTGTATTCTCATTTAACAAGTTCCCTAATGTTGACAAGCGTCTAGGGCCAGAGATGAAGAGTACGGGAGAGGCAATTCGATTTATTAAGGATACAAGTGATCCATTCTTTAGAGAGATCGACAAGAATAGGTCGAGGTATCTTTATAATTAGAAGGATTTAATTTCTAAAGACGACTAAGAGGTCTAACTAATATTAGACTCCTTCTCTAATTAGATATGTTTCTTATTTTGACAGCATAATTGCTTTAAAAATGAAACAACTAGTTCTTCTTGTAGGCTTATTGATTGGAGCGTGTCAACTATCTGCCCAAACTAAGTACCTCCATTGTGGTACCGTACTCGACTGTCGAGGCAGTAGCGCCGTATCTGAACAGACCATCATCATCGTTGATAATAGGATACATGATATTGTAAGTGGTTATGCCGCTGCCCCTGATACGGCAGAAGTCATAGATTTAAAAGATCAGACGGTGATGCCAGGTCTAATGGATATGCATATCCATATCGAGGGAGAGCTTAATCCTGCCCGATATATAGAGCGGTATACGTTGGAGCCGCAAGATGTAGCATTACGATCGACACTGTACGCTGAGCGTACGCTTATGGCAGGATTTACCACGGTGCGAGACTTAGGAGGATCGGGTGTCAACGTTTCTCTCCGAAGTGCGATCAACAAGGGATGGATCAAAGGTCCCCGCATCTATACCAGTGAAAAATCTATCGCTACTACGGGAGGACATGCTGACCCCACCAATGGTATGCGAAGCGACTTAATGGGTGATCCAGGTCCCGCAGAGGGGGTGGTTAATAGTGCTGAGGATGCCAAGAAAGCCGTTCGTCAGCGATACAAGAATGGTGCTGATGTAATCAAGATTACCTCTACAGGTGGTGTGCTAAGTGTTGCTAAAGATGGCAAAGGCGCTCAGTTTACCGCTGAAGAAATTGAAGCTGTAGTGAGCACGGCGAATGACTACGGATTTGTCACGGCAGCACATGCACATGGTCCCGAGGGCATGATGCGTGCCGTACAGGGAGGGATCAATAGTATCGAACATGGCACGATGATGACTCCAGAGATCATGGAAGAAATGAAAAAGCGTGGAACGTACCTGGTGGCGACTATATCTGCGGGCAAGTTCACCTATGAGAAGGCCCTGAAACCGGGCTTCTTCCCAGAGATTATACGGCCTAAGGCATTAGAGGTCGGGCCACTGATCCAAGAGACTTTTGGTAAAGCGTACAAGGCGGGAGTTAAGATTGCCTTTGGGACAGACTCAGGTGTAAGCCCACATGGGCAGAATGCCAAGGAGTTTGAGTACATGGTAGAAGCGGGTATGCCAGAGTATGAAGCGATCAAGAGCGCGACTGTAGAAGCCTCAAAGTTGCTCAGAGTGTTTGATCAATATGGCACATTGGAGTCAGGAAAGATGGCGGATATCGTCGCTGTCAAGGGAGACCCTCTTACAGACATTACCATTCTCCAAGACGTTTCTTTTGTGATGAAAGATGGCGTGGTATATAAAAATGAATAGATACTGAGAATAAACTGCGGATAATATGGGCAAACCATATCTTCGCATGATATCATGAAACTACATCTTAATGGATAACACTACAGATCTAAAAACCTTAGTAAGAGATAAGTACGCAGAGATCGCTAAAGGCGATAAGGCTGTAATACAAGCATCATGCTGCGGAGCTACTAATTCAAGTCAGGAAGTATATAACATCATGTCTGATGAGTATCAGATGGAGGGTTATAAAGAAGAGGCTGACTTAGGTTTAGGCTGTGGTCTTCCTACGCAGTTTGCGATGATCCAAGAGGGTGATACAGTTGTAGATCTGGGTTCAGGTGCTGGCAACGATTGCTTTGTAGCGAGGCACGAGGCTGGACCTACAGGTAAGGTGATTGGTGTGGACTTTACACCTGAGATGATCAACCTCGCTCGTAAGAATGCAGCTGTTAATGGCTTCAACAATGTAGAGTTTAGACAAGGCGATATCGAGGATATGCCAGTGATAGCTGAATCTGTGGATGTAGTAGTGAGTAACTGCGTCCTCAATTTACTTCCCACTAAGGATAAGATCTTTCATGAGATACACCGTGTACTCAAGCCTGGTGGACACTTCAGTATATCCGACATAGTACTCGAGGGAGACCTGCCGTCAGAGCTTACCGAAGCGGCTGAGATGTATGCAGGATGTGTGTCAGGAGCGATACAGAAATCTGCCTACCTCTCAAGAATAGAGGAAGCAGGTTTCACCGGAGTAACTGTCCAAAAGGAGAAAGCCATCATAATTCCTGATGACATACTGCAAGACTATATGAATGAAGCTGAAATCGAAAGCTTCAAGAGCGGTGCTACAGGGATTTTCAGCATTACAGTATTTGGCAAGAAAGCTGGCGAGAAGAGCAGTACTATTCCGATCATCGAGGGCGGCGCTGTCTGTACACCAGGTGGTGGATGCTGCTAATGATTAACCCAATCAAGGATTATTCTTTTAGCCAAGCCCGACTCTAAATCACATAAGATTTGGGCTTACGATTTAGATACGTATAGCGACTGATGCGTATCTCGGATGAGCTTAATAGTCTTTAAGAATGATCTTAACAGTGATTTTTTCTTTTCAGTCGCCGACTCTTGACGATGCTCTATGTCTTGAGCTCCTTTCAGAAATCCTTTCTTGATTCGCTCGATGTGTTCTTTGCGGCCATCAGCGTGTACATTCATCTTTTTCATATCATTTCTTAGATACTCATTTTAGAATAATCTAAATCAAAGAACCTTAGCGTCTTGGCGCCTTAGCGAGCAATTATATCACGCCGAACGACAAAGAACGCAGAGTGAATTACTCATATGTTTAAATGCAACCTCTTTTTTCAAATCTAGTGTAGGGAGATTTCTAAGTAGTTGGAGGGTGAGGCTTCTATCTTCAACGCCGTAATATTGTTGTTAGGTCTTTTCATGCCGACGGCAGTGGAGGCATCTTCAAGTAGTTACCCATATCACTTAGTCACTCCACAAGGAACTGTGCTGAGCAAGCTGAGGATCTCTCCACAAGCTCGAGATGAAAAAATACAACATTACCCATTCTCGTGCTTTCTCATCGAAAATACGGACCTATCCAATCTTGGCGGATTGTTAGGATCAAGCCCATAAGACACCAAAGTTAAGTAACAAGAAGCCCGGAATCTATCGTCAATGCCCTGTTGAGACCAGTACAACTGATTTCGGTGGCGTTGCTCTTTTTTCGTTCCCGCACTAAATTTTGTTCTGTCCAATCGAAATTCTGACTTACCATAAGAGTAGCGCTATTCTCAATTGCGTTCAATAATACTTATACTATTCCCCATCCAACGACTCCCGTACCAGTTGCGCCTTCTGATTACCGATGACTTCAGCTATTTCTTCCACTGTGGCTTCCTTGAGGCGCTTGACGGATTTGAAGTGCTTGAGCAGCTCATCAGTAGACTTCTTGCCAATCCCTTTGATGTCCAGTAACGAGCTTTTGGTAAAGTTCTGCGAGCGCCGATCACGGTGGTAGTTGATCGCAAATCTGTGGGCCTCGTTGCGGGCCTGTTGGATTAACTTGAGAGACTCGGACTTCTTGTTGATATAGATCGGTATAGGATCTTCGGGGAAGTAGATTTCTTCCAGCTTTTTGGCGATTCCGATGACTGTGATCCGATCTCTCAGCCCTAACTTATCGATGCTTTGCATGGCAGAGCTCAATTGACCTTTACCACCATCGATTATCACTAGCTGTGGGAGGGGCTGCTCTTCATCAAGCAGTCGCTTATATCTCCGGTAGACGATCTCGACCATGGAAGCAAAATCATCTGGGCCCTCCACAGTCTTTACTTTAAACTTGCGATAGTCTCGCTTGGATGGTTTGGCATTCTTAAAGACGACACAGCTTGCCGTGGGATTCGTCCCTTGGATATTACTATTGTCAAAACACTCAATATGGTAAGGTATGTCATCCATACTGAGATCAGCTTGCAAGGTCTTTAGGATGCGTTCAGCAGGCGTTTGCTTGCGCACATGAGCCAGACTTTCCTTCTTTTTTTGGAGGAGGAAGTATTTGACATTCTTTTGTGATAGCTCCAGGAGTTTGCGCTTGTCACCACGCTGTGGCACAGTGATGTTGAGCTCTTTTTCCGCCAGGACGATCTTTTCACTCATGATCAGTTCCGTGGAGATACTATTGTACTTCTTCCTAACCTCTGGGATGACATAGGACAGTATCTCAGCGTGATCAGTATCGAGATTCATCTTTACCTCGATGGTATCTGTATTGATAACCGCACCATTTAGGACCTTCATATAGTTGACATAAGCCCACTCATCATTGCTATCTATGCTGAAGACATCCACATCGTTAATCGTCTGGCTGACTACGGTAGATTTTGCCTGATACTCGGCAAATAAACTGAGCTTCTCTTTCATCAGTGCAGCCTGCTCATACTTGAGCTCCTCGGCGAGGCGAGCCATTTCCTCTTTGATATAGTCTTTGACAGGTTTAAACTTACCATTGAGGATATTTTTGACCTGTTCTATGGATCGATTGTAATCCTCTTCACTCTGTAGCCCCACACATGGCCCAAGACAATTACCGATATGATACTCCAGACATACTTTAAATTTGTCTTTGTCAATATTGTCCTGGCTCAAGTTGAGTTTGCAGGTACGTATGGGAAATAGGTTTTTGACCAATTCAAATATCTGCTTCGTCCTGAACTTGGAGGTATATGGCCCATAATATTGGGAGCCATCACGAATTACTTTTCGAGTAAAGAAGACTCTGGGAAATCGCTCTTTCTTTATACATAGGTAGGTGTAGGACTTGCCATCCTTGAGCATGACATTGTATCGAGGTTGAAATTTCTTGATCAATGTATTTTCGAGCAAGAGGGCGTCAGACTCTGTTTCTACTATTGTAAAGTCGAGCCGAGTGGCATTCTTGACCATCACTCGGGTCTTATAGGCTTGATGTTTCTTGTTACCAAAATATGAGCTAACTCGATTTCTGAGATTTTTAGCCTTACCTACGTAGATGATCGTATCCTTGGCGTCATAATATTTGTAGACACCAGGAGATCTGGGTATGGTATCTGATATCGCTTTGTAGTCCTCTGTAGTCAATTACTGCTGTGATGTTCCTTTTAAAAACAAAGCTGCACTGGCAGGGTTGGTAGCGAGTGGTACATTGTGTACATCGCATAGACGCATCAGCATCTGTACATCGGGCTCATGTGGATGTTTGTCTAGTGGATCTCTGAAGAAGATCACCATGTCCATATTCTTTTCAGCCACCATCGTCGCGATCTGCGCATCCCCTCCGAGTGGTCCAGACAGGAGACGCTGTACAGTAAATCCCGCATTCTCTATATGTCTTCCTGTTGTTCCGGTAGCATAGATCACGGTGTTTTCTATGTATTTTCGATTTCTTAAAACGAAAGATACTAATTCAGCTTTTTTGCCATCATGAGCGATCAGAGCGACTTTTTTCATGCAATAAAGATATAGTATTGAATCGATTGCTTTACTGATTATGGTCGTACCTAATCTTGTTACGATAACTCATAATGCCTTGGTTGGATATCGGTTTAACTTTCGTCATTTTTGCTAGCTCCTATATAGGATAGATACAAGTTGTATGAATAGAAGTGTTCTCGATCTAAAAATAGGGCAGAGCGGCGTTGTAAAAAGCTTCGCTGACGAGAGTCTTGCCTGTAAACTCCTGACAGTAGGAATCATACCTGATAGTACGATATCTCTGATTCGCAAGGCGCCATTTGGAGGTGCATACTGCATAAGGCTGGGACAGACCTATATCGCTGTCCGCACTGCTGAAGCTGCATCAATACTGATCAAATAGAAACCTATCCGTGAGCAATCCATTTAATATCGCCCTCATAGGCAACCCCAACAGCGGCAAATCGAGCTTATTTAATGCTTTAACAGGCCTTAACCAAAAGATCAGTAACTACCCTGGTGTAACCATTGATAAGAAAACGGGGACGGTAAAGTTATCAACTGGTGATCGAATTGGATTGATAGATTTTCCTGGGGTCTATAGCCTCTACCCTAATAGCTCCGAGGAGCGCATAGTTGTCCAAGCCTTGACTAATCCCGAGGGGCCTGACTATCCCGATGCGATCGTATATGTGGCTGCCTCTACAGAGTTAGAAAAACACCTCCTCCTCGCCACTCAAGTTAAAGAGCTGGATATCCCCATGGTGCTCTGTCTCACGATGATGGATCTATCAGAATCTGGCGGCACCACATACGATACAGAGGTGCTATCGAAATATCTGGGTATACCCGTAATAGGTGTCAGTAGTCTAAAGGGTATCAATATTGACGGACTAAAGTATCAGATGGTCCATCTGATGAATCAATCAACTATCGACTCATGGAAAAAAGGCCATAAGCTCAATAGAAGTGAGCAAGAAACCGTCGACCAGATAAAACTTCAGACGGGCGTAGACAACGAATATCAAAATCTACTGATCGCACATCACCATAAGTGGCTCAATCATATCACTGCCGCTCAACGCATACAAATCTCATCCAAGGTCGATGAACAAAATTTTAACTCGGTGAAGTACCAGATCGACGAGACGATGGGGCGGTATAACTCCTTCACTCCAGTTATCAAGAAAGCCGAGATCAGTGATTCTAAAGAGAAAGGCTCGATTACAGATCGCATTGATCGCATAATCACCCATAAGGTCTTCGGACCATTGATCTTTTTTGGCGTGATGTTCTTCATCTTTCAAGCGATATACGCTTGGGCCGCTGGTCCGATGGATTGGATTGAGGGCTTATTTGCGAGCATGGCCTCGGCAGTACATAATTATATGCCCGCCGGATGGGTAGCCGACTTGTTAGCCGATGGCGTTATAGCGGGACTCGGTGGCGTACTGGTCTTTATTCCGCAGATTACGATACTATTCTTACTGGTCAGCCTACTGGAGGAAAGTGGTTATATGTCGCGAGCAGTATTCATGTTTGATTCTATTATGCAGCGATTTGGGCTCAATGGGCGCAGTATCGTTGCCCTGATCTCCAGTGGTGCTTGCGCCATACCCGCGATTATGTCAACTCGGACTATAGCCAACTGGAAGGAGCGCCTGACGACCATCATGGTGTCCCCACTGATCAGTTGCTCAGCAAGGATACCGGTATATACTGTGTTGATTGGCTTTGTCGTACCATCCAAGACCGTCGGTGGAATTTTCAATGCGCAGGGGCTTGCCTTTATGGGGCTCTATCTATTGAGTATTGTAGCGGCACTGGGTAGCGCTTGGATCTTTAAGTTGATCCTCAAGAGCGATGAGCGCTCTTTTCTGATGATCGAACTCCCACAGTATAAAAAGCCAATCTGGAAGAATGTCCTCATCACCGTTAAAGAGAAAGTTTGGACTTTTATCGTTGAGGCTGGGCGTGTCATATTATTGATCTCTATCGTGCTGTGGTTTATGGCGAGTTATGGGCCTGGCAACAAGATGGCACAGTCAGCAGAGCAAGCAGAGGCTTATAGTATCGAGCAAGGGTATAGTGAGCAAGAAACGGAAGATTACATCGCCTCTCAGCAATTAGAATCCTCCTATGTAGGTCATGTAGGTAAGTTCATTGAACCAGTTATCAGACCATTAGGTTATGACTGGAAGATTGGTATTGCATTGATCACCTCATTTGCTGCCAGAGAAGTATTCGTTGGGACGATGGCTACGATCTATAGTGTTGGCAGCGCTGATGATGAGATGACGGTACGAGGATTGATGGAGGCAGAGATTAACCCAGTTACGGGAGGTAAGCGATATGATTTTGCCACGGCTCTATCGCTATTGTTGTTCTATGTATTTGCCTTGCAGTGTATGAGTACGCTCGCTGTAACTAAACGCGAGACGAACAGTTGGCGCTGGCCAATCATTCAGTTCGTATTTATGGGAGCCATGGCATATCTCAGCGCCCTGGGAGCATATCAGATGTTTGGGTAGTGCGGATTTTACTCCTTCTTCGACATAATTTTATGCTTGTGTGCAACAGTGGTCGATTGCTCATCGCTATGCCACTTGCCCGTTTTTTCGATGACACGCTCGATATTAGGTATTGGCATGGCACCTGCATCAAATTGAATCACGCTTCCTGTTGAATCAATAGTTAGAGATAACCGATTCTCGGTACCGTCCTTGATGCCTCTCATAAACAGATAGTCTTTGCTTGGCATCTCTGTCATCAAGATACTGTCAAATGATGCCCATCCGATTAATGGATAAGCCTCTAATTCATTACCCAACTGATCATATGCTTTTTGTTCAGTGTCAGGGATGATTGTATCGATAGATTCGGAGGAGAAATCGGATGAAGTTTCCTCTTCCAACATGTTTTCTAATTCACTCAGATCAGCAGAGTTTGCTTGATTGTTTGCATTGATATCAGTAGAGTTTTTTGACGTTAGAGTTTTATTTCCGTTTGTAACGGATACAGTTCTTCCAGTTGGATTTTTTAAGCGTTGTGATTCAGGCATAGGTTCAGCCGACTCTGCTAATCCAAGTGGCATCTCCGACGGTCTTGGGATGGTATGAGTATGGGCTACAGCGAGTCGATCAGAAGCTCCAGTAGCAGTTATTATTGTCTCGGTTGATATTCCAATGTCAGACTCTGATTGAAGCGGTATTTCCTTTGCCTCTTCTTCTTTAACAGCTCTTCTTTTTTGGTTGACCTGAGGCTGTGAGCGACTGACTTTTATTTCAGCATTCTTAATTTCTTTATCGTCATAGGAGATCAAATTGCTTACTGCTGTTTCCTCAACTTTAACTGAGGCGCTATTTATGGACTTTTTTGCATCGATAGCTGCTATATCATCGGCAATAATAGGAGAGGTTGATTCTATGGTATAAGCTTCCTGTGGTTTTGAGAGATTCTTAGCTGGTTGAAGAAAGAAAAAAGATCCAGCAATGATAGCAATGCTTGCTGCAGCAGCATATTTCCAGAGTGGAAATACCTTAGTGGATGTTTCACTCTTCAAGCGTTGTTCGAGACGAGTTTGTAGGTTCTCTCTATCTACACCATGATACAGCTCAACACCTTCTAATGCGTCCGCAATAAAAGGGTCATCTAAGGCGCGCTTTTCAAGCTCATGTCTGTCGTCCGGAGAGCTATCACCCTTGAGCCACTGGTTGTATATGTTGATCCATTTATCCTTCATGCTGAGAGGCCATTTTAGTGGTCATACAATTTTTGATATTCCTACGACCATTTTGGATGGCTGATCTAACTTGGGTATAGCTCATCGATAACATACCAGCGATGTCCTGATAGCTTTTCTTCTCATAGTAGAAGTGCTTTACGCATTGTAGCTGTGTATCGCTGAGTGTGAGCATACAAGCCTCCATGATTTGTAGGTCTTTTTCCTTATCCACATCATTAGGATGAAATATTTCGGCGGAATACATATCCTCTGCCTCGTTTTTTCGATCAGCATAGCGTTTATCTGTTCTTAGTTGCTCCAGACAATGGTTGACGCTGATGCGATATACCCATGCGCTGAAATTATTGATCTCATGTTTGAGGACTTTATCTTTTAGTCCGATATAGATATCCATAACAGCATCCTCGGCTAAGCCTACATCTTGTAGATACTTTAGGCAAGTACCATAGATGAGGGTCATATATGGCCTGTAGAGATCACTGAGGTAGGATTGATCTTGTGATCGTCGATAGTTTGCTATGTATTCTGCTTCTGTCAATTTTTTTGCAGTCGATTTATGCATTTCATCAATTGCTCGCATCTATATGATGTAGCGCATCACCATTATGCATAAATTGAATCAAATAAATATGATAAATATTTTATCCAAACACCTTAGCCTACTACTTACAACGATCGTCTTGCTCACTTTATGTCAATGTAAGAGCACGGAACCGGAGGTTGAACATAGTGATCCAGAGGCAGTAGTAAACGTCACAGGAGATACAGAACCAGAGCATACCGATGCCGAATTCCTTGAATTGGAAGAAATATCGATTGATGCAGCTTCGGATATGCGCATAAAATCTCTGGCAAAATCAGCTCCAGAATCTGCTTCTTCATTTATGGCATCAGCCATGATGTCTGAGGGTAGCGCAGGTGCAATAGCCACCAGGGGAAAAGCATCAGACTTGCCTTCAGCAGGACAGATCACTGCAGGAGAGTGGAATGACCTACAGAATTGGAGGGACTGGCTCGAGCTGACTGCTGATCCCGACTATGTCAAGATGCAGGAGCACTGGGGGATATACCCAGAGGAGCGTATGTCTGTATATGTGCAGAATAGATCGAACCATCCTGTAGCCGGGGCACAAGTGACATTAACAGATCAGCAGGGCGAGATCATATGGGAAGCGGTCAGTGATCATGCTGGGCACGCTGAGCTGTGGCCCAGCATCATGGCTAAGTCAACAGTCGACAACTATCAGATCAGAGTAAACTATGACGGGAAGGAATATATCAAGGGTACCGTCAAGTCTATAGCTGATGGATCTAATGATATCACGCTGCCAGTAGATTGTGATGTGCGAGATGTCGTAGATGTAGTGTTCGTGGTGGATGCAACGGGATCTATGGGTGATGAAATCTTATTCCTACAGAGCGAACTCAATGATGTTTTAGAACGAGTGACTGCTGATAATCAAGACGTGAGTTATAGAACTGGGGCAGTGTTTTATCGTGATGACACGGATGACTACCTCACCAAAGTCAGCAATCTGACCACTAAGTCCGAAGAAACGATACAGTTTATATCTAAGCAGCAGGCTGCAGGTGGGGGTGACTATCCAGAAGCAGTTGATGCGGGCCTTGAAGAAGCCCTGGGACAAGACTGGTCGGAGAATGCCTTGAGTAAGATTATTTTCCTGTTGCTTGATGCACCACCTCATGACGATGAAACCACCACCCAGATGATCCAACAACAAATCATTGATGCTGCCGCTCAAGGAATCAAGATCATCCCGATTACTGCCAGCGGGATCAATAGAGAAACAGAGTTTCTGATGAAGTACATGGCTGTAGTGACTAATGCTACTTACGTCTTCATCACTGATGATAGTGGTATAGGCGGGTCTCACTTGAAGCCACTGGTAGAAGACTTCGATGTGGAAAAGCTCAATGACTTATTAGTGCGACTGATCAGCAACTATACCCATAACTATGCTTGTAATATGAACCTCCAGACCACGAGTCAAGATATTACGCTATTCCCTAATCCTACAAGTAATTGGATCACCTTACGGAGTCCTAATCCAATCTCCAAGATCGAAGTCTTGAGTAATACGGGGAGGGTGCTATTAACCGAAGAGGGCAACGATGAGGGAGAGATGACAGTGCAGTTGGATAACTTGATTGATGGCGTTTACCAAGTGGCAATCTATAGCGGAGAGCAACGCTTTACTAAGAGTGTCATTAAGGTGGTAGGGTAGGAAGATGATTCTCTAATTCTCAAATAACTACAATTACTCTCTAATCACACTAAGTGTAGTTGAAGATATTCTTGCGATATTGAGGAGATCTAATGTTTAAACCTATCTTAAAATGAACAGAACATTACATCTAATCATTGGACTCGTCATGCTAATACTGGCCTCATGTAACAGTGTTGATAAGGATGATACAGAAACGATCTTATTTGACATTGAGGAGTTGAACGAGACTAAAGCCAAGCTGAATCAGCAAGACCCAGAGCTGACTGCATCTTATGATCTACTTATCTCAGAAGCAGATCAAGCATTGAAGGAGGGTCCATATTCTGTGACTCACAAAGAGAAATTGCCACCAAGCGGCGATATACATGATTATGCCAGCTACGGGCGATACTGGTGGCCTGATCCAACTAAGCCTGATGGATTGCCCTATATACGAAAGGATGGAGATACATATCCTGGCAGTCAGAGTATGACAGAATCCGACCGACCGAGAATCGGTCTGTTTGGACAGAATACTGAAACACTGGGACTGGTCTATCATCTGACAGGCGAGGAGAAATATGCTAAGAAGGCAGCAGAGTTATTGCGGGTTTGGTTTCTTGATGAGGAGACCCTGATGAATCCCAATGTCAACCACGCTCAGTGTAGACCTGGTCATAATCTTGGCTCAAAATCAGGAGTGCTCGATAGCCGCATATTGATACAAGCCTTAGAGGGGTCGCTACTCATCAAGGGATCCGGCGAATTGAGCGATGCTGAGTATGAACAATTGAGAGCTTGGGTAGGAGCGTACTTTGAGTGGTTGACGACTGATGAAATGGCACTCGATGAGGGCGCAGCTACTAATAATCATGGTACATACTATGATGTTCAAGCGCTCTATTTCGCATTATATGCTGGCAATCTTGATGCGGCTAAGTCTATAGCTCAAAGTTTTATGGATAAACGTGTCTTATCACAGGTTAGGCCTGATGGCTCTATGCCTGAAGAGATGACTCGAACTCGACCATTGTTTTACAGCATGTATAACCTACATGCGATGTGCCTTGTAGCTACTCTTGCTGAGCATGTAGATGTGGATATATGGGAAGCTGATGATGTGAACTCACGTCTCAGAGCGGCTTTTGATTTCTTATCGCCGTATGTAGATCCTGATAAATCCTGGCCACACCCTGTCTTAAAAGAGGCGGATCGAATGGAGCTGTTCCCAATTTTGAAAATGGCAGATCGTGCCTATCCTGATGGCAACTATCTTAAGATGGTGGAGAAACTACCATCTGATGATCGCAGCAAGCATCGCATCAATCTGGTGTCAGCCGTGATGCGATGATAACTGATAGGTTTTGTTTTTCTTATTGCTCTTCAGCAACCTGATCAACGATAAGCATCGTGCCGGGTGCAGGAGGATTCATGATGTCAATCTCATTGAGCCTAATGAGGTCCTTCAAGGTGATGTCGAACATATCAGATATCTCCTCCAGAGACTGTAGTGGCTGAAGTATATGATACTTATAGGCACTCGTGCTATTCTCTAATATGGCCACATCAGAAAGCATAAGCTCTCGAGATGGATCCAGAGGTAATTCTATAGGTTCATCTGTAACTTCTAATGAGGCAATACTAGTTCCAACCGTGATAAGGGTAGGAAGCATCTCAAGGTGTGATAGCTTTTGTGCCCTCCTTCTCATGTTGCCATACAATAGCGAAGTGTAGTATTCTTGAGAGTTAGCTTGTGGGCGATACTCAAGATCATTCCATGTGTCATTTAGACCAACATAGTCGTACATGATTTTTTCAGGTAGCGTCAGGTAATATCCCTTTGTGTTCTGCGGGATGTACCCTTTTAGATAAGCTGGATTAAGCCTCTTGATCGTGGCATAATCTAATCCTGTTTTTCTGCTGATCTCTGAGAAAGTCGTGTATTCGTATACTTTGACAGTAGCAAGTACCTCTGTGGAGTTTTCTAATATAGGCTCTAAGCCATGATGTTGGAAGTAATTCATCACATAGCTAACAGCGACATATTTAGGAACATATCTACGGGTTTCTTTCGGTAGATAAGACTTGATATTCCAAAAGTCCGTATACTCATTCGTCGCACTGCGTCGGGTAGCTTTCTTTACACCACCTGGTCCACAGTTGTAAGCTGCAAGTGCCAACGACCAGTCGCCAAACTCGTCATAGAGATCACTTAAGAATTTAGCTGCTGCTTGAGTGGATCGTATAGGATCTTTTCTTTCATCAATTGTGCTATTGATCGTTAGGCCATAAATCTTCCCTGTAGAAGAAATAAATTGCCATAGACCGACCGCTCCAGAGTTAGAGCGCGCTGTAGGGATTAATGATGATTCAACTGCTGAAAGATATTTTAGCTCAGTCGGCAGACCGGCTTTCTGAAATTCATTATCGTAGATCGGGAAATATTGACCGCCTCGTCCTAAAAGCACTTCGCTACCTTTTCTGTAGCCTTTGATATACTCGTTGATGATGGAGTGCACCTCTGGAGTATATTTCAACTCTACATCGTTGGACATATCGTCCAAACGCTCTCTAAGCTCATCTGGCGATACAGAGTGATAAGCGGATAAATCCGTATCATTAGCTCGTACAGAGCTAAGCAAGAATAGAAATATTACACTTACTGCGAATTGCTTCGCAATAAATTTAATTTTGCTCATGGGACCGTTTTTAAATTATCGGCTATATGGGACGACGCATTAACGTGTAATTATGTGGCTAATCGTATGAATAGCCCTTATAAATACTGTACATATTAAAAAGTATGCACATGTGTTAACAAATCGAATGCAAATATATTGCGCAATCTACTACTGTGCAATAATTAACATATAAATTAAAATTTACATATAACACATACCCTAAAACAATAAGTGTGCCAACTTAGATGAGCTTGGCAGCGGCGAGCATAGCCTTATCACTCATCCGCGGACCGATGAGTTGTAAGCCATGAGGCATGGAGTTGGGAGAAGTCTTTGGAGCCGATATAGCTGGGAGCCCGCAGATATTGGCTAAGACAGTAAATACATCAGATAGATAGATGCTCACAGGGTCATCTATATTCTCTCCAATAGGCCATGCAACATCAGGCGTAGTAGGGATCAAAATAAAATCATGTTTCTGAAAGATATCTTGAATACGATCGGAAATTAATCGTCTTACCTTTTGAGCTTTGTTGAAATAAGCATCAAAGTATCCAACACTGAGCACGAATGTGCCCATCATAATCCTACGTTTTACTTCAAGTCCGAAGCCTTTTGAGCGATTTTCGATGTATAATTCCTTGAGGTCTTTGCTTTGACTTTCTTGTAATCCATAGCGCAGCCCGTCATATCTATTGAGATTAGATGAGGCCTCAGCGGTCGTTAGGACATAATAACAAGGTACTAAGTGATTGAGTAGATCAAATGACACCTCGGTTACTTCATGTCCATCTGCTCGGAGCTGATCGATTTTGGATTGAAGAGACGCACGGATCTCTGGCGAAATGCTCTCGTGATGTAATGCTTCAGCGAAATACGTGAAGCGATATTTATCAGAGGTTTGTGGTTTATCTTTGATCTCGAGGCTGGTACTGTCCATGGGGTCATAGCCCTCAACCACAGCCAGTGCGGTAGAGATCAACTCCAAGTCTTTGGATAATAGTCCAATCTGATCAAACGAAGAGGCATAAGCGATTAAGCCATATCGAGAGATCCTCCCGTAAGTGGGTTTCATACCGTACACCCCGCAGAATGCAGCAGGTTGGCGTACCGATCCTCCGGTATCACTGCCAAAGGCTAATAGGCAAGTGTCCATCTGAACGGATACCGCTGCAGCGCCACTACTGCCACCAGGAACTCGAGTTGGATCTTGACCATTAAGTGTAGGGCCATAAGCACTATTCTCATTAGATGATCCCATGGCAAACTCATCACAATTAGTCCGACCGATGATGATCATATCCTGATCTAATCCAGACTGGAGAGCAGTGGCTGTAAATTGTGAGGTGAACCCCTTAAGCATATTAGACGATGCAGTAACCTGGTGATCTTTGTAGCAGATCACGTCTTTGACGCTTGCCACACAGCCGAATAGCTTGCCGAGCTGATCAGGGTTATCTTTTATTTTTTGATCAAGGGCTTTAGCTTGACTGATGGCTTCCTCTTCAAATACTTCTACATAAATATTGAGATTGCGGCAGTCATCGATACGAGCGAGATATGAGGACATAAGCTCCACCATAGAAGTTGTACCGCCAAGAAGGTCCCTCTGTATCTGTGCTAATCCCATCCGTCTCTACTTTTTATGATTTCAATAATTCAATTGTCTGTGTTACTGACAATGACTGCTGGTCGCCAGACTGCAAGTTCTTTATACTCAGTGTCTGGTCTGACACCTCTTGATCCCCGATGATGAGGGCATACTTGAAGTCTCTGGCATTAGCATACTTCATCTGTTTTTTAAACTTGGCTGCTTCTGGATAGATGTCTACCGAGACTCCAGCTTGTCGAAGTTGATGTGCACACTCAAAAGCATAATACAAAGAGGCTTCATCAAAAGACAGTAAGATTGCTATCGGACCTTGGGACGGTATCGAGTCGAATTTACCTAACTCCTTCATTACGTCATAGATCCGCTCAGCGCCAAATGATATCCCCACCCCAGGCATATCCTTGAGGCCAAACTGACTGGTTAGATCATCATATCTGCCACCACCTCCAATACTACCGATCTGGACACCATCAGCAGTAACCTCAAATATGCAACCTGTGTAATAACTCAGTCCCCGTGCTAGGGTCAAGTCTAATCCAATATTATTGCTGACTCCGATAGGGTCGAGAAATTCGTGAAATTTCTTTAGCTCTCCCACGCCCTCCATACCGATATCATTAGTCGCCAATAAACCAGCAACGTCGTCTAAAGAAGTGAGAGATAATGAATTCAAAATAGTCTTAGAGGCTTCTTCAGAAATGCCATTGGAGATCATCTCTGTTGTGACCTTATCGGGACCTATTTTATCCAACTTATCGATAGCGACGGCCATAGCTGCAAAGTGATCTTTAGCACCTGCTACTTCAGCTATTCCTTCAAGGATCTTGCGATTGTTGACTTTAATCGTTACCGCTATATCTAGGGCAGTAAATACCTCATCATAGATCTTAACTAACTCTGCTTCATATAGCAGCGACTTAGATCCTACTACATCTACATCGCACTGATAGAACTCTTGATATCTACCTTTCTGTGGCTTATCTGCACGCCAGACAGGACTGATCGCATATCGCTTAAATGGAAAAGATAGATCGTTCTGATGCATCACCACATAGCGTGCGAATGGCACGGTGAGATCATAGCGCAGACCTCTCTTAGAGATAGAATTAGTCAGGCGCTTAGAATCTTTATTGTTGAGGGCTTCTTGATCCGCCTTGTTAAGATAGTCCCCATTATTGAGCACTTTGAATAAGAGTTGGTCCCCTTCTTCACCATACTTCCCGGTTAGTGTCGAGAGACTCTCCATAACAGGCGTCTCTATAGGGAGATATCCATACTTCTGAAATATGGCTTCGATCGTATTGAATATATATCGACGATTCAGGACTTCTTCTGGGAGAAAATCTCTGGTGCCTTTTGGGATAGACGGTTTGCTCATATCACTATTCGATTACCACGCTGAACTGAACTGACGCAAGAATCTGATGTCATTTTCAAATAACATTCTGATGTCTTTGATACCGTAGTTTTGTAGGGCAGTACGCTCAATACCGATACCAAAGGCATAACCAGTGTATTTGTCGGGATCGATATCACAATTGGACAAGACATTTGGATCTACCATACCACAACCCAGTACCTCAAGCCAACCTGTACCCTTGGTGAGTTTGCGAGCCTCAGCAGTATCTGTACCCATCCATACATCCATCTCTGCACTTGGCTCTGTAAATGGAAAATAACTGGGTCTTAATCTGATTTCTGTCTGTGCACCATACATCTCTCTAGCAAAATAGAGTAGTGTCTGCTTCATATCAGCGAATGACACATTCTCGTCAATGTATAGACCTTCTACTTGATGAAACTGACAGTGAGATCGCGCAGAGATCGTCTCATTACGATATACTCTCCCTGGAGCGATAATCCTTATTGGAGGTTTCTGAGTCGTCATAGCTCTCGCCTGTACCGACGAAGTATGGGTACGTAAGAGTCGCTCCGTGCTATTCATTAAGTAGAATGTATCCTGCATATCTCGAGCAGGATGATGCTCAGGCGTATTCATCGCGGTGAAATTGTGCCAGTCATCTTCGATTTCACGATTCTCCGCTACGACGAATCCAAGGCGGCTGAATATATTGATCACACGATTGAGTACGAGACTGACCGGATGTCGAGAACCCAATCGGAGTTCTGCCGGAGGGGCCGTTAGGTCAAGATCCTGATATTTTTGCTCAGAATCTGCAGCATTGATGCTTGCGCTGAGTTCATCATACTTTTCTTGAGCAGTTGTTTTGACCTTATTCAGCAGCTGGCCAAAGTCACGCTTCTTCTCGTTAGGGATATTTCTAATCTCTCCGCCGAGAGGCTTGAGGATGTTTTTGCTCCCTAAGAATCTAATTCTGAACTGCTCCAAGGCATCAGCTTCTGTTATACTGGCACCGTTTATCTCTGATAAGAGTTCTTCGAGTTGATCAAATACTGCAAGCGACATGCTCCGGATTATATTTAGCCCACAAAGGTATACCGATTGCCGCAATATGCCCAATCTAAGTCAAGCTCATAGAGTGACACCTAATCATTATCATTGTGATATGGCATCTCGATATCGTCAGATTGCATATTACGCTCTGTTTTGTATGATCCCAGCGATCATATATTCTAAGGCATTGATTACAATATGCTATGTCATTATCGTGATCGCAGCCATCATGATTCAAGTCCAAAAAAGGACTTTTTCTTTTAATAAATCTCTTGCCGCCCTTTGCTTAATAGGCATATCTATAGTGCTATCTGGCATCAATAGTGACAATACAGGACAGTGGTGGCATCATACCGTGATTAAGCTGCCATTCTTAGTGATACCATTTGCCTTCATGGTGTTGAGGCCAATATCCAGAGATATGATTCGCACGATGCACTTGATCTTAGTGGTTGTACTGAGTATATCTGCTGTGCCACCATTGTTAGATATCCTTCAAAATCACCAAGAGATCCTGGATCGACTATCTCGTGGTCAGCCTGTAAGTACACCGATAGAGCACGTCAAGTACAGCATGTTTATGGCATATGGGGTCATCAGTGCTCTGCTTTGGTTGGTCTATTATAGGTCAGAGCTATCTTCTTCACATGTGAAATGCTTTGGTATAGGAGCTTCGTTTCTCTTTGTAGTGATGCACCTTTTGGCAGTGAGGACGGGCTTGGTAATAGTCTATGCATCGCTGGCTTTCTTTGCAATTCATGCAGCCTGGATTAAGCAGATATCTCGGAGACAAGTTGCTATAGCCATGACTGCCGCTGTAATCGTAATGTATCTATTGAGTCTGACGCCTATGATTCAGACTAAGCTGGGATATATGTTCTACGATTGGGAGCAGTATGCGATTGATGGAGGTGTTAACTATTCTGATTCTGAGCGTCTGTTTTCGCTACAGACAGGATGCGAGCTCTTTAGAGATAATCTGTTTTTGGGTACAGGTATCGGTGATCTCTACGACTCGTGTTTTGAGATATATAGACAGCAGTCGAGGTCGGACTTGGTCAATTACCCACATAGTCAATATATCTATCAGTTAGCGGGAACAGGTCTTGTAGGAATTATCCTGTTTATAGGAGGATTCTTGTATCCCTTAACAAGAAAGAGCAACAAGTATTACTACCTGTTGCTCGCTCTGTATATCAATTATGCCCTTTCTTTTTTGGTAGAAAATAGCTTTGAGCGGTCTATCAGTGTGGCCTTCTTCTTGGCCTTTGTCGCCATGCTATTGTCCAGCGCTGAGGACTAAAGTTCTTTGCGTAATCTCGCTACCGGGATATGTAGTTGCTCTCTATATTTAGCTACTGTACGGCGTGCGATGTTATATCCTTTTTCTTGTAGGAGATCCTTGAGCTTTTCATCAGAGAGAGGCTTTCTTTTATCTTCTGTTCCGATGATGTCATTAAGGATGTTCTTCACCTCAAGCGTAGAGACTTCTTCGCCAGATTTAGTCTGGATAGACTCAGAGAAGAAATCTTTTAGTCTTTTAGTACCAAACTCGGTCTGAACAAACTTGCTATTAGCCACCCTTGATACTGTTGAGATATCGAGACCTGTAACTTCTGCGATGTCTTTTAGGATCATTGGCTTGATGCGACGCTCATCACCAGTTCTGAAGAAATCTTCCTGATACTGCATGATAGTATACATGGTATTGTGGAGCGTCTCTTGTCTTTGTTTGATCGCATCGATAAACCATTTAGCGGAGTCAATTTTCTGCTTTATAAACATCACAGCCTCCTTCTCTTGCTTGGTACTTTTTCTGCTTTGTGTATTGTCTTTATACCCTTTGAGGATATCGACATAATTATCACTGATCCTAAGATCAGGAGCATTTTTATTATTGAGCGTGAGCTCTAAGTCTCCATTGCGATTGAGGATCGTAAAGTCAGGTACGATATATTGATTGACCGTTCCTTTGCCATTTACTGAACCGTTAAAGGCACTGGCCGGCTTCGGGTTTAATTTTAGAATCTCATCAATTGCATCTTTCAATTCAGAGTCTGATAATCCTAACGACCTTTTTAATCTGGTATAATGCTTCTTAGAAAACTCATTAAAGTATTTACTAAGGATCTTGTTCGCTATGTTCTTGACTTTTAATCGAGCTGGATCCTCTACGTACTCAAACTTAGTGTCGAGTTGGATGATCAGAGACTCTTGCAAATCACGAGCACCTATACCTACTGGCTCAAGACGCTGTACACGGACAAGCATGCTCTCTATATCTGCTACAGTTACTTCAAGACTCTGTGTGAATAGGATATCATCAACGATGGCTTCCGGCTCTCTTCTGAGATAACCATCTTCATCGATACTGCCTACGATCTGATGTGCGACGATGGCTTGAGTTTCATCTTCAAATTCCATCATACCCAACTGCATAACCAGGTGCTCATGGAAGCTGGCATGTACGGCCACCGGTGCCGCTTTTTCTTCATCTTCTACGAAGTAATCCCCTTTGAGCTTGTATAACGACGGATCATCATCAAGATAGTCCGATAGATAATCATCCAGTTCAAAATCTTCTTCAGATGCTTTGGTCTCTTCATCACTACTATAATCGTCTTCGTTGATGTCAAATACCTCGTTGTAGTCTTCACTCTCCTCTAAGGCTGGATTGGCCTCGAGTTCTTCCTTTATCCTTTGATCAAGTGTCGCAGTTGGTATCTGAAGCAACTTCATCAGCTGGATTTGCTGAGGAGATAGCTTTTGTACCATCTTTTGTGATAAACTCTGTCGTAACATCTGCAGTTTTCGTTGTGTAAAGTTATACTTATACCTTACGATTTAGAGAAACATAATCTTGTCGAAATCGGTTCTCAAGTCAGTACTTTTTTAAAAAGCTGAGAACCTGATGTAAACATATTAAAAATAAATGTAATATGATATCTATTCAGATACAACAAATTGCGTGCCAAATATGAATAATCCAAAATTGAAAGAAATTGTAGCAAGAATGAAGGAACGGGATGTTGCGGCACTCATTATACCGTTGACAGATCCTCATATGAGCGAATACATTGGTGATCAATGGAAGTTTTTGGAGTGGCTAAGTGGATTTACGGGTTCAGCAGGAACACTGGTTGTAACTATGGATTATGCGGGACTGTGGACTGACTCTCGATATTTTATACAAGCAGAACAGGAACTCCATGGCACAGGTATACAATTGCAGCGATATATAAAAAAGGAGGATCACTATGCCAATTGGATCCTACGCCATATCGAGCAAGGGTCAACTATAGCCCTCGACGGAAGGATGTTTTCGATAGCGCAAATTGAAAACCTCAAGAAGATGCTCAAGCCTAAGAACTATGACTACAAGTTCAATTTTAAAGCGATAGATTCTTGCTGGGGAGCTGAGCGACCCAAACCCAAGTCGAAGAAGATTTTCCTGTTTGATAATCGTTATGCTGGCACACCCCGAAAAAATAAAATTTCAGAACTCAGAAAAGTAATCACTGCGGCATCCGCTGATTGGTCCTTGATCAGTGCGTTAGACGAGATAGCATGGCTACTGAATCTCAGAGGTAGAGATATTGATTTCAACCCCCTATTTTATGCTTACCTATTGATTGGTACAGATGACTCTTACTTATTTATTGATGAGGAGAAGCTACCTGAGGCAGTAAGAAGGGTGTTGGAGTCTGAGGATATCTATATAGAGGACTACGATTGCATCTGGCAATTGTCAGATATCGCTTATGGCAAGATCATCATTGATAAAGAAGCGACAAGTATATCTGTGCAAGATCAATTGAGATCAGATCAATGGATCTATAAAGACTCCTATGTCAAGCACGCTAAGGCTGTCAAATCGACGATCGAGATACAGCATATCCACGATGCGATGGTCCAAGATGGTGTAGCACTGAGTCAGGCATTTTACTGGTTGGAGCAACAAGAAGATGGAACTGTAACCGAGTATGACTTTTCGGATCAGATCATGCAGTGCCGCAAAAAGCAATTGGGATATTATGGAGAAAGTTTCCCAGCCATTGTCGGTGCTGATGACAATGGAGCTATAGTCCATTACAGACCTACACAGGAGTCTGCTAAAACTATCGGACCTGACAGTATCATCCTCTGTGATAGTGGTGGCCAATATCTCAATGGAACAACGGATATCACAAGGATAATCGCTATGGGATCCGTCTCTGATCAATTTAAAGAGCATTATACATTAGTATTAAAAGGCCATATAGCCCTGGCACGATTGACTTTTCCTATCGGTACTACGGGTGGTCAAATAGATCTACTGGCTCGACAAGCACTATGGAGTCATGGGTTAAACTTTGGTCATGGTACCGGTCATGGGGTCGGTTATTTTCTCAATGTGCATGAAGGTCCACAGGGCATCAGTCCTCGTAATCAAATACCATTGAAAGCAGGTATGCTTACCTCTAATGAACCCGGATATTACTTAGAGGGATCCTATGGCATAAGGATCGAGAACCTCATCCTTGTTGAGGAGTCTGAGTATGAGGGTTTTTTACAATTTCGCACAGTGACTTATTTCCCGCTTAGAACAGACCTGGTCAATGCTAGCCTGCTTGATCCTGGCGAGATCATCTGGCTCAATGAGTATAATCGATCTGTGTATGAGATTTTATCCCCACATCTCGATGAGCAGATTAGGGGCTGGTTAGAGCACCATTGTTCTACGACATAACTGATTGTATTTGAGTTCGGTTTTATTTTTATTCAGTCAAGATTGACTAAGCTTGATAAAAGGTCAATCATATTGAGAGAATATCCTTTTCTTTGCAGTTCATAAGTTATTATATACCATGTCACACGGACCTGAAGAAATTAATTACGAACGCAAAGGAAACTGTATGATCTGGGCTTTCACGCTCATCTTTCTCTTTATTATCATGCTGATTTGGGTGTATAACCAAAATTTTAATTTCCTACCACAATAAAAAAAGCCCGCAGTCTTGTGGAGATTGCAGGCTTATACATTTAGTTCAACTATAATTAGTTGTTACTAATCATATTGACATCCATAGTAGGGTATGGTATACCTATTCCTTGCTTATCAAATTGCTTCTTCACATTCTCTTGCATGTAGAAGAACGTATCCCAGTAGTGCTCACTCTTACAGAATGGTCTCGTAGCCAAGTTCACAGAACTATCATCTAATTCTGCCACTACGACACCCTGCGCAGGATCAGAAAGCACATGAGGACAACTCTTGCCCACTTCAAGGATGATCTGACGGGCTTTGTCTATGTCATCGCTATATCCTATCCCAAACGTGAGCTCGATACCAACCTGCCCTTGGCCGGAGATATTAGTTATAGTATTACCTGTAACATTGCTATTAGCAATTATGATACGCTTATTATCAAGTGTTGCTAAGGTAGTGTTGAAGGCATTGATAGCATCTACAGTACCGAGGTGCCCACCACCGATTTCAACGAGGTCTCCCACTTTGAATGGTTTAAAGAGCATGATCATAACGCCAGATGCGAAGTGGCCTATGCTGCCATTAAGAGCCATACCTACACCTACCATTAATGCGCCTATGAGCGCTATGAAGCCTGTAGTATTGATGCCAACCATGCCTGCTACAGAGAATAAAAGCATAACTTTCATCAGTACACTTATGATTGAGCCGAGGAACTTGTTGAGTGATAACTCCATACCACTTCTTTCCATGCTCATAGAGAGCGCTTTGACGATTTTTCCTATGATCCAAAACCCTATGAGTAGGGTCACTATGGCCAATGCTACCTTAGGCGCATATGCTATTGCCATATCTATAAACTTAGGGATGTATGATGCTACGTCCATTTTGATGTTGTTTGATTTAATTGTGAAATAATACCTTAATATTGAATGGCGAAATTACTAAATGTCGCGTCCTGTCCATGACGAAATCTGAAGCATTACAAAAACTCAAAAAGTATTGTGCTTATCAGGAGCGATCACATAGCGAAGTAAGAACGAAGTTAATCTCACTGGAGGTATATGGGGATACGCTCGAGGAGGTAATCTTTGATTTGGTCCAAGAGGATTATCTGAATGAAGAGCGCTTTGCTCGCTCCTATGCTCGTGGTAAACATCGAATCAAAAAATGGGGACGTGATAAAATCACTCAAAGTCTAAAGCTCAAGCGAGTATCGGAGTACTGTATAAAAAAAGCAATGACCGAAATCGATCCTGATCTATATGTGGAGACCTTACAAGAGGTGCTCAAGAAATATTATAAAGAGCGCAAGAGTAAATATGATAGCCATACCATCCGAGTAAAATTGATCCAACATGCAGTAAGTAAAGGCTATGAGTATCATCTCGTCAAGGCGCACATGCAAGACATTATGACTGAACAGGAGCGTTAAAAAACAGAGTAGAAAGATTTTTTCATCAATTCATATTATAAATTTAAATAATATGTTACCTTAGCTTCAAATTGTTGAGACGGGGACGTCTTGACACTAATTTAAAAATGATGAAAACGTTCTACTTGCTCCTCACGGCGATGGTATCGCTTATTTGTGCAAATCTATCTGCACAACAACTTTATGATATCAGATTTCAACTTGATGATATAGATTGTGTAACTGGTCAGACATGTTACAACGTCCAGATCAAAAGTGGCGACGGTCAGGTTTGGAACCTGGCAGGTCAAAATTATCGGATATTCTACGATGCCTCAACCGCTTCATACATTAGTGGATCTGTAACATCAGAATTACCACCAGCACAATACTCTGCACCTCTCGTCACCTCAGATCAGCAAAATGTTGATGCGTCGGGATTTCCTGGTGATCTACCATTTTCGTCGACGTTGAGTTTTTTCAACTACTCGATTGATTTGATGAATTTATCAAGTGGGGGTATTAATCTACCAGCTGATGGCGAGTGGATGACAACATCAAGGCTTTGCTTTGACGTGCCTCAGAGTGTCTTGGACGATGGCTCAGAGTGTCTCAACTTAGTATGGGCACGCATGGGCAGAACAGACGAGTTTGCTACCGCATTCGTTGAGGTTTCTCAATGGATATCTATGAACAACACTGCTGAGGCAGTTGGAAATATATTTGATGACTTGGACGAAAACGACGGCTCACAAGCATGTCTTACGGCCGAGTGTGATCCTACTGCAGGAGGTAATGAAAACACCACTGCTACCTGTAGTGACAACATTGATAATGACAATGATGGATTAGTAGATTGTATGGATGATAGTTGTGAAGATGTGGCACCATGTACTCCAGAAGATAACTCTTACGAAATCAACTTAGCGCTCTCATCAGTAGATTGCTTTACAGGTACAGCCTGTTACGATATCCAGTTGATGTCATCAGGCAACTCTTCTTTCACCCTCGGTGATCAGAACTATAGATTGTTCTACGGCACTGAAGTTGGATCATTCACTTCGGTAGTAAGTAGATTGGATAATGCCTTTCAACCGGCGACCATATCTAATGGTACGCCTATCGAAAATCAGAATGCCACAGGAGTTGGTGATTTAGATTTTGACAATGACTTAGGATTTGTGGACTTCTCCATCAATTTGGTAAGTCAGAATGCCGGTAGTGATGAGTTGATCAGCACCAATGCATTTACTACGACGGCAGAGATATGCTTCGTTGTAACAGAGGAGGCTATACTTAATGGTGATGTATGTTTTGAGACTGCTTGGGCTCGATCAGAATTGACCAGTGTATATAATCCTGCAGAGCTCGAAATCGAGGAATGGGTAACCCCAACAGAAACAAGAGATCTCGTCCCTACATCATTTAATGATCTATCATCATCGAGTGGTAACGCATCTTGTTTTGATGTATCGTGTGATTCGCCTTCAGAGGTGGGTACAGCGGCATGTCAAGATGGTATGGACAATGATAACGATGGTCTTGTAGACTGTCTTGATCCAAATTGTAGTGAAGTAGCTGAATGTGCTAATACTTGTGCAGCTCAAGCACCAACATTAAGCGGCAACTAGTAAATAAGATTTGTATCACACTCATAGACAAGCATAATTATGATGAGCACAGTCTTACATACTAAAGTAGATCCAGAGCGGACTCACAACTTATGCTTGATCGAACTTACATCTACCCTTGAGCGGGGTGACAAAAGCTTAAGCAACATGATTAGATATATATTCTTTCCGGTAATAATCTTATTGAGTTTCAGTACTCAGATGATTGCCCAAAACTGCGACTTCCAAACGGGGATCGTAAGCTTTGATGCACGAGGGGGCAATACATCGAGTTTATATAATACTCAATATGCACTGACCAATATAAATGGAGATATCATCCAGATTAGTGATCAAACAAGTTTTACAATCGATGAACAGGGCTATTTTGCTGTGTTTGCAGTTAACTACCTCAATACAGGCCAAATCGTCGATTTTGAAGTAGGAAGCAATATTAATATCGTTGCTGGCGACTGTGTTGATATCAGTGAACCGATCACTTTTTCGGTATGTGAAGCGCTGGAACCCTGTAACTACTGTGTAGGAGAAAATGTAGTATTAGATGCAGCGGGTGGATCTAATGATCCAGACTTTACTACAGTATACGTATTAGTAGGAGATAATGGAGAGATAGTTGCGATCGAAGACACTCCAACATTCGGAATATTAGAGGAGGGTGTATTCGCCGCATTTGCAGTGACTTTTGAAACAGCAGCTGGTATACAAGGATTAGAACTAGGAGAGGCATTGATAAACCTTCAGTCTACATGCCATGACATAAGCCAAGGTTTTATAGTTGATGTATGTGAAGTACTTACGCCGACCATATTCTTTGATCTTCAAGGGTGTAATATCACCGAAACTGCAATTCTGGCAGTTGAAGAAGGATTTGACAACGTACTATGGAGTACAGGTTCTACCGAAACATTTATCACAGTAGATGCTAACGTGCCGATGATCTATACGGTTACAGTCTCTCTCGAGTCTGGATGTACAGGTACAGCCAGTCAAGAAATCACAGGTAACGAGGTGGCAACTATAGGAGATTTTGTGTGGGAAGATAACAATGGTAATGGCATCCAAGATCCTAATGAGACTGGTGTAAATGGAGTGACGGTTAATCTCTTTGCAGATTTTAACAACGACGGACAACCAGATATTGAGGGATTTGCGTCATGTACGACTACCACAACTAATAATCCAACAACAGGCGAACCTGGATATTACAGCTTTGATGTCTATGAGGCATCTTATGTAATTGAGTTCGTGGCACCTAATGGATTTACCTTTACGCCACAGTCTCAAGGTGGTGATCGCACTGTAGACAGTGATGTCAATCCAGCTACTGGATTGAGTAACACCATAGCTATTAGTGCGGGACAAAATGTCCTCGACATTGATGCTGGATTTTTCACTACTGCTGGTTTAGGAGGTGTAGTCTTTAGTGACGTCAATGCTAATGGAGTCTTTGATGACGATGAGATGGGCATCAATGGTATAGAGATCACATTATTTGATGTAAATGGTGAGGTCGTAGGTACGCTTACTACTGGCACAGACGATGTGACCGGTGAGGATGGAAGTTACTGCTTTGATGATCTGCCGCCAGCGGCATTTTTCGCACAGATCACATTGCCTGACGGCAATGTGCTTAGCCCTGCTAATAGTCGAGGAGATGATGATCTCGATAGCGATGCTGATGAATCAAATGGACCAAGAACGACAAGTACATTTGACCTAACTCCGGGAGTGAAAACTGACAATGTAGACTTTGGTTTCTACGAGGGAGGTATGATCTGTGGTATCGTATGGCAAGAAACAGGCGCAGAAGAAAATTCAGTATTTAATGAGGGTGTCGATACACCATTGGAGGGTACGCAATTAGAATTAATCAGCTTAGATAACAACAACGAGGTTATACAATTAGCTTCTACGGGAGCAGATGGTAGCTATTGCTTCACAGCAGTGCCTACTGGATCATTTCAGGTTCGTCCACGTGCATCAAGTGCAGGAGATAGTTATGTAGAACAGGGCATAGGCGATGATCCGTTATTGGATAGTGATATCGATCCTAGTACCATCACTTCGGATGTATTCTTCTTGGATCCAGGAGAGCAATTATTAGGTATTAATGCTGGATTGAGATTTGGAGCATTACCGATTGATCTCATAAGCTTCACAGGATTTTGGGATCAAGGTTTTGATGAGATTGTATTGGAGTGGTCTACAGCAGTAGAGATCAACAATGAAAAATTTGTGATCGAGAGAGTCGTAGGGGAATCAGGAAACTTTGAAGAAATCACAGAAATCGCAGGTGCAGGAAATAGCACATCAATAGAGAGCTACACAATCTCTGATGAGGACATTGCCCTCAGTGCAAACTACTACTATCGCTTAAAGCAGGTGGACTTTGATGGAGGATTTGAATACTCAGATATCATAGTCGTAACTGTAGAACGCAATAAGGCTGTATCATATAATATTTACCCTAATCCAGCAACCAACTTCGTTACAATAGATGTAACACTTGAGGCTGGCGCTCTTGCCAGTGCTACGCTTATAGATGTTAGCGGCAGAGTGGTTAAGGTATGGTCAGATCAAGGAATCTTTAAAAACAATAGTGAACTGACATTAGCGCTTGACGAGGTGCCGTTAGGACAGTATATGCTCTCACTTAAAGTGGGTACAGAAGTGCACAATTCATTACTACTTGTAACCAAGTAAGCAACAAAATAATAATACCAAAAAAAGGCTGAGTACGGAAGTACTCAGCCTTTACTTATTTATCTCTTGATGATGTCTATTTAGCAATAGGCATTGAAAGCTTGCTTGAGATTATCAGAGATCATCTCTGCTGTTCTGCCCTCTATATGATGTCTCTCGAGCATATGCACCAGTCTACCATCTTTAAACAAAGCAATAGCTGGTGAGGACGGAGGATAGGGCAGTAGCAACTCTCGAGCCTGATTGACGGCATCACGGTCTACACCGGCGAAAACAGTGGCACAAGTGTTTGGACGTTTTTCATTTTGCAATGACATCTTAGCACCCGGTCGAGCGTTAGCAGCGGCACAACCGCAGACGGAATTTACTACCAGTAACAAAGTTCCCTCTGTATTTTCAATAGTATTCTTGACCTCTTGTGCAGATGTCAGTCCTTGAAAACCAAAGTCTGTCAGATCTTTGGCCATTGGGATTGTTAGTTCTACAGGATACATATTTGCTGTATTTTTAAAGAATTAAACGCAAATAAAAGGGTTATAACTATTTTAGCGAGTCAAAAGTTGTTATAAATTTAATTGTATCCTTTATTTTATTTATGAGATTGTTATATACATTATTCTGTTGTCTTTTTATCTCAGGCCTGTTCGGTCAATATGGAGGGGAAAAGGATGATGAAGTTATTCACACTTTCAGACATACACGCATTATTAATGCTCACTCGGTTGAGACCTTGCCAGCGAGGAAGTTGGACTTTAGGATAGTCCATAGATTTGGTGATCTGGTAGGATCTAATGGTGGTTTCAGTACATTTTATGGATTAGAGCGAGCTGCTGATGTATCTATAGGATTTGAGTATGGCGTTACGGATAATGTCATGGTCGGAATCAGTCGTACGGCTGGTGCAGGCCCACTTGAGCAAAATCTAAATGGCCTATTTAAGGCTAAGCTGATCAATCAGAGAGAGAAGGGTTCGCCCTTGAGTCTGGCTGTAAATGCTATAACTACTTACTCAACCCAAGAGGCAAGTCCACTGGAAAATCAACTCACCTCTTTCACCAGACAAGCACATAGGTTGTCTTATAATTTTGGCGTTCAGGCTGCTCGCAAGTTTTCTGACTCTTTCTCTTTTCTTCTAGGGG
Organism: uncultured Saprospiraceae bacterium; assembly: GCA_964414425.1. GTDB lineage: Bacteria > Bacteroidota > Bacteroidia > Chitinophagales > Saprospiraceae > GYS-P2D. Next base: position 85,565 of record CAYPWL010000005.1, read on the forward strand.
GATCTTGGACGGTCAGAAACTTGGTTGACATAGGTGATCAAAACGATATTTTTGCTGTTCACACGGGTATGAGAATTCAGGTGACTAAGGCATTTGGATTGATACTTGAGGCAGTGGTGCCATTGCAAGATGGACTTAGAGAGGGAACTACTGACTACGTAGCGCCGTTAGCAATAGGGTTCGAGTTTGATACCAGCGGAGGCCACGTATTTCAGCTTAATCTGACTAATAATCGTGGTATCTCCGAGACGGACTTCATACCTTATACGACGAGTAGATGGGAGGATGGTTCATTTAGACTTGGATTCACGATTTCAAGATTATTTAGTCTATAAGTAAATATGGTGAAGTACATCATTGTAACGATCATTGGGCTGACGAGCATAGTTTTTGGCACTCAGGAACTGGCTTCTGTGTCTATCGATGGGGATACCACTGTGACGAGTGTATTAGAAGGTTTAGGCGAGGATTACTCTGCGACCAAGCCCAAACTTAACAATATGAGTGGTGTTCAGATCGGCGAGGATATCATACGTAATGGATTTTCTAAGCGTGATGATCTCAAGAAGGCCAAGAGACAGAGTAAGCATTTTGTGTGTACATCATGCCACAACTTAGAAAGAGAAGATCCAGACCTAAGCATTTCGGATCCACAAGCCAGATTAGATTATGTGGTAGCTAAAGGCATACCCTTCTTACAAGGAACTACTCTCTATGGTGCGGTTAATCGCACGTCGTTTTATAATGATGACTACTACAAAAAATACGGTGACCTCATCGAGCCCGCTAAAAATGATATCCGTGAAGCGATTCAGCTATGCGCACAAGAATGCGCTCAGGGTCGTGAGTTGAAAGATTGGGAGATCGAGTCAGTACTCGCCTATCTATGGACCATAGAATTAAAAGTATCTGACTTGGGTCTTAGCTCTGATGAGATTGAAACTATAGAGTCAGCATTAAATGACCCAGCTCAACAGACCGAGGCAGTAAGCCTAATTAAAAGCAAATATCTACAAGGGTCTCCTGCGACATTTCTAAGGCCACCAGAAGATCGTACCGTTGGAACGGGTCTTACGGGCAACACTAAAAATGGAAAGAAAATCTATGATAACAGTTGTCTGCATTGTCATTATCAAAAGAAGTATTCCTTTCTGCATCTCGACGATAATAAATTGAGCTTCCGATACCTCAATAATGGTGCGCCAAGTTATAACCGGCATTCTCTATATCAAGTCACTCGCTATGGAACTTACTCGTTGTATGGTAAGAAGTCATACATGCCAAATTACACAGCAGAAAAAATGAGTGATCAACAGCTGGCAGACCTTAGGGCATATATCAAGCACAGAGCACTGCAGTAAGAGATCTAACGAGTTACAATCGGTAAGAGACAGCTGAGATGACCAGCATCATGCAAGCGTTGCTGTGATTAACTGATCTTCTGGCAGTCCGGACCAGCTGTGTTCAGTTAAGGTGCCATCATATTTCTCTATGGTCACTCCAAAGCCTGTCAGTTGAGACATGCCGCTGACTGTTTCGATATGATCTATACCATCTGGAGCAAGGATATTTACATTGACACCTGATGTCTTCTTGGCGGTCGTCATCGCAGTACTCTGATGTCCCCATCCATGTGGTACGGCTACAGTTTTTCGCTGTAAGTCATCGGTATATTTGACGGGTAAGATGATGCTGCCAGTGGATGTACTGACTTTGGCCAAGTCCTTAGCCGCCAAACCCAGTTGCTGTGCATCTTGGCTATGCATATATAAATAGTTGGTACTTCTCTCTCCACTTGCAAATTCTTCAATGTTATGGGTCCAGCTATTATGAGTGGTAACATCACGTTTAGTGATCAATTTAAACGTGCTTTTTGCTGCAAGCTCCTTATTAAAGAACTCTTCCAGACTCTTAGTTTGTTGGATCAGCTCTGTGGGCGCCATATTTATTTTTCCATCATCGGTGAGTATGCGATCTGGCACAAATGATCCTGGTTGATGCTTATCCATCGCCAGTCCGTGCTTACTCTTGAGGAGTTTTTTGAAACTGACTTGTTTCGCCGACTTTAAGATGAGATTGAGGATTAGCTCTTGAGGTACGCTGAAGTGCTTTTTCTTTTTGATAAACGTATAACACGAGGATACAATAGTCAGTAGCCACTGCGTGATACGGGAGTTGAATAAAGAAACACCAGATCTGCGACAGAGCTCCAGATAGATGCTGGCTTCATCCCTTTGATCTTCTTCTGGGTCTACAACTGAGCGAGTTGCTTGTAAATATGGCTTAGTCTGCAATCCCAGCATCAGTGGAAAGATAAAGGGAAGATCAGGCCGTTCGAGCGGACCTGTACACGGTAGCATGTAATGACCGATCATGCCAGTCTCGTTGGGGTAGATGTCCAGCGTTACCAATAGCTCGAGTGAAGAAAAAGCCTTACGGAGTCGATTAGAGTTGGCCATCGTAATCAATGGGTTGCCACCAGTAACGATCAGCCCTTTGATCTGACCATCTCCAGGCGTCAATATCTCATCAGCGAGGATTCCTCCAGGGAAGGCATCATTAGTGCTATGAAATTTATGGAGCCTGCTGCGATCCTCTCGGATGAGTTTTTTATTCTTCTTACCAAACTTGGGGAAGTCCATAATCCCCTTGCTGACGAGCATACCTCCTTGCTTATCGAGGTTGCCACTGATGATATTGATACACTCCTGTATCCAGTATGCCATTGCGCCATGAGTACCCATATTAACGCCTGTGGAACAGTAGATAGTTGCACTTGGAGCAGATAAATAGTCGCTTGCCAGTTGACGTATTGTGGCTGCAGGGATACCCGTGAGTTGCTCCGTCTTGTCCGCTGGCCACTGAGCGGATAGCTCGATGATCTCTTGGTATCCTGATGTATGTTGATCCAGCCATGCCGTATCCAATGATGTTGATTGCATGATCTCATGCAACAGCGAGAGATAGAAGAATACATCACTATTAGGTCGTATGGATATGTGTTGGCTGGAAATTTTGGCGGTCTCTGTTTTGCGAGGATCGATGACGACTACTTTACCGCCCCTCTTCATGATATCCTTGATATGCTTACTGGGATTAGGGACTTGCAAAAAACTCCACTTAGAGACCATGGGATTGGCCCCTACGATGATCAACATATCTGTATGCTCGATATCTGGAAAGGTCAGGGTGAAAGGAAATCCATACATCCGATGTGAAACGGCAAATTTATTGCTGCAATCCTGAGTGGCTGTACTGTATGTATTATTAGACCCTATACCATCTAAGAAGCCCTGTGAAAATATCGGATGGAGTGCACTAAATCCAGCTGCCGTGCCGACATATAGGGCAATCGAGTTGGGTCCGTGATCCTTGCGGAGTTGCTTAATCTTGTCACCAATCTCTTGCATAGCAACATCCCATGTACCACTTTGCCAAGAGCCATTGCGCTTAATCATTGGGACTTTGAGTCGATCTGGGGTGCTATATAACTTATGCTGCTTAAGTCCCTTAGGACATGCGAATCCATAGGTAGTCAGATGGTTTTTGTCGGGACGTATATCAGTTACTTTGTTATCCTCGGTGTCAACCTCCAGGCCACATAGAGATTCGCAGATACGACAAAATGTATGATGTGTTTGTGTGCTCATAGTCACCAGTTCAATGATTACTGTATCCGTACTTGATATCGGACAGAATGCTGATCAATGTGTTTGTGTGCTCTATTTTAATAAAGAGCAGTCTGAATATAAAGCGGTTGACCGACAAATGGGCTTTGACGGGATAACTTAAAGCTAAAATGCAGTCTACAGGAGATAGCGATTACACATGATCTACCCTTGCATTAGGGTTGTTCCTCTTTAAACCACCCAGCATACATCATATAGGCATCGGCTGTCCGGGTGATGTGAAATTGGGTTTTCTCAGGGTCGATCTCCTTGAGGATTTTGGCAGGTGTGCCGCCATAGATATACCCTGATTTAAGGTCTTGATTTTCGAGGACGACAGCACCTGCCGCTACGATTACATTGGACTCAACATGTGCATTGTCCATGATGACCGAGCGCATCCCTACTAATACGTCGCTGTCTATATGGCACCCATGCAGTATGGCACCGTGGCCTACTGAGACTCGGTCTTTGAGTATCGTCTCTGATTTATTATAAGTACCATGGATGATGGCACCGTCTTGGATGTTGCATCTTTTACCAATTGATATCTTACAGACATCTCCTCGGATGACCGACTTGAACCAGATACTACAGTCCGGTCCGATATGGACACGACCGATGATATCTGCATCGTCGGCAAGCCAACATGACGGGTCAATCTCGGGCGTAAAGCCTCTGACAGAGATGATATTAGCCATCGGTACTGACAGGATTGACGGCAGTAACAGTGTAGCCTGCTTCTCTCAATAGATTGATGACACCAAATGATCCGCCCAAGTGTCCCGCACCTACGGCAAAGAATGTGCGCTTATCAACCATGTTCTCAGCCATTACAGGGATCCAATTCTTATTACGCTGAACAAGGAGGACATCCTCAAACTCATCAATGCTATCATCAGTCTTCATGACGCTGTAGAGTCCTGCTACGTCTTGATTTTTATAGAGCTCTACCAGCTCAGCAAATTGATCATCGCCAGTATCGCCAGCTTTGATTGTCTCTATTAACATATCTGCTTGATCCTCGTATGGGATGCTATCAAATATCGAGATCTGATACTCTATTGTTTCTAATCCTCCTACAGCCTTATCGCTCTCCTCGGCTATCTTGTTAAATTCCATCTCATACGACATCACCTTGCCACTCTGCAAATCACCAGGATTCATATCACCCGAGGCAAACACTGTTAAAAACATAGGCTTAATGCGCTCCATAAAGAAGAGCGGCAGCCCAAGTTCTTTGAAGTGATCTTGTACTATTTTATACTCCTCATCATCAAGGAGATCCTTGAGGGTGAGGTCATTATCCATATATGCCTTTTGTAATAGCGGCATCAGCTTAGATACGTCGCTCATATCTGACATGTCAATCTCAAAATAGATCTCCTCGCTCTGATCCATCGCAGACAGGGTTCCTTTAGGTAGAAAATAGTCCTCCTTGTTGATGAGGTGTATTGTACCAAATAAGAATGATGTCTCCGTCAGACCATTACCACTGATCTCCCATAGTAGCGCATTCTCTAAATCACTTGAGTCGGGAATTGCGGGAGCTTGTACTACTGGCGTTACTGCTTCTGTAGACTTGCAGGCACTCATGATCATTGAGATCAAGCTTAGCGCTAAAAGAAATTTCTTCATGTTATTCTTTGTTTTGGATCATCATCTCATACATCATGATTCCAGCAGCGACTGAGACATTGAGAGAGTCTATGGTGCCGACTTGCGGGATCTTGACCAGATGATGACATTTATTTTCTATTGTTATATGGAGGCCATCGTACTCTGAACCCATTATTACTGCAACGGGTCCAGCCAATGCGCCTGATAAAGACTCTTTTCCTCTTAACGATGTTCCTACGATCTTAATTCCATGATCGTCTAATATCTGTATGACATCAAGGGTGGTTTTCTCACGACATACTGGGAGCCTAAATAGTGCTCCAGCACTGGTCTTGATGGCATCCTCATTGATATAGCCGCTGTTTTTACCACTGAGTACCATGGCATTGATGCCTAAGACTTCGCAGCTTCGAGCTATAGCGCCGATGTTGCGGATGTCTGTGATATTATCGAGTATGACAATCTTAGGATTATGACCTTGTTCATATAGGTGTGGTATGACGTTAGCGAGGGACTGATATTCTATAAGCGACATGAGCGCTACGACACCTTGATGATTGCGAGAGTGCACCATCTTTTCTAACTTAACATTGGGTACTCTCTTCAGGGGTATCTGATGTTCTCGACAGAGACTTCGGATTTCCACTTCAAGTTCTCCAGTGAGGTTGTCCTTAAGATAGACACGCTCGAGTCGTTTCCCTTCTTGTAGGGCCTCTATGATCGGATTACGACCATATATGGCCTGTTTGTTTTTTCGAGCAGGTCTCAATTAAACTTTTTTGTTCTGTGATAGAAGCTTATTCCTCTTCAGTGCTGGCTTCTACTGTAGGAGCCTCCTCCGTTGGAGTTGCTTCGACAACTTCCTCAGCAGGTTTGATTTCCTCCGTCGGAGTTGCTTCTTCAGTGGTAGCCGTAGCCTCTTCTGCCAGCGCTTTGACTTCGTCGGTGGTCGGCTTAACCTCTTCCTCCGTTGTTTTGACTTCCTCAGGAGTTACTTGAGTTGCTGCGGCGCCTACAGTAGCGGCTGCTGCAGCTGCTGGTTTTTTCGTTTTCTTTAGAGATTCAGCAGCCTTGACAAGCTTTTCTTCATCCTCTTTTCTGGCCTCGGCAGCTACTTTGATTTCAGAAGCGATCTCTTCTTTGAGTTGCTCTTTAACCTTAGCGGCTTCTTTCTTCTCTTGTCTTTTTTCCTCTCTCTTCTTCTCTGACTCCATTTTTTGCTCCAGCTCAGTTTTCGTCTTGAGCATATCTTGAAGCTTTTCTTCTTTAGACTTGAGTCGTTCGATGATCATAGCCATTTTAGCTTGTCTGATCTGTAACTCCAGTTGTCCATCAGTATTTTCTATACGCTTCTGCTGAAACTCCTGATCTTTCTTGTCTCTGTTGATAGACTGCTGCATTTTATTGATCGCATTGAGCAATCCGTCATATCGGCTGGATACTCTCGATAGTGCAGAGTTGCCTCCGCCACCGCTTGTTTTGCCGTATTTCTTTTCTTTGACTTTTTTGAAGGCCTTATCTGTTCGCTTCCAGAGATGATTACGATCCTTGCGAGTGATGTCAACATCCTTAAACGAACGCTGTAGATCCTTCAACTCATTAAATATGGGATGTAAGCCTAAGCCTTGTTCTATGCGAGCCTCGATGTCGTCGAGCTTTTTGTAAAACTTGTCAACAGTCTCCTTACTTGCACGCTCAAACTCTGCGTCCAAAGCCTTTTTAAGACCTTTCATCTGCTCAAAGAGACCATTCGTTTTGTTACGTAACTCGTTGGAGTGTTTTCTAAACAAGTTCTTCTCTGCTGATTGCTTCTGAACCTTATTCCAAAATCCTTTCAACTCTTCCCAGATACCTCCATCAAAACCTGTGAGCTTCTCGATTCGCTCTTTGACTTCTTCTAACTCGTCATTATAGGATTGATATAACTTGGAGGAGAGTACGACAAAGTGCCACTCTGTCTTAGCTCTATTGAGGATATCACTACGCATCGTCTTAATGTCATCCGGTAATAGCCCATCTGTGATCGATAGTTCTCTTACGAGCTCAGTATGTCCCTCTGGAAATGGCAGATCATTGCCTTCTCTCCAGATATTCATCATCTTAGTATAGAACTCTTCTGTTGCTACTAACTCAGGAAATGTGGTCACCTTAACTTGATTCTCTTTCTCCAAGAGCTCAACGGCTATAAGGATTTTTTCATCTTGGGCATTCTCACCCCATAGTACGATACGTGTCTTCATTATTGCTGTAGTTGTTGGCCTTATAGCCGTATCAGATCTTATACTGCTTAGGTCTCTTGTGCACTAAGCAGGCTGCATTGCCTTTACAAGGTCGTTCTTTATTAGGTATTCTGCAATCTGTACGGCATTAGTTGCCGCGCCTTTACGCAGATTGTCCGACACGATCCACATATTCACCCCATTTTCGATGGAGTGATCTCGTCTGATACGACCTACATAGACGTCATCCTTGTGCTGTGCGTATAGGGGCATTGGATATTCATTTTTTGTGTGATCGTTCTGTACGACGACTCCTGGTGTATCACTGAGTAGGTCTATGACTTCGTTAAGGTCAAATGGCTTGTGAGTTTCAATATTTACGGACTCTGAATGCCCGCCAACTACTGGGACTCTTACCACCGTAGCGGTAATCTGGATACTATCATCACTTAGGATCTTACGAGTTTCATTGACAAGCTTGAGCTCTTCAGTAGTATAGCCGTCCTCCGTAAATGATCCACCATGTGGTAAGCAATTCTGGTCGATAGGATATGGATATACCATCTCGGCATCTTTGCCTGCTCTCTCATCATTCATCTGGCGTACTGCAGCCACGCCTGTGCCACTGACAGATTGATAAGTTGAGATCACTAATCTCTTGATACCGTAATTCTTATGGATGGGTGCTAAGGCAACGACCATCTGTATGGTACTACAGTTGGGATTGGCTATGATACGATCCGTCTGAGTAAGCTGACTCGCGTTAATCTCAGGAACTGTAAGTGGCTTGTCTGCATCCATCCGCCATGCTGAAGAGTTGTCAATGACAAATGTTCCAACCTCGGCAAATTTCGGTGCCCACTCTTTGGATACACCACCTCCTGCAGAAAATATTGCAATGTCTGGTCGAGCGCTAACAGCATCTTCCATTAAGATGATAGGGTATGATTGTCCATTAAACTCAATCTGCTTACCCACAGATCTTGCTGATGCTACGGGTATAAGCTCAGTCATAGGTAGGTTTTTTTCTTTTAATACTTCGAGCATTACATTGCCTACCATACCTGTTACTCCGACGACTGCGATTTTCATGACTTACTTCTTTTTATTAAGAGTTATGGATCAACATAAATCAATCCAAATTATCTTCGATAAATGAACCCGCAAATTTGGACGTTCTTTTTGTTAATAACAAGCTATTGTAGTTCTTCTGCTCAGATAGATGAACAATTCAATGGTCCCGATCTATTCAGCTCGGCCTTATGGCAAGGAGATACCGATAGATTTGGGCTCACAGATGGTAGGCTGATGCTTAATGATGAGGGCGCTAATGCGAGCGTAATTACCCATCCAATAGCTATAGAGGATGACTATGAGATAGCGGTAGCTTTTAATTTAGACTTCGCACCATCCAACTCTAACATGCTCACCGTAGATCTGATCTACCGCGATGAAGACAATCGCTTATTCTTTCAACTCGGTGAGACGGGCAGTGATGATGCCTTAGAGTTTTGGTCGATCATGGATGGTACTCAAGAACTATTATACCGAACTGCTGATGGTGGCTTTGGATCTGATCCGGCATGTGCCAGTGTAGAGTTACAGATGCGTCGAGATAGCTTGTCAATAGCTATACTTAACTGCACTCAAGGCAATGAGCAGGCAGAACTTAGCTTGCCATCTCTGTCGGGATTAAGCGGTATGTTTCGGATTACATGTGATTATACGGCTACAAGAGCCGATCGCTTTAGCTTCGACAATATCTATAGCGGTTCAATCAGGATAGATAGCATCCCTCCTCAGGTTATCGATATCACTCATGGACAGCAAGTCACAACCATAGAGTTTGATGAGGCGATTATTGAGCCTGGATCTGAGTCATTTATTGTTTCTCCAGCAATGATTACTCCTGCTGAAGTTGTCAATCAATCAGGACAGGAGATTAGCTTGGTTTGGAATCAAGACTTATCACTGTCTATCGCACTGGAGTTGGATATTTTTGGGGTGTCTGATCTCGAAAGGAATATCCTTGACACGACCATACAGTTTATGCTTACTGCTGTACCGACGATAGGAGATATCCGTATTAATGAGATCCTCACAGATCCTGTTGGCAGTGGCTCTGATTACCTGGAGATTATCAATATCTCTAATGAGCCTGTCGATGTTAGAGGCCTCGTCATGAGTAATGAACGCAATGGAAGCTCATCCGAAATAGAGCAGACCATTGTATTGGAACCGCAACAACTTCTGCTCATTACTGAAGATATCGTTAATATCCTTAGTGAGTTTCCGACGAAGGATGAGAGCCGCTTTATAGAGCAAGACTTGCCGACGATGGCTAATGCAGCTGGTGAACTACGCCTAATCTTTGATGGCATAGTGATCGACTCCTTCGATTATGATGAGGACCTACATCACTTCTTAATCGATGATATAGAAGGCATCAGCTTGGAACGTATATCAACGCAGATAGCTGCGTCAGATCGATCCAATTGGTCTTCAGCCAGCGAGACGATAGGATTTGGAACTCCAGGCTTACCTAATTCTATTGCAGGAGGCAGGGGTGGCCAAAATGTCTTCAACCTCGACACTAAAGTGGTCTCGCCTAACAATGATGGATTGAATGATCTCTTGGAGTTGAGTTATGCCTTGGAGAGTACCGACTTTCTTGGAGAGATTACAATCTACTCTGATCAGGGGTTTAGAGTGGCATCGCTACTCAATAATGGCACGGTTGGAAGTTCTGGCTCGTGGACTTGGGATGCTACTGACGACGATGGACAAATAGTTAATCAAGGTATATATGTGATCGTCGTAGAGTTATTTAATCTCACGGATCGACTTACTTTTAGGGAGTCATTCGCCGTATCCAGAGGATAAAGAAAATGAAGATTACCACTAAGACTTTTGACGAGCTCAGTACGCAGGAGTTATATGATATCATGGCACTACGATCCGAGATCTTTGTCGTAGAGCAGGATTGTGCCTACCAAGATCTGGATTATCTCGATCAGCAGTCATTACATGTATTAGGTCAACAGGAGGGGAAGATCATCGCCTATACGAGAGTAGTTCCAATGGGGCTGTCCTATGACGACTATGTCGCAATAGGTCGGGTAGTTGTGGATCGTAAACACAGAGGACAAAATCTTGGCTATGACATCATGAAAGCGTCTAATGAATTGGCCATTGAGAACTATCAGCAGCCGATCAAAATATCTGCACAAGTTTATGTCGTACCATTTTATGAGAAGTTGGGATACATCGTCGTAGGAGAAGAATATCTTGAAGACGGTATACCACACACTGCGATGATCCTGAAGTCTTGATTGATCAGAGAAAATTCGAATCGAATTATCATATTAAAATAAATTACAATATATTAGCAATTGATTATTAATAGCATAATCGAGATATATTGATAGACAACTACAGGCATAAGGGGCTTCGACAGAAACTTGTTACCGAGTTGATGAAGAAGGGAATAAAGGATCAAAAAGTATTACAAGCGATTGGGGCGATTCCTCGCCACTATTTTCTCGATAAGGCTTTCGACACATGGGCTTACAAGGATATAGCATTTCCGATTGATTCGGGACAGACGATATCTCAACCCTATACAGTGGCTTTTCAGACACAACTACTCGACATCAAGCGTGGTGATAAGGTACTTGAGATAGGTACTGGATCTGGATATCAAGCTACAGTCCTTCAGTATGTCGGTGCTAAAGTCTATACCATTGAACGACAAAAAGTGCTGTTTGACAAGACGTCCAAGTTTTTAGTTAAAATAGGATTTGGTAGAATCAGAACACTTTATGGAGATGGCTTTGCTGGAGCATCACGATTTGCACCGTTTGACAAGGTGTTGATTACTGCAGCAGCACCATTTTTTCCAGAGGAATTATTCCGACAATTGAAGGTTGGAGGACAGATGGTTATACCTGTGGGGGAGGGAGATGTCCAGCGTATGAAACGCATCACCAAGACCGCCGATGGAACACCTTACGAAGAGCTATTCGGCAATTTTAGTTTTGTGCCGATGCTCGCTGGGACTAATGCAGCGTAGATACAGTTTTTTTGCAAAGTTTGCTGAGAGGTGAGGACACCTTCAGCAGAATTTCTGTTAAGTATGGGCAAAGGACGCCCGTCCTCTTGCCGAGTTTTTATCCCTTTTTGTTAATATGGTTTACTGAGCCAGTTAAATAATACAATTACCAATGCTACCGTGCAGACTGTCATTAACGTGAGTAGCACTTTTGTTTGCCACGGCATAACATGGGATTTACTATAACTCTTGCGCCAATCCTTAGCTGAAAACGATCTTTGTCGCAGATCAGTTTTCTTCTGATCAGGGAGATTAAGAAAGGTCTTACTACCAATTCGTTGGAGTGCTCGATTCTGTTTGATGACTGATATGGCATGTGAAGCTGACCCCATGGCTTTTTTTAAAAATATATACTGATATTGGGGCTGCTGTCATTTTATTTCGATGAAGTAGAGGCTTAATTCGATGAAATATGCAGACTTCGCACATTCGAACTTTTGGATTAAGCGCTAAAGCCGAACACTTAGAGCGGAGTTGCTGAGAGGTGAGGACACCTTCAGTCGAATTTTTATTAATTTTGGGCAAAGGACTCTTGTCCTCTTGCCGAGTTTTTGCACAAGTTCTTTTCATGAGTCATCGAGAGATCTTCTAACAGTGTACACTCGCTCAGGGTAATAGCTACAGATTTAAGTACTAAAACTGAGCACTCTGCCCTGATGACAGAAGATTTCTCAATCGTGCCTCACTCGAAATGACAAAAAGAGTGTTTGTTTTGTCATTTCGACGATAGGAGAAATCTTCTGACTTCGCAGGTACATTATTACA
>CAYPWL010000005.1:98047-142002 GCA_964414425.1 uncultured Saprospiraceae bacterium
TCATTTCGACGATAGGAGAAATCTTCTGACTTCGCAGGTACATTATTACAGGCTTTAAGCACTAAAGCCGAACACATAGAGTGGAGTTGCTGATAGGTGAGTACACCTTCAACCGAATTTCTGTTAAGTTAAGGCAAAGAACTCCCGTCCTCTTGCCGAGTTTTTGCACAAGTTCTTTTTATGTTTCATCGAGAGATCCTCTAACAGTGTACACTCGGTTAGGGGAATAGCTCCAGATTTAAGTACTAAAACTGAGCACTCTGCCCTGATGACAGAAGATTTCCTGCCTCGCCGGCCGGCGGGCTCAATCGTGCCTCACTCGAAATGACAAAAAGAGTGTTTGTTTTTGTCATTTCGACGATAGGAGAAATCTTCTGACTTCGCAGGTACATTATTACAGGCTTAAGCACTAAAACCGAAACCTTTCAATGTTACTAAAACGTCCTTATGCGATCTCCAAAAAAGATAGCATTAAGAAATAGCTTGTTTGTCCCGTACCAGGTTCCTCTAAAGTTAGGATCATCGGCAAATAGTATTGCACCACCTGAGCCAATACGAGTCGCAAGGATAGAAGCAGAACCTTTCAAGTTGTTCTCAAGATTATCCTTGGTGATGAAGCCATCAATATGTGGATCATCTGAGTACAGACCTATGTTGCTATACTTTTTGTCGCTTGGTTTTAGCCATATAGTACTGTTACGATATACAGGGATTTTATCTTGGCGATATCCATATGCTATGGGATGAGTTCGGTCAAGGCTGATTTCAAATATGGCCCCACCGACACTATTTTTTCCATCAATTTCTGAAGCATGGATATAGTGCTCCCTGACCAATGGTTTTTCCTCGTCGCCATCTTCTTCATTCTTTTTAAGAGACTCGTTGACGATTTTTTTGTTGATCAACCATTGTACAGCGCCTCTCAAGCCGATAATCACGCCTCCTTGAGATGCCCACTCTTTTATGGCATCGATATCCGAGCTATCCAGAGAACTATAGTTGCCAGAGGTAAGGATGAGCGTATTGTAATTGGAGAGATCGGCCCTTCTGAAGTTGGACGTTCTGAGCTTAGTAACGGGCATCTCTACTCGTTGGTCTAGTAGATGCCAGACGAACCCTGTCTCGTAACCACTGGTGCCATCATCTACCAGCATGATACACTTGGGTTGGGTGATAGGGCTGTTATATCTACTTCCGAGATCTACGCCTTGTAGTGAATAACCCGTCTCACTCGAATGAACTTCGATGCCATAATCTTGCACACTTTCCTGAATAATCGCTCTGAGTTCTTCTTTTTCGATGTCCTGTTTTTGCACTGGGATGACCATGGTGCCATAACTAAATTCTCGATCGCCAGTAGTCGTCGGCAGAGTGAATTCCTTCTGTGATACCAATACCTTCACATCTTGTTCTAATAGTTTATGCAATACCGCTGGAGCATAGTAATCGTCCCACGATATCAGATAGGCATAGTTAGAAAGAGATACGTTTTTCGCCTCCACTATAAGATCTTCCATTGTTAGCTCCTGCTGAGCTGCGCTCACAGATCCCGAAGCTTGGTAATCTATGTTATATGCATTGGCCAATGACCACGCTGAGGCATCATAGAACACACTATCCTGATACTCGCTATACGTCTCAAACATCGTCTGAACCATGCGATACTGAGACTGCTCGGTAGGGATAACATATTGTCCCTCGGTATCGGTGCTATATACTTTGATACGATGCCTCAAGAGCAACTCTAAAAATGCGCGCATCCTGCTCTGATCATAGGCTTCGCTAATCACATAAGATCGGATACCCGAAGATCTTGCATTGCTCAACGCTGATTGGAAAAACTCTTTTTGATAGCTATGCATCAAGTCTTTGTTGTCGACAGCAGCCTCGACGGTTGCTATGGCATTGACAAATTGATTCCTAATCGTAAATGGAAAAGTCAGATCGCCCAAGGGGGTCTCTTGGACATGACCTCTTGAGCTAGCCTGCTCAAAGAGGATTCCCAAGCCACCTTGTATGTCAGGATATGAAGACCCATAGCCCGGATAGGTGCCATCAAATACTTCTTTAGTGAAGTAAAATGAGCCCAGCTCATCCATCGCCTTTACATAGTATTTGGCAAATTCATCATTGAGGGTAGTATAGTTGGCTTTGGGCATGATTGGATCTTTGGATCCATTAGTTTTCATGGGCTCAAAAAAGTAGGAGCTATTAGTGCCCATCTCATGAAAGTCGGTTACCACATTTGGATACCAATTGTGGTACCATTCTAACTTACCTTGTGATTCGGGATGGACGGCAAGAAGCCAGTCACGATTGAGGTCAAACCAAAAGTGATTTGTTCTCCCACGAGGCCATGCCTCAATATGCTCGGCGTCTACTGGATCTTTTATTAAGACCTTGACCCCTCGGCGACTGTTAGCCCAGTGCGTATGTCTATCGCGACCATCTGGGTTAATACATGGATCTAAGAATGTAATGCCATCCTCTCTCAATCTTTGAATATCGGGATGATTGGAAGCGGTGAGCACATATGCTGCGAGCAGCGCTGACTCCGAACCAGAGGGCTCATTGCCGTGTACATTAAACGCCAGATTAACAAAGACTGGCTGATTGGCCAAAGACTTGAGATCTATGTCTAATGAAGGGTCAACCAACTTGAGGTGCTCCTGCCTATGTTCCTCGATGTTATTCAATTGATCTGGAGTACTGATCTGAAGCATGACCAGCCGGCGGCGCTCATGGGTCTTCCCATAGTCGATTAGATTAGCTCGATCACTTGACTCGCTCAACTCATTGAGATAGGCTACGATTTGATCATGGCGAGTGTGATAATCACCGATGCCGTAATCCAAGAACTCTTCTGGTGAGGGTATGCTCGACTCAAAAGGTGCATATTTAGCGTAGTAATAATCTTGCGCATTCAACGCTAATGTGCTGATCGTTATGAAACTAAAAAGAATGAATGCCCGCATGCTAAGTATTTTTTGTGGGCATAAGATAGTATAACACTCTGTCAGTAGCCTTATAGAGCTAAGCGCTATTTAATAAAAAGCTGATTGTTTTAACCAGAGGATCGGTTGCAATGATTTTGTCATCTCAACCTTGCGGAGAGATCTCTGCTTGCTAAGCATAATCATATGTGTAGAGACCAAGTGATATAGGTAACCCCTCGTAAGAGGCTTTTACTAAAGTCCGCTCCAATAGACCTACTCTATCCGATTACCTCGTGCCTTGTTAGACCTAACACTCACTCTTCTGGCTTCCTTGAGGTCTACCTGAAGGGCGGCATAAGCACTGGCGGTGCTGGTCTCATAGATACGGTTGCCATAAGTCACCTCACCATATCTGCGCTTCCACTCTTTAGCAAGGAGTACATATCTACCATTAGCCTTGGGACTGGCTCCAAACACCAAATACTTACTCTCATCATCCGAATCAAAGGATACTACGAATTTGTCTCGCTCAGGGGTATCGATCAGAATACCAGGCGTACCTGCTTTGATGATGACTTCCTCAATTTTGCTGCCGTCGACAATTCGGATCTTGCCATCAGTGATTTTACTACTCTCCCCACTGAGTTTGCGCTGCAGGATGACATCCTCAGAGACGTAGAATTGAATACGTTCAAGCTCAGAATCACTCCATCTATTTTCATGATAGAGATCTTGGGTAAAATACTTCAGATTATTGCTGCACGAAGACATGCTGATCAATGCGATTACTAGTAGTCCGAGATAGGAAGTGATCTTGCTCATAGTTTAGTGGTTGTCTTACAATAATAACGATGACTTGCCATCCACGTATGGCTCTTAAAAAAGCTTTAACCCTTGATCACGTTGCTTAACATAATCTTATAATCAAATCCGGGTTTTAGCGTAAGAACCCTTTAGTAATCAATCAACTTTCAGCTTCCGCTTGGCCTTAAAAAACTCTGTTACCAGAGCACCACACTCATGACTTAGGATGCCAAACTCGAGTTTGGTTTTTGGGTGAAGCAAGTCTTTCCCATATTTCATAAATCCATATTTAGGATCTTCTGCGCCGTAGACTACTCTGCCGATTTGTGACCATTTGGCAGCGCCGCCACACATGACACAGGGCTCAAGGGTCACGTACAGCGTACAATCCTTGAGATACTTATTTCCTAAATAGGAAGATGCCGAAGTGATGGCGAGCATCTCAGCATGGGCGGTGGTGTCATTGAGCTTTTCGGTTTGATTATAAGCCCGTGAGATGATGCGATCTTGCGCGACAACAACTGCTCCGATGGGCACCTCTCCTTCTTCGAGTGCCTTTAGTGCCTGCTTATAGGCTTGCTGCATGAAATATTCGTCCGTGTACAACTCCATGCTACAAATATTTAATATTCTCTTTTAATGACGATAGACGACGATGTGAATAATCGTGTAAAGGGAAATTTTTTGATAATAGTATTACTTTTGTGCATGGATAACGCTACCACACGATTTAGCCCAATTGTCGAGGCACTCACATTCGATGATGTACTTTTAGTACCGCAGTATTCACAAGTTCTACCTCGAGATGTATCTATCAAGTCTCAACTGACTCGTGAGCTCACGATTAACGTACCTATCGTCTCCGCAGCTATGGATACAGTTACAGAATACAATTTGGCTATCGCCATGGCAAGAGAAGGAGGGATTGGTATTATTCATAAGAATATGCCCATCGTTGATCAAGCTGATCAGGTCCGTAAAGTGAAGAGATCTGAGAGTGGGATGATCATTGATCCAGTGACGCTAAGGCCAGATGCAACCCTTCAGGATGCTCATGATCTTATGCGCACCTACAAGATTGGGGGGATACCCGTCGTAGATAAGAATAAGAAGCTGGTTGGGATCTTGACCAATAGAGATCTCAGATTTGAAGTTAATCTGGGCCGTCAGGTTAAAGAAATCATGACCAAGGAGAACCTGATCACAGCTCCAATTGGGACGAACTTAGGGCAGGCAGAAGCGATCCTTCAAGAGCATAAGATCGAAAAACTACCAGTAGTAGATGATAAAAATACCTTGCTCGGACTTATCACCTATAAGGATATTATCAAGGTAGAGAGTTACCCTAATGCCAGTAAAGATAGTCATGGTCGCTTACTGGTAGGTGCTGCTGTGGGGATCAGCGCTGACACTTTTGATAGAGTGGAAGCATTACAGAGTGTAGGTGTAGACGTGATCATTGTTGATACAGCACATGGTCATAGCCAAGGCGTATTGAAGTGTATCAAAGAGGTAAAAACCAAGTTTAAAGACCTTCAGGTAGTTGGTGGTAATGTGGCTACTGAGGCAGGGGCTCAAGCACTGATCGATCACGGCGTAGATGGTATAAAAGTGGGCGTAGGCCCCGGTAGTATTTGTACGACACGTATCGTAGCTGGGGTTGGTGTGCCGCAGCTCAGCGCAATCATGAATGCTGCTAAAGCAGGGCTTAAGGCTGGTGTACCGATCATCGGGGATGGTGGTATCCGCTACACAGGAGATATCGCTAAGGCATTAGCTGCTGGAGCCAGTACGATTATGGGTGGATCATTATTCGCAGGGACTGAAGAGGCCCCTGGCGAGACTGTGATATACGATGGTCGTAAGTTTAAAGTATATCGAGGTATGGGCTCACTCGGTGCTATGCAAAAAGGATCTAAGGATCGCTACTTCCAAGATGCCGAAGACGACGTCAAGAAGTTAGTCCCAGAAGGCATCGAAGGCAGAGTACCATTTAAGGGAACCATCTCGGAAGTTATGGTTCAATATACTGGGGGACTGAGAGCCAGTATGGGCTACTGTGGAGCGAAAGATATTCCTTCGATTCAAGGGTCGCCACTCGTGAAGATCACCAGCTCAGGTGTGCTCGAGAGTCATCCGCACAATATCACGATCACCAAAGAGTCTCCTAATTATACTCGCCGAGGATAAGATATTACCACAGGGTTATTATCAAAATGATGATATCCTCTACATGGCACAGAACCTGTTAGGAAAGGTGATTGTCAGTGACATCAATGGTGAGACAGTAGCAGGCCGCATAGTGGAGACAGAAGCCTATCGCGCTACAGATGATAAGGGCAGCCATGCGTATCCTGATAAGCGTACCAAGAGAACGGCACATCAGTTTGATCCTGGTGGCAACAGCTATATCTACTTATGTTATGGGATTCATCACCTATTCAATGTTATAACCGGCCCGATCAATCAAGGTCATGTCATATTAGTCAGAGCGGTAGAACTCACCTTAGGTTATGACATCGCACGATCTCGAAGAGGGATAAAAGGTGCACAATACAATCTAACCAATGGTCCAGGTAAATGGACACAAGCTTTTGGTATTACTACCGAGCTGAATAAGACTGCTCTATTCTCCGCTAACTGTCCTATTAGGATATATGATGCGGAAACAATCGTGCCTGAATCAATTATTGCAGGACCTCGAGTAGGCATCGCTTATGCTGAAGAGTGTGCTCACTGGCCCTGGCGATATAGAATCAAGGATAATAAGTGGACGAGTAAGCCTGACGAGGTGAGCTATTGAAATTGTAGCGAGGCTACTCGCTACCGATCAAATACTCCTCCTCACATGCCCAGAGCCCTCCGAATTCTAAGGCAATAGTCCGATCCTTTGAGATCTTGACATATTCTGGATCAGAGGTCATGTCGATGAAGTTTTGTAGAGCTGGATACCTTACTAATAGCACCAGATGTGCTTGATCTTGATCATCTCCAATCAGCGTGTTATTTACCCGACCTCGCCAGATGAGCTGTGCTCCATGCTTCTTCATAAATGGCAGCGTATTGAGACCATATCTCGTGTATGCCTCAACGCCTGTCTCATCACCTGACCCCGTTTTAGCCTTAAACTTTAGGATATTGATCATAGTTACCGGCGTATCCTTAGGATAGCTTGCGACCAATTTTTTGAACTGCTCTTTAGTCGGATGTATCTGATTAGTTAATTGCATGATCTATGTGTTTTTGATGAATTCAATCATGAGTTTAGCGATTTCTGGGCCCTTGTCTTCTTGTAGGAAGTGGCCTGCACCTTCGATGATCGTATGTTGTTGTCCTTGAGCTCCAGGCATGAATTTTTGAAAAGCCTTATGTCCTCCCTTAGTAATCGGATCGCTATCACTAAATAAAGTAAGCGTGGGCTTGTTCCACTGCATGAGTACGGCCCAAGCTTTTTTATTATTACCAGCTTCAGGATCATCTGTCGAGGTTGGTACTAAAGAAGGGAATATCTTGGCGCCTGCCATATACGATGGATCTGGATATGGTGCTTCATATGCTGCCACCTCTGCATCTGAGAGTTTACGAACGGTGCTATTCTGGAGAATCTTACCAACAGGTAATACATCTACAGTTTGACTGAATTTTTGCCAGTGGAGGAATGCTTCTGGGAAGTTTTGCTCACCTGTAGGAAGCCCAGTATTGCCAACCACAAGTCGATCAAATTTATCGGGTTGTGCTGCCAAGAGACGTAATCCAATTAGTCCGCCCCAATCCTGACAAAAAAGATTGATGCCCGTAAGTCCGAGGTTATCTAACCATGCAGTCATCCAACTAAGATGACTGGCGTAGGTATAATCTGTCTGCTCAGTAGGCTTGGAGGATTTCCCAAATCCTATGAGATCTGGAGCAACTACTCGGTAGCCCGCCTCGGTGAATACAGGGATCATAAATCTGTATAGAAATGACCAGCTCGGCTCACCATGTAGTAGTAATACCACGGGGCCACCTTTGGGGCCTTCATCGAGATAATGTACGGTAAGGCCTTCACCGACTTCCATCAGATTAGCCTCAAAGGGATAGTCTGGAATAGAAGCAAAAGCTTCTGCAGGTGTATTTTTTATAGTCATGTTTATTTATTGCGCAGTGAGTTCAACCAATTAATACATAGCTCGCCCCAGCTTTGTTCGGTTTCTCCTTTTGAAAAAAGAGAATAACCATGTCCCCCAGAGGGGTACAGATGCATTTCAGCAGGCACATTATACTCGAGGAGTTGGTCATAGTATAAAAGACTGTTTTTAACAGGTACGGCGTCATCATCATTAGAGTGAACAAGGAAAGTTGGAGGAGAAAGCTCAGAGACTCTATTCTCGTTTGAGTAGATCTGTATCAGTTGCTCTCTGTCCTGTAGATCATAATGAACTTCCGCTTTGCCAAATAGATTATTTCTGGTCCAATCATTTGTAATGCCATCTTTCATGCTGATAACTGGATATATTAGGATGCTAAAGGCAAATTTTGATCTTTTGATAATCGCATCCACTTCTTGCTGAGATAAACCAGAAGGATATGACACCCAATCAGCGTTTGAGGCATAAGCCGCGAGATGACCGCCAGCTGAAAAACCCATAATTCCTATTAATTCAGGATCAAGGTTCCATTCTTCAGTCTGAGCATGAATGAGTTGAAGAGCTTGGCGAGCATCTATCATAGGTCTAATTCGTTCAACACTGTTTTCTTTTTTTTCAGGTTTTGGTAGGCGATATTTGAGAACTATGCCAGCTATGCCATGTGAGTTGAGCCATTGAGCGATTTGGGTGCCCTCCCAATCATATGCCAAGAATCCATATCCCCCACCTGGACAGATGAGTACTGCTGGGATTGCCTCTTGTGTATCATTATCTGGTAGAAAGACTTCTATAGTAGGTGTTTTAATATTTGAGAGCATCTTAATACCATCCTGATAGCGAACGGTGTCTTCAATTATGGCGGACGCTTCATAAAGAGGTATCGTGATAGATTGTGCTTTTCCCATTACTATTAGGAGGCTAAGAAATAAAATTGTTATTCGTAACCTCATCGCTCCGCAGTATACCAGATCGGTGAGCTCCAAGCTCGCTCCTGTATCGTGCGTGGTACAGACTCTGGATAGCTTACGCCGTGTCTGATCTCATCCCACAGACTGTACCGAGGCGTCTCAACCTCTAATACTCGTGCATAGTAAAACGCATCCACAGATGGATTGAAGTCAGGGTCACTCCAGACCACAGAGAGCTCAGCATTGCCAAGAGTTTCGTCAACGGCACCAGTAGCGAGATCGACTACATCGGTGAGGGGATCTACACTACCATCTACATTAACGGTTCGATCATCTGACAGGGCGACATTGTATATCTTTTCTTTCATCTCTTCGTCTTCGTACCATCCCTTGATGATTTGGATGCGATCTAAGTTGGCGTTGATGGGATCTTTGCTCGCCCATACGATGAACAGTGGTCCACGGGTATTGCTAAACTCTCCAGACTGACCATCAATGGATAGATCGCTACCCATTGGGACGCCCTTGTCATAACCATCTTCTACCAGCTCATCATAGTTGCTATATCTCGACTCAAAGTCAAAGCCTCCAAAGAATCGGACCTTCATCCGAGTGCCACTGGTGCCATAGGTCTCCTTATTAGCCATGGCATCATAGATATCTGATCGCGTATTGGCAGGAGCCCATACAGCCATGAGCCCGCCAGGATTGACGGCAATATGGGTTTTGACCTCAGGGTCTAATATCCAGTCTCGACCTACTCGAGTTTCTGCTCTCAGGTCTATCTGACAGTGGTTGCCGATATAGTCGTCATCCTCCTCCGTATTACCGGGTGTGGCATTGTGGGAGTCCGTACTGCCGATGAGTCCGTATTTATAGGGATTCGTGCCGAGCTCATCTTGATACTTGAGACCCCGCTTGAGAGTATGTCTGACAAAATTATTGATCAAGGGAGGACCCTGGTTATAATTTTCAAAATCTGCGAATTCATCATTCTCCCAGAAGCTGGCATAAACTTCGGAGTTGCCTTTTGCTTGATGGATTTCCACAAGGGGTTCGTTAGCATTGCGCTGTTCAACATATTCCTGATCGATAGGTGAGCCATCTGCTCGTTGCTCCGGAAATGCGAATCCGCCACTAAGGTTACTATTGTGGGGTACGGCCATAACTGTGGAGCCTTCTGATCTGAATCCATCTAAAGATTGCCAAAGCTGCTCTTCATCGGTAGCTTCTATCGCACTGATGGGGTAATCTGGCACAACCATATCTCTGAAGAAGACATTGCGATGTCCATGCATTAAGCCTATGCCGAGCGTCCACTCGTATGCGGCGAATGTGGTAAACTCTCCAGGTTTATAATGTGACTCAGCCGCTTCGAGAGCGATATCCCATGCTGCTATCGTTGTTTCATATCCTCTAAAGAACCGTGGGTGATTTTTAGTTGCATTTCCTGTGTTGCGCAACATCTTCATGAAAAATGCAGTCTGCTTAGCTGTATCTATGCCGATCCCTCGGATCCCTCTTGGCATAAGCGTATTATGGCCAGGAGCACCTGGGATATTAACAGTATATAGCTCGCCAAGATACTCTGAGTGATCTGTCACCGCTGCAAAATCCAACGGCCTCTTGATCTTAACCGATTCGCCTAATACATCTATGGGCGTGCCTTGGGCAAATAGATAGGCGTCATCAGGTGTGCCAGTTGTACCCCCTATGTATGCATCAAATGAGAATGCAGTATGCACATGCATGTCACCGAAGAATACATCTTTCAAGGGATTTTTAGTCACTTGAGCTTCTACCTCAGCCCAATCTTTACTGGCTCGATCTCTGATTTCATTTTTTACGGGATCAAGGACAGGCCCAGGAGGGTTAATCATCCGCCAAGCAATGAATGCAATAACTCCTATAATGAGGAGTACTAAGAGGATGATTTTTAGTCTTTTGGACATTAAAAATATTTAATACTCAGGTCAATCAATTTCTGCTTTAGATCGGTATATGGAGGCGCCATTAACTCGATAGCACTCATAGGGCTCCATTGTTTTAATACCGCTCGAGCATTAGAAAATGCCTCAAAGCCATACTTGCCATGTGCCTTGCCGATCCCACTATTATTTACCCCGCCAAAAGGCAGATTATTATTAAAGAAGTGGATAGCACTGTGATTGATGCACGTACCACCGGCACTGGTTTCATTGATGATCTTGTTTACATTCTTCTTCTTATTACTGTAGATGTACAGTGATAGCGGCTTCTCTTTTTTATTGATCTTGTCTAATGCCTCATCAAGATTGCTGTATGTCATGATAGGGAGTAACGGCCCAAATATCTCATGTAGCATCAAGTCCATCTCGGCATTGACATTGGATATGATCGTTGGCTCGATAAAGTCTTGATCACCATCCATCTTACCACCACCTTCGATTTTGACGTCGTGGTTCATGGCCTCATCCATATAGCTCTTTACACGATTGAAGTGCTTGTTATTAACGATGCGACAGTACGACTCTGACTGACCGATAGAATCACCATACATCTTTTTGATATTGGAATTGATGGCATCGATCAGTTCATCTTTCTTGCTCTCGTGGACATAGATATAATCTGGAGCGATACAGACTTGCCCGTTGTTGAGGCATTTAGACCAAGCGATACGCTTAGCCGCAGTCTTTATGTTTGCAGTTTCGTCTACGATAGTTGGAGACTTTCCTCCTAATTCTAATGTTACGGAGGTAAGATTTTTCGCTGCTGCGGCCATGACGATTTTACCTATCGATGGAGCACCGGTGAAAAATATATGGTTAAATGGTAACTCCAGTAAGGCCTTAGAGCTTTCTATACCGCCTTGGACTACAGTAATCTCTTGTGGATCGAACAGCTCAGCGATCATATCTGCCATGACTTGTGAGATATGAGGCGTATGCTCGGATGGTTTGAGCATGATGCAGTTGCCAGCCGCAATCGCCGAGATCATCGGGCCAAAAGTCAGATTAAGTGGAAAGTTCCATGGAGATATAATCAGACAAACTCCCTTAGGTTCGTAGTGCACCCATGAGCTGGAGCCCATCAATGAGAGCGGTGTATTAACATGCTGTGGCCGCATCCATCTGCGCAGATGACTGATGGTGTGCTTGATGTCACCCGTCACTGGATAGATCTCTGTGAGGTCTACTTCGCTTGGATGCTTACGATAATCTTCGTGTAATGCCTTGCGGATTTTCTCTTTGTTATTGAGTACCGCTTGATGCAGCTTCTTAAGCTTTTGGATTCTTTCTTTGGCACTTGATCTTGCTACGATGCGCTGATGATTAACCTGACTGTCAAATAATGCTTTGACATCTGTTGTAGATTTGGTTTTTATTGCTGTAGGCATACGACTATATTTTATACGATCAATTTATCAAAATTTTCTGCTGTTATGTTGTAAGACTAAGTAAATTTTTGAATGTTTATTAACGCTGCGAGCTCTGTTTTACCAATATCCGTAAGGTGGGGATAGACTAATGACCAGGAATACTCTCTAAATTCTGCTAAGTCGTGATTCATCCCTCTGACAATACATCGAGAGAGCCAAAAAGAAGCCGTCTGCCACAATTGATGTGATAGAAGTAAGTATGTGTCAGGAGACTTAGATTCATTTACGTGTCCAGTTCGAACTAATTCTGTGATCACAGCTTGCATGCGTGATATCTGGTTGTCGATATGCTGTGTATGCTGTTCACCGATTTTAGGATATGCCCTAACGATATCGACTAAGTCAGAATAAAAGAACTTGAGGTTTTTCTGGAGTGTAAAGAAACCAGCCATCTGATCATGTAAACTACTCAAAGTGATAGCAGTAACCTCAAGCGGTAGACTCTTCATAAGTTCTGCTTGAAAATATAAGTAGATGGCACTCATCAAGTCGTCCTTTTTCGGGTAATGATAAGTTAGGTTGCCCGGGCTCAGCGATAGCCTCTCTGCGATCTTAAGAAAACTGACATTACTAAAGCCATGCTCATTGTAGAGCTCAACAGCCCCCAAGACAATTTTGGTTTTTGTGTCAATTTTCATTCTGATGAATTAGTACGATTGTACTATATTAGAATGTAAGTAAGAAAAAAAACGCAAAACTACGTTTAAATGGAATGGTTAAATATCCCCAATATTGATGTTTATGCAGTAATAGGAATATTGCTATTTTTTGCTTTGATAGAGGTTATACTTGGACATTATCACAATGATAATCGAGATAAGACGGATTGGATATTAGAGCTACTTGGTTTTTTTGTAGTGGCATTTACTAAGACTGTTCAGGTCTTGCTGATCGTATTTGTCGGTGACGCATTATTACCTCAGCTATCCAATGTTTTGCAGAGCTGGTCCTTATGGCTGGCGATACCATTCTACTTGTTCATAGACGATATCTCTCAATATTGGTACCATAGATCGGCTCATGAGTATGAGTGGTTGTGGAAGCATCATCGAGTACACCATGCCGCTCAGGATATGGGCATATTAGTGAGTTATCGCAATTCTTGGGTGTACTATCTACTAATGCCTAACCTTTGGTGGGGCGCGATTTGTACATTCTTAGGCTTAGCGCCTGCAGTGATATTTGGGTTGTTATTCAAGCAAATCATTGTTACGAGCACGCATAGCACATGGACATGGGACACAGCACTCTACAAGCATAAGTGGCTGAATCCTCTTGCGACAGTGATCGAACGCATCTTTATCACTCCGGCATTTCATTTTTCTCATCATGGATCTTCAATGGCGGATAATGTCAGTGATCCTAATGGCAATTTTGGTAATACCTTTTCTTTATGGGATCAGATGTTTGGAACGGCTAAGTTTACCAGAGCATACCCAGAAAAATTCGGCTTGCTTGAGGACCCTAAAGATCCTTGGTACTCGCACCTGCTCTATCCATTCATGATGTCACCACATAAGGAGAGCGAATTGCACAAGGACTTTAAGAAAGAGAAGAATACTGGGACTACACCATATCAAGAGGTGCTACCAGCGGGTACTTATCTGTATTGCCAATGTGGTTATAGTAAGGATCAGCCATTCTGCAATGGATTTCACAACGGCACTAAGATTAAGCCATTGAAATTTGAAGTGAAGTCGGAGCGTAAGGTGTCAATCTGCACGTGTAAGCTGACTAAGACTCCGCCTTATTGCGATGATTCGCATCTTAGCCTTCAGTAACTGATGTGTGGCTCTTGGAGGTTCACCCATAGGCCTGTTATGCTGTGTTGATACGTATAGATCTTAGGCTATCCAAATTTCTAAATTTGGGGAACTGAGCAATTCTGACTGACCAGAAGTCACATAGGTATTGACCTGCTTGATTAGTAAATATTTGATCATTTTTACAGTTCTTTCGTCAAATAGGAACAGCGTTATTGAGCAATAAGCCATTAGACATACTCCAATCCACCTTTGGCTATAAGTCTTTTAGACCTATGCAGGCTGATATCGTAGATCATGTCATCGGCGGCGATAACGCATTGGTAATTTTGCCTACGGGCGGTGGGAAGTCGATGTGCTTTCAGATTCCAGCATTATGCCTAGACGGTCTTACCATAGTCGTATCGCCTTTGATTGCGTTGATGACGGATCAGGTTACTGCGCTCAAGGAGCTCGGTGTTGCCGCAGAATGTATTCATTCAGGATTGTCAATAGATGATAAGCGTGGCATCAATACGATGATCCAAGAGGGGACGCTCAAGATGTTATATATGGCTCCTGAGAGTCTGTTGCAAGAGCGATTTTTTAAGTTTATCACGAGTGTCAAGATCAGTTTGATCGCTATCGACGAGGCGCATTGTATTTCTGTCTGGGGCAATGATTTCAGACCGGAGTATACTAAGCTTGGGATGTTGCGCCAGCAGTTTCCTCAGATCCCGTTGATTGCCCTTACGGCTACGGCGGATACTGCCACTCAACAAGATATACTCAAGCAATTGAGCATGACGGATGCTCGGATGTTCTTAGGGAGCTTCGAGCGAACTAATCTGACGATACGTGCTACTGCTGGTCAGGATAGATTTAGTAAGATATTGAGATTCTTGTTTCAGTATAAGAATGAAACGGGGATCATCTATTGCTTAAGTCGGAAAGGTGCAGAGAGCCTGGCTAAGAAACTCAAAGAGGCAGGTTATAAGAGTGGATATTATCATGCTGGGATGGATAGTCTGAGTCGTAATCGAGTACAGCAGCGATTTCAAAATGACGAGATCCGTATCGTCTGTGCTACCATTGCATTTGGGATGGGTATCGACAAGTCCAATGTGCGATTCGTGATTCACTATAATCTACCCAAGAATATAGAAGGATACTATCAAGAGATCGGCAGAGCAGGAAGAGATGGATTGGATTCAGAATGCCTACTATTTTATAGTTGGGCGGACAAGATGCGATTGCAGCAATTTATCGATGAGGGAGAGGGTAATGAAACGTTCAAGCAAGTCCAAACTGAGAAGTTGGATCGCATGTGGGAGTGCTCCACGGCCTCGAGTTGTAGGACTAATCTTATCCTCAATTATTTCGGAGAGTTCAGAGCGGAGAGTTGCGGGCACTGCGATAATTGTTTGAGCCCTCCCAAAGTCTTCGATGGTACGATCATCGCTCAAAAAGCGCTCTCGGCGGTCTATCGCACAAATCAAAATGTAAAAATGGATATCCTCATTGATATCCTACGAGGTTCGAGTAGACAAGAGGTGTTGGCTAACAACTATAACGAGATCAAAACCTATGGCGCTGGTCGTGATCTTCCTTTCTTGGATTGGAAGGACTATATCACACAACTACTCAATCAAGGTTTACTGTCCATAGACTATACGTCTGGTTCTGCGCTCAAGGCTACCCCGCTATCGATGGATGTGTTAACTGGAGGTCAGAAGGTGGACCTGGTGAAATTTGAGAAATCTAAGCCCGCCGAAAAGAAAATTAATAAGGGCCAGCTCGTGCGAGATGAATTGTTTGAGCAGCTCAGACAATGGCGATTGACTACTGCTAAAGCCCGAGGAATTCCCGCATATGCGGTGTTTAATGATGCAACACTCCAGGAGATCGCACAGGCCAAACCGATCGTTGTCGATGATCTATTGATGATAGATGGCATAGGCGTCAAGAAAAAAGAGGACTACGGAGAGCATGTGCTTGAAGTGATCCGTGATTACCTCCTCACGCAAAATCATAAGAAGTCCATCAAGGGCAAGACCTACCTTGAAACCTTGAAGCTATTAAACGAAGGTAAGAACCCGAATCAGATTGCTACAGAACGAAATCTACAACTGCTAACCATATATAGTCATATCGGAACGCTATATGAGAAAGGCGAGTCCATCGACTTGCAGCAGTACATCAGCAAAGAGAAATGTGAGACTATTGGCACTAAGTGGCAAGATTTAAATCAACCTAAAGACCTTAAGCCAGTATATGAGGCTTTCGATGGGCAGTATCCGTATTATGAGATTCGGTTAGGGATATCCTGGATGAAGGAGCAGAAGAAATAAAAGTCTGAAATCTATTTTCTCGTCTTAAGCCATGCCCATCCTGTGAAGCTGATCCATCCACTGATTATGGTTGGGATGGTACTATTCAGAGGTTCGGGAGTCCCCTTCATGGAGTGCACGGTATAAGTAAGTATGGCCGTAAGGATGAGTGGTAATAAGCCACCTATAAAAACACCCCAAGCACGATTTTTGCGAGTGACGGCTATATTTTCAGCCATTTTTATGAATAGCCCACCAAAGAAAAAAGTGTAAGAACATTGCTTCAAGCCAGCGATTAGGGCCTCATCATAACCATGATCATGGTTGATCCAAAACACCATCGACCCCATAAATAAGGCTCCTACGAGCCCCATTTTAAAATCAATGAAGCCATTCATTTTGGCAATAGTGTCCTTGGCTTTACTTCCTAACATCAAAGGATAAAATTAAAAAACCTTTCAACTTGTTTCACTACAATTGATAATCCAGCTCAATGTAATAACTACGATCTATAGCTAAAGACACCCTCAGAAGTGAAAAACAAGGTTAAATTAGTAGGCTATTTTAAAAGTGCAATCTTATGATCTTAGGTTTTTTAAAGGACAAGAGTGCTTCAATTTCACCTATAGTCCCTAACAACGTTGCTAAGCTCTTACAAGTCGTCGGCGAGATTCATGTTGAGTCTGGCATCGGTGAGGGCAACCATTTTGTCGATGACGATTTTGAGGGAGTCTTGATCAAAAGTAGAGATCAGATTATCAGTGATAGTGATATACTTGTCCAGATTACGCCAGACCTTACTGACGATGAGTACAAAGTTATGAAGCCAAGTGGCGTTGTGATCGGTCAATATGCTCCGTTTAATAATGAAGGCTTGAGTGACCATCTGACAGGTTTAGGAGTTACTGCCTTCAGTATGGATATGATACCCAGGACTACCTTGGCGCAGTCTATGGATGTCTTATCATCGATGGCATCAATAGCTGGTTATCAGGCGGTATTAGCAGCATTACAGCATATGCCACGTTATATGCCGATGATGATAACTGCCGCAGGTAGTATCAAGCCATCTAAAGTGTTAGTCATAGGAGCTGGTGTGGCAGGGCTCCAAGCTATAGCCACAGCCAGACGCCTTGGAGCGATGGTTGAAGCCTTTGATACGAGGGCCGCTGTTAAAGAGGAAGTCATGAGTCTCGGTGCTAAATTTGTTGAAGTAGAGGGTGCTCAAGATGACAAAGACGCTGGAGGGTATGCTGTAGAGCAATCTGAAGATTACAAGAAACGTCAGGCTGCCTTGATTCAAGAAAAGGCCATCGGTAGTGATATAGTGATCACCACCGCCCAATTAAGAGGACGCCCAGCACCGAAGTTGATCACCAAGTCTACTGTAGAATCAATGAAGGCGGGATCAGTAATTGTAGACTTAGCAGCCTCGACAGGGGGCAACTGTGAAGTCTGTGAGGATAATGCTACCATCAATCATAACGGAGTAAGTATCATAGGAGATAGCAATCTTGCTAATCGGATGCCTCAGGATGCCAGTACACTGTATAGTAATAACATTTTGAATTTTCTAAAGCATATAGTAAACGAGGGAGCCATAGACCTCAACTCAGATGATGAGATACTGAGTAAGTCAATCATTTCTAAAAAAGCATAACATGGAAAGTCTATTACAATTTATTGGGGAGCATTTGCTCTTGATATACTTATTAATATTCACGGTGATTTTGGGTTTTGAAGTGATCTCAAAGGTGCCTACTGTTCTACATACCCCACTGATGTCTGGAGCTAATGCGATCAGTGGAGTAATCATAGTTGGAGCGATCATTTTGATTAGGCGTTCTGATGCGGGGGATTACTTCTCCTTAGCGCTGGGGACGATTGCTATCGCATTGGGTATGATCAATGTGGTTGGGGGATTTGCGGTGACAGATCGCATGTTAGAAATGTTTAAAAAGAAGAAGAAATAGGCTTCATATATCATCAACAATAAATCACATTGATTATGGTAATTACAACACTTGTTGACATAGCCTATTTGATAGGTGCCGTATTATTCGTCTGGGGCTTAAGATTGCTGAGTAGCCCTGACAGTGCTCGTAAGGGTAATCTGTATGCAGCCTTTGGTATGGGTGTAGGCATCATCGGTAGTCTTGTCGATAATCGTATCGAAGGAGATGGGAACTATGGCTGGATAGCCGGCGGAATAATTATAGGAGCATTGATCGGTTGGTTGGCAGCTAAGCGCATCAAGATGACTGACATGCCACAGATGGTTTCTATTTTCAATGGACTGGGTGGTGCATGTGCGGCTATACTTTCTATTGTCGAGCTGACTACGGTGTCACTTGATACAGGAGGCAAGGTTATCTCGTTATTTGCCTTGTTGATTGGCTGTATTGCCTTTACGGGTAGTATGCTTGCTTATCTCAAGCTGGATGGCAGAATCAAGGACAGTCAAGTCACCTGGCCTAAGCACAGTCTGATCAATCAGATATTCTTAGTAGTCATCATCGGTGTCTTTGTGTATGTGGCTGTATCCAGTGTGAGTACTGCCATATTGGTGGCATTTATGGTGCTATGCCTGTTTTATGGTTGGTCATTTGTGGCTCCGATAGGTGGTGCAGATATGCCTGTAGTAATCTCATTACTCAATTCTTTTACAGGACTCTCTGCGGCTGCGGCCGGGTTGATCTATAATAATAACCTGATGCTCGTAGGAGGTATCCTTGTAGGGGCGTCTGGTACGATACTAACAGTGCTGATGTGTAATGCGATGAATAGATCCTTGTTCAATGTATTGATTGGAGGTTTTGGCGCAGCTGGTTCAGCGGCTAAGGGTGCTGAAGGTCAAGTGGCAGTAACGACTAATCCTATTGACACATCCATACTACTCTATTATTCTCAGTCAGTGATGTTTGTGCCAGGATATGGCCTTGCCGTTGCCCAAGCGCAAAAGGTATTAAAGGAGCTGGATGACCTCCTGGAGGCTAATGGCGTGGACGTCAAGTATGCGATACATCCTGTAGCTGGACGTATGCCTGGACATATGAATGTGCTCTTGGCCGAGGCGGACGTCCCATATCCAAAACTCTTAGATCTCGATGATGCCAATGATGTCATACCTAACACGGATGTGGTCGTCATAGTAGGGGCTAATGACGTCGTTAATCCTGCTGCCGTCGATGATCCGGGCAGTTCGATCTATGGGATGCCGGTCCTCAATGTATGGGATGCTAAGCATGTCATTGTCCTTAAGAGAAGTATGAGTACGGGTTATGCCGGCATCCAAAATCAGCTCTTTTTTCATGAGAAGACTAAGATGCTTTTTGGTGATGCCAAGGATAGTATCCAGACAATTGTATCAGAGGTGAAGAACCTGTAAGACAGCGCCCAAATCAAATTAGACCATTTCTTAATAGTGAAGCTGTCGTTTGGGTATTCAAGTGTTCTTGAATTCTACTATTTTAGTTAGTTCCGAAGCTTTGTATTTAAGTGGGACTCAATAGGATGCCGTGTAAGTGAAATTTGACTTGAGTACTGCGCAAAGTCAGGAAAAATGAAAGTCGTTGTAGAAGTAATGCTTTAAAAGCTGTTTTTGTTTTTAATCAGATGACATGAAAAAGGAAGAAATGCCAAGAGGGCTATACGTGCCTCAATTAGAAAGTGACGCTTGTGGGATAGGGATGATTGCTAATCTCGAAAAAGAATATTCGCATAATCTTGTATCAGATGCACTTACGATGCTTGAGAATATGGAGCATAGAGGAGCTTGTGGGTGTGACCCAGAGAGCGGTGACGGTGCAGGCATTTTGATACACGTTCCTCACGCTTTATTTGTTTCAGAAAGTCTCTCATTCGAATTACCCAAACAAGGGGAGTATGGCGTTGGCGCTTTCTTTTTTCCGAAAGGAGAAAAGAGAGATGAGATCTATACCAAAATAGGCGAAGCGGCCAGTGATCTTGGGATTAAGCTTATCGGTCGTAGGAAGGTCCCTGTAGTGAGCAGCATATTAGGAGAGTCGTCATTCGCCTCCGAGCCAGATATCTATCACCTGTTCTTTGTGCCTGAGGACGGAAACCAGGTTGATGACGTTTTTGAACGCAAGTTGCTCATCCTAAGAAAATACTTGACGCATAAGGTGATTGCTGCTTATCCAGAGTACAAGCACGATCTATATGTCCCATCACTGTCTACTAAGACGATGATCTACAAGGGGCAGCTGACGTCTGGGCAGGTGAGACAATACTATTTAGATCTAAAGAATGAAAATCTAACCTCGGCAGTGGCATTGGTTCACTCGAGATTTTCGACTAATACAGTACCTCGCTGGAAGTTAGCACAACCATTTAGAGTCATTGCGCACAATGGTGAGATCAATACCATCGAGGGCAATAAGAACTGGTGGAGAGCAAAAGAGAAAGATATAGTCAGTGAACTATTTACTCCAGAAGAACTGGAGATGATGTTCCCACTATTCAATCCAACGAATAGTGACTCTTCGATTTTTGATAATGTACTTGAGTTCTTGGTGGCTGATGGTCGCTCCATACCTCATGCATTGATGATGATGATTCCTGAGGCATGGCAAAATGCCGAGTACATGGAGTCCTACAAAAAAGATTTCTACGAGTATCACGAGGCACTCATGGAGCCTTGGGATGGGCCTGCCAGCATGTGTTTTACAGACGGCACCTTGATAGGTGGTACGCTCGATAGAAATGGACTACGCCCATCAAGATATTGCCTGACCGATGATAACTATCTCATCTTGGCTTCAGAGACTGGTGTGATTCCTATCGATCCAGCTAAAATCGTAAAGAAGGGAAGACTGGAGCCTGGGAAGATTTTGGTTGCGGATCTCGATCAGCAGCGTGTGATTGGAGATGAAGAACTAAAGCAAGCCATCTGCAATCAGCTCCCCTATGGCAACTGGTTAGAAGAATCTAAAGTTCATATAGATGACCTCCCAGCTCAGTCAGGCGAGGAGACGACAAGCGATATCCCATTAATCTTAAGACAGACTGCACATGGATATACGCTCGAGGATGAAGAGCTGATCATCGATGGCATGCTGCGAGCTAAGAAAGATCCAATTGGATCTATGGGTGCTGATGTGCCACTGGCAGTATTATCAAGATATGCTCAGCACATCTCGACATACTTCAGACAGCAGTTTGCGCAGGTAACTAATCCTCCGATTGACTCCTTACGAGAGGCGGAGTATATGACGCTTAAGACCGTATTAGGCAGTAGCAGTAATATCCTCGATAAGGCGAAGAACACCGTCAAATTTATCAGACTGGAGAGTCCTGTCTTGGACACTGAGAGTTATAACAAGCTCAAGCATATCGGTATAGCAGGTTATCAGGGCGCTACGGTGCATTGTACCTTTAGCAAGGATCATAAGGATGGCGACTTAGAAGCCAAATTGACGGACATCTGCCAGCAAGTCCAAGCGGCCATTAAGAAAGGCGTTAACCTGATCTATCTTGATAACATCACTAAGGTCTCAGATCAGATGGCACCTGTGCCATCATTGCTCAGTACTGGTGCTGTGCATCACTACTTAGTGAATCAAGGATTGCGTCAGAAGGCTTCGATCATAGTCAAAGGTGGAGATATATTAGAGACACATCATTTTGCAACGCTATTGGGATATGGCGCTGATGCCATATATCCTGAGTTGAGCTATGAGAGTATAGAAGCCATCTACAATCGTGGAAAGCTCGAGAACGAGTATGATGTTGAAAAGTATAGAGGCATTTATGTTAAAGCCGTTAATAAGGGCTTACTAAAAATCATGTCCAAGCTTGGGATATCTACAGTAGCATCTTACAGAGGAGCGCAGGCTTTCGAAGCCTTAGGGATTTCTTCTGAAGTAGTCGCTAAGTGTTTCAAAGGTACCGTCTCTCGGATTGAGGGAATGACATTTGATATGTTGGCCAGAGAGGCGTTGACCAAGCATAGAGTAGCCTTTGAGGATGAACTTCAAAATGAGCTTATTGATCTGGGTGTCTATCAATGGAAGCGTCGAGGCGAATTCCACTTGTTCAATCCAGCCTCTGTACACTTGTTGCAACATTCCACTAAGACAGGAGACTTTGGAGTCTATAAGAAATTCGCCAAGGCCATCAACGATCAACACGAGAATGCTTGTACACTAAGAAGCTTGCTCGAATTCAAAAAAGGAGATTCGATTCCAATCGATGAGGTAGAACCTGTTGAGTCCATATTGAAACGATTCGCTACTGGTGCTATGTCATTTGGATCGATATCGCATGAGGCACATACCACACTGGCTAAAGCGATGAATCGCATTGGAGGAAAATCCAATAGTGGAGAAGGTGGAGAAGATGAAGCCAGATTTGATAAGTTGCCCAATGGAGATTGGGAACGCTCGGCAATTAAGCAAGTGGCTTCTGGACGATTTGGAGTGACGATCAACTACTTGACGAATGCCGTAGAGCTACAGATCAAGATGGCACAAGGTGCCAAGCCTGGTGAAGGTGGACAGCTACCTGGACACAAGGTTGACAACTGGATCGCACGGGTAAGGAATAGTACTCCTGGTGTCGGACTGATATCACCGCCGCCCCATCATGATATATACTCGATTGAAGATTTAGCGCAACTGATCTTTGATCTTAAGAATGCTAACAGGCACGCACGTATCAGTGTGAAGCTCGTTTCTAAGGCAGGCGTAGGGATCATCGCATCTGGTGTTGCCAAGGGTAAGGCTGATCATATCCTCATCGCTGGACATGATGGCGGGACAGGAGCGTCACCGTGGAGTTCGATCAGATATGCTGGTCTGCCATGGGAGTTAGGCCTCGCTGAGACACATCAGACGTTGATACAAAATAAAATACGTAACCGTGTAGTCCTTCAGGCAGATGGGCAGATACGTACGGGTAGAGATATGGCCGTAGCCACCTTGCTTGGAGCAGAAGAGTGGGGTGTTGCGACAGCGGCATTAGTAGTCGAGGGATGTATCTTGATGCGTAAGTGTCACCTCAACACCTGCCCTGTAGGGATCGCCACACAGAATCCAGAATTGCGTAAGAAATTTACCGGTCAGGTAGATCACGTGGTGAACTACTTCCACTTCTTAGCGCAAGATCTCAGAGAGATCATGGCAGAGTTAGGATTTAGGACGGTAGATGAGATGGTCGGAAGATCTGACCTATTGCAGGTGAGAGAAGATCGTGGGCATTGGAAGCTGGATAACTTGGACTTAAGTCCGATCTTATTCAGAGATGAGTTGACGGATACACAAGTCAACTATAATAATGTAGTTCAAGATCACGAGTTAGAAAATGTCTTAGATCGCTCATTGATAGAGTATGCACAACTAGCTATTGAAGAGAAGATCACCATCCAAAGTATATTCCCAGTAGTCAGTACAGATCGTACAGTTGGAGCGATGCTCAGCAACGAAATCGCTAAGAAGTATGGTAGCGCCGGATTTGATGATGACACAGTCAACTTTAGATTCAGAGGATCAGCGGGACAGTCATTTGGAGCATTTAGTATCAATGGATTGACCTTCACCTTAGAGGGTGATGCCAATGATTACTTTGGAAAAGGTCTGAGTGGAGCTAAGCTCATTATCACGCCTGATAGAGAAGCGCCATTTGAAGCAAGTGAGAATATCATCATCGGAAATGTGGCCCTATATGGAGCGACATCCGGCGAAGCCTATATCCGAGGGGTGGCAGGAGAGCGTTTTGCTGTCCGTAATAGTGGTGCTAAGACTGTCGTCGAAGGTGTAGGTGCTCATGGATGTGAGTATATGACAGGTGGTACCGTGGTCGTCTTGGGTAGTGTAGGCCGTAATTTTGCCGCTGGTATGAGTGGTGGTCAAGCCTATCTATTGAACACGACTGGTGATATAGAAAATCATATTAATCCTGAGATGGTAGAAATAGAAGCGCTCGGTGAGCAGGACTTCGAAGATCTCAGAAAATTAGTGAGAGATCATTTTAAATATACGGGCTCAGTGAAGGCCTTGGATATCCTACAAGATTGGGATAAGGCTAAGAACAATTTTATAAAGATCATGCCAGTCGAGTACAAGCGTGTATTGCAAGAGATGGCTCAGAAGGCCGAATTAGTAATGAGCTAAATTAAGAGAAAGAACATGGGAGATATAAAAGGATTTATGAAGTTTGATCGGGATCTGCCAGGCAAGAGAGATCCTAAATCAAGAGTCAAGGATTATAAGGAGATCTATGTGGAGTATCCTGAGGAGAAGACCTTAGATCAAGCAGCGAGATGTATGGACTGTGGCATACCATTTTGTCATAATGGCTGTCCATTGGGTAATATCATTCCGGACTTCAATGATGCGGTTTATAAGCAGGATTGGAAGGAAGCTTTTGAGATACTCAGCAGTACAAATAACTTCCCGGAGTTTACGGGTCGCATCTGTCCGGCACCCTGTGAGAAAGCCTGTGTCCTTGGGATCAACAATGACCCCGTGACAATCGAGCATATCGAAAAATCGATTGCCGAAAAAGCATACGAAGAAGGCTGGGTGACACCAGAAGAGAATATCCAGCGCACTGGTAAGAAAGTGGCTGTAGTCGGCAGTGGTCCCGCTGGACTCGCAGCAGCGGATCAGTTGAATAAGGCAGGACATCTCGTGACACTCTATGAGCGCAATGATAAAGTAGGAGGATTACTCCAGTACGGCATACCTGACTTCAAATTGGAGAAGTGGATCGTAGAGCGTAGGGTTCAGATCATGGAGCAATCTGGGGTAACGATAAGTACTAGCACTAACGTAGGAAGCGACATTACACACCAAGAGCTTGTCGATCAATATGACGCAGTAGTCTTGAGTGGAGGTAGTACGATCCCCAGAGATCTACCGATACCAGGGAGAGAGCTGAAAGGAGTCCACTTTGCAATGGATTTCTTAGAACAGCGCAATCGACAAGTAGCTGGGCAGACTGAGTTTGAGCAAGAATTGATCGCTGCCACAGATAAAAACGTAGTAGTCATCGGCGGTGGAGATACTGGTGCAGATTGTGTCGGCACATCTAATCGTGATAAAGCGACCTTAGTCACCCAAATAGAGTTGCTATCTAAGCCGCCTGCGTCAAGAGCAGAGGAAACGCCTTGGCCGCTGTGGCCGATGGAGTTAAGGACTTCTAGCTCACATGAAGAGGGCTGCGATAGACAATGGGCGATATTGACCAAGGAGTTCGTCGGCAATGATCAAGGAGAGTTGACTGGTGTTAAGCTCGTAGATATAGAATGGTACTTCGATAAAGATCAAGGAAGATCAACATTTAGAGAAGTGGCAGGCAGTGAGCGTACGATACCATGTGAGCTGGCACTGTTAGCTGTAGGGTTCATACATCCACAGCACGAAGGACTGATCAATGATCTGAAAGTAAATCTTACAGATCGTGGCAATGTCTCTGATGAGAATTACAAGACAACAGTGGACAAGGTCTTCGTTGCAGGTGATATGAGACGTGGACAATCGCTCGTAGTATGGGCGATCAGTGAAGGCCGTGAGGCAGCTATAGAAGTGGACAAGTTTTTATCTGGTGGCAAGACTACATTGAATTCTAAGGCGTATTCGAAACTTTTAGTATAATTGAATCCGTTTTAAAGTAGACTAACAAGTCGATGTATATATGGAAACAATAGAAAGCACCTTAGCAAGCGGAAAAGACTTATTCGATAAGACTCTTGATCACTTAGGAAGTGAATTGACTAAGATTAGAGCAGGAAAGGCCTCTCCATCAATTCTTAATGGCTTAAAAGTAGATTATTACGGGACGCCGACAGCGTTGACTCAAGTGGCCAATGTGTCTACTCCTGATGCCCGAACATTATCGATTCAACCTTGGGAGAAGAATATGCTTGGACCCATCGAGCAGTGCATCTTTCAAGCGAACTTAGGCTTAACACCGATGAATGATGGTGAGTTCGTACGTATCACAATACCACCACTCACCGAGGATCGTAGAAAGGATCTTGCCAAGCAAGCTAAGTCACTCGCAGAGGATGCCAAAGTGAGCCTGCGTAATGGACGTCATAAGATGATCGACTTCATCAAGAAGGAAGTGAAGGACGGATATCCAGAAGATAGTGGCAAGAAAAAAGAAGCAGAAGTCGATAGTATGGTAAAAACCTATACATCGAAGATCGAGTCTATGCTTGCCGCTAAGGAGAAAGACATCATGAAGGTGTAATAATACGGAAGTGCTGTGGTCCACCGCACTTTTTTTATTTCAAGTCAATTAGCTGGTTATTTTGGATTTGTTTTGGTCAGATGAATCCTAAGTTATTGACAATATGAGGAGGATCTATGACAGAGGGAATAAATCTTATGTCACTTTGGCTGTTATCTACAGTATTTATCTATTCAAGTCATACTCCTGAATTAGGATCTGTGCGGTAATATTCAATTTATCAGATAGTTTTCGAATCATATTCACTGTTAATTTTCTTTTCTTATTTAGAACTTCTGATACAATTCCCTTAGATCCAATTACATCTATTAGATCTTTTTGTTTCATTTCCATTTCTTCCATACGGATCCGTATTGCCGTAATTGGGTCAGGAGATTCGATTTTATAATACTTCTCTTCATACTCCTCAATAAGAAGAGCAAGTACCTCAGCTTCTTGACCTTCTTTCGTATTGGCTTTTGCATCAAAAATTTCGTCAAGACGTCGTAATGCTTTATCGTATTCCTTTTCTGTCGTAATCAATTTCATGCTAAATTGTGTTTGCATCTATTTTATCATATTCTTCATGCGTGCCAACGAATCTGATAAATAGCCATTGTTTGTTGTAGTTTATCTTCGCGACGAGTCTATAATCATTACCTTTTATATTAAATACGACTCTTGAGTTCTTAAGTATGCTTATAGTGGCATAATACTTTTTTATATCGTTCGGAGTTTTCCATTCCGCAGCTTTGGCAATGAGATACCAAGTCTGTAAATACTCTTTTGATTCATTGTGCTTCTCCCAAAACTCTCGAATTGTTCGTTTAGCAACTATTCTTTTCACTGTACGAAGATAAGCAAAAGTTATCAAAATGAGAACTTAGGTTCTTGTGTGGGGACTAACCGATCCCTGAATCTTCAGGGTCAATGTCTGGAGAACATTGAAGGTAAGGAACCATCAAATGGGTAGTCGAGCCTAATGTAGTCGTGCCTTTTAGAATTGATTCTTGATTAATTAGTAACTCAGAACTTGGAAGTATAGCATAAAAAAAGCCCATCACAAAATGATGGGCTGATATAGTTTTATACTATAAATCTTCTTGTTATGTCAAAGAGACATTGACCGCATTTGGTCCTTTTTTCCCTTCTTCTACGTCAAAAGAAACTTTATCTCCTTCATTAATTGTTGTTCCGTTTAATCCATTTACATGAACAAACACATCCTTGCCACCATCGTCTGGTGTAATGAATCCGAACCCTTTACTTTCGTTAAAAAATTTAACTGTACCGTTAGTCATTATTATCTGATATAATTATATGTAGGCGAAATCCTTGAATTAGTCTCTCTGCCACAACATGTATAACGATTCCTTTCTTATTTAGTTCCATTTCATAAAAAAAGACTGAATAACTCATTTGAGCTACATTGGAGGGAAGGAGCCATGACATGGAGGGCAGCCTAAAATGGTCATGCCTTCATTGTACTTCGGTAGATCAATGAGATCCGCCTGACGGATAGGTAGAGGCGCACTTCGTTCCTTTTAATTAGGGGCGGCGAAACCGTCTACTCGATTGTACTTTTTCATTTGTCAGCATAGTGGAATTGACATGTTAGTATTTCAATTCGTTTTTTTGTTTTTGAGTCACCAATAATTCGATAGACCAATCTATGTTCTTTGGTGATTCTTCTTGACCAAAACCCTTTCAAATTTTGACGTAGTGGTTCTGGCTTTCCAATTCCTTTAAATGGATCTCTTTGATTAGCCTTAATCAATTCATTAATTCTAAGGATAATTTTTTCATCTTCTTTTTGCCAGTATACATATTGTTGCCAAGCAGTATTTGCAAATAACACATTCATTCTTGAATCTTGAATTCGGTAACTTCTTCATTATCCAATTCTTTAAGAGCTTTTTCAATTACTTTTCGATTTGATTTAGTTGAAAGTAAGTACTCGGTTTCAGTTATGCTGTTATATTCAGAAAGTGTCATAATTACAATCGCTTCTTTGTCACCTTGCCTCGGCACCAGGAGAATTTCTTTATTATCCTCAAGTGAATCAAAATAGGTTTTCATATTCGCTCTTAATTCACGAATAGTTGTTGTTGTCATATAATATAGATTTAGAACCGAAAGATACACGCATGTGTACACAAAGCCAAAATTGTACTCTATGTGTAGATAGGCTTGACTGAATTTTCTACTTAATAACAGGTTCGTGATTGATTTAGCTATTTATATCCCAGCATAACAGTTGTATCTGATTGCCATCCCACTTAGCATAGGTATACAGTGAGGTCCAATCGCCCAGATTAATATAAGCGGCGCTACCGATGTCAGTATGTTCAGCGATATGGAGATGACCCATGATGAAGTAATCAATATCTGATTGCTGAGCTAACACCTCTCTACAGTATTGATGATGGTGATCAGTCGAATTGTCATCTCCACTATGAGACATCCTGCTCCGCTTACTCATGTATTTCATTAATTGTAAGCCAAGAGTGGGATGTATCACACTAAAGAGTCGCTGACAGAGTCGATCACTTAGAATAGCCTTAATGATCTTATAGCCCAGATCTCCCTTGCCGATACCATCGCCATGAGTGATGTAAAATTTGCGGCCATCATGACTTTCAGTAATCGGCCCAGTCAAGACTTGGATACCTATATGGTCCGATAAGTACCCATAATGCCATAGATCATGATTGCCCGTGAGATAGGTGATCCGTATGCCACTGTCAACAATGGCTTTCGTGGCTGAGAATAGTTCAAAATACCCCTTAGGTACTACTGATTTATATTCGAACCAATAGTCAAAAAGATCGCCAACGATGTAGATCGCCTTAGCATCCTCTTGGACAGCATTGAGCCATGAGATTAATGCTTGTTCACGGACATGAGAGGGGTGCTCAGTATCTATGCCAAGGTGTATATCGGATAGGAAGTATATGCAGGATCTCTGTGACAAAAAAACCTATTCTATTTGCGATAAAAGTAATGTAATCAGAGCGGTTGTCAGCAATTGATCACAACTGGCATCAAGAAACAGAAAATTATAAATGAGCCTATGAATTTTTGGAAATTGAATAGTTAATCTACAATCATAGTACTTTTAAATCAACGTATAACAAAGAAGAGAAATGGACTTAAATCTATACGGTAAAAATGCCTTGGTATGTGGTAGCTCAAAAGGTATCGGCAAGGCGGCAGCTATCCAGCTAGCCTCATTGGGAGCGAGCGTAACACTGGTATCCCGGAGCCCAGAAAAGATGTCTGCTGTCATTAAGTCAATGGACATGGATATCTCCAAAGGGCAAGATCACAATTACCTTGTAGCAGACTTCACTAATCAGCAAGAGCTGATCAAGAAGGTTCGCACCTTAAGTCTATCTAAGACCTATCATATCCTCATCAACAATACTGGTGGTCCGGCTGGAGGCAATGTATTAGATGCACAACCAATGGATTTCATCCAAGCGATTAACAATCATCTCATCTGCAATCAATTGCTGACCCAGCTTCTCGTGCCGGGTATGAAGAATGCGGGCTATGGTCGCATCATTAATATTATATCTATATCTGTTAAGGTGCCTATACCTGGACTCGGGGTGTCCAATACCACCAGAGGGGCGGTAGCCAGCTGGGCAAAGACCCTCGCTGGCGAATTAGGCCCCCATGGCATCACTGTCAACAATGTGCTGCCAGGATTTACAGCTACAGAGCGATTACAAGAACTATATGGTCCAAAGGCAAAAGAGGCTGGTCATAGCTATGAGGAGTACATGGAAGGATTAGCGCAATCAATCCCCGCTAAACGGATCGGAGATCCACTCGAGGTTGGTGCTGCGGTAGCATTCTTAGCCTCACCGATCGCAGGTTATATCAACGGGATCAACTTGCCAGTAGATGGTGGTAGAGTGCCAGCACTATAAGGATAGATTAGAGCTATTAGTAATTGATGGATCACTCGATTATGTCGCCTACTTGTCAGTAGTGATGCAATGCCCAGATTTTAGATTATTGATTTGTCAATAATCTATGG
This sequence comes from uncultured Saprospiraceae bacterium, assembly GCA_964414425.1. GTDB lineage: Bacteria > Bacteroidota > Bacteroidia > Chitinophagales > Saprospiraceae > GYS-P2D. The sequence goes on from CAYPWL010000005.1 coordinate 128,558, forward strand.
ATAGTCAAAGTGTCTTAAAGAATCAAATTAATCCTCTACAAACAATGAGGAGATAGAACGATACTCATGAGTATTCCTAATGGCTCGAGCAAAAAGCTTGCTACAAGAGATCACCTTGATCTTAGAAGACTTCTTCTTAAGCGGTATAGTATCTGTTACGATAAGCTCGGTTAGCTTAGAGTTTTCTATGTTTTCATAGGCATTACCTGAGAGAACTGGGTGTGTACATATCGCACTGACGCTTTTGGCACCCTCGAGGATCATAGCTTCTGCCGCTTTACACAGCGTACCTGCCGTATCTACAAGATCATCTATAAGGATGACATCTTTGCCTTTGACATCTCCGATGACTTTTATCGCCTTCACTTTATTAGCGATTTCACGCTCTTTATCACAGATCACGAGGTTCTTCTTAAAGGCCTTAGAGTAGCTCCGTGCTCTCTTGACACCTCCTACATCTGGCGAGGCGAATATCGTATTAGACAAGTCTCTTTTTTCTAAGAACGGGAGGAAGATCGCATTACTCTTGAGGTGATCCACAGGGATATCGAAGAATCCCTGAATCTGATCCGCATGAAAATCCATAGTGACAATTCTATCCGCACCTGCCGCCTCCAGCATCTTAGCGATTAGCTTAGCTGAGATCGGCACCCGTGGCTTATCCTTGCGATCTTGTCTGGCGTAACCGAAGTATGGGATAACCGCTGTGATATAATTAGCTGACGCTCTCTTAGCCGAGTCAATCAGCAGCAATAGCTCAAGTAAGTTGTCTGCTGGTGGAAATGTGGACTGTATAAAGAACACGTAAGCACCCCGTACAGACTCTTGTATGATGGGCTGCATCTCTCCATCGCTAAATTTTTTGACTTCGATATCAGCTAAGTCATAGCCATAGTAGTCTGATATCTTTTCTGCTAAATAATTGGATTGCGTTCCAGAGAAGAGCTTTACCTCCGACATGTCATACGGTTAGTTGGGGCAAAAATAGAAAAACATAACGCTTACATGGCCCTACTGTAGATAATCTGTGAATAACCTATACAGGAGGTCTGATAGACTTTAAATTTTCTTCATCTTGTGATAAAATGGCATTTATGAGAGTCGCAGTTCTATTCATATTTACAATAGCATTATTGATCTCATGTAAGTCTAAGTATGCGCATTATGAAAAGCCAGTAGGAGATGTCAATGCTCGAGCAAATAGATTAGCTCAGCAATACATCATCACAGACGGTCATGTAGACTTGCCGTATCGACTCAAGGTGAGGAACTTTAGGTTGGAGCGTGAGTTCTTAGGCATACCGATAGAGACTGACGAGGGTGACTTTGATTATGTACGAGCACGAGAAGGAGGACTTGATGCCCCATTCATGTCGATCTATCTACCATCTACTTATCAAGAGGAACCAGGATCATCTAAGAGATTAGCTGATACGCTCATCAATATGGTCGAGGGCATCGGTCAGGCACATCACGATAAATTTGTTGTGGCCTATACGCCCAAAGATTGTGAAGAGGCTCATAAGCTCGGCAAGATTGCCTTACCCATGGGCATGGAGAATGGCTCTGGTATAGAAGACGACTTGAGTAATGTGGAGTATTTTAGGAAGCGAGGCATCAGCTATGTCACTTTGACCCATGCCAAGGATAATCTTATTAGTGATTCTTCTTATGATACCCTCAATACTCATGGCGGATTGAGTCCATTTGGCCGAGAGGTAGTCCTTGAGATGAATCGAGTAGGCATCATGGTCGATATCTCACATGTCTCGGACAACGCTTTTTATCAAGCTATAGAATTATCTAAGGTGCCCGTAATAGCATCACACTCTTCGGCTCGGAAGTATACACCCGGCTTTCAGCGCAATATGGATGACGATATGATTAAGCTCTTAGGGCAAAAGGATGGAGTGATAGCCATCAACTTTGGGTCTACATTTTTAGATGGCGACATCCGTAAGAAGCGTGAGGAGCAACGTGCCGAACTTAGTAAGATACTTATTGATGCAGGCACAGAGTTTGGCTCACCCAAAGCTGACTCGCTCATCGCAATCTATCAGCAGGCTAATCCAAGCTTATTCGCCGATGTGAAATTGGTGGCAGATCATATAGATCATGTTGTTTCTCTGGCAGGAGTGAATCATGTTGCCTTTGGGTCCGACTATGACGGGGTAGGAGACTCACTCCCTACGGGACTCAAGGATGTATCTCAATATCCTAATCTGATCGCAGAGTTATTGCGACGAGGATATTCGGACGAGGATATCGCGAAGATCTGCTATAAAAACATGTTTCGAGTATGGCAAGAGACGATTGATTATGCTCAAGCACACAACCAATAATGCCCAAAAACTCTAATCTAAAAGCATATCTCACGCTCGCTTTTCTGAGTGTGATCTGGGGTACGTCCTTCATACTGATTAAGAAGTCCTTGATCGTATTTGACCCTATTGAAGTCGCCATTTTAAGGGTGGCCATATCTGGCTTGGCGTTCACGCCATTTTTTGTGATGTACTTTAAAGATCACGAGTGGAAGCGTTGGCCGATGTATATGGTTGTTGCATTGTCGGGTAGTGCGATACCAGCAGTCTTGTTTGCCACTGCACAGACAGAGATAGGCAGTGCTACAGCTGGTATCCTCAATTCTATTACACCCATATTTGCCTTGCTGATCGGCATTATATTCTTCAAGGCTGCGACTAACTGGAAGCAGATGCTTGGCGTATTTATCGGGTTCTTAGGCACGGTCGGGCTGATCTTGATCGACTCGTCAGCAGATGACTTCAGTGGTCAGATGCTCTATGGTTCATTGATTGTTGCGGGCAGTGTATTCTATGGAGCTAATGTTAATATCGTCAAGGAGTTTTTCTCCCATGTGACCCCATTGAGGTTGAGCACCCTATCATTTTTCTTGGTCGGTATTCCGGTTATGTGTATGATTCCATTTACTGATATACCAGCCAAGGTCATGTCTGATCCATATGCGCCATATGCGCTGTCGTATCTAACGATCCTGGCCGTGGTGAGTACGATGATGGCCTTGTACATATTTTATCAATTGGTCCAGGATACCAGTGCAGTATTTGCTTCTTCAGTTGCCTATCTTATTCCAATAGTAGCCTTAATATGGGGTGTATTTGATGGGGAGGCGCTCGGCCTATTACATCTTGTCTGTCTCGGTGTCATTGTATCTGGCGTATACTTAGTAAGAGCAGAATAACTTGAGATCTATTATCTTTGCAATCGTGCAGGTTCATATTAACATCAAGAGGAGAGATTCATTTATGGTCGTTGCCTAGGGCGACTGATCTATATATGTTTTTCAATTTTTTAATTCACTTCACTTTTTTTAATACCTCTATTGATGTTATTACCACATATACCCCCTTATAAGACTAAAACTGTTGAGCCTGTATACTTCAGGACTCAGGTCGAGCGAGCTGCTAAGATTAAAGAAGTTCATTACAATCTTTTTAACCTACATAGCGACTGGGTCGTGATCGATTTGATCACGGACTCTGGTACGGGTGCCATGAGCGAACAGCAGTGGGCGGAGATTATGCTCGGCGACGAGAGCTATGCAGGCTCGGAGTCCTACTTTAAGTTGATTCGTTCGATCCAGAAGATCACAGGATTTGAATATGTAGCTCCAACCCATCAGGGACGTGCCGCAGAGAATATTCTATTCTCGGCGGTAGTGAAGGAGGGCGATGTCATCCCAGGTAATGCCCATTTTGACACCACTAAAGGACATATCGAGTTTCGTAAAGCACAGGCAATAGACTGTACGATTGATTTGGCCTATGATACTCAAGTTGACTATCCATTCAAAGGGAATATCGACCTTAATAAATTAGAGACCGTTATAACCAAGTATGGCAAGGATAACGTTCCGTTTATCAACATCACGGTAACCTGTAATACGGTAGGTGGCCAGCCCGTATCATTACAAAATATAAAAGATACCTGTCAGATCGCTCAGAAGTACGACATCCCAGTATACATGGATATCGCACGCTATGCAGAGAATGCATACTTTATCAAGACTCGAGAAGCTGCATGTAAGGACTGGAGTATCCAGGAGATCGTGACGGAGATATTTAGAGAGGTGAGTGTAGTGTGGATGAGTGCTAAAAAAGATGGCTTAGTTAATATCGGAGGCTTTATCGCCCTAAGGGATAAGGACTTGTATGATCAACTGGGCAACTTCACGATCATCTACGAGGGTTTCCTGACTTATGGAGGCATGAGTGGTCGTGCCATGGGGGCGCTTGCTGTGGGACTACAAGAAGGAATAGAATACGACTATCTACATGATCGAATCACACAAGTCGCCTATCTCGGCGAAAAGCTAAAGGAGTATGGCGTACCCATACAAGAACCTGTCGGCGGTCATGCGCTATATATTGATGCACAAAAGATGTTGCCTCAAGTACCTCAGACGGAGTATCCAGCTCAGTTGCTGGGTGTTGAAGCTTACATCGAGGGTGGCGTCAGAGGTGTAGAGATTGGCACATTGCTGGCAGATAGAGATCCTCAAACTGGCAAGGACAGAATGGCGAAGTTAGAACTATTGCGCTTGGCGGTACCTCGTAGAGTGTACACCTTACAGCATATGGATTATGTGGCAGCCACGATGGCTCGAGTACAAGATCGCAGCCATAAGTTGACGAGAGGATTTAACATCGCCAAACAGGCAAAGATCTTGAGACACTTTACGGTAGAACTGGAAAAGATATAAGCTTAGGCTTAGAGCTCCCAGCCCCACCTCTGCCAGTCTTCTTCATAATCTACGTCGGAGAGTATCTCGAGGGCTCGGTATGTAAGGCTATTTTTCTTCATCTTGGCTATCGTACGATCGTAGACCTTCTCTGTACTCCATGGGATATCCTGGAATAGCCTGTCGTGATACTTGTTCATACCGATGAGGTAGTAGCCGCCATCATAGGTAGGCCCTACTACTGTATCATGATCCTCTAATGCCTTGAAGGCCTGCTTAATATGTGATGACGATAGTCTCGGACAATCGCTGCCGACGATGATGCAGGTATCACAGGACTCGAATGCATACTCAAATGCCGCCTTAATCCGATCTCCTAAGTCACCATCCGATTGGATGGACTTATGAAAGATATCCTCTGGCCAGAGATCTCCAGTCGTGATCTCATTGGTATAGAAGAGGAACTTCTCATGTGGAGATTGTGCTACTACATCACGAGTATGGCGCAATAGCTCGATGTAGATTTTTAGGGCTTGTTCATCACCGACTGTGGAGGCAAGTCGAGTCTTGACCTTACCGAGTTCTGGATTGCGGACGAATATGATGATACCTTTCTTAGACAAGTACTTAAAATTTGATGCAATGATAACCCATCAATTTGAAATTATGTGAGCTATTAAGCGGAGTTATGAATGATGAGAATCCTGAAATGGAAGATTCAACGACGATTTGACCGCACTCAACGATCAAAGTTTAGGATAGGCTTCTACTTACAGATACTTGAGGTATTATTAATCTGAAATACATATAGTATGAATGCTTCAAGCAAAATGAAATTTGTTGGTGCTGTCCTAATTGCAGCTGTCATGATGTCCAGTTGTCTGCTCCCGTCATTGCATCCGATATATACTGAGGATACGAGAGAAATTGATGATCGGATTATTGGGACATGGACCATAGATCTAAATTCGGATCTACAGGTTCAATATGACATCCAAGTAAACCAAGAGGGAGATACACTTATAAACATTGAGGACATAAATATGGTGACATATAGAACCAAAAATATCGACACTTCTGATCAGGATTTTGAACATATAAAAAATATGTTTGACGATTTGTCAATTGATGATACACACTCTATCTGGACTTTTGAACGAGCTGCCCAAGTTACATATGAACGATATATCAATGAGTCGAACAACAGTACGATTTCAATGTCCATTGGAGCTCCTTCTATGGCACCAAAAGGCTATGAATTGTCTAACAAGATTGATTTGCCTTATTATTTATTAACCTATAAAGAAGTAGAGCATGGAGATACAACGACAACAAGACTACTAACTAATTTGACTAATATCGGTGATGAGACCTATATAGACTTTGTACCATTTAAAGTTAAAAGTGGTTTATTTGGCAATAACAGTATCAGTGCGCATTCATTCGCCAAGATTTCTTTTTACAATGATCAATTAGAAATAAGAATGTTCGATGGCGAGTATATTACAGATCTACTTCATAATAAGAGAATCCGTTTGAAGCATGAAAAAATTGGAGAGGATGACGAAATCATTTTGACGGCCTCCACAACTGAATTGAGATCATTCATAGAGAAATATGGGAATGATGAGGATCTATACGATGATATAGAAACGTTCTCCAAACTGTAGCATTTAACAAAATGCCAAGATCAGTATATCGTATAGTTCTACACCTTGTCCTTTGGGCGGCGTGTTTCTATGTAGCCTTTAGACTATTTACTAAAGACTACAACAATGTTATGATTGACTATATTTACACGGGCTTGTTTATTGCGCCCATGATGATCATAGTCTATCTCAACCAAGGTTTGCTGAATTATTGTATTAAGCGCAGACAATTATGGATATGTCTGATTGGGATACCACTACTACTAGGTTTAGGAGTGGCGTTACATTATTTCTCATTTGATCAGCTATCAGATCTGCTTTTTTCTGGTTATTACTTGACGAGTTACTATACCGTATGGGAAGTAACACAATACTGTGCCATATTCTTGATTGTGACATCGTTACTAAAGCTTGCTCAAGACTGGTTTCAGATTAAGGATCGAGAGTTAAATCTGATCAAAGAAAATCACCAAGCCCAGCTGAGCTCACTAAAATCTCAGATCAACCCACACTTCTTATTTAATAGTTTGAATAATATCTATGCGATCTCTGGGGATAAACCAGATGCCGTACGTAAGTACATAGTCAAGCTGTCAGATGCCTTGCGGTACATGATCTATGAGACTGATGAAAAGGAGGTCCCGCTGCAAGAGGAGATCAACTACCTCAAAGACTATATAGCCCTCGAGCAATTAAGGATGAATGATCCGAATAGTGTTCAATTCTCCCATCCAGAGAATACATCAGAACTGATTGCGCCACTGATACTACTACCTATCGTAGAGAACTGTTTTAAGCATTGTAATAAACAATCACCGGATATTGAGATATCTATAGAGTTGAAAGAAACCAATCTTCAATTAATAGCATCTAATGCTATCGTGAAAACTGTTAAGTCAGATCAGAACACTGGAGGATTGGGTTTGGAAAATCTGGAGAAACGATTGAGTCTCTTGTATCCAGATCGGCATAAGCTGACCGTCCAAGTTGCCGATTATAGTTATAGGACTACCTTAATGATAGATCTGCGAGTATGAGCTATACCGTATTGATTGTAGACGATGAGCCTTTGGCTCGGAAGGTCATTCAGGAATTCGTAGCTAAGATGGATCAAGAGGTAATCCTATTAGAGGCTGAAGACGCTCTGAAGGCCCAGAAGATATTAGCAGATCAGGAGATTGACCTCCTCTTACTTGACATCAATATGCCATTGATGACCGGAATTGAATTGGCGAATGCCATATCAGCTAAACCCTTGGTCCTATTTACCACTGCATATGCAGAGCATGCAGTAACGGCATTTGAATTGGAGGCTTTTGATTACTTGGTGAAGCCGATCAGTTTTTCTCGATTTCAGAAATCTTTTAGTCGGGCCATTGAGCAATTAGCAACCAAGGTCGCATCCGAAATCTCCTGGATAATGGTTAAAGAGGGCAGGCGTATCTACAAAGTCCCTCACAATGAAATCAAGTACTTGCAAGCATATGGGGACTATGTCAAAATATTCAGCGCCAACAAGACCTATCTGATGAAAACTAAACTATCGGCTCTATTGAGCGACTTGCCCGATCCATTTACACGATGTCACCGGTCCTATATCGTTAATATGGATAGCATCAATTACATCGAAGGAAATCACGTCGTGATCAAGGATGAGAAGATTCCAATATCAGAGAGCTATCGTCAGGAGTTGATGAGTCGGCTATAAGTGTTGGTCGACTTATCTACCACTGATGGTGTACCATAGGATAAATCATCTCCTGATAAATCTCTTCGATCTGTTTCATTTCATCCTTCTTAAGCTTTCGCATTTTAATGGCTTCGAGATTAGAAATGAGTTGCTCAAGACGAGAGGCGCCAGGGATCACTGTGCTGATGGCTTCATACATTAAGATCCATCGTAGAGCCACATGGACAAGTTCTACTTCATCGGGAAATATTTTCTTTAGTCTCTTAGCTGCTTTTAGCCCGATGTTATAGTCGACACCTGAGAAGGTCTCGCCCTTGTCAAAATAGGCACCTTCTCTATTGAAGTGGCGGTGATCTGTAGATTCGAAGCTTGTGCTGCGCTTATACTTTCCGGTTAATAGACCACTTGCCAGTGGTACTCTGGCTATGATGCCGACATTGCGCCGTTTGGCCTCTCTAAAGAAGAGCTCATTAGGCCGATGTCGGAACATATTATAAATGATCTGCACTGTGCAAACATTCGAATATTCGATGGCTTTGAGGGCCTCTTCTATTTTCTCTACGCTGACACCGAGGTGTTTGATTTTACCTTCTTGCTTTAGTTTGTCGAACTCTTCAAATATCTCTGGACGATAATATACCTCTATCGGAGGGCAGTGCAGTTGGATAAGATCTATACAATCTAATTTGGTATTGCACAGACTGTCTTCAACATAGCCCCTAAGCATCTTAGGCGTATAGCCTTCATTGTTATGAGGGTTAATCTGTCTGCCGCACTTAGTTGCGATATAGACCTCTTCACTTCGAGATCTTATGATTTTGCCAACTGCTTGTTCGCTGAGACCTCCTTCGTAGACGTCGGCGGTATCAATGAAATTAATGCCCTGATCTATCGCTTCATTCAGAATTTTATGGGCATTCTTTCTGTCAAATCCGCTGCCCCACTTTCCGCCTACTTGCCAAGTGCCAAGGCTAACTGCAGAAACTTCTAAACCCGTTTTACCAAGTGTGCGATATTTCATAAGTCCTAAGTATTTCAATGTGAGCTTTATGCTTACTCTTCTCCCTTATTAACGTCTTCCTTCAACCTTAGCTCTGTGCCATTTTCTATGACTTTAGATAGGGCAGAGTAAGGTCCTGAGATCACTTGTTGATCAACATCGAGGCCAGTCTTGAGCTCGATGAATTCGTCATCTTGGATGCCAGTAGTAACTTGTACCATACGGGCGGTATCGCTCTCATATAAGAACACGACTTCCTTAAGGTCTTCTTCTTCGCCATCCTCAGCTATATTGCGGATGGTGACGGCCTGTATAGGGAGGGATAGTACTTCATCTTGTACATCAGTGATGATCTCTACCGATGCCGACATACCTGGTCTAAATGGGTAGCCACTCTGATCATTGGTGAGGTCGCGATACGAACTTGGGTCCAAGCGTATCTTGACGATGAAGTTAGTAACCTGATCAGTGTTTAGACTGCTCGAGGTGCCCGATGCTGCATTAGAGGCAGAGTTAGCGATCTCGGTAACTTTACCTGCAAATTTTTTGTCGATATAGGCATCTACTTCGATGTCGACATCATCATTGAGTTGCACTTTCAGGATGTCGTTCTCGGTAACTTCGACTTGAGCCTCCATGGTGTTTAAGTCTGAGATACGCATGATCTCGGTACCTGTCATGGTTGCTGTTCCTACGACTCGCTCTCCTTTTTCTACGGAGAGGCTGGATATAACTCCAGTCGTCGGAGACTTAATTGTTGTTCGGCTGAGGTTAGTCTTGAGCTCTTTGAGTGAGGCTTGAGAACTTAACACAGTATACTCTGCGGCTTTAGCAGATTCTCTTGCTGATGTGATATTGGCCAGAGCTGAAGCGATACTGGCTTGTGCTGACTCCACCTGTGCTAAACTCTGGTCGTAGACCTCTTGGCTGATTACGCCTTCTTCGAACAGCTGTTTGTTTCGATCATGCACCCGATTAGCTTGTTTAAGAGAGGTCTCCAATTCTAATTTTTGTGATTCACTCGATGCGATTTGCGCTCGAGATGTTGCCATGTTAGACTTGGCATTATTGAGATTAGCTTCGCCGCGTTCTACAGCTGATAGGAACACTTCGGGATCGACTCTGAGCAGTAATTGGCCTTGCACTACGGAGTCGCCCTCCTCTACATACAACTCGACAATCTCGCCAGATACATCCGGACTGATGATGACTTCGGTTTCTGGATAGATCCTGCCACTGGCAGACACGGTCTCTTTGATCGTTCTCTTGGTCGTCTGGGCAGTGTCGACCTCCTCGCCTTCTGGTTCCGAGGAGTTTTTATATCCTACAAATGCTACTATCCCTGCAACAACGAGCAAGAGTATTAATAGAATCCACTTCCGTCTGCCTGATTTCTTCTTTCGAGCCATTCTGATATATGATGATATCGATTACCAGCTTCAATCGGCTATATAATTAATCTAAGCCTACTGGATAACCTTGATAATAATCTAATAATTTAACCCGTAACACATAGTCATATTTTGCTAATAGATAGTTCGTACGAGCTGTGTTGACCTGGTCTTGGATACTAATATAGTCATATGAGTTTAGAGCGCCGAGTTGGTATCGCTTTTCAGCGTTTTCATATGATATTTCTCTTGCTTTGAGGGTTTTTTCAGCCGCATCGAGACTGAGCTTTGAGGCCTTAGCATCCGTGATCAATTGCATGAGATCGTTGCGTACGATTACGAGGTTTTTATTTTTTTCTGTTTCCAGATTTTCTAAGTCGATCTTAGCTCTACTGACATTGGCTTTAGTCGCACCTCGATTGTAGATTGGCACACTGACGTTGAGACCAAAACCGTAATTGAAGTTATCAGTAAACTGGGTTCCATATGGACTGTTATCGAATACAGGAAAACTGCTCTGCGTAGTGATAACTGCGGGCTGATTATTGATTAATACCTCAGAGTTTACGGAGATATCTTCTGTGCCTACGACCTCTCGACCTTGATTACTATAGTTAGTACCTGCACTACCTCCGATACCGATGAATGGATAAAATGCAGACTCTGCAATCTCTACACCTATACTGGCAGCATTAATCTGATGATCGAGTTGTCTGGTCGCTGGCTGAAAGGCCAGTGCTCGCTGATAAGCATCTTCGAATAATAACAGATCAAGATTGGTATATACTTGTTGGTCAAAGTCTGGCTTCTTGACCCGGAGTTCTTGTTCTGATGGTAGATTGATGATAGCTTTGAGCTGCACCATTGCGATGTCTATTCTGTTTTGGGCGATGACAAGATCTTGTTCTGATGTTGCCTGCTGTGCCTCGAGGTCGAATAATTCAAATTTTGCCCGACTACCTGCATCTACTAATTTGATCATCTGATCGATCTGATCGTTGATGGCTTTAACCTGTAGATTGACATTGTCATAGTTGTCCTGTGCAAAGAGCACCTCGAAAAAAGCGCTTACCGTATTGAGGGTAAGCATGTTGAGCGCAGTGGATTTCTGTGCCTCTGATACTTTTTCGAACTCTTCACTTTGGAGGATGCTATTTTTAATGCGGCCTCCATTATAGAGTGTCATATTGGTATTAAGGCTATAACCATTGGAAAAGAATGTGGTCGTGACGAATGAGTTAGTCGTCGGGTCTATGCTACGTCCGAAATTCACAAAAGCATTAGCACTACCAGATAGATCCGGCAATCTGCTATCTCGACTCTGTTTTGTATTGATGGCTGATCGCTCGAGCTCGAGATCTGACTGATAGATGTCAAAACTATTTTCGATCGCATACTGGATACATCGGTTCAGAGACCATTCATCCTGAGACAATCCGATATTCTGTAGTATCGCTATGAGTAAGAAGGAAAAGAAAGCCTTTTTCATGCTTATGTTATTGTGAGCAGTAAAAGTAGATTTATGATACCGCTGGCAAGAACTATTTATATGAATTTTGCCAGTTTATAGATTAATATAGCCAATAGACGGTGTTTGGGCCCCAAAGGTGACATTGATTGAAGATAAAATTGAGATTATTTTTAAAATGCCGAAGTCTCGACCGTAGCTCCAATAATTCGATCATATCTGGCACCAAATGGTCGATAATACACTAAGAAGGTATAGTCATTGATCGTCTCAAAGGAGTTGCCCTCATAATGTTCATAATCAACTGTGCCATCTTGGTCCCTTGTGGCATACTGATAGTCATAAAATCCTTGTTTCAAGAGTATGTTGCCTATGTAACTTTCGTGCTTACTGCTGTAGGTCAATTTATTTTCACCGAGGCAATTCCAATCACTAAATCCACCGATCACATATACATCTTTACTGATATCAGGATTGAGGTCACGCAGGGTAAAATGGACGTCCACATATTCTGAAGTCAAGAAATCGTTGGAATCATCAGCATTCTCAATCACAAATTTTCCATTGATATCTCTATAATCAAATGTGGATCGGTCGTTTCTGGATCCATCAAGTTGTAAGAGTACATCTATACGATCGGGATGTCGATCTACACTATGGACGCCTGATCCAGGATACTGAAGGCTGCGGACATCGGCAAACCGGAACTCTCGGGATGCAGGAAAAAGAAAGTAGTCTGCAGAATTAAAACTGATGTCTGCACCTCTATTAAATACAGGTTGGCGGTTCGTTATGGCATTATCCCATCTACCATTTTGTAAGATGCTTACGTATACATCACGTTGGGGATTTTGGATGCTAAAGTTTTCATTGTTGATCGTAAACTCAAGTTGATGATGCGACTTGAGTTGGAGAGCAGATATAGATCTTCTGACAAGTGGATTGATGGTAACAAGATTTTCTACAACCATCAGGCGCCTTGTTAAGACAGGCAGATCAGTGTCATCCTCATAGACTAATAGGAGGTAGTTGCCGCTGATAATCGGATCGATATTGTCATTAGGGATCAAGAGTTCATATCTCGTGTAATCAGATACGGTCGTGTTAGAATAAGCCCAAGTATCAATGTCCTCATCGTTAAAACCATCGACGTACTCCAGTTCGTCCATATCGGTACGATTCCAGTCTTTATTACAATGTATCAGCTTGTAATTGTAGGTGATATCACCACCCAATACATCATCAAAAGTGAGGATGAGCTGACCAGCTGAATTGAGGTCAAGGATAGGGTCTGAGGTGGGCAACCCCAGATGATTGAACTGTACGCTCTTGATATGAGGCATATAGACGAAGTTGTCATATCTGAAGTCGTCAGGTTGTGACCATAAGAGTTGACTCAAGAGCACAAAAAAGGGAATACACCACTTATTCATACGGCTAAAATGGGCATTAACCGCATTGCAATGCAAATCTGAAGGATGATTTATGAATAGTTTAAAAAATTGGAACATGGAGGATAGGGTCTGA
>CAYPWL010000005.1:142102-143753 GCA_964414425.1 uncultured Saprospiraceae bacterium
ATAAAAAAAGACCAAGCACTTTTGCCTGATCTTATTTTTTTCTTCGGTTCCCCAACCGAATACCAATTGTTTAACTAAAATTTCTTCTTTTTCTTTTGGTTGGATTAGTCAGTGATTATCACTTGTTCAGCGTGAGTCTCGGTTCCTTGAGTTATGAGGAATATGTAGCTGCCACTACTTAAGGCCTTTACATCTACAACCGTAGTGCCGCTTTCTAATACCTGCTCGATTACTACACTTCCTCCTATGTTAATTATGCTGAGTATGGCACCATCAACATCTTGATAGATGTTAGCAACATTGCTGGTAGGGTTAGGTCCTATCTTCACCTCCAATACCATTTCCTCCTCTACTGTCTTCTTCACTTCTGCTTCGAAGTTTACTAAGTCAAAGGCTCTTTTAGCGATGATTTCGTCAGCATTTACCCATTCTGCTACTTCGACAAATGCCGTGGCGAATTCTGCTGTCTTAGCTTCGTGAGCCCATACGATTTGCGCAGTTCGGCTGTCGTCGATGATTTTGAATGTTGCGGTATGTACTGTAGTCCACTCAGTGGTGATGTCTACGCCTCCTTGCCGGCTGTCATCAAGCTGTACACTCATGTTGATGAATCCCATGTGATCTTCAAATGGAAGCACACCGAGTTGGACATCTTGCCCATCTGTGAACATCTGCTCAATGGCAGGGCTGCTGTACTTAGCTTCAGGTAGTTGGCTGGTCACATCGAGTAGTTCTAGAGCGGCATGGTCATAATATGCTCTGATGCTGTGACTTGCTAAGTTAAAATCGTAGTCAGTTGCTTTAATATCAATATCTATGAATAAGAGATCTCCCTCAATTCTATTTTCTGTGAATCTTAATTCGACATCGTGGCCGAATGTTGTCCCTGAAACAAGGATAGCGAGGATTAGGGTGATTAAATTTTTCATTTCGTTTACTCTTAAGAAAAAGGTTTGTAAAAGGTTATGATCTTGAGACGTAGAGCTTTCGTAATAGGTACACTCTCTTAACACTATAAGTGTGTATTTGACAACTGGATTGCACTAATGAAACAAATAAATAATTTTGAGGCAGCCGGTTGATAAGTAAGCGACAGTTTAATCTGAGGTGAGTGCTGTGGTATTACTATTTATATAGCTCTATATGTGGTAGCGCTGTAGTGTATTTGTAGATTATTGAGCAGATATTCTTTCTATTCATATATTTTCATCTCAACTTTTGGGACCTTCAATAATGGCGCCACCACGATATAATCCAAAACGATGTCGACACTCATTGAGAGGTTGATCTCAGTTAATCTGCGATTATGTGAGTAGAGTTCTCCTCTCGTGTAATTGAAAAAAGACGGGACACTATAAAAAAAGACCAAGCACATTTGCCTGGTCTTATTTTTTCTTCGGTTCCCCAACCGAGTACTAATTGTAAACGAAATTTCCTCTTTGTCTTTTGGTTTGACTTAGTCAGTGATAACCACTTGCTCAGCGTGACTTTCAGTTCCTTGTGTAACAAGGAATATGTAACTCCCACTGCTTAATGCTTCTACATCTACAATTGTCGTGCCTTTTTCTAATGATCGCTCAATTACTACACTTCCACGCATGTTAATTACGCTTAATAAAGCGCCATCTACATCTTGATAGATGTTAGCAAC
>CAYPWL010000006.1:0-113640 GCA_964414425.1 uncultured Saprospiraceae bacterium
TGTTTGATTATCCCGTGTTATTGATACAGCACCCCTCCTGTTATTAGAGGCAACAACTACACAGATCTCTCCGGATACATCCTCTGGACCAAGGTCATACCCTAAGGTCAAGACATCTCTATTTGAGATAATATGGGTAAAATCATTATTAGGAAGACCATCCGCATCAGAGCCACTATGTACACCTATATCTGATATATATACACCAGCCCTTGAGATGATCTCTCCTGGACAATTACATGCTAAGCTATTGATAGATCCCTCATCATCGCATTGGGCAGATAAATGATCCACGTAAAAAAGATTGCCGTGAAAACTACAATCCCAATCTTGAGCATGCTGGTTAATGACTTGTTCATTGTTATAGATATTTGTGTTTGGGGCATATACTTTTTATCTGCGCAAATCAATTTATGCCTAGACACCAAAAACACACGCCCCTACTCCTCGATAGAAATTCAGATTATTTTTATCAAGTAAAATGGTAAATAAATAATGTTTAAAGTAGCGCTCTTAATTGAGGCATCTATCACTATAAATAAGGATTCCCAGATAGAGAAATGACAATAGGTTTACAAGTAGACGATTAAAATCAGGTATATAATGTGAACCCTAAGAGCTCAATGAAGTCCTTCTCTTGTGATAGTGCTGTGCAGTAATGCGGATTAGCTAATCGCTATATGACTACTTAATATTAGTTATTGCGGCATAAAGCAAGGCCATACTTAGGATCATTTGGTTCTAAAATAAGTCGTTTTTCTCTCCAAAATAAGATTTTCTCATATGAAGAAATCAGTCACGAATCCCCAATAAAATGGTGACCTGAAGGGATTATTTGAATGATTTTTGGGTAGATAACTACATGAAGCTTCGATTTTTTTTTCAATAGTCAAAGCAACCATTTGTAAGGTTTATAGCATTCTAACAATAACGGGATGAGAAAAGAACCTAAAACATATCTCTAACCGCAAATAGTTAGATCATTTTAAACATTATGCTATGAATAAGATACTTAAATTTTTCGCCTTTGCACTACTTCTAATACTAACGAGTTGTGCAGATGATGAGCCGGAACCGATGTTAGCTCCGATAGATCCAGCACGTACATGCTTAGAAGAGCACCCATTAGTTGGTCAGTCGGGCAACTTAAGAGTGAGCAGCCTCTACGGAATCAGTGGCACGGTGGTCATCTTAAATGATTGCCAAGCAGAGATCAGAGATTTCTTTTACAACGGCTTAGGCCCCGCTGTAGCAATTTATGGTGCGAGAAACGGAGATTTTGACAACGGAATAGGACTTTCCTCTGCTATCAATGGGCAGCGATTTGATGGAGTAACACTCCCTATAAACTTGCCCGAAGGGATGACCTTTGATGAGATAAATAGTTTCAGTGTTTGGTGTTTTGAATTTGACGTAGATTTTAGCTCTGTAGTGTTTCTTTAAGCAGAAGTAGGGAAACCAACTGTTCTACCGACAGTTTTTACTCGAGTACAGTTAGAATTCAATATGTAAAGTGCATCCATGTGGATGCACTTTTTTTTTGCTCCTGATCATCTCTACATCCCTAAAAGATTAAATTGCTCTTCCATCTTATCAATCACTCGTGCTGAGACTCCGTGATTATACAAGAGCTGCTTTAAGTAATGTAGTTGTGATACTACTTGTCTGACAACCCCACTTGGGTTCTTTATGGTAAATCGATCTGCTACAGTCAGTATATCCTTAATCCCGATTTGATTGCGCTTCCCATTGATCGACAATGCACGATTTACCCGTTTAAAATTTAATAGAGGATTGAGTGGAAAAGTGATGTCGTAGGCTGGCGATATGGACCACCTGTCACTTGTAGGATCATGGATGAATGAATGATTCTTAAGGTGATCATCAACGTTACCATATACTACATTGAACACCATGCGCTTAAATAGTTCCTCCATTTGAGCTTGTGACACTTTTAAAAATGAGCAAAGTTTAAATAGATTTTCATAGCTGGAATGCTCGGGGCTTTTGTAATCCCATCCTGTTATTCCGGTGGCAGTGAGGACATGCTTTTTCTCCCCTCCGACCCTATCATATCTCAGTGTGGCAAAATGCCTTGAGTCGATCAACTTAGAATCCATCATATTCACTCCTAACTCTACTAACACCCGATAGTAACAATACTCGATAGTCTCTCGAGGGTAGGAGAAATCCTCTTCCATCGCCAGTTTCACCAAATAGTGATGATAGTGATCTGAATACTCAACATCCCCCGGGATTATTTCCGCAGTCTCTTTATGTTCCGATATCAGAATTTTCGGTCTCACCCCTCCTGCGGAAGTGCCTAAGCGAAATATGTTGGTTATGCCTTGAGTATTCAGCTGGCGTTGACCTGATGATCGCTTCACATCAAGCACCTCCCTCAACACGTCAATGATCTCCTCAATATCGAACGCGCTATGAGCTGGCAACTGTGTAATGGGAGCATACTCAATTGCTCCCATACCTCGATGTCCTACATATGCCAGTTGTTCTAATGAAGTAATCTCCGAACGATTCTTAGTATCAAGCCACGCTTTGAATATGATCGAGCCAAACATATCTGGCAGAGAATCAGCGATCTGAGGAGGCAAGCCCTTAAAGGTTATATTGTTATACTGACTGAACATCTGTACATGCTCTACTCGTTTGATGATGCCCGTACTTGGAAATATATTCTTGTGTGAACTACTCTGTAGATAATCTGGATTAAACTGAAATGACGACCTCCTTCCATCATCATCGAGACCTATACGACCGATCTCTTGGCCATAAAGTCTTGCATCAATCAAATTGTTCTTAGCCATTAATACAGCGATTGAGTATTGATGATCTGCATTCTAACGTGCTCTACTTTTACTTTAAGCTCAGTCAACTGATCCATCTCTTTACACACCTTGAGCAGTGTATCTATTGTGAAGTTCTTACCAGTCTCCATATTCTGGATAGTGGCTCTCGAGACATCTAAGACTTCAGCCAATTGTAGCTGAGAGAGTCTACGCTGTTTTCTAAGCGCTCTCACCAATAGACCTATTTCGATCTTAACATCCTTTATTTCTACTGCATCAAACATATAATGACCATTATACTATACAATATAATTGATAAATAGTATTTACGCCTATTTTACTCAACAAAACATAATTATTCAATATGATTAATATATTAATCAAAATTCGTCAATGAATACATAATGCTTAATTTATTAGTCATTACGTACTTGACATAATTGTTCAACGATCACCCCAGAAAGCATGATCATATGCCTCCAAAAAACGTTTTTGCTATCACCCCGACAAAAAGCCGGGAAGTCATAAAGTTTTAACACCACTCAACAACTAAAAATGAGAGGCAGTCATTTTATAAAGGAAACATTATGAGCAAACTTGCTGTGCACACCATCGAAAGCGCTCCAAAAGGGAGCAAGGAATCATTAAAAGGTTCTGTAAAGAGTTTCGGAATGCTACCTAATCTGCATGGAGTATTGGCGGAATCGCCTAATTTACTCGAGGCATATAAGACGCTCCATAAACTGTTTTCAACTGCCTCATTCAACAATGATGAGCAGACCGTGATCTGGCAAACGATCAACGTCTACAATAAATGTCACTATTGCGTACCTGCTCATACCGCTATAGCTCACATGAGCGATGTTGATGCTGCAATTACTGAAGCACTGAGAAATAACATAGAAATACCAAATGCGAAGTTAGAAGCATTGCGCCAAGCGACACTGAGCCTACTGAACAACCAAGGCAATATGCCTCAGGCTGATCAAGATGCTTTCTATGCTGCAGGATATAATCAACAGAACTTACTCGACATCATATTAGGTATGGCTCAAAAGACCATCAGTAACTACACCAATCACTTAGCTCATACACCTGTTGACGAGCCATTCAAAAAATTCGCTTGGCAGGGATAAGTCAAATGATAAAGAGATAGATAAACGAAAACACTTATCAATAATAAGGGCGCTTACTCCAAGAGTAGGTGCCTTTTTATTTGAATTCTAATTGGACCTCCACCAGTTCAATTGCATTCTATACAGACTTCATACAAATCTCAATATCCTCTCTGTCGCTACTGCTTTATATTAAATAAAGGACTCTTGTATGATATCGACAGGTCTCTTGATGATCTTCATGCGATGAGTATATTGCTCTATCTCGTTATTATAAATGCCATAATGATCTATGGTATCTATGCGCACTGATCCAGAGGCATGTATCACTTTTTGTCCCTCCAGGATGATTCCAACATGCGTGATTCGATCAGAGTCTTTGGAAAAAAAAGCTAAGTCCCCCAACTGTGCTTGTTCGATAAAGTCGACTACATCACCTTGCTCTACTTGCTGCGAAGAATCTCTTAATAACGGATATCCCAGACACTTAAAAACCACTTGAGTAAATCCGGAGCAATCCACGCCAAATGGTGATCGCCCACCCCACAGATAAGGGCTGTTGAGCCATTTTCTCACTAACTTATCGAGATAGATGCTGCTCTTATTAATCTGGTCAGGTTGAATCGCTTGGCCGCTATATCTATAGCTATGACCCGCTACCTTAGTGGTCATACCATCATACTGTGGCAGCTCAGCCCCGATGGTAATATAAGTCGATAGACCATCGCACCAGATGGGCTGCGACATCTCAAGAGCAATCGCTGGGGGGGCACCCTCTTGATCTACCTCAACTAACTGTTTAGGGTCCATCCACCCTATATAATCATCATTGAGACATCTGATCTTCAACCAGTTGCTCTTATAGTTTTCTATGATCTCTACCCGCTCACCAAATAACAGTTGTGACACCATCTCGGCAGCATCATTAGGCTTAGACCTGATCGGACATACACTGAGCCGACTGATTGCGCATTTCACTTATAACTCCCTGTTAAACAGGGTCAAATTACAATATTATCCGACGTCCATACACCTTGATATCGATTTCTTACGTTATGGATTTCGTGCATCTCACTATCTTGAGCTTTATGCGAGGATTAACAAGCCTTTTGATTACAATTATTGGATTGATTATATCAAGTTCTGCTATTTCACAGGATAGTCAGTTTAGTCAATTTTATGCTAATCCACAGTACCTTAATCCTGCATTAACGGGTTCACACTCTGGCACCTATCGTGTTAATTTCAACTATAGAGATCAATGGGATGGTGCCTTGAACACCCCATTTAGTACCGTGGCCGTAGGTGGTGATGTCAAGTATGACATCAGGAATCCCGGCAGCTTCAGCACAGGTAATGACCTGGTTGCGATAGGCATCCAGTTCTTCTCTGATCGTGTCGGGTTGTTAAACTACAATACGACTCAACTCTCTCTATTTGGAGCATATCATAAGCTCCTCGACAAAAAAACTACTCAGTATTTAAGTGTTGGTTTACAGCTGGGTATTGCTCAGCGAGGTATCAGCATCACCAATCTTGATTTTCAAGATGAATTTAATGGCGTAGATCAATTTAGCTTCCCAACACAAGAGATCCTCCCGGCCAACAGCCATGTTGCTCCAGATGTCTCTGTTGGGCTGCACTACAGCATCACTCCCAAGAAGAATAATAGCTACTACTTCGGATTAGCCTATCAGCATTGGAATGAGCCGAATATTTCATTCTTCGATAGAGATATGAGGACTACTCGTGATTTTGAAGCATTTAATCTCGATGCAAGATTTACCGCACATGCCAGTGCTTCTTTCCCCATTGGCCGCACGGCCGCGATAGAACCAAGATCTATCTATCTGTCGCAAGGCGAGTCACGCAGTGCAGTCGTAGGGGCAAACCTCAGATATGAGATCGTAGATACCGACGAATTTAGTACCCACCTGGGATTCTGGATGCGCTCAAGTCGGAGCCTCTCTACGTGGCAACCTACGGATTTTATCGTTTCTGCTGGAATCGGCAAAAAAGGGTTACTCGTAGGAATAAGTTATGATGCCAATCTCAGAAATCTTACTGGCACTACCCTCGGCACCAGCACTATAGAGTTGAGTGTATCATATGTCGGCAATCACGAAAACGGTAAC
The DNA here is from genome assembly GCA_964414425.1 of uncultured Saprospiraceae bacterium. Taxonomy (GTDB): domain Bacteria; phylum Bacteroidota; class Bacteroidia; order Chitinophagales; family Saprospiraceae; genus GYS-P2D. The sequence continues at coordinate 6,058 of CAYPWL010000006.1, forward strand.
AAATTCTGTCCTGAATTTTAACCCCAACCCATCTAAACTTCGGGGCCCATTATGTCAATAAACACTTGTACGGACAGCCCAAGTCGATTTTGGCCAACTATTATTTGTCATTCGATGGCATTATTACTACCTTCTTTGTTTTATGACCGCGTTTTTTAACTATTTAACTTACTCTATTATGAAAATTCTACTCAGCCTCTTCGCTACTCTCATGCTGTTGGTCTCTTGCTCAAGTGACGAAGAGCTTGTCGTCTCTGCAGACAACCAACAGACACTGTCTGACTATATGGTTCAATTTGCCACTTTTTCAGCACAGGATAATGAAGAAATTAGATTGAAACTGACGGACTTTTACCAGGTCGCAACAGTCAACAATTGTGATCCAGGAAATTTTGGAATCGTCACGCCGACAGAGGCATTAGAATATATGACAGACTTAGGGTTCACATCAGTTAGAGCATTCCATAATTGGACAGTAGATTATGGGACTACACTTAGAAATATAACTTTGGATAATCCAGATATGGATGGTTCACAAGTGGTAGAGCTTGTTACTACTGATACTTACAATGCGATAAGTTCTACTGGTTCACCTTGTGGATTACAGATGGCTCAAGCATTCAATCAAAGAGCATTAAGAATGGCTAACTTTTATAGCGTTTATGTTCAAGGAGAAGGGTTCAGACAAGTTGAGGATAATGACCTTTTCCTCTTTGGAGGGGCATTCAATACATTCATTCAAGCTCAGGAGTTAGAGTTTGCTTGCAATAGTGATAGATAAAGAAGAAATCCAAAAGATAGTAGAGCTCGACCATTGGTCGGGCTTTTTTTTGCCGACCCAACAATCTTCGATTAGATTCACATGAGTATTTAAAAGTCAAAAATGAGAACAACTACCTTTCTAACTTTTGTCAACGATCAATGTGGTAAGGCAGAGGAAGCAATGAATTTCTATGTGAGCCTATTTCCTAATTCTGAAATCAAGAGAGTCATACATTTCGCAGATGGTGAGCCAGGAGGATCTCCCGAACTTATTAAGTACGCCGAGTTCACCTTAAATGGAACACCTTATATACTGTCTGAGAATAACTATACGCACGCTTGGTCTTTTTCACCGGCAGTCTCAATTTTTGTAGCGTGCAATAGTGAGGAGGATATCTCTTCTTTATTCGAACAACTATCTTCTAATGGAGGGAAGGTTTTCATGCCATTAGATCATTACGATTTGGGTGAGTATGCTTTTGGCAAAAAGTTCGGTTGGTGTGAGGATAGATTTGGTATATCGTGGCAGATGCGACTATCGAGCTAACTTAAAGTTACGCTCCTGAGACATTGAACTACTGAAGCACGCCACCGATTAATGGAGCGGTAACAGCTGACCAGTTGAATCGATCCATAACCATCCTTCTGCCTGCATAAGATAGTTTAGTATATAATTCTTGATTAGTCTTCAGCGACAGTAGCTCTCCAGAGAATCGTTTTGGATCATCAGCGATCAATGCCTCTACTCCGGGTTCTGCCCCCAGAGATTGATTAACGAATGAGGTAGTTATACATGGGATGCCCTGAGCCATCGCCTCTAATATTTTATTTTGCTGTCCCGAACCTGAGAAAATTGGTGCGATAAGCACTTTTATCTGAGCATAGTGATCACGCACATCTTCTCTATATGATGCGATCGTAATGTTGCGGCGTTGTTTAATATTCAACCATTTAGATGGTCTCGCCCCAGCTATCAATATCCTAAAGTCATCGGACATCAAAGGCATGATTTCATCGATGAGATAGTGGGCAGCTTTATCATTGTGTACATATCCAAGATTACCCACAAAACCCGCATCATACTCCCCTTGATGGTGCTCGTTAAAACCAAAATACTCCGTATCAACACCATTTGACACCACAGTCAAGTCCAACTTATGGCGATCGGCTATGGCCTTCCTATCACGATGCGAGATGACATAGTGACCCTCGAATTGGGGATAAATCTTCTGCTCGTATGCCTGACACCTCTTGAGCTCCATCCGACTGAGCAATGGCACACGCTTCAGTTGACTCAGCCCAACAGAACTCATATTGAGACCCATCGCATCCATATAATCTATACTCATAGGGATCCGGCTACCGGAAACGTACGGGGCCATCCTGATCAACTGCACATAGATGTGATCAGGTTCAATCTCATCTATCATCATATCAATATGGCGTGCTATCTCCTGATCATAGAAATACCTCACCTGCCAGGGCATACCACTTAAGAGACCAGTCATAAGGTTTAGATATCTCTTGTTTTCGGGTAAGAACTGTATATCTATTGACTTGCAGTATGGTGCTAAAGCTTGTTTATCTGCTTCTGACACTTCGTGATCCGATATGGATATCAGGTATACCTCAAACCGCTTAGAGAGTTCTTTTATCTGATGAAAGGACCTAACCTTGTCACCCTTATCCAAAGGGTAAGGAAATCGTGATGTAAGTATAACGAGCTTCAAGCCGACAAATTTATGTTGCTTATGCGAATATAGTTCTTCTTACTCCTGATTACGATCTGATTGTGTCAGCCCTTTATAGATCTGCAGTGCTGCTGCCGCTACCTTTGTATAATCATAATACTCCTCTGCGAGCCTCTGGCCACTACTACTTACTGTGCTATACGACGTCCAGTCATCCATGATGGCATTGATCGTGTCTGTCCATGCTATCTCACCATCTCTAATCAGCGCATCCTGCTCATCAAAAGCCTGGATACCCTCAATACCAATCGTAGTTGTCAGCACAAGTTTTTGATGGGCAAAGGCCTCAATTATTTTCACTCTTGTCCCGCTACCAGAAAACAGTGGGACCAGCAAGACATCCACCTTATCCCAGAAGGTTGTTACGTCATCTACATCTCCTAATACCTTGATCATCGGATTATCAGGAATAGTGAGATTGGCAGAGTCAAAGTTTCTACCCGCTAAGATGATCTCAACGTCTCTATCAATATGGCCGATCACTTTCTCCAGCAACCATCGTAAACCTTCCTCATTAGGCGCCCAATCCATAGACCCGATAAATCCAAACTTTGGCGTCGACACTTCTTGATGGTGATGATGCTTAGATGGTAATGCTAATCCGATTGGCACAACCGCAGTATGGGGATTCAGTATCTCGAAATAAGCCTGATCTACTGCCGATACAGCCATAATACTATCCACCTGACGGGCATAATAGTCTTCTACATCTTTAAGCCTCTTAGCTTGGATCTGGTGGTACTTAGCCACAATCCTATTATCTAATTGCGACTGATACCGCTGCCATATCCTATGCTCCACATTATGAGCACGCAATACGATCTTACCGGTGTGATGCTTTCTGATTAAATCATGATAGATCAGTAGATGACTACTTTCTATTTGCACGATATCATATGAGTGCTCAGTCAATACAGCAATCAACTTCTGCTCCATCTTCTTAGAGCGAAAGCGGCTGACATGATATGATTGACTGGTGAGCAGATTGATCGCAGCTCCGATCACTGAAGCCCTATTGTCAAGATCAATCAGCTGAATACTATGATAGTGACTGAGTTCCCTGATATCGATCTCTCCATCATAGCTGTGCTTAACCGTATTAAATGCAAGAAGATTAACTGTAGCACCTCCTTCAACTAAGCCCTTGGAGAGCATATGTATAGCGATCGAAGCGCCATCGTCCAATGGATAGGGGCATTGTTTGGCCAGTACCAAAATCTTCATAAGTCCAAGATAAGCCGCCAATACCTAATGTGGCACCATAGTAATGAATTGTATAACTTAGCTGAACATGCAAATTGTATCTCCAGCACCCTATCTCACCATAGCAGAGCGATATGAGCTCACCCAAAAGAGTGACCTCAAAGCACTATGGGGAGTGATCTATCACTGGGGTATCGTCATGGCATGCTTTGCATTAGTCTATCGCTTCCCTACCGTATGGGCGGTGATGATTGCATTACTACTGATCGGAGGCAGACAGCTTGCTTGCGCCATATTAATGCACGACGGTAGTCACAATGCTGTATTCAATAATTCCAGATTTAATGACATCACCTGTAACTGGTTTGGTGCCTACCCCATCTTTCAAGATGTACTCAAGTATCGTGGATATCACTTACAGCACCATCTCAATACGGGCCTTGACGAAGATCCGGACCTGCTATTGACCAGAGGATACCCTACTACTCGTCGCAGCATGTACCGTAAGTTTTTTAGAGATCTGTCTGGACAGACAGGTATCAAGGCTCTCGGGGGCTTGGTTATGATGCATCTTGGGTATATCGAGTTTAATCTCGGTAAAAAAGTCGTTAGAGTATCTCAACGAGAAAGAAGCTGGAAAGAGTTTATTAAGACGTTCATGACCAATCTTGGTGGTCCTATTCTCTCTCAGCTTATCACCTGGGCTTTGCTCTACATATTCGCAAGTGGCTGGCTGTACCTATTATGGATTGGCGCGTACTTGACCACTTTTCAACTATCCTTGAGAGTGAGAGCCATCGCAGAACATAGCGTACTCGAAGATTCACTCGATCCTCATAAAAACACCCGTACTACCCGAGCCAACCTACTTGAACAATTACTGTTTGCTCCCTATCACGTCAACTATCATGCAGAACATCATATGATGATGTCTGTACCGTCCTATAACCTCCCCAAAATGCACCGCTTGATTAAAGAGCGCGGTTTTTATAACAAAGGTGTCATGGCTCCTGGCTATTGGCACATCATAAAACTGGCCGGAAGCCATTGATCCATGAGAAACCTATTTGTAGTATTGCTGATATTGATCTGTGCATCAGCGACCTCTTCTGCGCAGATCTCAGAAGACATTTATTTAGATGAGTATGTCAATGGCACTCTTACCATACCAGAAGACTTCAGTACCCGACAAGTTGCACTCATCATACAGGGTTCGGGGCCAACCGACCGCAATGGCAACAATCCAAGCATGGAGAATAACTCTCTGAAAATGCTCGCTGATTCGTTAGCTGCCTCTGGTATTGCATCATTGAGATATGACAAGCGTGGTATCGCTAACAGCTATGTACCCGACCTCAAGGAATCAGAGATGTCTATAGATCTGTTTATCGCAGATGCAAAGGGATGGGTCGAGATGTTACACAATGATCCAAGGTTTGATGATATTACCGTAATTGGACATAGCCAAGGTTCATTAGTGGGAATGATGGCCAGTCATACCTACGTTGACCGATTTATCTCTATCGCAGGTGCGGGTTATCCCATGGATTCCATTGTTATCAGGCAGCTTCAGCAACGTGCGCCATTACTGGTTGACGAGTCTAAGGAAATTTTATCTCAGCTGAGACAAGGAATGCCAGTTGATAGTTTGAATCCATTTTTAATGAATCTGTTCCGACCGTCTGTACAGCCCTTTTTGATGAGCTACATCGAGAAATCTCCGACTACCGAAATCGCAAAGCTGAACATCCCCATATTAATCATCAATGGCGATATGGATATCCAGACGACTGTAGATGACGCCCAGCAACTATATGCCGCAGCTGATCAGGCAAGCTTATTCATCATTGACAACATGAATCACATCCTGAAATATGTTGATTATGAAGCTACCCAGTTTGCTAATATGATGACTTATAACAAGCCAGGCCTTCCTTTGATGAGTGATTTAGTGAATTCGATACTTGAATTTCTCAAAACGAAATAAGAAATCACTGATAAAAAAGGCAGATCATTATCTCGTATAGGTTTCAGTACTTTGGTAACTTGCAAGTCAGAGCACATTAAACCAGCAAACAAATTCTTATTTACTCGTTACTTAAGCGCATTTGAGAGTCTATATATATAGTCAATCGAAACATCACTGCAGTGCGGGTCAATAAGCAACCAAGGGCATCCATGAAGGAAGCAATCAAAAATGAATTATTGGACGAGTTCAACAGTGGCGTGAGGTATCATCCTCTCATCCAAAGATTGAAGGGCTTAGGCAACGAGATGGAGCGTGTTATTGATGCTGCGGCCTCTGTAATGGTAGATGAAGAAAAGGTTTCGGCGAAAGACTTGAATAAAGCAAAAGAGTCGATCAAACTGCTCCGCATGAGCCTCAACACTACATTTGATCCAAAGCGACATACATCCGTCGAGAACATAAAAGCCAAAGAAGCTGTCAAAGAAGCATTAAACACAATCTGCCCTCTCTGGCCCCTCTACAAATAATACTTCCAAAGTGAGTTCTGCTCTGCTGTAATTAGGTGATTACAACGGTTATATTTGCTGATCTAATCGCAGAATCACATGTCAGACAAAAAAGTAATCTTCTCGATGGAGGGCGTAACTAAGATTTACCCTCCTAAAAAACAGGTACTCAAAAATATATGGCTCTCATTTTACTACGGTGCTAAGATTGGCGTACTCGGTCTTAACGGTAGTGGTAAGTCGAGCCTACTCAAAATCATCGCTGGCCTCGATACCAACTATCAAGGCAAGGTTACTTTTGACAAAGAATATAAAATCGGGTATCTCGCACAAGAGCCTGAGCTAGACGAAAGCAAGACTGTCAAAGAATGTGTCCAAGAAGGAGTACAACATATCGTCGACGTCGTCAAGGCTTATGAAGATATCTCTGCAAAGCTGGCAGAGCCGATGGATGATGATGCCATGATGAAACTCATCGAAGAGCAAGGAGAGCTCCTCGAGCAGATGGACCACTTGAACGCTTGGGATCTCGACCATACTTTAGAGGTTGCCATGGACGCCTTGAGATGCCCACCTGATGACGTTCAGGTATCCGTACTATCGGGTGGTGAGCGCCGCCGTGTTGCACTATGTAGGCTCCTACTTAGCAAGCCTGATATCTTATTACTCGACGAGCCTACTAACCACCTGGACGCAGAGAGTGTCCACTGGCTCGAGCAATTCTTACAATCATTTCCTGGTACGGTGATCGCCGTAACTCACGACAGATACTTCCTTGATAATGTGGCAGGATGGATCCTTGAGTTGGATCGTGGAGAAGGTATCCCATGGGAAGGAAACTACTCTACATGGCTCGATCAAAAGTCTAAGCGCCTTGCACAAGAAGAAAAAGCTGAATCTAAACGACAAAAGATCCTCAAGCGAGAGCTTGAATGGAGCCGTATGGCACAAAAGGCCAAACAGTCCAAGGGTAAGGCTCGTCTGAATGCCTACGATGCACTGAGCAGCCAAGAGGTGAAAGAAAAAGAAGCTAAGCTCGAGCTATATATACCACCAGGTCCGAGACTCGGTGATAAGGTGATCGAGATCGAAGGCCTCACTAAAGCATTTGATAATAGAGTCTTAATAGACAATCTCAACCTTAGCATTCCAAAAAATGCGATCGTGGGAATCATCGGACCTAATGGTGTCGGTAAGTCCACACTATTCAGGATGATCATGGGTGAAGAAACACCTGATAATGGCACCATCACCAGAGGTGACACGGTACAAGTCGCTTATGTAGATCAGTCTCATAAGGATCTCATAGCCGAAAAGACCATCTATGAGGTTGTCAGTCAAGGCAATGACATCCTCAAAGTCGGCAATGTAGATGTCAATGCAAGAGCCTACCTAAGTAAGTTCAACTTCGCAGGTAGTGATCAGCAAAAGAAAGTTGGGGTACTCTCTGGTGGTGAGCGCAATCGACTACACCTCGCCATGACCCTTAAGGAAGGTGGCAATGTCTTGCTACTTGATGAGCCTACTAACGACATCGATGTCAATACACTCAGAGCTCTCGAAGAAGCCATTGAGAATTTTGCTGGATGCGTCCTTGTGATCTCACACGATAGATGGTTTATCGATCGGCTTGCTACTCACATCTTGAGCTACGAAGATAATGGCGAGGTACATTTCTATGAGGGTAACTTTAGCGCATTTGAGGCAGCTAAGAAAGAGCGCTTAGGAGATATCACTCCTAAGAGACCACGGTTCAAGAGCTTATTGTAATACTTGAAATTATAGATGCGCTTTGCCTAAGCCTGTGAAGGGAGGGTCTTAATGTTGCTGATCAGGAAGAGTGAAGTAAGGACTTTAATAATGGTATCTGCAAGAAATAATTATTATCGAATCGTCTTTTACAAAGTAAACTAATCTGTGCTCACGATTGATTCTTTTAGACCAATATCTTTTGTAATCTCCTACTAGTGGTTCGGGTTTCCCAAGTCCAGAAAACGGATTACGTAGCGTGTCCTTTATAATAGAGTTAAGCTTTTTAAAAACGGCCTTATCTGTTCTTTGCCAGTATTGATAGTCTTCCCACGCAGAAATATGCCAAGAAAGTAATTTCACAAAATCAATTGATGACTAACAAGATTCAAGTTCTCTTCGACATCTTTCATTGCCCGTTCTATGCGCTCCTTATTCTTTTTGGAAGACCGTAGATATAGCGTTTCTTGTATGCTATTATATGTACTAAGAGATATTAGCACAACATCCCGATCGTTAGATCTTGATATAATCACCGTTTCATCGTTATCATTGACTTGATCCAGGGTCTGTTTCATGGTTTTCCGAAACTCCGTCATCTGCTTGATCACCATATTGTACAATATTATTTAACTATTTTGTACAGTAAAGTTAAAGTAACAATTTCTCTAACGCAAGTATTCAGCTATATAATGACCTACTGCTACCTCAATCTAATCACAGGATAGGACACCCCGATTCAACGAATCACCTTGTCTTTTGGAAGGCCAATGAAGCCATCTCCATGAATTATTATGTAGTAACTAACTTGAGTGCCTTTAAGCCCGCTTGGGAAGTGATGGCCTCTTGAGCCTCCTGGATACAATCATTGATTGACTGATGAGGCTTAAATCGCTGTATAGCATACCCAGCGTTAGCTGAGACTACGGCATTTTGAGCTGGAGTCCCCTTACCACTTAGGATTGATAGAAAGATCTCCGAGGCAGCCTCAACGGTATGGCCCCCATGAAGATCTGATTGTGCCAAGGTTGGCAGGTTGATTTTTGATGGGCTCAACACCCCATTAAACCCCTTAGATCTAATCTGAAAACTGCCTGTTAAGGATATCTCGTCGTAACCATCGTCAGCATGGATGACGGCATACTCAATGCCGATATCTTCAAATACAGCTTGATACAAATCCAACAACTCTGCACTAAACACCCCTGTAATCTGCTGCTTAGGCCTGGATGGATTGAGCAAAGGCCCAAGCATATTAAAGAAGGTCTTCGTCTTCATCCCCTTACGGATCAGACCCACATGTCGCATTGCGGGATGAAATAAGGGCGCATGCATATAGCAAAAATTACCGCGCTCCAGATCAGATCTGAGCTTATCTTGATCATTAGAAAACTCATAACCGAGATGCTCGAGAACATTAGATGAACCACAACCCGATGAGACACCATAGTTGCCGTGCTTAGCAACCTTATATCCTGCTCCCGCCACAACGAATGAGGAGACCGTACTGATATTAAACGTATCCTTACCATCACCGCCTGTCCCGCATAAATCTATCGTCTCGAAGTCCGAAAAGTCTATAGGCGTAGCCAACTCAATCATCGCTGCACGAAATCCCGAAAGTTCCTCTCCAGTAATCGGTCGCATCTGAAAGCAAGTTAGAAATGCTGTTGTCTGATAGGGATCTACTTGCCCCTGACCTATTGCTCTCAATATCTCCGTTGCATCTCCTTTAGAGAGTCGTTCGTGCTGATAGAGTCTGTTTAGGACTTGCTTGAGATCATATGAGGCGCTCTTGTCTGACATCAGAGGATAGTTTTTAATCGAAGGCTAAAATATTCAGACTTTAGCAGTTAGGCTTAGTCAGCATCTTGATTATTTAAATCAAGAAACTTACTCCTCGGTTTTAGCATAGACCTCCTGACCTTCTTTATAGGTCGCTAATACCTCAATGTCTTTGAGTTTCATCGGATCAATATCCAACGGATTATCCGATAAGATTACTAAATCTCCCAATTTGCCTGGCTCCAAGCTACCCTTGCGGTCTTCCTCTCGATACTGATAGGCTGCATGAATCGTCATTGCCTCCAAGGCATCATAGACCTTACTTCGCTGATCCGATCCGAGTACCTGTCCAGATCTCGAAACCCTATTGACTGCAGACCAGAGCAAGAACGACTGATCAAGAGCCGTGATCGGATAGTCAGTATGATTGGTATAGGTGACCCCGGACTCCTCCGAAGACACTAATGGACTGATATAAGCCGCTCTCTCCATACCTAAGTTGCGCACATGCACATCGCCCCAATAGTAGGTATGATTAGTAAAATATGAAGGGATAAGTCCGTAATGTGCATACTGCTCAATCAGATCAGGGCGCATAAACTGACTGTGGATAATCACCGAGCGCAGATCACTACTGGTAAGATTGTGTTTGTCAACTGCCTGATCATGAGCGTTGAGGTACATATCAATCGCCGCATCACCATTGCAATGGGTATATACCTGTACCCCATCGCCGTATAGCTTGTCAAGCAGTTGATCCAATTGGGCTTGCTGTACCACAGCAATGCCCTTACAATCATGCGTACATCCTGGCACCTCTGTGAGATATGGATCTGACATCAAGGCAGTTTTGCCCTGGGGAGATCCGTCGGCGACTATCTTGACGCCAGCATACTTGAGACGGCGATTATATTGATGAAACTTAATGTCATGTTGTGACATGATCTTCGCAAGATCTACAAATCCTAATAAGGAAATGATGTCAAGTGGAAAATCGATAGAAGTGCTGAGCTGCTCCAATAGATCAATATTTTCTGCCGTACTAAATCCGTCATTGACTGTCGTGATCCCATTGCGTGCATACAGATCAAAGGCTTCGGCAGCTAATCGAGTCATATCCTCAGAATCAGGTTGTGGGATAGCCTCCCGTACTGCATGCATAGCACTCTCAGTGATGAGGCCACTGGGCTCCTTCGAATTGTCAAATCTGATAATCTGACCTCCCTGAGGATCAGCCGTCTCGGCACTCCAACCTATGACTCTTAAAGCAGCACTATTAACTACTCCTAAGTGCCCCGAAGCATGCGCTAAGAAAACTGGTTGATCCGGGAAGGCTTCGTCGAGGTCTAACTTATTAGGATGACGTTGTTCCTCTATAAGGTCAGGATCGTAGCCCCAGCCTATGAGCCATTCTGCAGGATCTAAATTTCGCTCCTGGCGGTGACCCTCCAATCTAACCAAGATATCATTGATACTCTTGATATCTGATACAGGCGGAGAAGATAAGTTTGCCCAGTTTAGCGTCTGCATAGCTAATGAAAAATGACTGTGTGCATCAATAAACCCAGGTAGTAGTGTTCGACCCTTCAGGTCTATTAATTGTGTTCTTACGCTCTGAAATCTTTCTTGATCTTCTTGGTTTCCTACATACAAGATCTCACCGTCCTTAATGCCTAATGATTGATGAACACCATTCTCTCCAGACATCGTAACGACATCGCCATTGTAGAAAATCACATCAGCTACTGGATCATCATTACAGGCACACAATAATAATATCAGTAGATAGAAACAGATTTGGAATAGGCTATTCATCTCATCAAGATAAACGATATCCATCCCAACGAAGGCTTTACACCGATTTTAAATTGTCAAATCATGGGGCTCCAATAGTGCAGGATCAAAACGAGAAATTGAGGCTGATGCCTGGATTAATAAACTGCTTCTGAAAATCTATTTCGGTGTTCTCATTTCTGCTGATGCCAGTGCCGTAGCTATCCTGATAGCTCAAAGTTCCTTCGATACCGATGCCATAGGTTCCATTGGTCCATAATTGACGACCCAAGGTTAACTGCCCATATAATCCGCCTGACAAATCCGCATTGGAAGCAAGAATCTGATTAAGTGCTAATCCATACCCTATCTTAAGACGTGTATAAAATGAGTTTCTATCATGGCCAACAAAGCGATGCTCCCACTGCACTGTCACGGGAATAAAATCTCCCACCACTCTGCCTGACACTTCTGGATGACTACTCCAATAGGTCTCATAACCAATGCCTATACCAAATGAGTTCCGTTCATCATTACGGAACATATAGCTCAGTCCAAAAACATAATCAACATTGTCTCCAAAAGACAAATGACTTCCTACACTAAAATTGAAGTATGGCTGAGAGTAGTGGCTACCAATCTCGGGAACTATGTAAGTACCGTCTCTCTTGATGATATCCTTCTTAGCAAGGTGATACTTGTTTACTCCACTTACCACGGTGATCGTTCGATCAGTCTGGGCCGTAATCTTGCCAAGAAACTTACTTCCGTCTTTAAGGACAAATTCATGACGCTCCCCATCCAAAGTTTGCGCAGAACAAATAAAGAAAGTAAAGATCATTGAGAAAGTGAGTAGCAGAGTCTTGTACATAGCAGATAGTTGTATGGTGGTTGAATGAGTTTGTAACCTTCACAAAATAGAGACCGACACCTGTTTATTTTGTTAATACAAGTTTAGGGTCTCTTACGGGATTGTTAAAACCATCTGCGGCACTTGATGACCATGAGCCCCATTTCAATTTCAGTGAGTGGACCTCATTCGATTTGATGACCTCGGCGGAGTGGTACTTCTTTTATCAGGTCTTATCTTTTCTTATTCTTCTTCTTAAAGTTGCGCCCCTTACGCCCTTTCTTCCCACCTCGGCCCTTAGGCATCGGATTAGCAATCTCGACATTGATCTTGCGACCTCTAAATCTGGCATTACGCATCTTGCTGATGACCAGTTCCTCCATCCCCTCCTCTATCTCAAAGAAGCTGAAGTTCTTCTGGAGGTCTATAGCCCCGATGTTGAATTTCTTGCCCTTGAGCGATTGATTGATCAGGGTGATCATCTCCTTGGGATTGACTTTATGGTCCTTACCTAAGTTGATGAAGTATCGAGAGTAAGAAGTGTTATCGTGTTTAGACTTTTTCTTACCTCTATCTCTGCCATTCTTAGCCTCCACATTGAGGTCACCCGCATTGCTATAGTACTCCAGGAAGCGATTGAACTCCACTGACACAAAACGCTTGATCAAGTCTTCTCGACTCATCCAAGACAACTTGTCATTGACCTCCTCAATAAACTCTTCGATCTGCTCTTCATTCACGCTTACCTGCTCAACCTCTTCAATTAGGTTGAACAGTCTGCGGCGACAGATTTCTGAGCCTTCAGGAATCGGCTTACGCTGAAATGACTTCTCGATTTTTTTCTCCAGTTGTCTGATTCTGCCGCCCTCCTTAGCATTGATGATAGTTATACAGATTCCTTGCTTGTTAGCTCTACCGGTACGACCGCTACGGTGTACATAAGTCTCCAGACTATCGGGTAGATTATAGTTGATCACGTGAGTAAGATCATTGACATCGATACCTCGAGCGGCAACATCTGTAGCGACGAGCATCTGAATCTTCTTCTCTCTGAATCTCTGCATGACCTGATCACGCTGTGCCTGAGAGAGGTCACCGTGTGTGCAGTCAGCGCTATAGCCATCTTGCATGAGCATATCAGCGATCTGTTGTGTCGACCGACGGGTACGGCAGAACACTATGCTATAGATATCTGGATGGTAATCCGCTAATCTCTTAAGCACTTTATATCTATGGCGCTCAGATGTCATGTAATACTCATGACTGACATTTGCCGTACTCTTATTTTCATCGATGACTGATATCTCATGAGGATCGGTCATATACTTCTTGGCGATCTTTCTGATCTCCTTAGGCATCGTCGCCGAGAACAGTATAGTCTGCTTCTCATCAGGTGTTGTATCGAGGATCGCATTCAAGCTATCTTGAAAACCCATAGACAACATCTCATCAGCCTCATCAAGTACGAGATAACTCACATTGCCCAGTTTTAGCTTGCGACGCTCGATCAGATCAAGGGTCCGACCTGGTGTTCCTACTACGATCTGAACACCTCTCTCAAGAGCACGCATCTGCTCTCGGATCCCGGTTCCCCCGTATACTGCGAGCGTAGATACCTTGGGCATATACTTACTGAATGACTCGATGTCTCTACAGATCTGTAAGCATAGCTCTCTGGTAGGCGTCAAGATTATAGCCTGTACAGAATTATCACCTGTGTCTATCTGATTAAGGATAGGTAAACTGAAAGTTGCTGTCTTACCCGTACCTGTCTGAGCAAGTGCAATTAGATCGCCGTCACTTTCGAGGAGGTGAGGTATGGCTTGGGCTTGGATAGGTGTAGGCTGCTCAAAGCCGAGATCCTCTAACCCTTTTAACATCTGAGGGTCGAGACTTAAGTCGCTGAAGGTAAGATTCAAAAGCTTATATATTTAATGACTTTGAGCTCTTACATTTCATTGATGTGATGCCGCCAACACCACTGCGAAGAATAAGTATCCTCAAAAAGACTGCAAAGATAAGCTTTATAAGCAGTTGCGCTCGCAGAAGTATGAAGCTTCGCTTCCAGATGGTCTATGTACAACCTTAACACTTCAGGCCTAAGGGTGAGATGAGGATTGTATTGTCTTTTATTTACAACAATAACATTTCAAACAATTACTCTATTAACATAAAAGCTATGCTCAGAAAGCATAGCTTTTTGTTTTTCATTGTACGCTTATCATAGATGCACCATCAATTAATTACACCCATCTAAGAGTGCCTCGAATATGGCTCCTTGCTCAGCCTCAAAACCAGGGTTAAGATAGATCATATTACTACTGAATATTGTATGATCATTACTTGAGATCTTTCCGTTTGACTCGATGAGTTCTCGAGATGTATATCCCTCAGGTATGATAAGGTGATCATTGAGGTAGAGATAGTCATCACAGTTGATCGTATTAATATCTCCCTCGCAATACTCTCGCGGCCTCACTTCATCCACGTAGATACTACTGTCATCGCCTCCAATAAGTAGTGCTACTTCAGCATTATTGATTGTCGCGGTAGATGGAAATATGAAATTGAAAAAGGTATTACTACTCTTGACATGTGCAATCTGCTCATAGATTATCGTACCCGTATTTTTATTACGGAGTTGTACCGTAACATCTCGATCTCCCCGTATGTTTGTCTGAATGAGGTATACCTTGGAGTTCACCAGCGATATGCCGTCTTGCGAAAATCTAATACTTGAGGGCTGAGTCCCCACACTACTCACATCGACTACAGCCTTGTCATATGCATTGATATAACTACTAGCGCTTGCGCCATTAGACTCGAACAGGTTCCAATCTGGAACATTGGGATTGTTATCATCATCAAACTCTCCACTGACGAGCTTTTCTTCATTGTCACAGGTTGCCAGCAAGTCAGAGTCTCCATAGAGTTAAGCAAGAGGAAATAACAAATCCTATAATCGTCCAAAATAATAGGGCGAAGTACTTCATCAGATACGTATTAGATCGATCATTTGCAATTATGCAGATAGGCTTTAGTTAAGCGATCCCCTGACTGATGATGTTTACAGTAATCAGACGTCACAGGATCCTAATAGCACAAACATTAACTCAGCAATCATTACATTAGTAGCCAGCTTATATCAATAATGAGTCCTTTTTATGATCAGAACTATTCTATACTGCAGCTTTGCTATCACTCTCATGAGTCAATATTCATGCAATGAGCATTCACGTGAGCATACATCTCATAACCTAAAATATACATCGCATGATCAGGATAAACAAGAGCATAGCACTCGCTCAGAATATAAACGAACCAATATTGATTATAAGACGAGACTTGACTCGTTAGGTATCGAATTAACTGCTCCTGGATCACCAGTTGCTAACTATGTCAACATCAGACAAGCCGGTAAAATCCTATTCTTGGCAGGTAAGGGCCCCCGAAAACCAGATGGAACAAATATAACAGGACAGGTCGGTACAGACTTAACTATAGAAGAAGGCTACGAAGCAGCGAAATGGGCGGCCGTCGCTCAACTGTCAGTCCTCCAAGATCACCTTGGAGACCTCAACAGAGTAAAGCAAATCCTAAAGGTAACGGGCATGGTAAATGCTGCCCCAGGCTTTGGTAATCAACCCGAAGTCGTCAATGGTTATAGTGATACGATGGTAGCCGTATTCGGTGAGCGTGGCAAGCATGCCCGAGCGGCGGTAGGCATGGGATCATTACCCCGGAATATCGCCGTGGAAGTGGATATGATCGTAGAGATCTATTGATGACAACTAACTCGTACTCAAGGTACAATTATGAAGAAACTACTCTATACGATTGCGATAGCGCTATCCTTTATCGCATGTAAAAATGATGGCATCATTGATACCAGTCAGATAGCTCAGCCTGTACAGATCGATTGGACTCTCGAGTCCATCACTACAGGAGAGGCTCCTACTTCGGATGTAAGTTGGAATATTAAGAATGTTAGCACCTCAACTTGGATACCTGGCTCCTACTCTCTTCATTTCAATCAGATTGCAGGGAACCCAGTTGTCGAGAGTCTTCCATCGAATGTCTCCTTCGCCAATCCTGGAGGCGAGTATATAGAGGTATTCTTCACCGCAGATACTGTCCGAGTAGGCGAGTCTATCTCGTTGAGCTACCAGCATTATGGTCATATCGAGCGCATGAGCAATATCCCACAGGGTGTATTCATGAGGATCAATGATCAGACCTATGACATCCCCGATGTAAACATACATGGTGTCAATCATGCAACCCTCAAAGCACTCAATCCCACGGATGCTAAGCAGCGATTCGCTATAGCTCAAGATATTCCTCAGCAGGCGTACGATGATGTCGTAAAGATTTTGCCCATCCCCACTGAGATGGCTTTATCGGACAGTGAACATTTCAACTTAGCAGATAGGACCGAGGTGAGCTTTCCCGATGAAGTGTCAGATGATCAACGCCAAGCTATAGTAGATCATCTATCTCACTATGTTTCACTCGTTCAAGCGCCAAGTGATAACAGTACTATAAAGTGCGTAATCAAACCAGGACTTACTCCGGAGCAGTATGAACTATCGATTACATCAGATAACATAACTATTGAGGCGGGAGATGCCGCGGGTATATTCTATGCTTTTCAATCTCTGGCTCAATTGATTGATCCTCAACATGAGGATGACATTAAGATACCGACAGGTATGATAAAAGATCAGCCTCGATTTGGATACAGAGGTTTCATGCTGGATGTCGCTCGCAACTTCCATAAGAAGGACAAAGTACTACAGGTGCTCGATCTCATGAGTCGATACAAGTTGAACAAGTTTCACTTCCATCTGATGGATGACGAGGGGTGGAGATTAGAGATCCCCGATCTACCTGAGCTCACCAAGGTAGGCGGCACCAGAGGATATACGCCTGATGAGTCTGACCGCCTCAGACCTGCCTATGGCTCAGGTGGTATAGCAGAAGATTCATACAGTACTGGTTATTATACCCGTGCGGACTATATCGAAATCATACAGTACGCCGCTGCACGTCATATCGAGGTGATCCCAGAGATAGATCTGCCAGGTCACGCCAGAGCAGCTATCATATCAATGCGTGCTCGCTACAATCGCCTCATGGCTGCAGGCAAAAAGGAACAGGCAGAAGAGTACCTCCTGCACGACCCAGATGATCAGAGTGAATACTCCTCAGCACAGAACTATAATGACAATGTCATCAATCTCTGTCGAGAAAGTTCATATACATTTATCGAAAAGGTGCTCCGAGAAACCATCAAGATGCACGCAGATGCACGGGTACCCCTCAAAGTATTGCATACTGGTGGGGACGAAGTACCCTATGGAGCTTGGCAAAAGTCTCCGATGTGTCAGAGCTTCTTGTCAGAGATGGAAAACCTCAACGGTACCGATGAATTGCATCCCAACATGTTATACTTCATACGCGGAATCCTCAATGAGTACGACATCGTAACGGCTGGGTGGGAAGAAATCGTCCTCCAGCACTCATCCGAAGGACATAACGGAACACAGATTAACGAGGATCTCCTGGGTGAACCTATGCTACCCTATGTATGGAATGCTACTTGGGGATCAGGCCGAGAGGATATGGCCTACAAACTGGCTAATGCAGGATTTGACGCTGTGATGTGCAACTCAGCATCGTATTATTTTGATCTAGCATATGACAATGATCCAAGAGAGGGAGGCTTAGACTGGTCAGGATTGACCAATGCAAAGACGGCATTTGACCTGGAGCCGTTGGATATCATGGCTAAGGCAACTCATGACTTGAGAGGCAATCCATTGGATCCTGCCTATATCCAGTCCAAAGAGCGATTGACTAAATCCGGCGAAGACCAAATAAAAGGCATACAGGCACAACTCTGGAGTGAAACATTGTATCATGCGGACCTCGTGGACTATATGATATTCCCTAAGATTTTTGGCTTAGCTCAGCGAGCTTGGTCTCCAAGAACTGCGGATTATGACAGGGAGTATCACAACTTTGTGAATACCGTGGGACAGAGAGAATTGATACGATTAGATCAATATAAAGATGGTGGTGTACAATATCGTATACCTCCTCCTGGCATCAATCGCACTGGAGAAACCACAGAAATAAACACTGTTTATCCTGGCTTAGAAATAAGATACACAGTGGATGGTAGTAAGCCAACACCAAAGTCGGCGCTCTATACAGATCCAATAAAAGTCTCGAATGGTACAGTAATCAAAGCTAAAGCCTACAATACCTTATCTCGTGGTAGCAAGGTGAGTTCACTTAATTAATCGTTGTTCGAATACAATGAAATAGCTTAAGCGCACCAACTAAAATTAGTGTCAGCTACACTACGTGTAACAAGTTTTTAGGCCCTCCCGTCCTGCATGGCATAGAAATTGGATGCTTCATACTACTTACAACCAATAACATGAAGCTTTACACACTTCTGGCATTTATGCTATTACAATTTGCGTATGCCTATGCCCAAGAGGCTAACGAGGAAATAGAACATTTCTGCAGTAACCACTGTGATTCTATTGAAGAATTTGTACCACTCGATCCACCTGGTGGTATTAGTAATAATATAAACTGCGGCCTATCAAGTGCTTCTGATTATGCACAACTTTCACCTTCACGATTATTTGATGCATTATTAGCTTCACATGAGCCGCAAGCCTGTGTCTATCGCTTATTAGTTTCCTTTAATACCGTGGAGTCACCAAAGATATTTTCTAATGAACGTGTCCGAACTGTAGCATTATTATCAGAAGTTTATTTCTCAACTTTCGATGGCATCAATGATAACGGAAGCTTGGCCCTGATGACCTATCTCGGCTTAGCGGTCCAGTTTTCGGCTGATTTCTCACATATTATCAGCTTCGCTCCAGACACTTGGGATGCGATTGAGCAATCGCTGTTGGTATATCATAACAATCCTATCGATAAAATCCAATCTGAGACAGCTCTCTTTACTACTTCTCATTTTCTTAATGCCAGTGCGAGAGACTCGCTTAACTCGGAGGTTGAAATCATCACTTTCGTAGGTAATCTTTTGGATGATCTGGCGGCAGATGGCTATAGCGATCTTGACGATATATATCCGTATTACTTCTGCTATTATTATTTACTTGATATCTATTTTAGGTACGCACCACTCAACCAAAATTTTCTCAGCGAACTCGAAAATCACACTACAGTAATTGCGAGTCTTGAAGAGGTAGCAACTAACACCAATCTGAATACAGAGACCTTTAGTCACTTTGACGATTTATCCAATTTCTCAGTGACCGGTCTTGTCAATATGATCAATCACGAACCTGTCGAAACTTATGTCATTGAGGCACTCAATGAAGTCAACAATACCTACGAGTCGTTTAGCCCCCAGTGGTTAACGGCGGCATTTCAGTTAGCAGAACATGACGAAAATTTTGAGTATTCATTTGAGAGCCTTACCGCTGAGCTACGTACGATCACCTTACCAAATACGCATACTTTTGACGAGGGCAGATTTATCATAGAAACTTCACTTTCCTATGAGGAGGCATTAGCCCTCTATGAAGCATCACAGGAAGTGCGCGCACAGTTTTTCAGACTTATAGGAGATCATAGTGTCGTTCCTCAAGATCAAAATGATACAGTGACAGCTGTCGTCTATGGCACAAGACAAGATTATGTAGATTTTAATAATCTATTATACGGCATCAACTTCCCTAATTCTGGGGGAGTATATATTGAGCTATTCGGGACCTTCTTCACCTATGATAGAGGACCACACGAGAGCCAGTTTACATTAGAAGAGTTATTCAGACATGAGTATATACACTATCTCCAAGGGCGATACTTGATACCTGGAGATTGGGGTGTGGCAGAGGTTTATCAAAACAGTCGACTGGTATGGCTCGAAGAAGGGATGGCACAGTTCCTGACGGGGTCAAAGAGGACAGACGGAATAGGTTTATTGGAAGTGACTCGGACTCGTGTGAAGAACCATGGTGTGATCCAGGGCTTTGATCAGATCTTTACTTCCTCATATGGCTCTGGCAATGCCTTGGCGTATTATGACTTTAGTCCGCTACTATGGCACTATTGGTATGAGAATGATCAAGAACTAATCGATGAGTTACTGACAAATCTCAAGCAAGTCAATTTACCTGTCTTTGATTCACTAATTAACTCCGTACTTCATGACACAACCCAGGAGCAAGCCTATATCGACTATATCAATACCAATATCATACAAGACTCTTTATGGTTCTCTCCAGTTACAGCAGGAGTTGATTACAGCACTTTAAACTCTCTCGATCTGGATGGAGTCATTGCGGATATAGAGACTATTAATCCCCGCTTCGAGGCGCAGTCCTCTACAACCTTTGGTGATACGAATCAAGAGCGATTTAGAATAGAAGGCGTCTGGCATTGTGAAACAGACGCATCTATAGAAACAGACATCAATGACCTCTTGATAGCATTGAGCTCCGACGATAAACTTGATCCGCTGAACTTCAATGTGGCATACTACGCCGCTAAGGATACTAATGGAATGGTGTCATTCGCCATAGAAGGACCTGTTGGCAGAGCTTGTGAATTACCCATCGAAGATCCTGCCATATTCGTAGATAGTTCATTCGCTCTATTGTTTCACTTCTCTGGAGATTATGAGCGCCGAAATATTCGGATAAGAGAGATTGGCCAGACTGAGTGGGATTACAATAGCGCCTCTAGCCATAATTTTATCGATAGCCTACTTAATCTAACTTCTGAGGTCGGCTATGAATATCAGATTCAGTATGTCTGTAACGAGTCATCACTCTCACCATATACAGAGATTATGGATATATACCCATGTCACTCGGATAGAGTCATCGCAGAGGATATTATAACAAATCAGAATCTCTATAGCGCTAACAATCTTAATGCTAATTCAAGTATTACTAATGCCTCGAAAGTGGGTTTTTATGCCTTAAATACCATAGAACTCAACTCCGGGTTCTTAGTAGATGAAGGCAGCGAACTTGAGATAGACCACGCCAATTGTCTATCAGGAGAATTCTGACAGCACCGGCAGCTAACGTTAAATCCGTTAGAGTAAGTTGAGTAATTCTGACAATTTACTATAGCTCTTGAAGCGTTTGTGTTTGATTTCACCATCAACCCGTTCATGCTCCCAAGTGGTGTGGAATGGGATATGAATCCCATAACCTCCAACTTCTAATACTGGCAATACGTCAGACTTGAGAGAGTTGCCAATCATCAGAAATTCTTCTGGTGCGACTCTTAGTTGATAGATCAGTTTGAGATATTTTTCAGGAGTCTTCTCAGACAAGATCTCGATGTGTTCAAAATATTGACTAAGTCCCGATTTTCCAAACTTACGCTCTTGATCCAATAGATCGCCCTTAGTCGCCGCCACTAATCGATACTTACCAGATAGTGATTGCAGCACCTCCTCTACCCCATCGATCAGATCGACGGGCTTGTTGAGCATATCTCTCCCTATTTGCATGATCTGATCGACTTCTTGAGAAGTCAACTTTCCCTTAGAGATCTTTATAGCAGCATCTATCATGGACAGCATAAATCCTTTTATACCATAACCATATTGTGAAAGGTTGTCTATCTCTATGGCATATAGGACCTTGTGTGCAGCATCCCGAGTCATATAGCGTTCCATCAGTTGGTGAAACTGCTCTTCACCTTCTGTAAAGAATGGCTCGTTTATCCACAGTGTATCGTCTGCATCAAACGCAATGACTTTCACTTTGTCCTTCATGATGTGTTACGCTTGGAGGGTTTTGCTTCTGAGCAGCTTATATCTGTAGGCATCTCTGAGTGCCTCCCAACTGGCATGTATGATATTAGGATCAGCTCCACAGGTCCACCAGGTATCGTTGCCATCAGTAGACTTAACCATCACTTGTGTGATAGATTCTGTCCCTTGATCAGTCTGTAGGATTCTCACTTTATAGTCTAAGAGTCGCACAGTTTTCAAGGCTGGAAATTTCTCGCTAAATGCAATCCTTGCAGCATGATCTAATGCTCCTACGGGACCAACGGATTCGGCAATACTTGCCTTTACCGTATCCTCTCCTTTTACCCTGAGTTTCACTACAGCTTCTGAGATATTCTTATCTGTATCACGGACTACCTCTGAGATAATCCTATAGCTCACCAGTTCAAATATATCTTCGTGACCCAACATCTCTTTATGAAGGAGAACATAGAAAGAGCCATCCGCATTTTCAAATTCGTGCCCTTCGTTTTCGAGCTGTTTGATCTTAGCGAGGAAACTTCTCATCTCTGGAGACTTCTCTGGGACATTTACTCCCATAGCCTTGGCTTTCATGGCGATGCTACTACCTCCAGACATGTCAGATAGTAAAATGCGTTGTGCATTACCGACAGTTTTTGGCACTATGTGCTCATAACTACGGGCCACTTTCTTGGCAGCATTGGCATGTACGCCGCCCTTATGGGCAAATGCACTAAGTCCAATAAAAGGCTCCTTCTTAGAGGGTCTTCGATTAGCTGCGTAATCAAATCCCAAGGAAAACGTCCTCAACTGATCCATCTGATCTTGGCAGTTGAGCTCATATCCCAACTTAAGGTGAAGGTTGGGAATAATCGAGGTTAGATTCGCATTACCTACTCGCTCGCCAAATCCATTCATCGTGCCCTGCACCATCGTAGCTCCCGATTCGACACCCACCAATGATAGTGCAACCCCAATCCCGCAATCATTGTGGCAGTGCATTCCGATCTGCGTGTCAGGCAGTAACTCGCGGACCACGCTTACGATTTGTTCTATTTCTTTTACTTGAGTACCCCCATTAGTATCGCATAATACGAGATAGTTGGCGCCTCCATTATGTGCTGCTCGCAAGGTGCTTACTGCATACTCAGCATTGTCTTTGTATCCATCAAAAAAGTGTTCAGCATCATAGATCACTTCTTTGTCGTGTGACTTCAAAAACGCCACTGAATCTTGGATCATCGCCAGATTTTCTTCTGGCGTTGTCTTCAACACTTCCGTCACGTGCAGTAACCAGGTTTTACCAAATATCGTCACTACAGGAGTCTGAGCCTCCAGTAAAGTAAGCAGTTGGGCGTCATTTTCGGCTTTCGTCTTAGCTCGTCTCGTACATCCAAATGCCGTAATCTTAGCATGCTTGAACTCCTCACCACGGATCTTCTCAAAGAACTCCATATCCCTTGGATTGCTCCCAGGCCATCCTCCCTCGATATAGTCAATACCAAAGTCATCCATAGCATGCGCCAGAGCAACCTTATCTGTTGACGAAAAGCTGATCCCTTCGCCCTGTGTTCCGTCTCTAAGAGTAGTATCGTATATCTGTATGGTCTTGCCCATTTCTTATCTTTTACTAGCGCTATTACTTCGTGAACACGAAAATAAGCAGCAAATATCAATATCATACTACACCCCAATTTAATCAATGGTCGAAGCCGTATTAGGATTAGCAGGTTGATCTATCTATTTCAATGAGTTAAAACTCTTGTGCTGTGATTCAATGGGCGCAAGCCCATTGGGGAGGAGAGGCATACACGGATTATTCATTTCTAGAGGTTTAAACCATTTGGTACAGTCCAGATCGCAGAATATCCAATAGGTTGAACAGGAATCGGACTAAAAACTTCAATTCTCCCCAAGGGGTTTAAATCCCTTGAAAAAGTTCTATTAGAATTAATAAGATCACCTATAGTATGGATGAGGCACGTTTATTATATCACATCGTCCTGACCATTCACAATTCTCGCATATCGAGGAGGATGCTCAAATATAAGGTGTATAAGAAACCGGCGAAGTACTTATCTCTTAAACAAGAGATAATGCTCACTCATATGTTCAAGGCAACCATCCTTGAGCTGAAGCTTAAGTGCTACGCCTACAACGTGTGTCGAGATCATGTCCACTTAGTCATCCAATGCCAAGCCGATGATTTGACTGAGACGACCCGAAAGCTCAAGGGTAAGACAGTCTATCTGTACAATCAAGCAACAGGAAATAGTGGACCATTTGGGTAGCAAAAGTTCTTTATGTTCAATCTTGATGATTGGTCAGTCAACACCATAAAACCGAGATCCTTCAGCTTAAAGAGTACCTACTTTGATAACACTATGGCCTACATCAAAAGGAATCGAGTCAAACATGACTTACCCGAAAGTGACGTCCTCATTGAAATTATTGAATCGTTTGTGACTCAAGAGGAGTGAGGAACAAGGGGCTGAAGCCCCTTGGGAGAAGGATACCCAGACATTCCATTTCAAGGGGCGTTAGCCCCTTGTGTACTATGATTCAATGGGCTAAAGCCCATTGGGGAGAGGGAGGAGGTAGGGAATTATTAATTTTACTCCACATGCGACGATTCACAGCACTTATATCCACGCTACTCTATATCACTACAGTGAATGCCCAGCTCCCAGATGGATTCGTTTATCTATCGGATATAGCACCGTCTATCAGGCAAGAAGTGCGGTATGCTGGCACTGATAACTTTATCGGTAAACCTATCGATGGATATGAATCAGAGACGATTATACTCACCAAGGAGGCGGGTGCTGCGCTGGTCAAAGTACAAGCAGAATTGCGTAAGGCTAACCTATCTCTTAAAGTCTATGATGCCTATCGCCCACAGCGGGCAGTGGATCATTTTGTCAGGTGGGCACAAGTGGAGTCTGATACCACCATGAAGACTCAATACTACCCTGCTGTACCCAAGAACCAGCTATTTAAGCTTGGATTTATAGCTTCTAAGTCTGGGCATACTCGGGGCAGCACGGTGGATCTAACTATGATAGATCTAAAGACAGGTGAAGAGTGTGACATGGGCGGACCCTATGACTTCTTTGGGTCATTATCTCATCATGATTATGATGACCTCAGCACAGAGCAGCGATCTAACAGAGTTTTTCTAAAGTCCATCATGTCCCAGCATGGTTTCAAAGCCTACGCTAAGGAATGGTGGCATTATACGCTCCGTGGAGAACCCTATCCTGATACTTACTTTGATTTTCTGGTGCGCTGAGAGATTGGAGGTTTCAATGGGCTAAAGCCCATTGGGAGGAACGATCTATAATTTCAAGGGGTTTTAACCCCTTGTGTGATCTCTGCCTATGCATTCCTACGTCGATACCACCAGTTCCGCAAGCCCATCTTCATCTCGAGTTGTCCGATGTGGGTGGCGAGTTTGAAGCCCGAATAGTCAAACTTCAAGTCTTGACCGGCAGCAAGTCTCTTAATCTGTAGATCATAGAATCCTGCAATGGCAGCATCCTTATTATTAGCATCCACGATGGGTATGTGTGGATCATCGATTCGATCCATAGTGCCAATCAGAAAACCCTCTGGAAAAGACTCATCGAGTAGGAACGGCCTGCCAAATCCAATAATATCTAATTCGTTGCGCTCCAAGGCCTCTACGCAGAATACCCTCGACCGAAACCCTCCTGTTACCATCAGTGGGATACTACTTTCGGAACGTAGTTCTCGAGCAAAGTCCAGAAAATATGCCTCTCGCTGCTTGGTACTATCCTTTAGTCCCATGCCGAACATGGTGGATTGTTCATAAGTGCCGCCAGAGATCTCAAGGAGGTCTACACCTCTCTCTTCTAACTGCTTAATGACGTAGCGCGCATCTGCCTCATCAAATCCGCCACGCTGAAAATCCGCAGAATTCAACTTTACCCCAATTGGATAGTCTGGGCCTACCTTAGCTCTGATCTTATCCACCATCGTTAATAGCAGCCTGGCTCTATTGTCAATTGCTCCACCCCACTGATCTGTACGATTATTGATGTTAGGAGATAGAAACTGACTGATCAGATATCCATGTGCTGCATGGATCTGGATACCCGTAAATCCCGCCTCCTTGCAGAATCCTGCAGCATGCACAAATCGATCGACGATATCTAAGATGCCGGACTCAGTAAGTGGCATAGGCCTTGCAAAAAGGCCCATCTTCTTCAATTGAACATCAGATGCCGATACAGGCCTGCGAGTAGAAAACTTAGAGGACTGCCGCCCAGCATGACCCAGCTGTGCCCAGAAGTGATTACCATACGAGCATACTTCCTTAGTCCATACTTGAAAAGGCTCAAGGTCAGTATGCTGCTCGATAACAACATTACCTGTTGACTCAAGGTAGCGCCGGTCTACGAGGATGTTACCACTGATCAGTAATCCTGCCCCATGCTTGGCCCAGTGCTTATAGAGCTGTATGTGTCCTTCATGAGGTAGGTGATCTGCTTGAGCTATGCGCTCCGTCAAAGCCGCCTTGGCAATACGATTGTTGAGGACGGTCCCACAGGGCAGGGTATATGATGTTATCAAGATATTATTCATAGCGCACTTAGCAGGTTATTCGGAGTAGAGATGTTAGGTGTTTACCACTTTCCCCATAGACTCACCAATATACAATTTGCACACAGTTAAGCTTCTTGTGAAGAAACAAACTATATGCCTTAAATTAGTTGAGCTACTTCCATTGGTACAATATCCTCTGAGCGTCATACAACGAAGCGGCAATCTAAAGCAAAATCAACATAAGGACTATGGACCACCAATACCCCGGACTCTGCCAGAAGCAAAGAGCTAAGATGATCTTTCACTCAGGATTGGTGATCCTGATCGGCAGTTTTGCAGGCTTTGCCTGGCTGATTGCTCTGGGCGGCTACTTACAGCTATGGCCGCTCCCACCTATGGAGATTCCCGTCCCTGATCAAAAGGAACTGTGGCGCAATGCGCACCTCGGACCCATCGTACACGGTATGCTCGTGATATTGGCAGCTGCTATTGCCCCTCTATTGAAGCTAACTAAGAAGTTTTTCAATGGGCTTTAGCCCATTGGGAGATAGCCCATTGAAACCTACAACCTTCTATCTGACTCGTTAATCGCCAAGTCATTGATGCTGGCAAATCGCTTTTTCATCAAGCCATTCTCGTCAAACTCCCAATTTTCATTGCCATAGGCACGATACCATTGTCCATCTTTATCATGATACTCATACTCAAATCGTACGGCTATACGATTATCGCTAAATGCCCATAGCTCCTTCTTGAGCTTGTAATCTAACTCTGTGGACCACTTATCCTGCAAGAATGCCTGCACCTCATCTCTACCATTGATGAATTGGTCACGATTGCGCCATTCTGTATCTACTGAGTATGCCATAGATACTTTCACAGGATCTTTACCATTCCAAGCGTATTCTGCCATCTGCACTTTCTGTGCTGCGGTGTCCGCCGTAAAGGGAGGTAAGGGATGTTTCTGTTCCATGTTATTTCGAATTTATACACCCAACGTATAAGAGGGGATATGGTTATAAGTATTCAATGGGCTGAAGCCCATTGGGAGGAGAGTACCCATTGGGAAGTGGTTCTAATTCATTTATATTTCAATTGCTTGTTATGCTGTACAAAATCAAGAAACGCCGAGCAGGTCTCGATATTATCTATATCTAAGATCCACTGCACCTCGCTAAAGTCTGAAAAGTCCATACCTCCCGCACTGATCGTTGGGTTGTTGTATCTGCCGTCTACTCCATTGTATTGATCAGCCATGCTTGTTGCTAAAGTCCATAACTCAGTCAATTCTTCATCCCTGATAATCGTTCTCCAGTCTAAGGCCTCCTTGGTATTATAGCATGGCGTGCCGTTATCGGCAGCGTTGCCATCGGGGATCTTATGATAGTCACTATGTAGCTTGACATATGCCAGATGCTCTTGGCTGGTTGACTCTTCATTCCAGTTGCTGTGCTGGACGATATGGATCCGCTGCTTTGTGCCCAGATTGGTCATATGTTCTTTTAGTCTCTTGATGAGCAGGCCGGAAAAATCAGATTGTCCCGCCTCAGCTATCCATATATCACCTTCTTCCTTTTGGAGCATATCAATAGCCTTAGTGTAAACTTCTTGGAGGGCTCTATCCCGATTAGCGTGCGCATCACTCCAGCTATCCTTGAATACAGCTTGGAACAATGCATTGGGTGGAACATACTGACCTCCTTGAGTCCCATAAGTACCGGCAACCGCATAATAATTGATATCAGCGAAATGCGGCAATTGTATCAGAGAACCAAATGCTGCTATAGAATGCAGATCATCCACATCAGTCTTACAATCATAATGTAGTAGAAGTAGATCCGATTGCAGATTGAATCTCCCCAAAAGCACATTATGATGAATTGGTATGGCATTGCGGTTACAACTGAGTATCATACCTACATATCCTAATAACAATAGTATTCTCTTCATACTTATAATTGATAGTAACGAATTAGATACATGCGTCATCTGACCGATTACCGACGTTACATGCTTCATCAAGATAAAGAATCGTTCGACAAGGTTCACTATCAATGATTACCGTGCAAGTGCGCCCATCCACTTAGATAACTTATGGATGACGAAAATGTATAGAAAGACAGGGATAAAAACCATAAAGGGAGATATCATTAGGACTCCATAACAAAAGCTCGATAGCTCCCTCAATATCTGAGCTTCTTTCACTCATGTTCTTGATTTATAGTAGTTGGTGATATTGAGACACTTTAGCAGCGTGGATACTTTGGAGCGCGGGAGTGGTGTAGGCAATGGGCTGAAGCACATTGGGGATAGTTAATGGGTTCTAATCATGTTATCAAAACCAACGATTTTTTACTCAAATACTAACTTCATATTCGTTCGAGGTCAGAGACACTCGAACAGCGCTCAGCCTTGGGAGAGCGGATGAATTAACTAAGCATTTACCCCGCTTCAATTAGCGCTAATAATATTTCGTTAGATTTCGACTTAAGAATATCTATTGTTTCAGTATTGACATAGTTGCGATAGTACGCCATCCATATCAGTCTATTATTACTGAGATAGCCATTCACAGTTGTTGCCAACGTATAGGATTCTTCCCCTTGTAATTCATACTTAATAAGTAGCACCATGGTAAATGACTCCTCATTTATTCTGTAATTCTCTACAACAATTGGAACACCTACCTCGACATCTATACCTAACTCATCAATTAACTCTAACAACTCTTCCCAATTCTTTGATATGAAAATTCCTGACATCACTTGACTCATCTCATCTAAAACTTCCTTACCCGCGGGCAAAAATTGAATCTCCTTAGTCCCGTATACTTTAAAATAATCATCAAAGGTGATTAGCCCCAAACTATCCTTTTTTGCATATATTTCGTTATTGAGATAAAAGCCCAATACAGAATTTATCTCAACTTCCGTGGCATCCGCCAACTGCTTCACTTTTGAGTCACTGTAGCATTCTTGGTAACCATTAATGCGAGGCAAGCATATGATTTTGTCGCCAAAATTCGCTTCTCTAAAACATGATGAATCCTGCCCAATTCCAAAATTTAAAGCTAACAGTATCAATGATCCGATAAGAAACCTCTCATTCATTAGTAACTGGTTTATAAAATCCTTTGTCACAGATGGAAACTACCCTCTAAAGAGAATACAACATCAACACTCTATACCAAAATAATCAATCCTTAGAGATATCACATCTCAAAATCCTTCCTGCTATTCAGCTAAACCTATTCTATCATCACCCCATATCACACAATGCCATCGTGTTGCTCACTGAATTATCGATAATACAGTAAATTGAGATTTCGCAGAACTCATTTACAAGAACATCAAATCCACCTTATGCAGACAAGACCCTATACCTCGCAGCTCAAGTCACGCACGATTATGAAGAACCTATCTACCCTATGCACCATCATAGTCATGGTCATACTCATACTCCCACAGGTTAGTGCTCAGGAGGAGCAGGATCCTGCGCTATTAACAATAGATCGCATCTATGCGTCATCAGAATTCAATCAGGAGCGCATGAGGCCTATACAATGGACAGACAATGGTCAGTCGTATGTTATCGTAGAGCGCAAGGACGGAGCGCATGAGTTGATTAAGTATCAGACAGCGACACAGGAGCGACAAGTTTATCTCTCAGCAGAACAGTTGACACCATCGGGTCACGACAAGGGCTTGCGGGTAAGTTCATTTACCCTGTCAGCAGATGCTTCTAAGGCCTTGATTTTTACCAATACCAGTCGTGTATGGCGAACCAATACTAAGGGTGACTATTGGGTATATGACTTTGATACGGCGGAGTTGAGTCAATTGGGGGCATCATTTCCATCGTCGTCATTGATGTTTGCTAAGTTTTCGGCTGACAACAAGTATGTGGCCTATGTGCAGGATTTTAATCTATACATCGAGGAGTTTACCACTGGAGAGATCACACAGCTGACGCATGATGGCACGAGAGATATCATCAATGGCACATTTGATTGGGTCTATGAAGAGGAGTTTGGCTGTCGAGATGGGTTTCGATGGAGTCCCGATGGGCAGCATATCGCCTATTGGCAGCTTGACGCTTCTGATATCAGGACATTCTATATGATCAATAATACGGATTCGATCTACTCGCAGTTGATTCCGCTACAATACCCTAAGGTGGGCGAGAATCCATCGTCTTGTATCGTCAACTATATCGATATCGGCAGTGGACAGATCAAGAATATCAGTGTGCCTGGAGATCCCTATCAGCACTATATCCCCGCTATGCAGTGGATTGCTGCCGATCAACTCCTCATCCAACAACTCAACAGGAAGCAGAATCACCTTCAGGTGTGGCTCTATGATCTATCCAGTGACAAGCTCCGCATCGTATATGAGGAACATGAAGACACCTGGGTAGACCTGAGCTATCCCGATGCAACAGCCAGCAACTGGGGTGACAACGACTTAGTCATCATCGATGAGGGCAGTGCGTTTCTGCGGATGACTGAGAATGATACCTATCGCCATGTCTACAAGGTCAGCCTTGAGGATGGCGCTAAGAAGCTATTGACTCCCGGCAGTTACGATGTGGCCTCGTGGTCTGTTGCTACAGACGAACTGCTCTATTTCATGGCTTCACCAGAGAATGCTACTCAACGCTACCTCTATAGTGTAGACCTCTTGGGACAAGGAGATACTACCCTGCTGACACCAACCAGTTATAGCGGCGTCAATAGATACAACATCTCTCCTGACGGGCAGTATGCATGGCATAGCCACTCTGATGCCCTCACACCTAATACAGTGAGATTAGTCAGTTTGCCCAATCATCAGGTGATCTCCAATCAGGTCAACAACACATCATTTATTGATAAGCTCGGCACACTCAATATGCCATCTGTTGAGTATCATCAAGTAACTACTGAAGATGGCGTGACTATGGACGCCCGAATGATTAAGCCCTATGGTTTTAATGCTGCGCAGCAATATCCCGTGATCTTCCATGTCTATGGTGAACCCTGGGGCGCTGTGGCCAATGATCAGTTCATCGGACTGTGGCACATTCTCCTCTCGCAGCAAGGCTATGTGGTGATGAGCATCGACAATCGAGGCACACCCACACTGAAGGGATCTGCCTGGCGCAAGAGCATATACCGCAGCATCGGCACAATCAATGCGCAAGATCAAGGCAAGGCCGCACAAGAAATCCTCAAGCTGCCCTATCTCGATGCGTCACGAGTAGGTGTATATGGCTGGAGCGGTGGTGGATCGATGACACTCAATATGCTGTTTCAGTTTCCAGAGGTCTACCATGTCGGTATCTCGGGCGCACCGGTCTCTTATCAGCTGTACTATGACAACATCTATCAGGAGCGTTATATGGGTCTACCACAAGAGAATGTAGAGGACTTCATTGAGGGCTCACCAGTGACACATGCGCACAATCTCAAGGGCAAGCTCTTGCTCATTCATGGCACAGGTGATGACAATGTTCACTATCAGAACAGTGAGCGCCTGATCAATGAACTCATTAAGCACAACAAGCAGTTTGACTTTATGCCCTATCCTAATCGATCGCATGGTGCCTATGAGGGCGCCAATACTGTGAGACATAAGCAGCAGCTCATGTTTCACTACTTTAAGGAGCATCTACTCCCTAAGTCAGAATAATGGATAGGAAGAATCAGGTACGCCGTTTGGGTCGATTGAATTATAAACTTAAATGAGACATGAGTAAACAATACGTCGTACTGTTGATGCTATTGATAGCATTCCTGAGTGCTTGCCGAGCTCCACTTGAGGATCGATTCATTGTGGAGCGTCCAAATGTCATTATCATCTTAACCGATGATCAGGGCTATGGCGACTTGGGCTGTTTTGGTGCTGATGATATCGAGACACGACATCTCGACAAGTTAGGTGCCGATGGCCTTATCCTGACTGACTTCTATGCGGCACAGGCCGTCTGCTCTGCTTCCCGAGCCGGTATATTGACAGGGTGTTATCCTAATAGAATCGGCGTGCATGGCGCCTATATGCCCGACAGTCCGCAAGGCTTGCATCCCGCCGAAACGACTATTGCTGAGATGCTTAAGGCACAGGGCTATACCACTGGTATATTTGGAAAGTGGCATCTGGGGGATCATCCCAATTTCATGCCATTGAATCAAGGTTTTGATGAGTACTTTGGCATCCCCTACTCTAATGATATGTGGCCCTTACATCCTCAGCAAGGTCCTATATTCAACTTTGACCCACTGCCGCTGTATCACAATGACACAGTTATCGATACACTGACGGATCAATCGTTGCTGACTACCCACATCACTGAGCAGAGTATTGATTTTATCGTTCGCAATAGCGAGGAGCCCTTCTTCGCCTATATCGCACATCCCCAGCCGCATGTGCCGCTTTATGTATCAGATAAATTTAAAGGGAAGTCTCAGCGAGGTCTCTATGGTGATGTCATCATGGAAATAGACTGGTCAGTAGGACAGATCGTCCATGCGCTTGTCGAGCATGATTTGCTGGATAACACTCTCATCATATTCACCTCCGACAATGGGCCATGGCTTAACTATGGTACTCATGCTGGTAGTGCCTATCCCTTACGTGAAGGCAAAGGCACAGCCTGGGAGGGTGGCCAGCGTGAGCCAACCGTAGTCCACTACCCCGCTCGGATCGAGGGCGGTCGTAGGCTAAATACGCCAATGATGAACATAGATATCCTGCCAACCATCGCAGAAATTACTTCATCAGAGCTCCCCGAAAAGACAATAGACGGCAAGAGCTTGTGGAGCATCTGGCAGGGAGAAACCGATGAGGCCGCACATGCTGCCTACTATTACTACTACAAGCGCAATGAATTGCATGGTGTGCGGTATAAAGATTGGAAGCTGTACTTTCCGCATTCCTACAGGACGCTACAGGGCCGATCTGGAAGGGATGATGGTACACCTGTCGACTATAGTCAAGATACTCTGAAAAGTATAGAGCTATATCAACTATCCAACGATGTGGCTGAGTCCAACGATGTGGCCGCACAGCATCCTGAGGTGATTGATACCATCACCGAATTAGCAGATGCGATGAGGCGCGAGCTCGGTGACCAACTTACAGGGATTACTGGTCAAGGTATCCGAGCACCAGGTCAGTTAGAAAGCGATAAGTGATTAAACGATTCTTAGCGGATAAAATCTAATCCAAGTTAATAGACACAGGGAGGTGATCGGAGATTTCTCTCATCTCGCTGAGATTCTCACAGCGCTCCACGAAGTCAATCGCAGCAGATTGCTGTACCGTATTCTTATCCTCACTAAAGTAAATGTTGTCGATAGGTACATTGAGATAGAGGCCCTCATCGCACGCCCGCTTGAGGGTTGTTTTCTGATGAGATAGTGATGGACGGAAAGATTCAGCATACAGGGCTTCCCAAACCTCGTCTTCTTCAGTTATATTAAAATCACCCAATAAGATCCAGTTAAATCGGATCTGATTGTCTATGATAAAATTGGATAGTGCTTGCACTTCCGATTGAGGATCCCGATCATGGGGTCTGGCGTGAAAATTCAGGATATCATAGTCCTTATCATCCCGCGTAAATCTCGCATAATACGGCTCTCTATCACATAGACCCGATAGTTTATCAACCAGCATAGGCTCATAACTTAGGCTGACCTTGTTAGTCTGCCAGATATAAGCATAACGCTCGGATATCTGTGAGGATGGGCTATCCGTTGGGTCACTGATCACATAATCCCATGATGCTCCCATACGATTCAATTGATCTGCCAGTCGAGCCACTGCTTGTGCTCCTGCAGGATCATGGGCGACTACTTCCTGTATGGCTATGATATCAAAGTCTCTGACTATCGAGGCTATAAACTCGATTTCTTGATCGTCCTTAGTTCGTCCAAAGTCTATAATGTTCCACGATATGATGGACACCGCATAGCCGTCCAATACCATCAATAATGGGAGTATAAATAGGAGAATATTCTTCATAGACTTCTGGACTGACTCAGTATGTATCCTGGACACGCAGCATACTAACTACGACGATTAGCGCAGATATGCGAAGTTACATATTAAATGCATTCTTAATATATAAAACGAGCAGGCGCTCTACCATCAAGTCAAGCGCCTGCCGTTTATGAGATTCTACCGATGACATGACTGCCATACCAGTCTCAGGTTGTTGAGACAAATATAAACACCACCATGCAGCGTATCTACACGGTAAAATAGAGTTTTGAAAAATCGTCTGAATTGCGAAAAATGAAATATAGAGCTATGGAGACCTTTGAGGCTGCCGACTGACTACTTGATCCAGTAGTCTACCACAGTTACATCTTCTACATAGGGTCCGATAAACTTGACAAAGGCTTGGTGATCGGGATGTGGCAGGTACACCTGGCGACCTTCTTCTGAAGCAAACGTAACTAAGAAACAATGAGTCAGTCCCTTGGATAATCCTTCAGGACTATTGTTTATCCCCCACTCAAAAGAATGGATAGCCGGAATCTTTTCCGCCAGACTGGCAAAGAACTCCTCTATATCTGTGACAACTTCTGGAGTCGCCTCTTCATTAAATTTGAACAAGACAACATGGCGTAAGAGCTCCATAGGCGCTTTTTGTTCTACGACTTCATCAGCAACTACTGACGGTGTCGCCTGATTGGCTTGGTTACAAGCAGTAATTACTCCGAGAAAAAATATGAAACCCGCTCCTCTGATCATGCCTAAATATGGCACTATTCTATGGAAGCAGAATCATTGAGGTCACCGATTTTTACTCCTATGAAGTTCAATCCTTGTATATCCTGCTCAGATGCGGCAATTGTTAGAGACGTTTGCACTCCACTGCGAATCGTAGACGCACTCAAGTCAGCATCTGCTGGGACATATATCCAACTTGGCTGTCCATCAAACTCAGAAGTAAGATTGAGTAGTACTCTCTGGATCCCAACTAAGTCTGCTGCCGAAATCGATCCACTATTGTTGACATCTGCTGCAAGCAACTGATATGGGTCTGTAAATGATTGTGTACCTAAGATATGCCGAGTCACTAATATGATATCAAGTGAACTGATCCCATTAGCAGCATTCTCATTATTGACAGGGCTAATCGATAGACTCACATCTGTCTGTAGCTCTTCGATGGTAAATCGACCCTGGGCGTCCGTTATCGCTGATCTGTTGCCCGCATTGACCGTTACATTTCTAAGAGGTGCTCCATCTGGATTAGTAATTACTCCGCTTACTGATCTCGTCGTACCTGTGGTCGGGCAATTCCCTTTATTTATAGTTATAAATCCCGAACTAACTTGCGCACAACCTGTAGCTGTAACAGAAGTAACTGATGATCCTATACTTGCTTGAAATGTGCCATCAAAATGTACTCCTCGTACTCGCAATGTACCATCTCCAGAACCTTCGAAATCAAAACTGTCTGCTGTTAATACTTGTGTTATGATATCACGATCGTCACTGATGATATAGGCGTAGTTATCTACTGGTGCTTCGCCGAGACTATTCGTAAAGCTAATCACATCGGACACTCCATCCGTCGGACATATCGTCGTCTGTCCACCTGCAGTAGATGACACTGTCGATGAGACACACTCGAATGTCTCAACACAAGACTCTTTATTAATGGTCAAGAATGCCGTATTGCTCGATAGCTGCACACAGTCAGCAGCTGTTATCTCCGTAATATTTCTTCCTACAACCGCATTAAGCGCTCCCTGGTAGTGAATACCAAATACCCGTTGGGTTTCTAATCCTGTATTATCAAAATTGAAAGAAGTACTATTGACTACCGCTTGAAGGATGTTATTATTATCCGTTACTAAGAAAGAATAATCTTGGCCAAGCGTAATGCCGGTAAGCGAGGTTCTCAATCCAATATTATCAGCGATACCATCATCTGTACATACGGTAATCGCACGCTGTCCTGTACTTGTAGAAACGGTGCTAGTATTACAATCCGGCACAAAACATGATTCCTTATTGACTCTAAGGAAGTTGGCCATACTCGATAATTGAAAACAAGTATCTGCCATAATCTCGGTAATCGGTCTACCGATAGTCGCATTGAGATCACCACGATACTGAATACCGAATACCAATTGAGTCTCTAATCCTGTATCATCAAAGTCAAACTCAAACTCGTTGATGACTTGCTGTAAGTTTTGGTTAGCGTCTGTCAGTAGGAAAGAATAATCCTGTCCTAATGTCACTTCACTTAAGGTCGTCCTTAATTCTGTAGGATCAGGAACACCATCATCCGTACATACTGTGATCTCTGCTACCCATGCCGTAGTGGCTGTAGCACTATCAAAACATTCTACTTCTTCAGCTTCCTCCTCTTCTTCTTCCTCTTCTGCATTACTGCCGTCAGAGGCCGCACAATCAAATGTCGACAACTCTCCCGAACCCCATAATTGTCTAAAGGCTTTGCAATAGGTAACGACGTGAGTGAAGTCTTCTATATTGATATCCGCAGGTAGCTCAAAAGAAAGTGCTCCAGAAAAAACATTTGACCCCAGTATATCTGAAATTAGAAACAACTCTATCCCGTCATTAGTGCTCCTGGCGCTATTACTCAAGTAAATCCTTAGATCGGGACCACGAGAGACTGCGAAATCCTGACTCATATTGAGCACAACACGTCCATCATCAAATCGCTCCAAAATACAAGTACCTGTATTGGTATAGCCATTAGCCCCAGTAAGAGAAGCAGAACGGGTACAATCCACCTCTTGTCCAAATAGAAAAGTGGCAAAAAACAGTAACGAAATAGAAGTAAAAAGTCTCATAGCTGTGATTACTTATATACTATGCACAAAGTGATGCAAAGGTTGTCTCAAAGCATATATTGATAAAAATGAAAAATATACCTTCTCTGATCCCAATCCATCAGGGTAAATATCAATTTATAAGTCTGTAGTCTTCTCCGTGTGTTGAGGCCTCAATTATAACACAACATCTCCAATTTTATTTTGCTCAGATATTATGGATTTTAACCTTTATGGAGCGATCACAGTCCGATACCAAAGCGAAGATTGCGCTGCGTCGGCTGTCCAGATTGGACCGACCACACAACATCTACCTTCAGAATTCTGAATAGATCCCATCCGATCTTATTAAGTCCTACATTAAACTCCCAATAAGTCGGGTTATCCGATGTCTCAAGCACTCGGGCTCCAGCAACTAAACTGAAACCTGTCTTCTTTAAGACTGGGATACGGCCGAGTATCCAGCCATTAAAGTCATGATTGAGATGTGCCTGAACAAAGCTTCCCGCCGTGCTAAAATCATAATAGGGTAGGTTGAGAAATGTATTTCTGCTAAAGCCAGTGGGATAGATTAATAATTCATTGCCTTGGAAGTGAAAACGATCGACAAAAGGCACTTGATCATCTGACAAGAAGGTGCCAGCTTCTGCAAAATATGAGAAGTCGCCCTTAGTGCCGAGTGTTACATTATCTCCCAGATTCAAGCTGATCTTGTGGTAAGATGCATCACCGCCTAACTGATTAATGGCTCCTGCGTATGATAATCGAAGCTGGGGCCCCACGTAACCATCACTAAATCTGCGATCTGGAAACACGCTATACTTCTGACCAAATCTTATACGCAGATTGGCATTGAATATCAGTGCCTGGTCACCAGTGAGAAAGTCTGTTTCAAATGTTGGAATATTTGGTTGAAAGAATCGTTCGTCCCGATCAAATATCACGAAGTCTGTGGTGTTAGATAACTGAGTCCTATCCTCGTAACGAATAGAAGAATTAAGCACAAGCCCGGGAATGATGTCCGTCTGCCATCTAAATCCAAGTTGTGTTTTAGCATAATACCTTGCAAAATTCTGCTCATCGACTAAAGTGTAAATAGTGTTGTAAAGCGTAGGTATTGCAGGAGTATTGTTGAATTGATTAATGCTACTCCCTCCAAATAATGCAAACTCTGTACTCGTGGTGCGGTTTGGACGATATACTAAATTGCCCGAATACCTCAGCTTCTTCTCACTTAGCCCATAATCCAAGGTGCTCCAATACAAAATTCGTCGAGTCTCTTTTTCATCAAAGTACTTACGGTAATTGAGATCTACTCGAGCCTTGAGTCCCTGAACGGTGTTATACGACAAGCCTGACAGTATAGACCCAACATCCAAATATTGCCTTGTATTAGAATTGCGAAAGCTATATCCACTGAGCAGATCTCCAATGGAGAACTTGTTATACTCTCGATCCAAGGAATCCTTGAAAGCAGGCGCCTCTCGGATCTCACGTATACTGTCTTTTTGGATATAGTCACGTTGTTCAAAAGTGGTCAACGGTACCGGCCTAACAGCCTCCCAGTATGCCGAGTCACGCTCATTACTACCCTCTTCTACTACATGGGTGACATGCTTAAAGAAACTCTTGTCCAACTTGGGCTCATAGTCGTATCCATTATAGATTGCCGTAAACTCCCCCTCAATCACAAAGCCTAAACCCCCAAACTGGAAGGTGATGATGTTACTGAAGAGCGATCTATCATCGGAACCAGCTATAGGGATAAATACTTGCTCAAAACTGAGGGTATCCAGAAAATAAACCTGTGACGCCTCTTTCGACAGGTTGAGGTCGAGAGAGTGTACATTCCACACGTCCTCGACGATATAGATATATCCTGAGACGACAGGGTCTGTTGCAGACTTTGGGATGACTTTAATCTTATTGATCAGTCGACCCTCCTGATCATAAAATGTGCCGTCCAATCGGTATCGATAATACGTCAAGGCATTGTCAGCGATCGGTAAGATGATAGCACGCTCGAGCGTCTCGGTATTCTTATAGATGTTAAACTGCATCTCGGCTGCACTATTAAAGCTATAGCCCTGATCATCGCCACTGATCTTCGACGAGGTTACTACCTCTTTGTAAGTGTCAGGACTGCTATAATATAGCTTAGATATAGACTCTGACAGATAAACGATTCCTTGGCGGTTGCTGTCCAAGGCACCTTCCAAATCACCTACCTCTATTCCTAATATCTTCTCAGGTGCGTCCAAGATTTTGTTGTATCCCTTGACATATACTTCACAAGCATACTGATCATGGAGGGTATTATAATAGTCTCGTTTTTTGATCGCCTCACGTATGACTCGATAGGCTGGATCTTCGGCATCAGCGGCAACTACGATTTCATTGATTAATAGAGCCTGCTCCGACAAGATTACATCGAGCGCTATAGGAGATCTCTCTATCTCTATGCGCTCGACCTGAGTCTCATATCCAATGAATTGATAGACTAACTCATAGGTCCCAGGAGCTAAGTTGAGCTGATAGATTCCTTCGAGATTGGTGGTCGTGCCAGTAGAGCTTCCTTGGACATAGATACTCACCAGAGGGAGTGGCTCACCCGACGAATCACTTACCGTCCCTGTGATCTGAGCGTTAGAACATATACTGTAGAAGAGCGTAAGTAAGAGTATGATTTGTTTGTGCATTCCATTAAAGTAAGAAGGACAGGACCATTAAAAGAACCTTCTTAAAACTTGACAAAGTATTAATACAAATGTTAATGTGACTTAACTTTTTGCCTTAATTCCTTTTAATGGCTGAGGAGAGGGTTATATAGAGTGCTTGATCAACTCACCCTGAAAAAACGCTGTTTTTTCTTTCCCTCTTTTTGGAAGATAGGGATTCAGCCAATATACCCAAGTAAATAACCCGCTATGCCAATTAGTAAGCTAATTTTTTTCTTCACTTAACACTATGTTCGGAGCGTTAAAACAGCGCTGCGTCAAGTAGCTAGCATAATTTTTGCCGCGATATTAAGGGACTACGGATCATACTGTGTCTTTATAGTAATCATGCAACAGATTGTACGAACATATCAAGATCTGGTTGATCACAACAAGACCATCTCAATTGCGATAGAAATCGCTAAGGTGGCAGCTATATTATATGTGCTGCTTAGCACATTTAGCGTGTTATCAGCTTAGCCGATCAGAGTCTATAATACAGGAATAGCGAGAGATTCCCATTAGTGAGATCAGTAGCCGCGCCAAATCTATCTTGAGCCTCTATATTGACCAGACTGTTACTATAGTTAATTCCAATACCCAGCTTATCAAGCTCCAGAACCGCTCCAAAGTTTGCACCCCAGTCCGTATTATTGAAACTTTCAGGATCAAAAACCCCTGACGAGGTATTGAGTAAATAGCCGAAGTAAGGACCCGCTTCAATCACTAATGGCCCAAGGTTTAAACCCAAATTGACTGGGACTTCGATATAACTGAGGTCAGTATCCTCTGTGGCACCTCCATCATCAGAATTACCTCCTTTAAGGTGATAGAGCGCTGCGGGACGAATACTCCACAGATTTCCTACAGGAATATTACCATTCAGACCGAGGTGAAAACCCGGCTTACTATTGAATACTACATCATCAGTACCAGAGTCGATAGAGATATTAGAGTAGTTTAGCCCTCCACGAATCATGATTTGACCAGAGAGACACGCTGCAGAAGAAACTAAGAGGCATAGTAGTAGGAATCGTCGCATAATATACTTTTTAGATGATTGTAGTGATAAAATATTATGGAACGATAAATAGTTCTAAAACATATAGAATACCCCCAATATTCGTATGAAATCCATGTTTTTTAGACGAAATCACAGGTAAACCCTAATACTTAGAGCTCTTTCATAACAGCCTTCTTCAACCGAGAGGTATAGTCCTCAATGGCCCATTCTTTGTAGTTGCGTGTACTATTGCAGATACAGTAACAATATCGTCGGATGCGATCTTCAATATCATATTTGAGCAAGCGTATCATGGTCAATGCCGTCATGAGATCATCTGTATTTTCAAGGATGATCTTGACATGCTGTGCCAGTGCATTGTCTATTACAACAGACGACTTCTGTCTATTCTTTACCGCATCATCATAGGCTGCATTGATATTGAATAGTACTTCCTCAGACTTACTAAACATAGCCCTGAGTTCTTCAGGCATGACATATCTAAAGCGGCGCTCGATCTCATCATCGGTGATAAGACTCTCCAAGAACTGGATAGGATTCCTAAAGATCTTCTGCCAGTCTATCTCCGCATCCCACAGTCCAAATCTCGCAGCATTGTTACCTAAGTCTACAACATCAAACTCCTTCTTGTTTTCAAGGATACGAGATCCCCTACCGATCATCTGAAAATACAGTGTCAATGATCTGGTTGCTCTATTGATAACGATAGTCTCAATCGTCGGCTCATCAAATCCTGTAGTCAAGATACTCACACTCGACAGGATAGCGCTCGGCTTCTCCTTGAACCACTGTAGGATCTCGGCACGCTCCTTTTTAGTGTGCGTATTGTCGAGATGTCTGATATCATAACCCTTCGCTCTAAAGGTCTCATAGACATATCTCGAGGTATTGATACCGTTATTGAAGATGAGCGTTTTCTTGCCCTTAGCTCTCTGCTCATATGCATACAAGAGCTTACTACGCATGTCATCGCTGGTATAAAGCTCCTCAGAGGAAGATACGGTGTAGTCACCATTGATCCCCACCTTCAAGGTACCCAGTCCAACATCGTAGCTATATATCGTAGCCTTAGATAGGAAGCCTTTGTTTATGAGTGACTTGATGCTACTCCCTACGATGAGCTCCTCGTAGGTATCCTTCATCGGCAACTTGATGTTAGAGCTGAGCGGTGTCGCTGTAACTCCTAACATGAAGGTTTCTTCAAAAAACTTAAATAGTTTTCTGAATGAATTGTGGTGTGCCTCATCAATGATCACTAAGCCAACCTCCGAGAGGTCAATTTTCTTTTCATTGAGTCGATTATTGAGGGTCTCCACCATCGCCACGAATGCCATATACTGATCAGCATCTGGTAACTCCTTGACCTGACTGTTGATGACCTTATTATTGACATTGAATACTCCGAGCATGGACGAAGTCTGTCGGCATAGCTCTATCCTGTGCGTAAGGATAAGCACCTTCTTCTTCTTTTGCGCTATATATCTTCGGGCGATCTCAGAGAAGATAACCGTCTTACCTCCACCTGTGGGTAATTGATACAGCAGCTTATAGTTGGGCGGACAAGAATCAAACCGTTCAAAAATCTGTTCGAGATCTTCCTTTTGGTAATCATACAGTTTCTTTCCAATCTTCTCTTCCTGTATATCTTCGAGCTGCTCGACCTCCATTCATTAGTTTTTCAAAAACGACAAATGTACGGGCATTTTACAGTTGGTGCTTGATTCATAGAGTTATTAATCTGCTAAAACCCACTGATTCGCCGACTTAAGCATGGATTATATGTCTTAAAATCTCACGAACACACCCTCACAGTAGCGCTCAAATCCGTCATCATTCAATTCATACTCCCAGGAAAGTTCATCGCCATTAAGCTCCAATTTATATTCCTCCTCAAAGTCGTCCCGCCCTACACTACTCCGTTGTAAAAATTCGACATCGCAACCATCCTCAAAAAAATAAGTACTGAAATAATCTCCAATGACAATTGTAGTTGCTCCATCGACATCCAGAAAAACATCTACAATCACCCCATCAGTAATGCCATCATCGCAATAGACAGTGCCTATGTAACTACCCTGCCAGTCTCGGTAATCGCAATCCTGAGAACAGGACGCCCAAAAAAGTGAACAACTCCATAGTACGCAAAAAGTAAAAAATCTATTCATAGTAAAAGGATTTTGATGTACTACAAGGACGGTAGTATTTGGGCATGGCTGTCTAAGGAATTGTTAAAGGGTGAGAGTATCGAGTAACGAGAAGCTCATAAGAATTTTAGTTATGAAGTCACTCTTTTAAAGATTAATGACAGCATGGCTGCTGTTGTAATAACCACCACACATCCAATCAGATTGAGCCACAGATAGGCAATGTCCACGACCCCTTGACGGTCGAGGATGAACACGGTGACCACTACAATCTCCCCTACAATAGCTGCCATAAGCGTGGCGTTCGATTGAATTTTTCTAAAGAAGAAGGCTATGACGAAAATGCCGAGAATGGTGCCA
Source organism: uncultured Saprospiraceae bacterium (assembly GCA_964414425.1). Lineage (GTDB taxonomy): Bacteria > Bacteroidota > Bacteroidia > Chitinophagales > Saprospiraceae > GYS-P2D. The sequence goes on from CAYPWL010000006.1 coordinate 49,790, forward strand.
TAAAATAGCGAACCGATGATATTAACGAACTCAATCAGGTTGTCAAATAAAGACGCAAACCCTGCAAAGAGCAGCGCCGCCGCACCCCATATAAGTGTAAATAACTTAGTTGCCTGGAGGTAATGACTATCTGAGCGGCGGTCACCTAAGGAACGTCGATAAAAATCCACTATAGTACAGGATGCCAAGGCATTAAGCTCAGAGGCGGTCGAAGACATCGCAGCACTGAAGATCACGGCCAGCAATAACCCGATTAACCCTATAGGTAAGTGCTGCATCACAAATGTGATGAAGATATAGTCACCATCGTCGGTATCGATCTTAGCAATCGACTGGTCTTCCTGTTCTATCCAAGTGAGCAGGTCATCCACTTGGCTGCGGATGGCTTTGTCTTGAGTATCTAATCCAACTAATTGTCCTTGGATCTCGGCTGTTAGCGTCGCATCATCAGCCTCAATGGCAGACAGCAAGTTGCGTATAGCGGATTGCTTTTCATTGTAGACTAGATCATAATCCATTTGATAATCATCAAGTTCCGCTTGATACTTGGGACTGGCGCTGATGCGCTCTACATTAGACGGATTGAAATGTATAGGGGGCTTTTCGAACTGGTAAAACATGAATACCATCAACCCAACGAATAGGATCATAAACTGCATGGGCACTTTGAAGATGCCATTGAACAGCAAGCCCAGACGACTCTCAGTGAGCGACTTACCAGAAAGATAACGAGACACTTGGCTTTGGTCGGTGCCAAAGTAACTTAAGAATAGAAAGGTCCCACCAAAGATGGCCGTCCAAATATTATAGCGGTCGTGGGGATCAAACTTAAGGTCTATGATCTCCAGCTTACCCATCTTGCCAGCAACTGTCACAGCGTCACCTACAGAGATATCCGCAGGAAACTTAGACACCAATACAATGAAGGCCGCTACCAATCCACCCATGATGATGATCATCTGCTGTTTTTGGGTCTGACTCACTGCAGTTGTGCCGCCAAACATCGTATAGACGATCACCACAACACCCAAGAATAAGATCGTCGTCCACAGAGACCACCCCATGATTACAGAGAGTATAATCGCTGGAGCATATATCGTAATGCCTGCCGCCAGCCCACGACCCACCAGAAACAGAAAAGCGGTCACCATCCGTACTCGCACATCAAATCGTTGCTCCAAAAACTCATAAGCTGTGTACACTCTGAGCCTGTAATAAATCGGCAAGACAAATACGCATAACAACACCATAGCGATAGGTAGGCCAAAATAAAACTGTGCAAAGCCCATCCCGTCATCAAAAGCCTGGCCGGGCGCACTCAGAAAGGTAATGGCACTGGCTTGTGTCGCCATAATAGATAGACCAATCGTGTACCACTTCAGCTCTCGATCGCCAAGTATGAAGCTCTCGGTACTCTGCACATGACGAGTCTTCCATAGTCCATAAACTACTATAAACGTCAGCGTACACAACATCACGATCCAATCGACAGCGCTCATCAGATCTGATTATGTTGAGTCAATGATACGGTGTGCATAGTGGAATTATGAATAAACTACTGTCAACAAATAAAACCCAATGATGAGGCCTACATGCAATATCAACACAAGGGCATAGAGTCTGTTCCAGGTTTTCATGATCGGAGGACCATCCTCTAATTCTGATAGTATTTTTTGATCTGTGAGCATACCACGATGTAATTAGTCATCACTATGTAAGGTATAACTAATCAAGGGGTTAAAAACCCCATGCGATCAGTTAAAAATCCCTGGGAGAAGTCAAGGAACCAGCGATTGCTGACTCCTTGATGATAGGTTTTGTCTCATTTTAACCCGGTACGGGTCGACTGATCAAGCTTTAATACTATTGACCATTTATCTCGCTGAGTAAGACGTCAACGGACTTCTTGAGTTGTTCGTCGTTTCCTTTAGCACGGCTATCAGGCTGGTTATAGATGATATAGTCCGGCACTGCTGGGCCATGCTCCATATTCTCTCCAGTAGCCTTAACATACCATGCCCTGAATGGCACTCTGATAAAGAAGCCATCCATCAAACCTCTACCTCCTGTCGATATTACAGCACCAAAGGTAGGCGCTCCAACTAATGACCCATGATCCAGGTGCTTGTAGGCATGAGAGAATATCTCTGCATTGCTATAGCTATTCTCATTGCAGAGCGCAATCGATGGCTTAGTCAATGATGATAGTGGCAAGCGCTCCCCATATGGATAATGATTTTTATACTTATCGTTATCACGCTGTAGGTCATCGGTTGCACCACGAGGTACTGTATAGGAGTGCTGACGTACGTTGAGTACAGCCATCACCATATCTGTTGTCCATCCACCACCGTTGTATCTGACATCTATGACGATACCGTCTTTGCCATATCCACTTGCCATAAGCTCTCGCTCAAATCGTTCAAAACTCGTCCAGTTCATCCCTCTGATATGGATATATCCCAGGCGACCATTAGAGTACTTATCGACTAATGCCTTGCGGTCGTCAACCCACTCTTCGTAGAGGAGGTCTCTTGTAGACCGACTCGGACGGATGACAACGTGCTCATCAACTCCATTTCTTCTCACCGTCAATTGGATACGCTCATCTACGGTCTGATTGACCATTGCATAGAAGTTTTGACCTCCGATAGATTGACCATTAACCGCCGTAATGACATCTCCTTCGTTGAGCTTACTGCTTTCGCGATCAGCTGGAGAGTCTGGAACTACTCGTGTTACTTTCACATTACTCCCTTCAGGCATGAGTTCAAGACCGAGACGACCTGTAGAGAGACGTTGAGTTTCTTCATCTACACCACCTCGCAGTCCCATATGGCTGGAGTTGAGTTGGCCCAACATTAGATTGACCATATATGAAAAGTCCTGCTTAGTCGATGCCGCCAGTGCTCGTGGCTCATAGATCTCTCTTAGCTCATCCCAGTCCTCTCCATGAAACTTTGGATCATAAAATCGATCTCTCATAGTCCGCCATGCTTCGTCAAAGATCTGTGCTCGCTCCGCACGAGCATCCACCTTCATCTTAGCCCGAAATGGAAGACTTTTAGATTTCTTCCCCTCAGCATCGATGCTTTTGTGTTGACCCCGAGAGGTATAATAGATGTTTTTTCCTTTGCTATCCAGCGTTAGATTACCTACTCTGCCATCCTTTAGGATAGTTTTTTCGTCCTCACCATTCCACTTGACTTTCTTAAACATAGAAGATCCCGGAAAGCCCTGACGTCCACCACCATTGGTTGAAAAATAGAAGTGCTCACCGTCTTTGGATATCATTAGATTATACTCGTTACCTGGCAAGCGAGTTACTTGTGTCAGGCGCTCATGAATACCCTCCACGTCGATATAAAATGTGCTATCCACATCAGCATCATCATCGGCTTCGTAGTCATCCCAGTCTGAACTGGTACGTTGCCAGTCCTCCTCTTTTAACCAAGCAAACCAGACATCTGAATCTCCATTGTTACGTACAGAGGTAAATCCAAGCTTACTCCCGTCGGCACTCCACACGGGGCTCAAGTCATTGCGGGGATGCATGCTGACGTTGATAGGTGTTGCATTTGGATCGGCTTTTTGAATATAAATCTCATTGTTAAAATCCAAATCGGCTCTGCTATAGGCTATCCATTCGCTATTGGGGCTAAAGGATAGTGCATTAGCGGTATTCCATCCTGATAGCATCTGCCTCGGTGTACCAAATACTCCCATACTATCGACATCTACCAAAAACAATTCACCCGTGACTGAAGAGATCGCCACCTTAGAATGATCTGGAGATATAACAAAATAGGATTCCTCAACAGGCGTATTCTGTATCTGTGTGGTAGTCCACTCAAAAGACTCGAATATATCGCCACCCTCCTTGGCTTGAGCAGCATACAGGTCGTAGTCTCCATCTCTATCGCTTAGGAATAATATGGTAGAATCATTGATCCAGGCTACATCGCTCTCTCGAGCAGTATGAGGAGACGGGGCTACTGATCGAGGCTTATCCTCATCATTCTTCTTGATAAACACATCGCCTCTGACTGTGTAGGCTATTAATTTTTCGTTGGGCGACAGCGCTATCTCATTGCTGCCATTCGTATTGGTCATATACTCATCTGGATCAAATCTATAGTCCTCTGTTACATTGATAATCACTCTCTGCGCCGTTGCACCCGTATCAGTACTCTTAGTGTAAATAGAACCACCTAAGGTATATACCAGCGTACTGCCATCTCTTGACACTTCAAACCAATCGATTCCTTCTTTAGTCTGATTAGTGAGTTTAACTGGTGCACCACTGGCAGCACCGTTCGCATCAATGGTCTGTCTATAGATATTGTAACGTCCCTCGCTGGCAGACAGGTAGTACAATTCATTACCGCTACCCCACTGCGGTTGGGTATCTTGTCCCTCATCAGTAGTTAGTTGTGTATAAGTGTCGGACGTAGGATTATACACCCAAATATTGCGATTAGCAGGGCCTCTATACTTCTCTCTTGAGGTGCGACAGGTACCACGTACTAATGCCAATAGTGTCGCCGTATTATTATATGATGACTCCAAACCCAGCGATTCCATGGATCTGTATGGCGTGCCGCCAGAAGCGCTGATCTCGTAATACTCCGCTTCACGCTCCACCATCGCCCAGTTACGTCGAGTTGAAAAATGGATGGTATTGTCATCCTTGTAACTTGCATTATAGTCTCCGGCGCTATTGTAAGTCAATCGCTGAAGGTTCTGACCATTGACCCCGATCGTATATAGATCATCGTTACCATAGCGGTTGGAACTGAACAAGAGGCGATCATCATCACCAGACCATTGTGCCGCATAATCATATGCTTCGTGTATGGTTAGTCTGCGGGCATCGCCACCTTGAGCCTCGACAGTCCAGATGTCCCCCTGATAAGTGAATGCAATCTGCGATCCATCAGAGCTTAAGGATGGATATCTGAAGACCTGTACATCTTCCTGACCATTGATAGTTAGCCAGCGTACTGTCAAAAGAGTAATAAATAGTAATCTCATGGATTGATAAATTTTTATGATACAATGGAAAATGTAAGCCCTGCATGAGCTTCCAACCGATCTAATAACAGATCTCCCATAGCCACTGAGGGCGTGAGCATTCCTGAAGTCTGAGGTGTCTGATCTTTATCAAGTGCCAGACAGATTGCACTCTCTGCAAGCATCTTACTCGTAGATCCATATCCTGGATCTCGATCACCCGTGACCTTGGCCGTCAGTACTACCTTGTCATCGACCTTACCGAGGAGCTTTAGATTATAAAATCCATTCTCTCGTTGCTGCTTATTTGGACCTTCACCAGGCTTTGGTTGTGTCTTATCCACGATTTTCTTCATCATGGACCCAGGCTTCCCAGCCATCAACACGCCTAAGCCGGCGAGCATGCCATAACCTTTTAGTTTGCCTCCTAAGCCTTGTCCAGTGATGACCGCTTCGTCATACAAGAAGTTCTTGCCGTATTGATATCCTGCCAAGGCATTACTGCGCCTGACCACCTTAGTATTGATGCCCGCCATGATAAATGGCCCTATATAGGCATTGATGTCTTCGTCCTTAACAACAGATCTTAGATCTTGGCGGTCGGGACCAGTCTGTTCTCCGACCGGGTTGAGACCATAGGGGTTCGTTAGTGTTTTATAGATACTACGATCGTCTTGAGCTTGCTCCATGACATAGGATAAGCTGGCGTAAGTACCTCCACTCAATCCACCTTTCATGGCTTTCACTCTTAGCTTTACTTGATTACAATACTGTTCTAACCGTTTCTTAGCTTCTCGCTGTAAGAAGTATACTCCCATATCCGACGGTATACTATCAAATCCACAGGTATGCACTATTCTTACCCCTTTGGCCTTTGCTTCTTCTTGATGATCATCAATCATCTTGCGCATCCATTGTACTTCTCCAGTGAGATCGCAATAGTCTGCGCCATTGGCTATACAACTTTGGACCAGCTCGGTGCCATACTTGGCATAAGGACCTACTGTAGTGCAGATTACGCTTGCCTGCGCACACATCTGATCGAGGCTTGTCCTATCATGGCTATCTGCCTCGATAAAGTCGACACCAGAGATACCCATCTCTGCAGCGACAATGGACATCTTGTCCATATTTCTGCCCGCCATTGCCCACTTTAGTGATTGGTCTATGCCATATTGATTATAGATATATTCTGCTACTAAGCGGCCTGTGAAGCCTGTAGCACCCCAGATAATGACGTCATATTTTTTAGACATAGATGAGTTGTGATTATGTGATAGGATGGATTGAACGCTCAATACTTAGCAGGAACACCCTCTCCCGGCAAAGTGTTTTCGATGAACGCTCTGATGTCATCATTAGCCTTCTGTAGGTCCTCTGCTCTGAGGTACATCATATGACCACTGCGGTATCCCTTGAAGCTTAAGCGCTCCTTCATCTTACCGCTTGGATCAAGTTGCCACATCGTATACTTAGCATCAAAGTAAGTCGTCGCTCCATCAAAATACCCCGACTGAACCATGACGTTGAGATAAGGATTCTGGGCCATTGCTTGACGCAAATTTTCGCCTGTGTTATCATTAGTACGATCCCATGGTCTGACGGGACCAAACATGTTATACTTGATGTCAGTCTTATAGTTCAGATGTTCTCTTAGGTAATAGTTGATAGCAGGGGTAAATGAGTGCAACCAAGAGGTCAGCTCACTATTGTAATCGGGACTATCACCAGCATCCATCTTATCTATGCCGAGATATCTGGAGTCCAATCTACCTATGGTATAGCCCTCATCACGCAGCAACTCCTTCCAAAAATATCGAGTAGAGACATCGAGGTTGCTTTTCATGATGATCTCTTTGTCAAGGCCTGAATAATAGGCCATCTTTTCGGCAGCAGCCTCTCGTTTTTCTTGCGGCAAGAATCCTCCCATAGCCATGGCTGGTAACAACTCATTGATGCTATACGCTTCAGATTCTGCCAGCACCTCGTCGAGGTCTTTAGATTGTAACTCCTGTGGTAGTGCTTTCTGATACCATGCAGCGGCAGTGAAGTATGGGAGCCTATTGGCAGCATCTACAGGGCCATCCCGTTCTATACCCAATCCAGTCGGGGATACCAATATGACTCCATTAAGGTACATCCATTGCCTATTCTGTAGTTCGAGGGCAAGACCTGATACACGTGTCGTGCCATAACTCTCTCCGATCAGATACTTTGGGGAGCGCCATCGATTATTCCTCGTGACAAATGTGTTGATCCATTCGGCGAGATACTTCACATCGGCATTGACTCCAAAGAACATCTTCTTTTGATCTTCTTTCTTCATATCCATATCGACTACTCGCGAGTATCCAGTATTTACAGGATTGACGAATACAATATCCGCTACATCAAGGATAGAGTGCGGATTCTCCTTGATGCCATAAGGCTGTATTGGGAATCCCTCATCATCTATCCGCAATACTTGCGGCCCAGTATATGCTACGTGCATCCATACTGATGCAGAACCAGGACCACCATTAAAGGATATGAACAATGGTCTCGTCGTGCGATCCTCTATACCATCTCGAGTATAATAAGTGTAGAACAGTGAAGCAATTGCTTGTCCCTTATCATCCCATACCGGAAGGGTTCCTGCTTTAGCAGTGTAGTTGATGCGTTGTCCCTTTATAGTAGTCTGATGTTGAGTAATCACCTCTGACTCTACTTCCAGTTTGCGGTCATGCTCAGAAGATTTCATTGTCTTCTTTTTCATCATCTCTTGAGAAAGCAGACAGGTACTCACACAACTCAAAAAGAACAGTAATAGGTAATTTTTCATAGGTTGCTAATTAATAGGTCGAATGGACAATTTAAGTAAATGTAGACGTAATTACGAATGGTCTCGTGCTTATATATGGCAACAATCGATAGAATTATATCCATCGGTCAACTACGACATCTCTTGTCACGTTTAGTTAGAACAATCACGGATAATGCCTTGGACAGACCACCTCGATAACACATTTGCAGATCAGCTTGAGACTGACCAGATCTCTACAAATATTCCCCGCCAGGTTCGAGGAGCACACTTATCACCAGTAACTCCAACCCCTACAGCTCAAGCAGAGTTAATCATTGTCAACAGAGGCATGGCAGGAGAACTCGGGATACCTGAGACAGAGCTCCACTCCGATCAGTTTAGAGACTTTATGTCTGGTAACCAAGTATTACCTCATACGACGCCTTATGCCATGTGTTATGGGGGACACCAATTTGGCAATTGGGCTGGACAACTCGGCGATGGTCGTGCTATCAATCTGTGTCAACTCAACTACCAAAATAAGCGCTATACCCTCCAACTCAAAGGTGCTGGACCAACGCCCTACTCCCGCAATGCCGATGGCCGGGCAGTGCTCCGATCGTCTATACGAGAATATCTCATGAGCGAGGCCATGTATCATCTGGGGGTACCTACAACAAGGGCCTTGTCGCTATGCCTTACAGGGGACCAAGTCCTCCGTGATATGATGTATGATGGCAACGCCGCCTATGAGAAAGGGGCAGTAGTCTGCCGTGTATCACAGAGCTTTATACGATTTGGTAATTTTCAAATATTTGCGGCTCGTAAAGATCTCAGCAACCTCAAAAAACTCTTGGACTATACCCTTCTGCATCACTATCCACATATTACAGGGGATGATGACAAACAGCGATATGTAGACTTCTTCCGAGAGGTATCGCAAAAAACCCTAAGCCTGATGATAGAATGGCAGCGAGTGGGATTTGTCCATGGCGTGATGAATACTGACAACATGTCCATACTCGGTGAGACTATTGACTACGGGCCTTATGGATGGGTCGATAACTACGATCCTGACTGGACACCGAATACAACAGACCGCGCCACGAAGCGATATCGATTTGCCAATCAGCCCTACATCGGCCAATGGAACCTCGCCCAGCTGGCTAATGCAATCTATCCACTGACAGAAGAAGCGGAACCCCTTATGGAGATCCTCAACAGTTATAAGATTGCCTACCAAGAGCAATCAATCACTATGCTGATGAATAAAATAGGTCTTACGCATCATGAGATTAACAACAGCTACATTGTCGAACTCGACCAACTCATGAAAGCTGCCAATCTTGATATGACACTTTTCTACCGTCAGCTGAGCACAATCCACAGCTTAGATAGTCCTGAAGAAGCTTGGACCAAGATCATACCAGCATACTATGACGAGCCATCACAAGACACCAAAAAGAAATGGTCCGCCTGGCTCACTGGCTATCTCAAGCATATCAAAATCGCTCAAGCTACCGATGACAAACGACAAGCCAAAATGAAAGCGATGAATCCCAAGTATGTACTTCGCAATTATATGGCACAGATGGCCATCGATGAAGCTGAAAAGGGCAACTACGACCTCATCCATGAACTCTACACACTTCTACAAAATCCCTATGCAGAACAAATTGAAATGGAAAAATGGTACGCCAAGCGGCCAGAATGGGCCAAGAATAAGATTGGCTGTAGTGCGCTAAGTTGTAGTTCGTGACTTGTATCACATTCAAAAACTCAGATTAACTAACTCATCCTCTTGGCGATTTACACTGCCTTGCCCGTGAAGCCTCTCTTCCTGATTTCTCTTGATATAAAAATAGTGCCGATCACCGATGGCAGGGTCCAAGGTATAGCGTTCAGTGGGCCTGAGAAGATCTCTCCAAAGAAAGTCGCCCCTCCAAACGCAAAGAAGGCCGTATAGGCAGCGATGCCTGAGGAAATCATACCATTGATATGAGCTGCAATCCAGTTGCCATCTTCTTGCGATTTTTTGATTGACTTCAAGAACAAAGGCAGCTGCGTTAAACCTATGATGCCAAAGATCAACAGCAGAATAGACGCTCCCTGTACTTTCAGAACTAAACTCCAGATCAATAGTCCAGTAGCACTGGTAACCAGTAGACCCAAGATGACCTTACGAATCTTAAGAAGTCGGACGGGTATCTGATTCTTATGTTTTAGGATAGTCACGGCATACCACAAAGGATGACCTGTGAGGAGGGTTAGAAAACCTAAGAATGCTGCTGTTATATAACCTTTCTGAAGGAAATTGATAACACTCAGAATAAAGGCGGTGATCACGACGATCCACATCGTGTAGACATATAGCATGCCTGCTTTATTATGTAGATTACCTCCCTTCTTAGTGAATACGGGTATCCAGAAGACGAGTAAGCTGATGCTGCCCATAGCGATGTGGATGAAAAGTAGGATCTTGTCTATTGCTTCCATTTTGTCAGTATGTGATCACTAATGTAGGGCCTCATATAGCTCGAAGACCGAGAGAGTGACGGATGGCGCCAAAGTGGTACGAATGTCAATGTTTATTGACTGATTGCACGATTTTTTGACGAATGGCAAGGTCTACTAACGCTTGAAGACAGGAATGTACTTGCGAGATACAGGCACCACCGTATCAGACGAGTCTGTCAAGAAGAGCTTAAGACCTTGGGCGTTACCGCTGATCTTATCGATTCGGTTCTGATTGACCAGATAGGAGCGGTGGCATCTGATGATCGAGGTACCTGAAAGAGCTTCGGCGATATTAGATAGTGTATTTCTGAGCATCTCTCTTTTGACTTCTCCATCACTTGTGTAAGTGATGATTACGTAGTTCTGTTGTGACTCGATGTACAAAATATCACTGGGCTTAACTGTCCAGGTGGCATTGGACTTCTGGATAGGAAGATGCATTGAGGGTGAATACGAAGTATCCGCTGAGGAAGTTTGGATACTGGCGGCTATCCCCAGGTTTTGCTTGAGCTTGCGTATCATCTTGAAGGATCCCAATATCACTACGGGAAAAACGCCTATGAGCAGCGTTCCTCTCAGCATAATCAATAATACTGACCAATAAAACGGTTGGTGTAAGACCAGCACGGTCATAAACACATAGTTAGCAATAGCAATGAAGACCATCAAGATCATAATGCTCATGATCCACTTTATAAAAGTCCAACTGGGCTCCTCACGACTGATATTGAGGATATGCACTAAAGTGAGCTCATAGATTAAGGTTACCGCACCTGTGATCATACCAAACTGCAATGCCAACAAAAACACATTAGATGCCCTGCCAATGTCAAAGGGTCTAAATGCAAAAAGAATGAAGAATATCAGGGCACTGGTATAGAACGCAGATAGGGCTATTGACTTAAGGTCGTCCCGGTCGGGATAAGGTTGTAAGAGGAATTCTTTAATCTGCTGCATCATCCACGTGAAGATAAGATTGATCTTTTCGTTTTCTACATGTCACTTGATCAAACAGATATATTTGAATCGTACTATTGTGCGTATAATAAGAGGCACACACCAAACAAATCCATTATTCCACTTGGGTCTTCTCTCTGCGCCGGAGCGACATTGCTTCACCCCAAAAACCTTAGCGTATAACTGGATAAAATGCTCTAAATTTTCTACGTAAAGGTGTGTTTCATATAGTCCAACTATTTATTGAGATATGCTGCGTACATCCATACTGATTTCTCCTGCATACTGATGTACTCACTCATCAATGCGTTAGTCCCTTCGTCACCAACATCTCCCGCAAGATCAAGAATTTCTCGTTGGAACGAAATAATGGTCTGAAAGGAGGTCAAAATATCCTCAACGGCTTTCATGCCATCACTGATCTGAGGACTCTCTATGATTTTAGATTTTGTGCGATACTCCGAATAATTATGCTGTGGGGTATGCCCCAAGGTCAATATTCGCTCAGCGACCTCATCGATCTTCAATTGTAAATCGGTGTACAACTCCTCAAACTTTACATGAAGTTCAAAAAACTTCTCACCTTTTATATTCCAGTGATACCCTCGAGTATTTTGGTAAAAGATGGAGTAATTCGCTAAAAGTTCATTAAGCTTCTCCGCCAAATCGTTTGCCTTGTTCTTATCGAGTCCTATGAAGTTCGTGTTGTCCATATTGTATTTCTATATCTTAGTAACGTGGCATAATCAGCTTAGTTTACAAGGTCCTATTAGGATCTGCTGCGAGTCTTACCATGACATCTTGGAGCTCTAATTCGACCTCACATCACTGCTGACTAAAAGCATATAGCGCAAACGAAGCCAACCAGTGCTGACCCGCATAGTCACCATCCGTAATATTGCCGAGTGAGTACGCCAGATGCTCATCGGCGATGCGGATGCATGGCTCACAGTTATCCAACTTATATAGACACCACGCTCTCGAAAAGTTTAGCCCATCTAAGTGAACCAATTTCCCATCCGATCGATCATGGATACGACCGGGCTCTATGATGACCTCCCCAGAAAACAGGTCTGGCAGGAACTCTCTGGACCACTGATTGAATGTATCATCATCAAGGACCTTTCTCATGATATTTAGCTCCTCAAGACATGGCGATAAGAAGTCGTATCCACTGGGTTCCCAAGAGATCGGACAGCCCCTATCCTCCATATAGAAGCGCTTGGCATGCTCGACGATACTGGCTTCCAATTCTGCATGTCCTGTGGTGACAGCATAGTCATAGGCGAAGCTCAATCCAAAGGCCGTATTAGAGTGCTCCCCTACTCGTATCGGATAAACCAACTTAGGAAAGTAGTCTATATAGCCATTACTAATATAATCGCATAGTGGTGTCAGATTGGCATAGAGCTCCTGGGCGATAGGGTCATCCCAAGTGTATAGCTCTTCGGCAAGCTTGAGTAGCCATGCCCAACCGTAGGTACGCTCAAAGGTCTTGCTCTCCTTGTTCATACTGAAGTAATCCAGTTCGGTCTTGATATTGGCCGCAGTTATGTTCTCTTGTAACATCTGGAGTGCATGATCTCGACTCTCCAACTCTGGAAACTGCTTCAATAGATAGACCAGCGACCAATGGCCATGCACAGCAGAGTGCCAATCAAAACATCCATAGAATGCTGGATGATGCACCTGCGGCATTGCAAGATCGTCTTCCTTTGCAATGACAACCCCAGATTTATAAGGCAAGGGCTGCTGTATGCATTGGATGGGTAATGCGGCAAGTCGGTTAGCTTCACTCAGGGATAACGTTATCGCTTCCCCTCTATCAGACGTATCCGTCGTACTCTGGGAGGGTTCTTGGACTGCTATACCACAGCCAGCAAACCCTATAATCAATAGACAAGCATAGATGACTCTCATAACATGCACACATTTATACACGGAAAATAAGAAACTATATGTTCTTGACTCAACATGAATGATCACAACTCTACATACAGCGAGTGGAACGATCATGAACTGGGGGCTATATGTAGCATGAATTATAGAGTACCAATGAGAATGCCTTTCCACTCGCTGCACTTTTTCATGTAGAGGTCGTCCCTCCCCGCAGAGCCATTTTATGGTGTTGATTTTTAGTTCTTTTCGTCTAAGGAAAAGAACGATGATAAAGCAGATGTAATCTATCTAAAATCACCCAAATGAATATGTCGATGCGAGTATTTACTCGACCAATATTGTTAGGCGTACGGCCTCCGTTCCATAAATAACCTTCATATCAGGCGCCTCAGTAAAAAAGTAGTGTACCCATATATACACATGATTAAATAATGCAGCCAGGATAGCCGCCTTAGACAATAGCAACAGCCCTGGAACCCAAAGGATCAGAAATCCAAAGGTGTACATGGCGTTAGATGAATACTTAAACATACCCTTCCTGACGAATGGCACTTCCTTTAATCGATCTGGATCAAAGTGGTCTATGCCGAAGGCTCTATCCATTCCAAAATATTTCTTCACGGAGTAAAAAAGATATACAGACGGGATAAAAAGAATACCAGCTAAGAGGTAAGCAAGGACGGTGTTTAGGTTTAGTGAATTGGAATTTGAAATGGCTAAGATGATAATGGTCAATAACCTCAAGACAAATAGAATCGCAAATCCGGCTTTGTACAGTTTAAATCCATCAGTGCCCAATGCGGCCGAAATTCTGTTGTAGAACAACTCCAAGCGCCAACATACCAAGACATAGATCTGGTGAAGAATAGGAGTAAGTATTGCAATCACCAACCAAATAGCTGTACTAACACCGCCTAACTCTCCTCTCAGAAAGTCCGAATCCCAAGTAACGCAAAGGCCAATTCCCCCTAATAGAATCATTAGTGAGAGCAAATGCCAATGTTGTTGCTGAAGTACTTTCATCGTATTATTTAGTGTTGCCGTGCTCTTCTAAATATAGTGGTTAATCCTCTTAACCCAATTATGCCGCCTAATACGGGATTTCCCCCAACCTGAAGACATCTCCACAAGGTCGATATGAAATGCATATGTTAATCAAACTGAAGATGTCTCAACGCTGGTCGACATGAAAAAGCTCACGGTTATGCGATTTGTTGCTAATGAAATGAATTGATCGGTTGAATCCTTGATAGGAATTCTATTGATAAGTATCATTACATCGACTTCAGTTTCACCTTTTATTGACTCTTAAAAAAATGGATAGATCTTTCAATTTGTCACTATCTATGAACATAGGACAGAATGAGGTATACCGTAATTTAATAGTACCGTAATTTTCAAAAAATACTATATCGGAACAGGCATTTCCTCTAACTATGTAAATAGAGTTGAATAGAATAAAAACTATATAAGTCAGAGCACTTTTGTTCATGTGCAGTTCTTTTTTTGCATTTGTATCAGCTAACTCCTAAACACCTATCAATCATATACTTTTCTTCACTTTCTAAATATGCTTGATAACCACATTAAATTGACCTTAAAAACTCTATCACCGACTCAACACCTCAAAACTAACTTTCTGTTCCTCTCCCCGATCATCTATACAGTACAAGACATGATCACCTACAGATAGGCCCAACTCAATACTATGGAAGTCTTCGGTGGATCCATAGTAGGCTCGATCCACATACCAATGAACCTGCACATCCTTAGCCTTATGGGTAGCTTCGGCGATTATCTTTTGTTTTGCGCCATTGAGATCTCGAGGGATATAGATGCGCTCCTGAGCATTGGGATATACGATATCCATAGACCGCTCTGTAGTTTCTGTGATACACTCTATTATTGCTTACAAATAACGACATTATAAAACTATCACAGTTTCCTTATATGGAACGATTTTTTGTGATACTTACTTTACTGGTTTAACTTGATTAATGAAATATCAGCCTTCATATCTATCGCCTTAATACAGGCCATTAGCGTATCTCACAGCAACTGGATATCTTGCAGATATAAATCACTATCCATGCTTAAGACCTTCCTTACTACCCTACTATTCAGTTGTATGATATCAGGCGCCTTTGCTCAGGTCACTGCTCATGAGTTGTTAGCCAAGAGCATCGAGTATCATGATCCTGAAGGTTTGCTGGAACAAGGAGAAGCCACGCTACAATTTACAGAGGAGCGCCCTAATGGCACAGATCGCCACACTACGGCCGTATTGAACCCCTGGGCGGAGAAGTTCCAATTGATCACCAGCTCTGACGATCGAGAGATCACCACAACACTCGCAGATGGGCAATACCGCTACGCTGTTGATGGCGCCAGCCCTACTCCAGAAGAAGTAAAGACTTTCAAACTCAACCCCACCCGATCGGACTTCATGCGTACCTACTATCACTACCTCTGGTATATGCCGATGAAGCTTAATGATCCCGGGACCATCATCGATCCTGGGGTAAAGCGTACTGACTTCTTTGGGCGAGATGCCCTACAGGTCCGAGTGAGCTATGACCCTGCTGTCGGAAAGGATATCTGGTATTTCTATTTTGACCCAAAGACTTCTGCCTTAGTCGGATACAGATTCTATCATGATGAGGCTGCCAATGATGGGGAGTATATCTTATTCGAAGGTGAGGCGACCTATCAGTCTGTCCGCATCCCTAAGAGCAGGACGTGGTACACGCACAAGGATGATCGCCTCCTGGGCAGAGATATATTGGACCAAATTACGATCAGGTAGAGCACCTACGACAATCCTCACATAAGCTAGGCTACACTACCCAGTAATACATAGATAATCAGCGTGATGACAATCAATACCACGCTCATCGTCTTCGTATACTTCCACGGCACCAGTGCCACGGCGCCTACGTCTACTATGGTAAATCGGCTTTGTACTGGATAGAACTTAGAGACGCCGATCATAATCAATATGTTGAGCACGAACTCTATCCCCCATATATGTACGAAGTGGGGATCCACGGCCAAGATGAAGTACATCACGACGTAAAATAAAAGCCCAAATATCAGTCCCGCCTTAGCGCCCACAACAGATACTTGAGGCAGGGAAAAGCCTGCGATCATCACCGATGCAATAGGAATAAAGAAGATACCATTCAATTACTGCAGCAGCTGATACAGACCATCTGGTGCATGAGCGATAAATGGTGTGATACCTATCGCAAAGACTGCCAGCACCAAGGAGCACGCTAGCCCAAAAAATACCAAGCGACTTTCGGACACGTCACGGTTGATATAGCGCTGATAGAAGTCTACACTAAATACAGTCGCAGCGCTATTGAGCGCACTATTGAAAGTGCTTAGGATAGCCCCCACAATAACGGCAATAAAAAAGCCTGTCAACCAAGTCGGCAAGACCAGCTTAACCAATTGTGGATAGACTAAGTCTGGGTCGTGGTACAACTGATCTCCAAAGTAGTAGTAGCCTATCAATCCAGGCAGGATAATCACCAAAGGGATTAATATCTTAAGGGCTCCCGTATAAAGGAGTCCCTTCTGAGCTTCTTTGAGGCTTACGGCCCCTAATACTCGCTGCACGATTGATTGATGCATCGTCCAGAAGTAAATCTGATTGATGATCAATCCCGTAAACAAAACACTGGAAGGCAAGATGGACTGGCGACTGCCCACACCAACCGATGGCTCATCTGAGATTACCCGAAACTTCTCTGGTGCATGCGCAAACACTCTGCCCATGCCTGACAACACCGAGCCATCGCCAATCTCCATCAACGCAATAAAAGGCACTAATAAGCCTGCTACCGATAGACCAAAGCCATTAATCGTATCGGTGTAGGCGACCATCTTCAGCCCACCGAATATGGCATAGATAGCGCCAAGCGTACCCACTATAAAAACCGTCAGCCATACATACGCCTTGAGATTGGCTAATCTGGAGCATATCTGATAGCTCAAATAGGCTCTCAATATTGAGAGCTCCTGTATAGAGCACGATTAGCAATAGTGTAGGGACAAAAGAGATGATCAGCAACATCGCCACTATGGTGCGCAGCATCCCATCAAATCGCTTCTCTAAAAATTCGGGTATGGTCGTCAATCCCATCTTTAAGATAGCGTGGCAAAAAATATAAGGCGGCAACGATCAATGCCAAGGCCGAAGTGACCTCCCAAGCGATGATAATTGCCCCATTCTTATAGGCTGAGCCATTCATGCCGATTAGGTGCTCTGTTGAGATATTAGTGAGGAGCATAGATCCTGCTATGATGATTCCTGTCAGGCTGCGCCCTCCTAAGAAGTAGCCATCTTTGCTGTTGAGCTTAGATTTACGGTGCTGCCAAGCAGATATCCCCGCAACCGGGGCAGTAAACAAGAAAAAGCTCAACAACTGGATTAGCATAGTCGAAGTTTGACCTTAAGATACCGCAGATGATCGAAGCGGCACAATACTCATCAAGATAGGAATTGCTCGATGTATGCTTTATACCTCGATTCAATATCCTCAAGAGATGGAAGGTATACACCCTCGTGCTCCACGACATGAGAGGCCGCACTATGCGCATAAGCTCCTGCCAATAGTATACTCCCGGTCCGCCGATACTGTATCACAAAGCTGGCGGAAAAGATATCGCCAGCTCCTGTAGGATCGACTTCTTGAGTCGGAAATACAGGCATCTCAATAAGAGACTTGCCACGATAGATCTGAACGGGATGGGCACCATTAGTCATGATGACCGTATCCACAGCCGAGCATATGGACTTAAGCATCTCGAGGTCGCCACCAATGTCCTCTTTACTCAAGAAAACCATATCGACGCCTTGCAATCGATTCATATTCAACTCCTTGGGACTGATCTTGCCCGATATGTCATCTCGCCCTCTCATCCACCCTTGGATAGACGCTGCCACGAATGAATCTGGAAAGGCAACTACCACCATTGAATCAACCTCATCAGCAATTAAGCATAACAGAACCGCGGGAACATGAAGCCACTCTGCAGGGATGTCCGCACTTGATATGGAGTTGGCTCGTTGATGCATGTATTGAGTGCGGCCAGTATCCGTGTAGACGTTTTCAAACTCAGTCGTCTCTTTTGCCGCTACGTTATGGCTTACGATATCGTGCTCACGGATCGTGTCCCAATACTTAAAATCATTCCCTACACTGGTTAGCAAGGCTGTCGACATACCAACATGTGCACTCATCAAACTGCTATACGATGCCGTCCCTCCTAAGCGATATCCTCCATCGATCCTGTCGTGACACATATGTCCGATGCAGAGCAGTTCAGGCAGCTTATCTTGATTTCTTATTAACATAGCATAGTGATATCCTCAAAACCAAATGTATTGAGGATATCATTAATCACAGTCTATGATAGGGATCAATTGATCTTAAAAAGCCCAATCGACACTCGCTCTGAACCAACGACCTGGTAACGGAGCACCAAGTATATTCTGATATTCTATATCACCGACGTTAATCATATGGGCTCCTAACTTGATGGTATTATTCAACTTGAAGAAAGCCGAGGCATTCACTAAAAAGAAATCTTCTGAGATATTGGCTCCAATAGCCTCTGCGATTCGTGCATTGCGATTCTTGTATAGACCAGTAAGGTTAATATCAAAGCGATTCGTATTCAAGCTCACTCGATTAGTACTTAACACCTTAGCCGTATTAGAAAGATATACCGAAACCGTCTCAAGGCTACTGCTTTGACCGATTAGACTTAGTGAGTTGTGTAGCTTTAAGCTCACATCACCGCCAAGGCCAAACTGGACGTTTGACTCGAACTCTACACCACGGATCTGTACATCTGCGATATTGGTAGCGAAGAAGTAATTTTCGCCTGCCACCAAGCTACCGATCTCGCTGACAAAGTCAATATCCACCTGATTGGTAGAGATATAGTCGACCAAATCATTGGACCACCTGCTATAAAGTGTACCGCTGAGCGTCCAGTTGCTCGCAGGACGAAAGTCCGCTCCAATCTCTGCAGACCAGCTTGTCTCTGCTATTAGGTCTGGATTACCCAGGCTTCGTCCTGGAGTCAAATCAACCAGATTGTTAGACACAAATCGCTCCGTATAATCCGCCGCTCGTACTGATCTCCCAGCAGAAGTACGTAGCGTAAGTTGTGGTAGCTGGTATGAGATATTTAAACTCGGCAATAACTCGCTGCCATAGTTGGTATCATAGTCAAATCTCAGATTAGGTATAATATTAAGGTTCCCCTTGATATAGACTACAGAAGCATAGGCGCCTGCATGTTGATCATCATGATCTCCACGATCATTGCTGACTATCGATCTGCGATCTAACTGAATACCAGTCTTCAGACTTATAAAGTCTCCGATGCTGCGATAGTTACTTACGATCACATTAGTCAGGTTAGTGGCATGATTGTTAGTGGATGGGAAGTCTGGTGAGAACACGAACTCATCCGTATTGTACTTATTTGCTACGTCAATCTGAGTACTGGATTGATCTCCGATATGTCTTAGGGAGACATGGTTGAATACTCCAGACACAGTCTCGGTAGACTTGTCAAATGTGCTTGTGGTAAAAAAGTATCGAGCATTGAAGTCTCTAAAGTCATAGCTCGAGCGAGCATTGAGCTGCCACTTCGGAGATATAGAATATGACAAGCCGACACCTGCCGTCGTAATATCAAAGAAGGTATTGAATGCTTCCAACTCCGTATTAGGGTCACTACTCACGGGCTGTATCAGCTCGCCATCAGATTGACGTACTGATACACCTGCAGAAAATCTCAGTTTATCAGTAGACTCCGTCAAGCCCACATTGACATCTCTGAGGTTAAACTGTCCATATCCCAGATTTCCTGATAGTGAGCGCCCTTTATAAGACGGATCACTGACCTTAGTAATGATGTTGATCACTCCACCTACGGCATCGGGACCAAACACAGCTGATGCCGCACCTCTTAAGACTTCGATCTTAGCAATTTCCTCTTGCGCCACAGGGATATAGCTATTGAAGTGTCCAGTGAGTGGATCGTTGATCCGCATACCATCCACTAATACTAACACCTGAGTGAATGTAGACCCTCTCAACAAGACGTTACTCTGCACACCAAAAGCTCCTCGCGATTGCACCTCTACACCTGCGGTCAACTGAAGGATCTCGTCTATAGAAGTAGCATTGTAAGACTCTATGTCTGCAGCATCAATCACGGTAATACTGCGCCCTGTTTGCGCTACTGTAAGTGGCGCCCGAAGCGCTGTAACTATAACCGTATCAAGTACTTGTGATTCTTGGGCAAATATCGATGCGCTCAATATGAGCATCATCAAACTATAGCAATACTTCAAATCGATTTTTTTGATTCAAGGCGCAAAGGTAGACTTCACAATAACTTTTCAAATTTTTTTTGAATGGTTCTTTTCCCTTGATGCCATTCACCAAAGAACACATGAAATATTAAAAATCAGGAGCCCTCTATAAGATTATAATGAGCGCCGCTGAGATAGCGCAATTTGATCTCAGTTTCACTGAATAACGCCTATTTTAATTCGATAATAAAATGAAATGATGGGCGACAGTTTTAGTGATTAAAACTTATTCAGCAACTCTACCTCATACTCTCTCTCAAAGAGAGGGAAAGAAAAAGCTCCGCTTTTTCAGGGTGAGTTGAACATGATCATAGGTCATAATGTGGCAGAAACTCCCCTGCAATCCTCAAGGGGGATACAGGTGCATTATTTGAAAACTTTTTGTCTTGCAAAAGCCCAAAGGCGCTGACAAGCTTTAACCAAGTAGCGAGGATTCATCAGCAACTCTCCCTTAATCCCTCTCTACCAAAGAGAGGGAAAGAAAAAGCTCCGCTTTTTCAGGGTGAGTAAAAAATGATTAGTTGTCACTCAAAGAATATCCCCAGCCCCTTCAGGAATTCACCCCCTACCACTCAAGGAGGAAAAAGAAAAGAAAATCAAATACTTTAGCACTCAGTCAAAGATCAATAGACATGAGTAAGTATATCAAGCAGACCAACCCATTCGTAGTGCCTACTAATGATGGCAAAACAATTCGAGAACATTTTGGTCTCGCCAGCATACATGATGGTGATTACAGTGTGGCTCATATGATCGCTCCTCCAGGGTGGAGCGAGCCTCCTCAGACGCCAGAGTTTGATGAGATCACATTCGTATTTAGAGGGCAAAAACAAATCCTTATAGATGATACAAAAACAGTGGTACTTGGTGCTGGAGAATCGCTACTAACCAAGGCTGGCACTAAGATCCAGTATGCCAACCCATATGATCAGGAGTGCGAATACCTCTCTATCTGTATGCCCGCATTTAGCATGGATAAGGTCAATCGAGAGGGTTAAACTCGCAGGACCCTGTTATAGCTCAAGTCGATTTGGCAAGATGAGATGGAAATTTTATATAGATAAAAGTGTCCGATCAAAGTCTTCGATTATATCATTGACATCCTCGATACCGACGGATACTCTGATCAATCCGTCTCCGATACCATGAGCTAATCTTACCTTGCGATCTATATTGCGATGTGACATAGATGCTGGATGCATGAGCAGTGTATCGACATCTCCCATGGTAGGGGCCAGCGTGCCCATTGTCTGGCTATTCATAAATCGTACGCCTGCTTCGACTCCACCCTTCACCTCAAAGCACATCATGCCTCCATAGTAGCGCATTTGACGAGTTGCTAAGTCGTGATACTGATGATCCGGCAAGCCGAGATAATTGACAGAAGCTACCCGATCATGACTTGATAGGAACTCTGCTAATGCCAATGCATTATTACTATGGGCTTTCATCCGCAGCTCGAGGGTCTTCATCCCCACGTTAGTCAGCCAGGCATCCCATGGATTGCAATTCGTTCCGACCATCTTCATAGCACCCCAGATGGCTTTCTTTCGCTCGATACTACGGCCGACGACGATACCAGAAATGCCATTGCCGTGCCCATTAATATACTTGGTGGTGCTGTGTATGACATAGTCGATCCCATGTCTAAGTGGCTGCTGGATCACTGGTGAGCAGAAAGAATTGTCTACTGCAGTGAGCACATTATGATTCTTAGCAAGCCCAGCAATCGCTGATAAGTCGATGCAATCTAATGCGGGGTTGGATGGCGTCTCAAGATAAATCATTTTTATCGCAGGATCATTAGTCATCAGCTCTGCGAGTTGATCTTCATCGGTTAAGTCGGCCCAGACGATATCAATCCCATATTGCGGCAGGAATATCTGAATGATCTCAGTTGTACCACCATATAAGTTGGCTTGTGATAGAATCTTATCACCCTTGGTCAGTGTAGCAAACATCAATGTACTGATAGCAGACATGCCCGACGAGGTCATCACGCCCCAGCCATCATCGTAACCAGTGCCATAGGTCTCCAAGTCAGCTATCTTCTGTGCAACTGCATCTACTGTCGGATTACCAAATCTGCTATATAGGTGCTCATCCATCGGATGCTCAAAAGCATGAACTGCTGACTCGACTGACTCAAATGCGAATGAAGAGGTAGGATGAATCGCCAGCTGATGGGATGGCGTGGTTTCGGCCGATTTCGGATCTTTTACACAGAGAGAAGTCAAGCGCATATTGAACTTATTTTTATTCTATGAGTACTCATTGACGAAGATCAACAATTCTCCAGACTCCCGACACTTGATTAAAGTTGATAATTATAATTGAGATCACTTTGCTATATTACTTGCTGACTTGCCGCGCCGAAAATGAATGCTATCAACACTGTCTATCACTTCCTGCTGCAACTAAGCTTGATGCTTTTGCCTGTCGTGATCTTCGCGCAAGTCGAAATCTGTGATAACGGTATCGATGATGATGGAGATGGTACTATCGATCTCAATGATCTGGATTGCTTCTGTATCAGTCAGACTCCTGAGTCTCTGATCCCCAATCCTTCATTTGAAGAACAAAATTGTTGCCCCTCAGGCAGGAGCGAACTCAATTGTGCTGCAGACTGGATACAAGCATCACGACCGACGACAGACCTGATACATAGCTGCGGATGGGAAGGTTGGGAGCAGTTTCCACCACCCATGCCATTTCCTGATGGCGAGGGTATTATGGGATTTAGAGATGGTCGAGCCCGAGGAGATATGAGCCCAGAGTTCGAATGGAAGGAATATGCTGGAGCCTGTCTCATCAATCCGCTCAAAGTTGGAACAACATACAGAATTGAGTTTGATGTGGGATTTGCAGATCGAGAGAGCTCGCCTCCTATTGAGATAACCTTTTTCGGCACATCGACCTGTGCTAATCTACCCTTTGGCGGGGATGATCCGCAGTTTGGTTGTCCTACTAATGGGCCTGGTTGGCAAAAACTAGGTGAAGTAGGCGTGTCAGGCGGAGTTGGCAACCGATGGATAAATACATTTATTGAAATCACGCCATCAGAAGATATACACGCTATTGCAATCGGACCGCCATGTAGAGGTACGACAAGTCAGGTCAGCACGTACTACTTTTTTGATAATCTGATATTGGCAGACGTCAAGTCCTTTGGGCTCGATATCGCTGAGAAGGATCACCCTTGTAGCGACGACTATACCCTATCGGTCATAGACTTTGACGAGTTAAATTATCAATGGTATAAGGATGGCATTGCAATTGTCGGCGAAACCGAACACGAGCTATCTCGCATACATGGAGATGGTAGCTATCAAGTCCGTACAATAGAAAATGGAAACTGTCGCTTGTCGGAACCATTCGACTATATCCGTCCTGTAGATCTGGTCGCCGATAATCAGAGCATCTGCGATGATCAACAATATCGATTTGGTGATCGGTCACTGACTCAGAGCGGGATGTATGTTGACACCTTTAGGAGTGTGTATAATTGCGATAGCATCGTCATGCTGGATCTCGAGGTTATTGGGTCTGTGTTTGACACGCTGTCGCTAAATTTATTTCAAGGGCAGTCGATTAATATAAGCGGCAACACTATCACTGGAGAGGGGGCATTCCCTTTAGTATTGGAATCGTCATTAGGATGCGATAGCCTACTCATGGTAGATATATCCTATAGTGATGTTTTCATCCCCAATGTGTTCTATCCCCTATCGGCTACTGGCAATGATACATTTCGACCCGTACTGGCTAATGACCTTGATGGAGATATCGATATGCAGATCTTTGATCGGTTTGGTGGGCGTGCTTATAGAGGAACGGAGTGGAACGGAGGCGAGTATCCAGCCGGCGTATACATCTATCGCATCGATGTCAACTTTACTCAGGGCAGCCCCGAGACGTTCTTTGGTACTGTTACGCTACTGAGATAATAGTAGATTCATCCCATAAGACATATCTATTATTCGGCTTACTTTAGCATCGATAGACATAGCCCTTTGAGCCATCTAAACTAATAGCCATGCACCACATCTCATCATGTTTCACATTACTCATATGCCTACTCGTCAGTCAGGCATGTACTGCCCAACAATCCGTACTTACCAGTATTGATAGTCAAAAAGAAAAATACCACGACATCGCCCATCAGATCTGGACATATGCCGAGTTGGGCTACCAAGAGGAGAAGTCTTCTGCTCTGCTGAAGCAAACCTTGAGTGAAGCTGGTTTTAGCATAGAGGAAGGTGTCGCAGACATCCCTACTGCGTTCGTCGCGAGCTATGGATCGGGCTCTCCAGTGATCGGCATCTTGGCAGAGTACGATGCACTGCCAGGCATATCTCAAGATGCTGTGCCTGAGCGCAAAGAAATCGTTTCAGGCGGCAACGGTCATGCTTGTGGGCATCACTTGTTTGGCACGGCATCGACATCTGCGGCTATCAGCATCGCTGAGTGGCTCCAGAGTTCAGGGCATCAGGGCACCATCAAACTCATAGGCACTCCAGCAGAAGAAGGGGGCGCTGGCAAAGTATATATGGTTCGTGCTGGTATATTTGATGATATAGATGCGGTCTTGCACTGGCATCCCGGTAGCCAAAATAGTGCGGGAGCATTTTCATCATTAGCTAATACCTCTGCCAAGTTTAGATTCTACGGTGTAGCATCTCATGCCGCCGTAGCTCCTCAGAATGGACGCTCCGCCCTCGATGGTGTCGAAGCGATGAACTATATGGTCAACCTCATGAGAGAACATGTGTCATCCGATGCACGCATCCACTACGTCATCACCAGTGGTGGCGAAGCCCCTAATGTAGTCCCAGAATTTGCGGAGGTCTACTACTACGTGAGACATCCCAACATGCAGGTTGCCAAAGAAGCCTTCGATCGAGTGGTTCAGGCCGCCGAAGGTGCTGCACTTGGCACAGAAACCCGCATGGAGTACGAGATTATCCACGGCGTCTATAACCTTATGCCCAATGAGACACTGTCAAGAGTGGTACACGACAACTTAGTAGAGATCGGAGGGTTTACCTATGATGCCAACGAGCAAGCTTTTGCAGAAAAGATTAAACCTACATTACCAGAGCGTTCCCAAAGGTCGCTATTGTCAACATCTCTGGTAGCACCATTTCGAGTAGTTGAAAAAGGCGGTGGAGGCTCCACTGACGTTGGTGATATCAGTTGGGTAGTACCTACTGCGGGACTCTCTACAGCAACTTGGGTGCCTGGCACCTCTGCACATACTTGGCAAGCGGTTGCGGCAGGCGGCATGAGCATAGGACATAAGGGTATGATCCTCGCTGCTAAGACCTTGGCGACGGCTGCCATTGATCTGATCCAACATCCCGAGACTATCTCTGATGCTACAGCTGAGTTGCAGCGCAGAGTAGGTAAGGACTTCGTCTATATGCCGCTATTGGGAGATCGAGAGCCGCCATTGGATTATAGGAAGTAGTTCGCTTACGCAGTAGCGAGCGAGTGAGTTGCGAGTGGACAAGTGATGAGTATGCGAGTTGTATTCAGTAACTTAGAAATTAGGCTTTAACCCACAATTACGCCGTAATTGCCGTGATTTGGCACAAATGACGCAAGATTGGCATAGATATGACGTAGCATTCCAGCTAACTCGAAAATAACTTGGAGCTTCAACTAATTTGTACTCATCAAGAACCAGAATCTTTCTGCAAAAGTTAAAGAGCTCAGAAATCGGAGAGGGTTCTCGCAAGAGCTACTTGCTGAGACTTCACAGCTGAGTCTACGTACAATCCAGAGAATAGAAAAAGGAGAATCAGTAACACGAGGTGATACACTAATCAGACTTACAAAAGCATTAGGTGTAACTCCAGATGATCTATTAGAATGGACAGAAGTAGAGGACAAGGGCTATCTCACTCTAATGAATTTTAGTGCCCTCACTTCAATTATTTATAGTCCAATATTAGGAATCATTATTCCTTTGGTCATGTGGATTTATAAAAGAGATAAAGTCAAACATGTTGACGACTACGGTAAGAAATTGATCAACTTTCAAATCACCTTTACCCTCATACTCTATACTTTATACATCATAATTAACCGCAGAGTCTATATAGAGCTATTGAGCTTTATTGAATTATTGATTAGAAGCATTCAAGTCATTTTTTATCAAGCCTATAATTTCAATAGTGCTCAGTTGGCTTTGCTTATATTTTGGCTGGCTGTCAACGTTTATCTCATCATTCTAATTTTCAAAAATTATGCGCGGATCCGAAAAGGTCAGGAAGCTTGGTTCAAACCAGCCATTCCATTTTTGAGATAATCGGCTATAACGACCTTAGCCTAACAGAATGAATATCCCTAACCCTGCGACAATCGTCCCTGCTATGGTAAAGAGTAAGGATCTGCTACTAATCAAATAGAGGACCTTCGCTATGAGGGCGCCTGCGGTTCCGACTAACAGTGCGCCGAGTGTATATCCCGTCACATACTTAAGCGCGGTATTATCTGGGTCCATTTCGGCACCATGGGCATAGCCATGAAAGGCACCAAAAATGGCTAATAAGACCAGTGCGACGGTGAAGTTAACACGCTCTCTAAACATGATCAGTATACCAATGATGAGCACTGAGCTCGCAATAGTCTTCTCAACAGCGAGGGTCGCTCGCTTCATTGCTGATACCGAATAGGCCTCCTATGATCATTGCTCCTACAAAGGCAAGTACAGGAACATACCATCTGGATGGATTGAGCAGATAGGCCAATATCCCGGTACCCACAATGGCTACGGAATGATCAAATCCAAAGATCGGATGTGTGAACCCAGAAAGCACACCGCTACCGTGGCTACCGTGCGCAAAGGCAATTACTGGTGTGAAACAAGCAATTACGGCTAGTTGTATCGATCTGAAACGCATAATTGACCTAAGTGAAAAGTCAATCTAATTGTTGAAGCTCTTTAATTTCTGTTTCTTTAAGTGTCTTGAGCTAGACAACTAAACAAAGACTATCCTATGAAATGGATCAAACGAGTATTGATAACACTGGTGCTACTCATACTACTTGGCATACTATTGCTAATCATCCTTTTTGGTCATCGGGATATTCCATTGGATACGCTCAAGGAGAAATATGCCAATGAACAATCAGCGTTCATATCTGTCGATGGGATGGATGTGCATTTCAGGGATGAAGGAAATCCGAGTGACTCCATACCTGTGGTGTTGATTCATGGTACAGGATCCAGTCTCCATACCTTTGATGGATGGACACGAGAATTGACTAATCACGGGCGCCGAGTGATTAGGATGGACTTGCCAGCTTATGGCTTGACAGGGCCATTCCCAGAACGGGATTACTCGATCAGTAGTTACGTCTCGTTTATACATAGTTTCCTTAGTGCCATCGACATTGACCGCTTTATCCTTGGAGGCAATTCTCTGGGTGGTGGTATTGCATGGAATGTGGCAGTCAGCCATCCCAATCTCGTCAGTAAACTGATCCTTATAGATGCTTCCGGATACCCCTCAGAGGCCAAGAGCATGCCCATCGCATTTCGGATGTCACGAATCCCAGTCTTGAAAAACCTGTTTAAATATGTCACACCCCGATCCCTCGCCCAGAGCAGTCTCGAGAATGTATATGTCGATAAGACCAAAGTGAGCGAAGAGCTCGTAGATCGCTATTGGGAGCTCACGCTGAGACCGGGTAATCGAGAGGCATTTATCGATAGGCTCAGCTCCCAATATCAAGACAATCATACCGCCATCAAGTCGATCACTCAGCCTACGCTGATACTATGGGGCGATCAGGATTTATTAATACCTGAGGAGATGGCCTATAGGTTTCAAGAGGACCTCCCAAATGATACCCTCGTCATAATGTCTGAGGTCGGTCACGTACCTATGGAGGAGCAGCCAAACGAAAGCATCATGCCCGTACTCTATTTCTTGGGTCATTAGCTTGCTCTATTTAGAAGATGAACAACCATGCTCATGATATGTCAGCGCTATCTGATCATTAGCTTACCTTTGACCTATGAGCTCCAGCAAAGTTGACGCATATTCGGATGAAGAGTACTACGACTATCAAACCATCAATGTAGACCCTGGTCAAGAACAGGTTCGAATAGATAAGTATCTACTCAGTCGACTTGAGCAAGTATCACGCAATCGCCTCCAAACGGCAATTAAGGCAGGAGCTGTCATGGTTAATGACAAGCAGGTCAAGCCCAACTATAAAGTCAGGCCAAAAGATGTCATCAAGGTCGTCCTACCTAAGCATGCTGATAGCCCTGATCATATTATCCCTGAGGATATCCCGCTCGACATCGTCTATGAGGATGACCATCTGCTGGTAATCAATAAGGCGGCAGGACTCGTAGTACATCCTGGCACAGGCAATCATACTGGCACATTAGTCAATGCGCTCGTCTATCACTTTAAGTCCAAAAACCTACCCGTCATGGAGGGCAATACTAATGATCGACCTGGCCTTGTGCATCGACTGGATAAGGATACCACAGGACTCATGGTTATCGCCAAAACCGAATCTGCCATGACGCACTTGGCTAAGCAGTTCTTTGATCATAGTATCGAACGGAGCTATCAAGCATTGGTATGGTCGGGATTTGAGCAAGAGAGTGGCACAATCGAAGGGCATATCGGCAGGCATCCCACAGAGCGGATAAAGATGCATGTCTTTGCTGATGGCGAAGAAGGAAAACATGCCACGACGCATTACAAAGTCATCGACGACTATTACTATGTATCGCTGGTAGAGTGTCGCCTCGAGACGGGCCGAACGCATCAGATCAGAGTGCACATGAATCATGTCGGGCACCCAGTCTTCAATGATGATCGCTATGGCGGCGATCGCATCCGTAAAGGCACCGTCTATAGCAAGTATCGCAGATTCGTTGAGAACTGCTTTGAGCTATGTCCACGGCAAGCCCTACATGCTAAGAGTTTAGGATTTATACATCCCGAGACGAGTGAAGCAATGCGCTTTGAGTCAGAACTGCCCGCAGACATGGTCGCCGCTATTGAGCGATGGCGAGCCTACTTTGACACCAAGGGCGGCAAGACGGACTAATACAACACTTCAAGGCACTAATCTACTATCAAACAATAAAGGCTCAGAATGAATGACACTAATTTCGCTGCTCTGAGCGTGCATTGGGTTGATTAGATAATTGTACTCTTTGGGTACGATACTATTGGGTACTCTCAGTATTGCGAACTCTCTTTTTTTAATGAATTCATTCCCTACTAATTGTGTATTCCTCAATGGAGGCTTGGCATTCCATAAAGGTGGTAATTCACCTATTGCCAGACTTTTAATAGCTATCTCATCAGGAATCTCAATACTGACTAAATGACGATCCGTTGGTAAATCTTCATTTAGATCGAGATGTACAGCGATTTCAAGAATGGCGAGTGCTCGTGACTCTGCAGTATAGACCATAGGAGTGTACAAGAGGTTCCACCTATTGCCGGCTGAGGCAGCTGCTCCACGACCACTAAGCGCCTCTGATAAATACTTCAGCCTATCGATACGATATACAATCATTAGGACATATTCCCATACTCCATTCGATCAAGAGCATTCTTTACCTCTCTAATCCCCATGATGGTGTCAAATAAACTGCTCGGGGCAAGTCCTCCGAGTGATCTATTTTCTTTGTTGAGCCATCGGTGAAACTTATCTTGCTCGTCATTAAATACGGATAATCCGTATTGTAATAACTCAGACAATGTAACAATGATCTCACTTTCTCTCACGGTCAATCGAGCCCTTTCTCGCTTTCTTTTGTTGTAGGTAGTCTGGGCTAATCCGAGGTAGGCCAAAATCCGCTTGACTGGATATCCCCCTTGTTGCCCAACTTCTTCTATAATCTCATAGGGTAAGCCTTGTCGGATTAGATTTATCTTTTCTTGTTGTGACTTATGGGCGAGCACAGATAGAACAGTGCCACTCCTCTCATATTCAACACTTAGATCACTAACTATTGAAGCCGACTCTGGTTGACGTGATTTTTTATTCATACTACAATATAGTACATTTGCTGATGTTATGAAGCAATTTTGCTGCTTTTAATTTCAATTGCATTACTTTAGGTAGAGAGTAGCGCCGATCTTTAAAGTAGCAAGGATAACGCTGAAAGATAGGATTTATACATCCCAAGACAGGTGACGCAATGCGCTTTGAGTCGGAGCAGCCCACAGACATGGTCGCCATTATTGAGCGCTGGTGAGCCTACTTTGACACCAAGGGTGGCAAGACGGACTAACATTGCACAGAAATATGTGATATCACTTGAGTCTTAGCTACCTTTGCGGTAGATGAATCTACAACAACGTATAGATATACTTGGTGAGCTGGGTAAGAGGCTGCAGAGCCTTGACGCAGAACCCCTGAATGGCATTATCCATCAAGCCTACCTGCAGAATACTTGGTTTGCAACAGATCAGATTAGGAAGTCATTGAGTGCCATTCGTGATGAATTTCTGCATCCCGATAAGCTGCAAGCATGGACTAAACCCTACTCTCTATCGGATGAGCTGAGCGGCAAGACCATCGGCATCGTGATGGCAGGAAATATCCCATTAGTTGGGTTTCATGATTTACTCTGTAGTTTCATTTGTGGGCATAAGACAATGATTAAGCTGTCCAGCAAAGACGAAGTCCTCCTACCTGTGATACTCGACATGCTGATAGCCATCGATGAGCGCTGTGCAGCCCTATTTGTCCAAGTAGAACGATTAAAAGGCTATGATGCCGTAATCGCCACAGGAGGAGATACAGCAGCCGTGCATTTTGAATATTATTTTAGAGACTACCCACATATCATCCGCAAGAATCGCAACTCCATAGCCATCCTCGATGGCACCGAGTCTGCCGAAGACCTGCAGGCATTGGGGTATGATATTTTTGACTATTTCGGATTGGGCTGTCGTAGTGTGTCTAAGGTATACCTGCCTCAAGGCTATGAGCTCAGCACGCTATTTGAGGCAATTCAATCATTTAATGATGTCGTCAACCACAACAAATACAAGAACAATTACGACTACAACAACGCCACACTCATCTTGACGAATCAGAAGTTTCTGACGAATGATTTCATTATTCTGAAAGAAGATGAATTGCTCGGCTCTCGCATAGCCACGTTGCACTATGAGTTTTATGATGATAAGGAAGCTTTGCTCGAGTCCTTGCATAGTCGGGCAGAAGAACTGCAATGCATCTCTGCCAAGCAAACCATTGACTCGGAGCTCTATGTGCCCTTGGGCCAATGCCAGCGACCGGGCTTGTCGGATTATGCGGATCATGTGGATACGATTGAGTTTTTAACCGGGCTATCATGACCAAGCAAGAAAAAGCGGACGACATCGCACGGATGCTGGAAGAGTTCTATCCAGTGATACCGATACCACTAGATCATAAGGACCCCTATACCCTACTCGTCGCAGTGTTGCTCTCTGCACAGTGTACGGATGAACGGGTCAACAAGGTCACGCCATATCTCTGGGAGCTCGCTGACAATCCTCATGACATGACACAGCAAGCCGTTGCCGATATCAAGGCAATCATCAGGCCTTGTGGTCTATCACCTCGCAAGTCGCAAGCCATCTATGACTTATCCCATATCATCATTGATGAGCACAATGGAGAGGTCCCACAGTCCTTTGAGGCGCTGGAGGCGCTGCCGGGTGTCGGTCATAAGACTGCGTCAGTAGTGATGTCACAGGCATTTGGCGTGCCAGCGTTTCCAGTGGATACTCATATCCACAGATTAGCCTATCGATGGTGCCTTAGTACAGGCAAGAACGTGGATAAAACAGAAAAAGACTTAAAGAGGCTATTCCCCAGAGAGAAGTGGAATCGACTACACCTACAGATCATATTCTTCGGGAGAGAATACTGTCCCGCACGAGGCCATGATATGAAGACCTGCCCCATCTGTTCTAAGTATGGCCGTAAATCCTTGATGACATGATCAGCTATAGACTCGCTACTTATGCGGACCATCCCGATATCGCCGATATCCATGCGACCAACTGGCTGCAGAACTATCAAGAAGTATTGGATGCCGATTATCTCGCTAACGAAGTCCACACAGATCGACTCAAGGTCTGGCAAGATCGCTTAGGGCTGCCTAAGTCCAATCAATATGTGATCCTCGCCATGATCGAAGATCAGATTATAGGATTTGCCTGTGCCTATCTCGATTATGACGAGCAGTATGGCCACTATCTCGACAACCTCCATGTCCGATCAGCCTATCAAGGCCAAGGCATCGGTAGAACTTTGATCCATCATCTCGCTCAACTGATCCATGCTCAGAGCAAGAGTAGTGCGCTGTTCCTATGGGTATTCGTGCAGAATACCGCTGCAACTAGGACTTATATCAACTGGGGCGGCATCAAAGGAGATACCCAAGACCTCCCTATGCCCAGTGGTGGTGGCGGAGGGTTGGCTACTCGCATCATCTGGAGTAATAGCACTACGCTCATCAACCACCAGCTCGAGGACTTACATAAAGTCTCCTATAAGCCAGTAGATTGTAACAAGTATGATCACTTTGAGATTGCAGCGATAAGGAGGCAGACGATCACCATCCGATTCAAGGACTATCCTACTCCCTATACGGGTCATATCAAGACGCTACTGATCGATCAGAAAGTAGAATACCTCATCACCCAGGATGGCCATAAGATCCGCCTTGACCGAATCGCACAACTCTTAGATAAAGACAACAATGTGATCACACAATTTGATGATGACAACAGTTGTCAGTTATGAGTGAGTTGAGACAATACAAGTCTAAGTCCAACAGCTTCCTTTATATCTATCTGTTCGCATTAGCATTTATGGCAGTAGCGATGTTTTGTTTTGACTTGGATCGGTCTCAGCTTATTACACTCCTCTTTGTCATACACCTCCCAGCGGTTATAGCGCCCTTTGCGCTTCAAACCTACTATATCATCGGAGAAGAAAACATCATCAAGAAAGATATCAATCACTCTAAACCCAGAACCAAGTACGACCCACAAGCCTTCTTGATCCCAATCCGATCAATAGATGAGGTAGTACTAAAGATGAAACGCAATCAAGTAGGGACGCTCATCCTCAAGCAGCATAATAACCAGATTCCTCTTGGCAAAATCACGATAGAGAATACTGAAGAATTTATAGCTGAGTTGAAAGAGAAGAAGACGGATATCCGGGTTATAGGGAAGTGATTCTTCTCGGACCTCCCCATTAAAGTAGACATCAGGTTAAGTTGATTGACAGTTATTATTTACTATTAAATTAAGACAATATGTCAATGATTAAAAAGAGATACACCAAGGCTGAGAAATTAGCCATAATAAATGAGTCTTTAGAGAAAGTGGTTTACCTATCAGGTTTATCGAGCTTAGCCAGAATTTTGTGTTTGCAAGAGAAAGGCACTGAACTTTCATAGAACTTAGTGGATACGGTTTTCAAAATAAATATAAAGCTGATTAAGAATTTTTGGCCAACCGAATCTGGATTTTTTCCATTTATTAGTAATGGACATAGCGGCCAAATAAATTGTCTTTAGGGCAGCTTGATCCGTTGTGAACATTTTCTTGTTTTTAGTGTGCTTGCGTAATGAATCATTAAAACTTTCAATGATGTTAGTGGTGTAAATGAGTTTTCTGATTTCTTGAGGATAGGACCTGAAAGCGGTGAGCTTATCCCAATTTTGCTCCCATGATTGGACAGAAGCAGGATATTTGTCACCCCAATTTTGTTTGAATTGCTCGAGAGTCTCTTACTCGCTCTATGGCGATCTCGTAGATAACTGTTGACATGTCGTTTGGCAGAAGGCTTTACCACTTTTTTTTGAAATAACATCTTTTGCCATTTATAACTGCAATGCTTGTTCTGCGAACATCTGCTTAAGCTTTGAAGTCTCAGCCTCTAACTCCTTTAAACGCTTTAAAGAGGACACTTCCATGCCTGAGTACTTCGTACGCCAGTTGTGAAAAGTGCCTGGATTTATTCCTAACTCCCTACTGATGTCCTCAACTCGGCGACCTGATTCATAATCCTTAATTACTTTGATAATCTGTGATTCTCTAAACTTCGATTTCTTGATGCTACTAATTTCAAATTTTTAAATATTGTTCCGACAGTACTTTAGGCAAGGGCTTCACTACTACCACAAGTTGCAGAACAGGTGTTAACAGACTGGATGAGCAAGCAGGAGGGATTCATCAAGCGGGAGATCCCTACCGATGATGATGGCAGTTACACCGACATGGTATATTGAAGGTTGGAGGATACTAAGCGCTCTGAGGGCGACATGGGAAACAATCCACATGGCGCAGCTTGGTTCGCCTGCTATGAGCCTGGATCAATCTCCAGTAAGAATCTTAGTCTGGTGAGGGAGTTTTGAGCCATTAATTTGCCCTGAGGAGATGGTTTTCCAATTTTCAAGGATACTTTAGTCGTTGCTACAGAGATTAATTACTGCAGTTATGAAGAAGATCATTCTACTATTCGGTGTAGTCATCGGCGCATTGTTATCGACTAATGCAATCATCCACATGAACATGATGTATACCAATCCTGATTATAAAGGCAACGATGTACTCGGATATGCCACATTGATCATCATATTTTCGCTGATCTATGTTGGAGTCAGGAAATACCGAAACAACTATCTCGATGGTAAGATTAGCTTCACTCAAGCGCTGAAGGAGGGCGCATTAGCTTGTTTCGTAGCTTCTACGGTTTATGTGATGATCGGCCTATTCTATTATTACGTTTTTGCACCTGACTTTATAGATGTGTTCACCGATTATATGATCAAGCACAGCGCACCGGATCAAGTAGAGGCAACAACTGCTCAGATGGCCAGCTTCAAAGAGATGTATAAGAACCCACTGTTTGCCATTTTCATAAGCTATATGGAGGTCCTACCAATCGGAATGATTGTCGCTTTAGTTAGCGCGTTTTTGGTCAAGAAAAAGTAATACTGAGTGTGAAGATGCCATTTCAGGCATCCATCACTATATTTAAGAATGAAGTTGATTCTCATAATCGGATCCATCCTATTTGCAATATCAAGCCATAGTCAGGAGTCTAAATTTTACAACCCAAGAGGAACTTGGTTTTCGTTTGGTCAGGACACTAAGAGAACGGCATCCATCAGCTACGGAGATATTGACAATGATCAAGATGTGGATGTAGTCATCGCTAATGGTCGACATTGGGCAGATCAAAATGAGATCTTCTTAAATACCGGTAATGAGCGGTTCAACGTATCGTATGACTTGGGCTATTATAAATCAACCAGCTACGCCGCTGAACTCTGCGATATTAACAACGATGGCCACTTAGACATAGTCGCAGGCAATGATAAAGCTCCTAACAGGGTCTTTATTAACGGAGGCTCTGGCCAATTTGAGGAAGCTGGAGGTTTTGGTGATGATTCTTCTCCTACCCGGAACTTGACCATCGGAGATATCGACAACGATGGAGATGTAGATATCTTGGTTACCAATCGAGGGCAACAAAAAGAGATATGTCTCAATGATGGCAATGGGCATTTTGATACTGTCATACACTTCGTAGAGCGAGATGACTCGACGATAGATGTCGAGCAAGATGACATAGATCAAGATGGTGATCAGGACTTGATCTTAGCCAATCGAGAAGGCCAACAAAGCTATATCTACCTCAATGACAACCTAAGTTTTACCGAGAAAATCCTGTTTGGGACTGGACAAGATGAAACAAGAACTGTAGCAGTAGTAGATTTTAATGAAGATCGCTACGTTGATATATTGACCGGAAACATCAGTCAGAGAAATCAGATATATTTTGGCGATAGCCAACTACAATTCAAGTCCTTTATGGACTTAGACTCAATTGAAGATTCTACATACTCGCTGGATGTTGGAGATCATGACAATGATGGAGATGTAGACATCATCATTGGTCATTCGATAGAACCAAACATGCTATATGTCAATGACGGTGGATCATTTACCAAGTTTGACATCAGCAAGAATACATTCAAGACCTATGATATAAAGTTTGCGGATCTCAATAGTGATGGATATCTCGATATCATCGAAGCCAACTCTGATGCGCTAAACCTCTATTATTTCAATACTATTCCGGACCAAAGAAAAGAATAACATGGCTAAAGAAACGGTCGTATTCGTGCATGGTGCCTGGCATGGCAAATGGTGTTGGGATAAGTACTTCAAACCAACATTTGAACGTCATGATTACCATGTCATCACTTTCAACTTACCTGGTCATGAGCAGCCTGGCAAAGTCAAAGGAATCAACAAATTGAGCATAGGTGACTATGTCAAAGCATTAGAACAGGAAGTCCAAAAAGTTGAATCCGAACCCATCATCATCGGGCACTCAATGGGTGGGCTCGTACTTCAGAAGTATCTTGAGAAGAACCGTTGTAAGAAAGCAGTACTCATAGCCTCTGTCCCACCTTACGGCATCATAAATACTACTCTCAGATTTCTTAGGAAGCCGCATGCCTATCCAGCCTTGCTTGGATTCAATCTATATGCTATGATTAATTCATTAGAAAAAAGCCGAGAATCGTTTTTTAGTGCTGACCTGCCAGACGAGGAAGTACATGAATACACAGATCAGCTATGCTCAGAGTCATATTTAGCATTTCTGAATATGCTCTACCCAAGAATTAAACTGAACTACCATACCAAAATCCCTATGCTGGTAATAGGTGCACAGGGTGATACGATATTTCATGAAGATGAAGTTAAAGCTGCTGCCGATAAGTATCAAGCAGACTTGATCATGTTTGAGGACATTGCACATGATATGATGTTGGATATCAACCAAGAGAGGGTATCAAAAGAGATCATAGATTGGATTGAGTCTGATACCGATATGACCCGCTCCCATAAAGTTCAGTTTCCATGATCTGCTGCTGGGCGATCAACTATTTAGAAATCTCCTTTTAGTCGATTTGAAAAAAAGGGGGTAATTTTCATCTTATACGAATAATTCCATTCTTTTATAACCTATTAAGGCCTTGATACGTGTTACACAATTAGTTCACTTTATCAAGTGAAGAAGTTACGGAGCTTAATCTTCTATAAGGAACACTTTCATGAGTTCTATAATAATCTTGAACATAAGGTGCAGGATAAAGTAGATCTTGGTTTATACCATCTCCAGTATACCCGACAAATCCCAGGTAAATTTGTTGGATCGACAAAAGATAAGAACCTGTACTCCTTGAGAATCAAGCATTCCTCCAACATCTACAGAATCTTCTTCTGCTATGACGAAGGTCGAATAGTCGTCATATTCAACGGGTATCAGAAGAAATCTCAGAAAACACCTAAAGCTCAAATTGACAGAGATCTAAGAATTAAAAATCAATATTTCGATGAAAAAAGATAAGAACATCACAACATTCGAAGAACACCTCACAAAGCAATATGGAGAAATTGGCACAAAGAAACGTGACGATTTTGAAGTCAAAACAAAGGCATTTGTTATTGGAGAACTCCTTAAAGAAGAGCGTAAACAGGCCAAAATGACGCAAGAACAACTGGCTGCAAAGATCGGTGCTAAGAAAAGTTATATTTCTCGTGTAGAGAACGGTAAAACAGACATACAACTGTCGACACTTTACCGCTTATTCGAAGTAGGGCTCGGCAAATCACTCACTATATCCATAAATGAATGAGTTAATTAACAAATGAGAAGCAAGGCGACTCCCATTTCAAAATGATTTTGACGTAGCAATCATGGATGTTGATCGCTAACAAAGAGAAACTCATTTACAACTCGATCTCTATCCCTACTTGTAACCTCCAGCGGCTCGTGATCCCATCCACTAACCAAGGCGTAACGCCCTCAGGCACATTAAACGAGAACGTCGGTGTATTATCTTCTGTCAGCCCTTCGAATGCTAATAAGCTAAAGCTGGAATTGACCACATTGGGCACAAAAAACTGATTACCCCAAGAGGAGTTGACCAAGTTGAGAATGTTGAATACATCAAATCTTAAGTTGGCCTTCTTGTTTTTGACGTAATTGAATCCAAAATTCAAACTTCCGTCTAAGCTATGGTTCCACGGTGTCCGTGCTCCATTGCGCTCGGCTACATCTCCTCTTCTTGAGTCGAGGTATGCATTACCTGAGATATAGCTATCGAGTGCTCTCCACTGATCTTCGGCTGTAACTATATTGCCCAAGGCATCCTCAAACTCTATAAGTGTGATTTCGCTGGCATCAGCAGGTACGTAGATGAGGTCATTTCTCGAAGAACCATCGTTAGTTGGATCGCCCTGATAAACGAAGCTAAATGGACTCCCTGACCTACCATTGTACAATAGTGAAGCAGAGAGGTAATTTTTGCCTAATGGAATCGTCCGTGCATAAGCAATACTGATCTTATGTCTCAAGTCATGGTTAGAAAATGAGATAGCTGGATCATTGCCAAAGATGGCTTGATTCCATTCGAAATTAGCCGCAGGACTACTCCTAACGGTGCTGCTGACATCCTTACTAAGACCATAACTGTAGCCAACATTAAGGTTGCTCAGCTCAGTGTTGCGATCCACATTAAGCGTTGCATTATATCGGAAGCCTTCAGTCGTATTAGTCAGTAGAAATACGTTAGTGAAGTTATTGTCGATCTTTGATTCGCTACCCTCTGTATCGAAGAAGAGTCTGTTGTCAGCCCCACTAAAATTGGATAGGACCTCGTTGCGGTTTATACTTTGAAAAAACAGTCCCTGTACCACATCAGTATAGCTAAAGTCAAAGGCTACATTCCATCCCGCTGCAGGCTTCCATGATAGCCCGACATTAGTCTTCCAATCTCGTGGATACTTAAAGTCTGGATCTAAGAGATTGATTTCTGTGAGGCCAGGCTGCAATGCCGTAAGATCGGATAGCTGCTCTACCAACGGCAACTCCCCATCAGGTCTGATATCTATGTTGAAGTAATCCGTACCTGAGATGTAGTCGATATAGGCGAACCATAGATATGGCAGGCGCCCCGAGAATAGACCTGTACCGGCATGTACCGTGAGGTTAGCCTCATCAAAATGATAGCTCAGCTCAGTACGAGGATTGATCTGAAAGTTGTTGCTATAGTCATTAGTGAATCTATTGAACACTGGTGACTCACTGATCAGGGGGCTTACTGGCAGATCTCTGGTCAACAGTTGTCCATCGACACGCAAGCCATACTGCAGAGTCAATGCAGGTGTGATGTCCCATCGATCTTGAGCATATAAAGCGCTCTCTAATACGCCTATGGTAGCAGCAGGATTATTCTGTACGAAGTCGAAGGTATTCAACTCTTCCTGCACATTATATACCCCTCTCACCCTGCGGGGTCTATCGGCGAGAAAATTCTCTACAGAGGAGTACTCCCAGCGTCCATTCCACGCAGATAAGAATCCATAATTCAGGTCATGCAACTGCACTAAGACACCTGCACTTAAGGTATGATTGTCTTTGACGACCGAGATCTTATCTGATAGTTGGAAGGTATTGAAGTCCGTGTTAAACACCGATGCCTCTCGATACGTACCCGCAAAAACTCTCGCTGCTGATGAGGTCGCTATCTGGATATGAGGGAACAGTCTACCCTCAAAGGTCCGGCCCTCAACCACTCTGTTGAAGCTGATATTAAACTTGTTGTACACCTCACCAAAATTGGACTTGAGCTCAAGCACGGTGCTATTGGTGGTATTGTTATGTCTGAATCCTTGATTGCCAAAATTGAAAATCGCCTGACTCCACTCCAGATTATCTGCAAAGCCCGTAACGAAATTATTTCTTAGGGTAAGTTTATGCTTATCATTAATGAGATAATCAAATCTCAAAAAGAACTTGCTGCTCTGAATGATATTACTGGCGCTCTCAAATGCCCCTGGATCGTAGTCAAAGTTATCGATCAGGTGAGTCCTGATACGCTGTACATCCTCTAAAGAAATATTAGAGCCCAGGGAGCCCGGATTGTTGACGAGCGGAATATTTGATCTGGCAAATTCTGCATTAGCGAAGTAGAATAGCTTATCCTTAATAACTGGACCACCAGTATTGAAACCCACTTGATAATCAGAGAAATCAGGCACCTCGATGTCTTCACCATTGAGTCTCTTACCAGTGGTGGTTCTGTTGTTTAAGAAACCAAAGATGCTACTCTTAAAGTCATTGGTACCACTCTTAGTAATCACATTGATACTGGCCCCATTAAAGTTTCCAATACTTACGTCAAATGGTGTTGTCTTAGTCGACAACTCTTTGATTGCTCCAAAACCGATGGGCTGTGTCTTAGCCAAGCTTCCTGGTGTACCATTAGCCTGAGACCCTGCTGCGCCACTGGCTGGCTCTTGAAATCCGATAATATCATTAGTCGCTACCCCATCGATATTAAGGTTATTAAAGCGATTGCTGGCTCCTTGAAACGAGTTGAGGTTATTCTCAGGATTAGTACGTTGTAGCTCCTGTATACTTCTAAATATGGTCGGTGTCTGCTTGATTCGCTCTTCGGTGAGGTACTGTTCAGACTCAGCTGTAGCACGGTCAGCTACCACAGTTACTTCTCCCAGATCTATACCCGTCTGCACCATCATGATATCACGGACTGTCTCCTTACCCAATTGGATCTTTATGTCGTCATCTACATAGGTATCAAAGCCCAAGAATCGAACCTCTAAGGTATACGTGGCAGGAGTAACATTGAGAAAAGTATACTTTCCGGAAAACTGACTTGTGCTGTAAAACTTCTCATTAGTGCTGAGATTAACCAAAGCCAAAGTCGCCGAAGGAATAGTCTCTCCATCTGAAGAGACAATAGTTCCAGATAAATAGCCCGTTGTCTCCTGACCTTTTATTAGGCCAATAAACATAATCATACTAAACCCCAAAGCTATCAATCGCATCATATGCCTATACCAAAAATTATGAATTTCAAAACGGAGCGAAGATGGGTACATTTTGTACAACGGAGGGTAAAAAAAGCGTTCAAATTTCGTCTTAGTAAGGACGTAAGGTTTTACCTTTTTGGTTTTGTTCAGCCTCTCTGGCTTGGATGTTTAACAAAGCGCTTATTTGGTATAAAATCTCTTGATATTTCTGAATCTCAACTTGAGTACTCCAGTGATGGCCTCTTTCACAATACCCATGTGCATTTTAGAGACACCAAGCTCTCGATCTTTAAATATAATCGGTACTTCTCCAACCCTAAATCCAAGCTTCCAAGCAATGTACTTCATCTCGATCTGAAAGGCATATCCCTTAAGTCCGACCTTGTCGAGATCGATTGCATCCAAGAAGCGTCTCGAGTAACAGATGAATCCAGCCGTAGCATCCATGATAGGCATGAAGGTGATGAGGCGTACATATAGTGAGCCTGCCTTAGAGATCAGGATACGATCCTTAGGCCAATTGACAAAACCACCACCCTTAGTATATCGAGATCCTACAGTGAGATCATAATTGTTGTCTACACAGTTGCTGCGGAGTCGTAAGAGGTCCTCTGGATTGTGTGAAAAATCTGCATCCATCTCATAGACGTAGTCGTACCTATGTTCTAATCCAAACTTGAATCCCGCAATATAGGCGGTACCCAATCCTAACTTCCCTTGACGCTCTAACATGTTGAGACGGCCTGTGTAGTTGGCTTGCAAGCCACGTACGATATCTGCCGTACCATCAGGTGATCCATCATCCACAATCAATACATCAAATCCGTCCAAGTCAAATACTGCCTCGATAATGGCTTGGACATTTTCTTTTTCATTGTACGTCGGTATGATGACCAGATGCTTCAAGATATCTTATGAGTTTATGATGACTTTTATCCGCTACAAATACTGCGCTTGGCAAGCTACATATTACAATAATAATGAATATATCAATGATATTCTTCCTCAAATACTAAATGATAAACGGCTTCGACCACGTCCGAGACTTGAGGCTTAGAGTAGTAGTCACCTTCGCTACCGTATGGCGTACGATGATCCTTAGCCGTCACTGTCTTAGGAGCTGCATCAAGATAGTTGAAGCCTCCATGGATCTCTATGACCTGCTGCATCATATAAGCAGTCGCTCCACCAGGCACATCCTCGTCTAAAAACAATATTTTATTAGTCTTCTTGAGGGATTGAAGGATGATCTGCTCCATATCAAATGGCACCAAGGTCTGCACATCTATCAGTTCGACATCGATACTGAATCGCTCCAATATCTCTATAGCTTGCCTGGCGACCTGGACACAGCTCCCGTACGTCACTACAGTCACATCAGCACCTGTCTGAAGCACCTCAGGCATCCCCAGCGGCACCGTATACTCTCCAATATTATCCGGTAGTCTCTCTTTTAATCTATAGCCATTGAGGCACTCGACTAATATCGCTGGATCTGCTGACTGCAGCATCGTATTGTACATACCCGCAGCCTGCACCATGTTACGTGGTGTAAGGATGTATATACCACGTAATGAGTGGACCATCATGCCCATAGGTGAGCCCGTATGCCAGATACCTTCTAATCTGTGT
This sequence comes from uncultured Saprospiraceae bacterium, assembly GCA_964414425.1. Lineage (GTDB taxonomy): Bacteria > Bacteroidota > Bacteroidia > Chitinophagales > Saprospiraceae > GYS-P2D. Next base: position 92,916 of record CAYPWL010000006.1, read on the forward strand.
CCTCTAGTACGTACGATCAATGGAACCTGCTGGAGATTGTTAGATCGATAGCGCAGTGTGGCAATATCATCTGTTAATAGTGGTAGTGCATAGACGAGATAATCGAGATATTGGATCTCGGCAATCGGACGTAGTCCCCGCATTGCTGCTCCTTGACCTTGACCAAGTATCGTCCACTCTCGGATGCCCGTATCAAATACACGCTCTACTCCATGCTTCTTTTGCAGGCCCGACATCCCTTGATTTACATCACCGATATGTCCTACGTCTTCGCCAAAAGCGATGATGCGTTTATCCGCCTCCATCTTCTTGTCAAAGAAGGTGTTGATGATCTCAAAACCATTCAAGGTCTGGCTATCATCAGAATATGTGGGATTGACGACTGGGATATTAACCGCTGCCTGATCACCCGTGGCATAGAGGTGTCCGCCGTAGTCACTGCGATATTTCTGCTGTAGCATTACGATAAACTCCCCTAATGCGATCGGTATCTCACTATTAGTCGATCGGAGGGCATAATGTAACGCTTGAGCATTAGCTAATATCTCGCTACTCGTAGGATTAACCATGGCCTTATGGTCGGCTATTAATGAGGCCATGTAGCGATCTTCTGGCCCTTCATTAGTTATACTCGATACTATAGCATCGTAGGTAGCTCGATACTCTACATTGGGATCTTGGAATCGCTTCCAAGAGTTCTTCTTTTTCTCTCTTACATAACTCCTTGCCTCTCTCTTGAGTGTATTGATCAGATCCTCAGTTAGTAATCGTTTGTTGAGTATCCACTCGGCCATCTTAGTTAAACCATCATACTCCATCTCCCATGAGAGGCGCTCCTTAGACTTATATCGCTCATGCGAGCCAGAAGTGGAGTGCCCTTGCGGTTGCGTCAGACCACTGACATGTACCACTGATGGTACATGTAGACGCCGAGTTAGGTCGGTAGCCTGATCAAAAGTCACACAGAGCTTGGCATAGTCCCAACCATCTACCTCATATAAATTGATACCATTCGCATCTTTTTTCTTCTTCTGAAAACCCTTTAGGATTTTCGATATACTCCCCTTAGTCGTTTGGAGTTCCTTAGGAACAGATATGCCATATCCATCGTCCCATACTGCCACAACTAATGGAACTTGGGTGACCGCTGCCGCATTGATGGTTTCCCAAAATACGCCCTCAGAAGTACTGGCATCACCAATCGTACAGAAGCAAACCTCATTGCCATTATCACTAAATTGACTGAAGTCAAAATCACCTTGAAAATCGCGATAGTACTTAGAAGCAGCAGCTAATCCTATAGCCCTGCCCATCTGTCCGCCTGTACAACTGATACCTGAGGAGATGTTGTATCGTTCTGTTTGATCGATCCACTTATTATTTGCCGCATTAAAAGCCGTCGCAAAGTGACCCGTCATCTGACGTCCTCCGGAGTATGGATCATGCTTAGCGTCACTATACATCTGTGATAAGAAGTCTTCGACACTGGTTAGTCCAAGTGACAGCATCAAGGTCTGGTCTCTGTAATAGCCCGCTCGATAGTCTCCCTTCTTAAATGCTCGTGCCATAGCTAACTGTGGCAACTCCTTGCCATCACCAAATATCCCGAACTTGGCCTTGCCCGTTAGGACCTCTCTCCTACCCTGTAGACTTAACTCTCTACTTACTAACCCGATCCAATAATCTTTGACCACTTCGAGTGCCATTTCTCTGGCGCTTTCTGGGATACACGCCTCGATAGTAGATCTCAACTCTTCATCTAAACTATCGTACAATGTCATTGGCGTTTTTTGATATTCCTGTCGAAAGGACTGCAAAAATAAACTCTTTGCTCGGTTATCGGAGAAGTTTAATGGCGAGGCTTAACTTATGATTAACAGACCACGGCGTACACGTCAAGTCTAATAGTAAAATAATACTTAACTTTGATACTATAATACATTCATAATGAAAGCAACAAAGATATTTTTAAGCTTGGCACTTTTTATTGGTGCTTTTTCATTTGCGACTGCGCAAGAAGGAGTTGAAGGACCCATCATGACCTTCGAAACACTGACAGTTGATTATGGAACAATCGAGCAGAACGGTGATCCACTGAGAGTAGCCGAATTCACTAACACTGGTACGGAGCCATTGGTAATCTCTAACGCAAGAGGAAGTTGTGGATGTACTGTACCTGTATGGCCAAAAGAGCCAATCATGCCAGGAGAATCAAGCCAGATCGAAATACGTTACGATACTAAGCGATTAGGTAAGATTAATAAGACTGTGACCTTAACTACTAACCAGGCAGGTGAGCCTATAGTGCTCCGAGTAAAAGGTCAGATCAACAAAGCTGTCGAGCAGGAAAGTGTCCCTGAGAATAAGACAGGTTTGAAGATACCGAAATAATAAAAAGTATTGAAATAATATAGATCGCCGACAACATTTTAGATGTTGTCGGCTTTTTTATTTTAAATAGTCTTATCAATTCAATGATCGTATTACTATCACCCGCAAAATCTCTCAACGAAGAGCGCACCCAACGGCCCAACTACACTCAACCCAGACATCGCAAAGAGTCCTTTGAACTTGTCAAAGTCCTAAGAGACTACCAAGAGGAGGACTTGATGACACTGATGGGAATAAGCCAAAGCTTAGCAGAGCTCAATAGAGGGCGCTATAAATCGTTTCGTAAGACTCATGAGGCAGAGAGTAGCTATATCGCTGTAGACACATTTGATGGTGATGTATACAAAGGCTTAGAAGCTGATACATGGACAGCATCCGATATGGATTTTGCGCAAGATCATCTCAGGATATTATCGGGCTTATATGGCCTGCTCAGGCCTCTTGATCTCATGCACCCCTATCGCCTCGAGATGGGCACAAGACTTAAGACGGATCGTGGTAACAACTTATATCAATATTGGGATCAGACAATCACCAAAGATCTCAATAAAGACCTCAAGGATATAGGCAGTAAGACCGTGATCAATCTCGCCTCTAATGAGTACTTCAAAGCAGTGAAGAAGGATAAGCTTAAGGCTGATATCCTCACCATCAACTTCAAAGAATACAGAGATGGTGATCTCAAGTTCATCTCATTTAACGCCAAGAAAGCCCGAGGCCTGATGGCTAAGTATATCATCCACAACGGCCTCACCTCTCCAGAGGATATAAAGGGATTTAATACGGAGGGTTATGGCTTTGACCAAAGTCTGTCCTCAGAAAATGAGTGGATATTCGTCAGATAAGATGGACTATCTATCTGCTTATATAATCAGTTGATCTATAATACTGCGACCTATATAGAGATGCCGAGTCTAAAGATATAGAATAGAATACCTTTAACTTTAATGAATAATGAACACCTCTATAAACGAGCGCTCACTAAAGTAAAACAGCGTAAGAAGTTTTACCGTCATGTCATGACATGGGTGATCATGAGTGTGTTTTTCGTATTGCTCAATCTGGCAACTACGGATTATTTCTGGGCCATCTTCCCTATCCTCGCTTGGGGTATCGGAGTGGCATTCCATGGATTACAAGTGTTTTCTGATGAGTGGGAAGACCAAGAGATCGAAAAAGAATATGAGCGCCTACGTCGCAAGAATATGGACTTCCATGGAGACGATATTGATGACATAGATCCATCACAACCTAAAGGGCCTAAGACTTGGAGAGACGACGACTTCGTATAATCATACTGTCGCAGCCATAATACAATCGCCATCCTGAGACTTCAACTCTCCTCCGCACTACCATAATAAATCTCATATTTGCAGCGCATTTTTGAATATGCACTGATTTCGATGCCAGATCAACTATCATGAATATAATAATTGCTGGAGCAGGAGCCGTAGGATATCATTTGGCAGAGCTATTGTCAAAAGAAAATCAGAATATCACACTGATAGACAATAACGAGGCAGTTCTCGATAGAGTTATCAATGATCTGGACGTCTTGACCATTCACGGTGATGCCGCCTCAATAGACATATTAGAGCAGGCTAATATCAAGAAGGCTAATCTATTCTTAGCGGTAACCACCTCTGAAAAGACTAATCTACTCACCGCTATACTGGCTAAGCAACTCGGTGCTAAGAGGACTATCGCCCGTATCATCAACGTCGAGAACCTCACTGATAACAATAAAGCAAAGTATGAGCAACTGGGTGTAGACATGTTGATCTCCCCACAAAATCTCGCAGCAATGGAAGTTGAGCGTCTGCTACGTCGAGCATCGTTCACTGATCTATTTGAATTTGAAAATGGAAAACTTTCAGTGGTTGGATTCACATTGGATGCTGCATGCCCTCTCAACTATAAGACGATCGGAGAGATCGATGAGCTCAATGACGATTTCATCTTCAGAGGGATCGCACTACTCAGAGGCCATGAGACGCTGATACCACGCAGAGATACTCGCCTCCAAAGAGGTGACCATCTCTATATCTCTACTCGAGCGAGGAAGTTAGAGAATGCGATGACCTTTATGGGTAAGCAACTCAAGCCCATTAAGTCAATCATGATCATCGGAGGCACACAGCTTGCCTTACTCACTGCACAAAAACTGGAACAGAAGTATTCAGTCAAAATAGTCATCAAAGATGAAGATCTTGCCAAGTACTTTCTTGACAGGCTCCACAATACACTGATCATCAATGCCGACCCCAGTGACGTTACCGAGCTCAAAGATGAAGGCCTTGAGCGCATGGATGCATTTATAGCGCTTACACCTAACTCAGAGACGAATATTATCACTAGTCTCATGGCTGAGGATTTAGGTGTCTATAAGACTATCGCACTCGTCGAGAATGTCAACTACACCCATATCTCTCAAAACATAGGGATCGATACTATAATCAATCAGAAGCTATTAGCAGCGAACAGCATATTTCGTTTCGTCAGGAAAGGGAAAATCGAGGCGATAGCGAGTCTGCACGGTGTGGATGCTGAGATCATAGAGTTTGAGCTGCATAAGAGTAATCGACTACTCGATAAGACCATTAAGCAGTTGAGACTACCGCCGAGTTCTATCGTTGCGGGAGTAGTAAGAGGTAACGAGAGTTTTATTCCCGATGATGAGTTCGTCCTGGCTAAGAATGACAAAATTGTCGTCTTAGCATTACCTGATGCCATTAAGCAAGTTGAAGAAATCTTTAAGTAGTGATCGATTATAAGATTGTGTTGAAGGTCGTAGGCGTGCTCTTAGCACTGCTCTCCTTGATGATGTCTATTCCATTACTCTATAGTATCATTAACGATGACTCGGGGGCACGAGACCTCAGTATCGGCGCCGTATCATCGCTCGCGACAGGCTCTCTATTGTGGATGACATGCAAGAACAAAGAGACAAGTCTCTCTAAACGAGAGGGATACTTGATCGTAGTCTTAGGATGGATTGTGATCTGCTTATTTAGCGCTATACCTTACCTGTCCTATCAAGGAATAGGATCAGTTACGGATGCTATATTTGAGAGTATGTCAGGCTTGACTACCACGGGCGCTACTATACTGACTGACATCGAGATCCTACCCAAGAGTCTCCTCTTATGGCGGAGTATGTCTCAATGGATCGGAGGGATGGGCATCATCGTACTTACCGTAGCAATCTTCCCACTCTTAGGCATCGGAGGTGTAGAGTTGTTTGTAGCAGAATCCCCAGGTCCTACCTCAGACAAGATACATCCGAGAATCAAGGAAACTGCTAAACGATTATGGCTCATCTACGTCTCCTTGACTGCATTGCTGGGAGTCATACTCGCTATTTCGGGCTTGAATCTCTACGATGCGATCAACCATGCCCTGACGACCATGTCAACTGGTGGATTCTCCACCAAGAATGCGAGCATAGCAGCATTTGACAATCCTGCCATCGAGTACATCATCGCCATCTTTATGCTCATAGCCGGCTGCAACTATACGATCATCTACTTCGGGTTAAAAGGCAAGATGAAGAAGGTCTGGCGCAGTGATGAGTTTAAGACTTATTTGTTACTTGTACTTGTCTTAACCCTGTTACTTACAGTAGCGATTACATGTATTGCATCAGGTCAATCTGTCGAACAATCGCTACGCCATGCTCTGTTTCACGTGCTATCGTTGATCACAACAACGGGTTATGTTGCAGCCGATTATACCGCTTGGTCGCCTGCTCTCACGATGATATTTTTCTCACTGCTTTTCATAGGAGCCTGTGCTGGATCTACAAGCGGTGGTATCAAGGTGATACGGCATCTTGTCTTCTTCAAAAACTCAATCTATGAGCTCAAGCGTATCCTTCATCCCAAAGCACTCATCAGAACTAAGATTGATGGCCACGTCGTACGCCCACGTATCCTCACTCACATTCTCGTGTTTTTACTATTCTATCTGATGATTTTTTTCATCGGGGTGATTTGTATGTCCTTCGTGCTTTATGATGATCCAACACCGATACTATCTGCCGTCGGAGTAGTTGCTACGAGCTTGGGCAATGTAGGCCCAGGAATTGGCTCTGTGGGCCCATTGGACAACTTTGCGCACATCCCTGATACTGGTAAATGGCTATCCATGGGATTGATGCTTTTCGGCCGATTAGAGCTTTTTACGCTATTGATTTTACTCTCGCCGTACTTTTGGCGCAATCATTGAGAATATAACTTATGATGACTATTCAATATATGATTCGTCAAAGAGTTAGATTATGTAATCTTAATTGCGAGGTACATCCAGAGAACTAATGAAATCATTAGACAAGCAGAAACTGCACGATATCATTTTTGAGACAAATACTCCCAAGGGGAAGGCATTTGATATTGTACTGCTCATATTTATCGTACTCAGTGTCATTATAGTAGCGCTTGAGACCGTACCTTCTTATGGTACTAAGTATGGGCTGCTATTCAAAGTATTAGAATGGGTATTCACTATTGCTTTTACCATAGAGTATATCCTCAGGATTTATACGGTCAAAAAGCCAATCAAATACATCAAAAGCTTCTATGGTATAGTAGATTTATTATCTATACTGCCTGCCTACTTGAGCATTATCATTACAGGTAGTCAATCCCTCGTGGTGATCAGAGCACTGAGGTTGTTGCGGGTGTTTAGAATATTTAAAATGGCTCAAGCTCTCGATCAAGGGTTTGTGATCGTAAGAGCCCTGCGTAACTCTTCGACTAAGATTGGAGTGTTTCTTTTTGTAGTGATGATCACCGTATGCATATTTGGATCGATGATGTACCTTGTAGAGGGTGGGGCCAATGACCAATTTGATAGTATCCCGAGGAGTATCTACTGGTCTATCGTGACGCTGACTACTGTTGGTTTTGGAGATATCACTCCTCAAACCACATTAGGACAGTTCTTATCAGCAGCCTTAATGATATTAGGTTATGCCATTATAGCCGTGCCTACAGGCATAGTAACCAGTGAGCTATTCAAAGATGGGGATTTACACGAAAGCGATCTTTCGACTGAGCACTGCCGGTCTTGCTCCAAAGAGGGTCATGACCCGGATGCTATCTATTGTAAATATTGCGGCGACATATTGAACGACCCCGTTTAGCCCAGTTCAGATAGTTACCATCTGATTAGGGCACTTCCCCAAGTGAACCCACTACCAAAAGCCGCTAAGCACACTAAGTCTCCATCTTTGATCTTTCCGAGATCCCGAGCTTCACACAAGGCTATTGGAATAGACGCTGCAGTAGTGTTCCCGTATTTCTGGATATTATTAAACACCTTAGAATCATCCAACTGCATCAATCGCTGCACGAATTGACTGATCCTCAGATTAGCCTGATGCGGGATCAGCATATCTACATCCTCCGGCTTATATCCCGTATCAGCTAGCGCCTCTTGTATGGCAGCTGGAAACTTCTGAACAGCCCACTTGAAGACCAACGGCCCATTCATATTAGGATAGATGAGGTGGTCGTCGAGCATTTTTTGCGTCACGTAGATTCCTCCTGGTTTATCATCCTCAGGAAACCCAAACTTCTCAGTACCTAAGTGGTGACCGCCATGAGATCCTGGGGTAATCATCGCCAACTCCTCGGCACAAGTTCCATTAGAGTGGAGATTAGTTGTGAGGACACCTCTACCCTCCTCTTCAGTAGGTTGTAATATGACCGCCCCTGCACCATCCCCAAAAATCACGGTGACATTGCGTCCTCTCGTATCGAAGTCGAGACCCATTGAGTGCATCTCAGAACCTACCAATAGTATGTTCTTATACATACCAGTCTTGATGAATTGATCTCCTATAGATAGACCGTATATAAATCCTGAACACTGGTTACGTATATCAAGTGCCCCAATCTCTGTGTCAGTAATCCCCAACTCTCTCTGTAAGAGTACGCCACAACCTGGAAAGAAATAATCTGGACTAAGTGTGGCAAATATGATGAAGTCTATATCCTCCTTATTGATACCCGCATCAGCTATGGCTTTTTTAGCGGCCTCTGCTGCCAGTGTAGTGGTAGTTTCCTCGTGCTTCTTAGCGTAGCGTCTTTCACGGATACCCGTACGCTCTTTGATCCAATCATCCGATGTATCCATGTACTGAGTTAGATCATCATTGGTGACCACCGTCTCAGGGACATAATACCCTATACCTCCGATTTTTGTGTTTTTCATAAGATTGGTTTAAGGCGCCAAGATAAAAACCATTTTATCATTTATAGACCATTTGAAAAATTGTCGAAAATGTCATCCAAACAGCCAAGTCCCATTTACCAGCCCTTTGAATTAATCTTACCAGTCCAAAACTTAGATATTAATGATAGAGCGCTAATTTTGTGGCACTAATTAGGTACAAAGAACAAACTTATCTTTCCGTGATCAGTTTAGTCACTGGTCAAATCAATTTAGCTTTTATATGATTAAGTTATCGTGCGGCATCCACTCTAGCCTTATCCGTGCTATATCGCTAAGGTCGGCGTGTTTATTCATCCTATTATTGACTATGGGTACAGCGCATGGTCAGGGAGTGACGAGAGTATCAGGCAACGTGTATGATGCCGAGACTAAGGAGCCCCTACCTTTTGTAAACATCTCATTTGAAAATACGAGTGTTGGAACCACTACCGATTTAGATGGCTACTTCGAGGTTGATTCAAGATTTGTGACTGACAACCTATGTGCCTCATTTTTGAGTTACAAGACTCAGTGTCAACCTATCGAAGTCGAAAGTAAAAATCGAAAATTAGAGTTTTATCTCGCAGGCGAAAGTTTACAGCTCGAAAATGTTACGATCACAGCTAAGCGCGGGCGATATCGCAAAAAGAACAATCCCGCTGTAGAATTGATGCGCAAGGTCATCGATAATAAAGGAGAAAATAGGCTCGAAGGACAAGACTATTACTCCTATGATAAGTATGAGCGCATAGAGCTTGACATCAATAACATTACAGAAGAATTTAAGGATCGTAAGCTATTCAACAAGTTTGATCTTTTGTGGAATTATGTTGACACCTCTAAAGTAAATGGGAAGGTATATCTCCCGATTTATCTACGAGAAGTGAATTCTCAGGTATACTATCGTAATGATCCCGAGGATAAAAAAGAAATCAGATCAGCCGTCAAAAACACCAAGTTTGATGAGTCCGTTGATGATGAAAGTATCACAGATTTATTAGATTTTTTATATCAGGATATAGATATCTACGACAATACGATACCGCTATTGGATAACAACTTTATCAGTCCGATATCGCCACTTGCTCTAAACTTCTATCGATTCTACATACTAGACACGCTTGATATTAATGGCACCAATAGTATACATCTCGGATTCATCCCCAGAAACAAGTCCAATTTTGGATTTACAGGGGATCTGTATGTATCCAATGATAGCAGTGCGCATTACGTGACACGGGCTGATTTTGGCATCATTGGCAACATCAATCTGAATTTCATAAATGATATAAAAGTTATTCAGGATTTTGCCCCTTATCAGGAAGCCTACATCAAGACTCGAGATGACCTAACCATAGACTACAGCATATCCAAAAATGGCATTGGGTTTTATGGTACCAGGACATTAGGATATGACAACTTCAACTTTGAACCCACCGCTGATCCTTCGGTGTTTGACGGCGTCGAAAAAGTCGTCACCGTCGATGGAGCCTACAAGCAATCTGAGGAGTATTGGCAGAACAATCGTCTGCTTGCCCTCACAGAGAATCAGGAGGGCTTATATGAGATGATCGATACCCTCACTAATCTGCCAGCCTATAAACGGCTCGTGACTGGTGTCAAGATAGCAACAACAGGATTCATTCCTTTTCCACGATTTGAGATCGGTCCTCTGGCGACATTCTATAGTTTTAATCAAGTCGAGGGATCCAGAGTCCGTTTTGGTGGAGAGACTAATTTTGGTTTTAGTAAGAAGTGGTATTTAGACTCCTACCTGGCCTACGGCTTTAGGGACAGGAGATTTAAAGGAAAGATAGGCTTGACTTACACCTTTAATCCAGATTGGAGATCTAATCCTCGACATTTTGTCAGAGCAATCTATCAAGAAGAAGCGACATTCCCAGGTCAAGCATTACAGTTTTTACAGCAGGATAACGTACTACTCTCCGCACGACGTGGTGACACAAGACGTATGATCCTTGAAAAGGAGACTCGGTTTGAATATACCTGTGAGGTTTCCAGCTTCGCCATAGATATGTTTCTTTCTGATAAGACCACCGATCCGTACGGCGAATTGATTTTGCCCTTTACGGATGCCAATGGTCAAACTCAATTATTAGACGATCTGCAAACCACCGTCCTTGGTGTCGGTTTCGAGTTTGCACCTAACAAACAGTTCTTACAAGGCAGACAATTTAGAACCCCCATTATCAATAAGTTTCCAATCTATACTTTCCGATATGAAACTTCTTTCGGTGATGTACTCGGTAGTGATTATAGCTATCACCGTATTGATCTTGGCTTCTTTAAGAGGTTCAACCTTTCTGTCTTAGGACACACTAATGTTGGGATAGAAGCAGGTAAGATCTTTGGGGATCTACCATACATACTATTGTTTGTACCACGTGCCAATCAGTCATTCTCTTATCAGAGGCAATCCTTTAACCTGATGAACTTTTTGGAGTTTGTATCCGATGACTATGTATTCTTTAGAGCGGAGCATTTCTTCAAGGGTTTCTTCTTGAACCGAGTACCGCTACTTAAGAAGTTAGGATTGCGGGAGATCGTATCCTTTAAAGCCGTATATGGTACGCTCAATGATTCTAACAATCCGGCTCTCAATCCAAGCATACCCAACTTCACAGTCAATTCAGAAGATGTTCCGCTTACTTATACATTTGAAGATGGAGTACCATATATAGAAGCCAGTATTGGGCTCTCTAACATATTTAAAGTCCTACGGGTAGATTTAGTCAGAAGACTGAATTATTTGGATCATCCAAATGTCCCGAACCTCTTTAATGTGCGAGGTTTAGGCCTTAGGGCACGATTTAAAGTTGAATTTTAAATCTTGTTTGATTTATCTTCGCCATAGTTAAAGCCAGCAGGTTTGAAATTTGAATTGAGAAAGAAGAATCACGGAGATCCTGGATCTAAAGGTCTCCCAGAACACTATCCCAGTCCTCCTGAGGATCAGGACTTGCTTTTCTACATTCAACGCAATCACGATCACGACACCATAGTGTACAAGATCAACCATAATCCAGATGGGTTGATCAATGGGGATCTTCCTATGCACGCGTATTGGATCAAATATACCGAAGGAGGCAAGACAGTCGGCCTGAATCATATGCAGTCCAAGTTGGCTTATGGATATGAGTCTACCCAGATCTCTAAGGATCTGTATTCATTCCAATTTGTGTCGTACCAAGACTTGACATTTTTCATCGCACGAGACCCATCGACCAATCAATTTAGAGTAAATGTAAAACTCAATGATAAGCACCTATGGTTGAACAATATTTATGTTTATGCTGTAGAGTTTGGAGTTTTTCCAGATGTAAAATTCATTGAATTATATGGTGATCACTTTAGTTCTGGATTGCCTATGTATGATAAAATTACACTTGCAGAATGAGCCAAAAGAATTACGTATCCAACTCAGAGGAATCTATCAGACTGTTTCAGAGTCCATTCATGGAGGCCTTATCAAAAGTGCATTTTAGTGTGCCCTTGTTTGTCTTTATACCCTTGAATACTTTCTTGTTCTACTTAGGGCTGAAAGATGGAGTATTCTCAGTAATCCAAGTATTCATGTGGATCGCTCTCGGTATGGTAGCATGGACTATCGTGGAATATATGCTGCACAGATTTGTATTTCACTATTATCCGACGAGTGAGTTTGGCAAAAAAATCCATTTTATATTTCACGGAGTACATCACGACTATCCGAGAGACCGTCTAAGACTTGTGATGCCTCCCTCAGTGAGTATACCATTGGCGATATTATTTTTCCTGTTGTTTAGGACATTTATTCCTACGCCTCATCTCTATATATTTTTCGGTGCCTTCCTTACAGGATACTTGATCTATGACATGTTTCACTATGCCATCCATCATGTCGAGCTCAAAGGTAAACTCTGGAATGTACTTAAAACACATCATCTAAAGCACCATTATAATGATCCAAGCAAAGGTTTTGGGGTCAGTAGTCCCATTTGGGATGTAATAGTTGGTTCAAATTTTGATGAAAAAAATTGAAACCTTATTTTAACAATTCATACTGCCGTAGTTTTGCACCACAGTTGAGGATTATTGTAATACTATATATTTGCAGCTTTTTGTAGGAGGACTTTATTATAAATCACACTACTATGCTTAGAGAAAGAATGAAAGCCTATGACGTACCCCAGAAGATTCAATCTATGGGCGTATACCCTTACTTCAGAACGATCGAGTCCGAGCAAGACACTGTCGTAAAAATCAATGGTAAGGACGTCTTGATGTTTGGCTCTAATAGTTATCTGGGTCTAACCACACATCCCAAACTCAAAGAAGCCTCTAAAGCTGCAATTGATAAATATGGCTCGGGCTGTGCCGGATCAAGATTCCTAAACGGTTCATTGGATCTGCACTTAGAGTTAGAGGACAGATTAGCCAAGTTTGTCGGCAAAGAAGGTGCATTAGTATTCAGTACTGGATTTCAAGTGAATCTGGGTGTGATCTCTTCACTGACAGGGAGGCATGACTACATCATCATCGATGAGTTAGACCATGCATGTATCATAGATGGTTCGAGATTGTCATTTTCTAAGGTGCTTAAATACAAGCACAATGATATGGCATCACTTGAGAAGGTTTTGCAGAGATGTGACATCGAAAAAGTAAAATTAATAGCGGTGGATGGAGTCTTCAGTATGGAAGGTGATCTCGCTAATCTCCCAGAAATCGTAAAACTCTCAGAAAAATATAAGGCCAATATCATGATTGACGACGCCCACGGCTTAGGAGTTGTAGGTTCGCATGGTAGAGGAACCGCAGATCACTTCGGATTGACAGATCAGGTGGATTTGATCATGGGTACTTTTAGTAAGTCTCTTGCGAGTATAGGAGGATTTATTGCCTCTGATTCGCATACGATTAATTTCCTCAAGCATAACGCACGATCTCTTATGTTCAGCGCAAGTATAGCTCCCGCTAATGCAGCGAGCGCATTAGCTGCAGTGGATATCATGGAGAAAGAGCCTGAGCATGTCCAAAAACTATGGGATAATACTCATTACGCTATGAAGCTCTTAAAAGAGGCTGGATTTGATACGGGACACACGGAGACGCCGATTATACCGATATTTATCAGAGACGACTACAATACATTTAAGATTACTAAGATGCTATTAGAAGATGGTGTCTTTGTTAATCCTGTAGTATCCCCTGCCGTGGCAAGTACATCGGCACTCTTGAGATACTCACTAATGGCAACACATACATCTGATCAGATAGAGGAGTCTGTTGAAAAGATCACTAGATGTGCCAAAAAATTAGGAGTATTCGAAGCTCAAGAAAGCCAAATGCATGAGCATTAAGATTATACCTGCTGAAGGAAAACTCTTAAAAACATACATCGACTTCCCTCATGAGCTCTATGCTAATGACCAATACTATGTGCCCGAACTATACATGGCACAGAAAGACATGTTCAGCAGAAAAAAGAATCCATTCTTTGAGCATGCTGAAGTAGAATCGTTTATAGCACAAAAAGAGGGTAAAACTGTCGGTAGGATATCTGCCATACTTAATCATAATTACAATGATTATCACAAGTGCAATGTAGGCTTCTTTGGATTCTTTGATGTCATCAATGACTACGAGGTCGCTAAGGCACTGTTGGATACGGCTGCAACATGGTGCCGTAACAAGGGATGTGAAACTATACTCGGCCCTACGAACTTCTCTACTAATGATACAGCGGGCATATTAGTCGAGGGCTACGAAGAGCCCGCCAAGATCATGATGACTTACAACAAGCCCTACTACAGAGAGTTGGTAGAGAAATATGGCTTTGTTAAGGATATCGATCTATACGCCTATATACTGTATACTGACAAAGCTTCTGAGAAGTCGATACGATTGGCACAATCGTTAGAAGAACGGCTCAATCGTCAGGGCATCACATTTAGAAATATCAATCTCAAGAACTTTAAGGCAGAAGTGGCCGCTATCCGAGATATCTACAATGATGCCTGGGCCAGCAACTGGGGATTTGTACCCTGGACAGATGCTGAACTCGACCATCTCGCTAATGAACTCAAACTAATCGCCCACTCAAATTGGATCTTTATGGCAGAAGATAAGGGAAAGCCGATAGGCTTTGGTCTTACGCTTCATGATGTCAACGAGGTAACCAAGAGCTTTAAGAAAGGGAGATTGCTACCCTTTAATATCCTCAAGCTACTCCTTAACAAGAATAAAACTCGCTTCGTAAGGATCTTAGCTTTGGGTGTCAAAAACGATTATCGCCGTAAAGGAATCGAAGCCATATTCTTCGCAAAGAATATACTCCAAGCCCGCAAAGAGAAAATCGTGGCTGGTGAAGTGTCATGGGTATTGGAGAATAATATCGAGATGAATGCCTCTGCGGAGAAGCTTAACTCAGAGCTCTATAAGACCTATCGCATCTATAAATATAACTTGAGCTAATCATGGCTAAGATCCTGATTACTGGTGCCAGTGGTTTTGTTGGAGGATTTCTGGTCAGCGAAGCATTGGATCAAGGACTCGAAGTTTACGCAGGTATACGCAAGAGCAGTAGCAAGCAGTGGTTACAGAACGATCGGATCAACTTCGTCTTGATGGATCTATCCGATCCAGAGAGCCTCAAGACCATCATGGCAGAACACCAGTTTGACTACGTGATTCATAATGCTGGTTTGACCAAGGCCCTAAAACAGAGTGATCTATTCAGGGTTAATGCAGACTACTCAGTCAACCTTGCAAATGCCGCCATGACGGCACCAGGTCTAAAGAAGTTCTCTTTTATGAGTAGCTTGGCTTCCTATGGCACGGCGGACTACCAAGATGACGGCGTCGTTGGCAACCATAGTGAACCCAAGCCCATCACCTCCTATGGTATGAGTAAGCTACGTGCGGAGCAAGAACTCAAACTAATCGATGGGCTACCACTATTGATCTTCAGACCTACAGGGATATTTGGCCCTCGAGAGGGGGACTTCCTTAATCTCTTTCAATCTATTAATAAGGGTATCGCCGTACAGGTAGGATTTACAGAGCAACAGCTGTCCTTGATCTATATTAAAGACCTGGTTAGAATCATCATGCAAGCCACGACTTCTGACATCTCTAACCGAGCTTATTTTGTTTCGGATGGCAATCTATATGTGGGTAGCAAGTTCAATCGGATTGTGAGTAATAGCCTGAACAAAAAACCATTGAATATAAAAGTGCCTATGGTACTCATAGATGTAATAGCCACCCTATCGGATCTGAACTCCAAGATCACAGGTAAGCCTAACATCTTAAGCCGAGACAAGCTCCCAGAGATCAAGTCTCGCAACATCAATATCGACATCTCGGACTTAGTGCGCGACTTTGACTTTAAGCCTGCTTATACATTAGAGCAGGCCGTACAAGAAACCGCCGATTGGTATGTCAAAGAAGGCTGGTTATGAGCAATATGGATCAACTTATTAACGACACAATCGCCTTCGTTAAGCAGGAACTGGCTGAAGCAGAAGGTGGACACGACTGGTGGCATATCCATAGAGTCTACCAGAACACACTCCTACTCGCACAGACTGAGGATGTAGATCATACTATTGTAAGGCTCGCAGCACTACTGCATGATATTGCAGATCCAAAGTTTCATGATGGTGACGAAGAGATCGGACCAAAGACAGCCGTGGCCTATCTAAAGAGCCAAGCTATAGACGCTGATATCATCAAACATGTGGAGTTGATCATCAGAAATATGTCCTATAAGAATAGCCTCGAAAGCGGTGAGCGATTTACCTCACCCGAGCTACAAGTTGTGCAAGATGCTGATCGGCTCGATGCGATTGGAGCTATAGGTATCGCTCGAGCATTTAACTATGGTGGATTTAAAAATAGAGCACTCCATAATCCAGAGACCCTACCGAATCTGCACATGAGCAAAGAAGAATATAAGAAGAGTTCGGCTCCCACGATCAACCACTTCTATGAGAAGTTACTCTTGCTCAAAGACAAGATGAATACAGAGACTGGCAAGCAGATAGCCAAGCAGCGACATCGGTTTATGGAACAATATCTGGATCAATTTTACGCAGAATGGGAGGGTCAGCGATAAGTTATATCGAGAATGACATCATCAGCGTAGGCATAAAGTCTAAAGGCGCTGAGTGGTGCAGTCTGATCAAAAAAAATACTGGCCAGGAGTATTTGTGGCAGGCTGATCCACAATACTGGGGGCGTTCAAGCTGCATATTATTTCCCACAATTGGTATGCTTAAGGATGGGCAATATCAGATTGGCGAACACTCTTACATGCTTGAGAAGCATGGCTTTCTGCGCAATAAGATGATGGTAATTATTGAGCAATCTACTGACTCAATCACCTTCTGCAAGCCAAGTGACGCAGAGACACTCCTGGCCTATCCTTTTAAGCATGAAGTGATAATCAAATACCAACTCGACGAGGACACAATATCCATCACCTATGAAGTATACAACTATGGAGATCAGATAATGCCTTTTTCTATTGGTGCGCATCCTGCCTTTAATGTGCCTTTAAACCCTAATACTAAGAGATCTGATTATAGCCTGCGATTCAATAAGGTCGAGCCGTTACAAACGATGATAGTACATACATCTGGTTTGATTGGTTCGGAATTACGAGACGTTCCATCGGAGGGCGCTATGATTCCAATTACTGATGACCTCTTTGATCAGGATGCACTCGTCTTATCTCACTTAGCGTCTAACCAGCTCTCATTAATAGACCCCGAAGGAGTACAACTCTGGACACTTGACTTTACTGGATTCCCATATTTAGGTATATGGTCTAAGAATCAAGAGTCTCCATTTGTCTGTATCGAGCCGTGGCACGGCATTGCTGATCTAACTACGGCCACTGGCAATTTATATGAGAAGAAGGGTATAGAGACCTTAGCACCCAGTGAGAAATTCACTTGTGTACATAAACTGACGGTACATTAAACCAGTCTTCCCTCTTCAGGATTTATGCCACATAGGCACTCGGTGTAACGCCCACGATCTTCTTAAAATGACGGATGAAGTGGCTCTGATCAAAATAGCCAACAGAATAGCCCACGTCCTGAGCCTTCATGCCTTTGATCAGTAGCTGCTTGGCTTTTTCGATGCGGAGGTTATTGAGGTATTGATTAGGCGCAAGTCCAAAGCGCTCACGATACACCTTGATTAAATGAAACCGGCTAAATCCAGAGATCTCCATGAGGTCATCGAGTTGTATATTTTCATCATAATACTCGTGTATATAGTCCCGCATCCGCTCTGCTACGATGGTATAGCCATCTGGCAACTCTTCAGGATAGTCTAAGCCTGACAACTGAGCTAACTCCATTAGTAGCTCACTGAGTTCCGTCTCGTCGTCCATGGTTGACTCTCTCTCCAGCATCTTATTATGGAGCAGTTGATATCGCCTTAAAAATTGATGATTCTGTATGAGCTTATTGACAAAATTCGGATGAGACTCTTGGTCAAGGCTGTAGTTAGACCTGACGAGATCTTTAGGTAGATACATCGACCGAAAGTTCCACACTCCGTCTCCGAGGGATCTCCCGGTATGGACTTCATAAGGATTGAGGACTAATAATTTATTATCAGTAACAATATTGGACTGCTGCCGATGGCCATAGTCCGCCACCCCACTCTCTACTAAGATCAACGCATAAGTATCGTGAAAGTGAGGTTTAAAAGAACGAGACGTAAAAGCACCCTGGAGCACTTCGATCTCGCCATTGATACGATATCGAGAGTAGTTATTCTTTAGGTCTTTTTTATTCTCGCTCATCCTTGCCTACAAGTGTATGACTTGTTTTACTAAATCATATAAAGCACTTTAAGTTTTATAAGACCTAGATGAATAGCAAGGGTTTGAAACCCCTTGAAAATACCGAGACGGCTCTACTAATCATTAATTTAGTGTACATGACTACTCGCACTAACGAACTCGAACACGAACAACCAGTAAAGCCATCGCTATTCTTATCTGCCTTACTCATTATTGGGGCCTTACTTATGCTGTTAGGCTTATTTGTGTCCTTGCAGTATAGAGATGAGCTTGCTCTATTTGAGTTAGGAGGCAGCGCTTTTTCATCCAAGTTGTCAGGTATGATTATTATGTTCGTCGGTACAGCAATGACTTATTTTGCCAGTAGTCGATGCCCAGACAACTCTACGATATTTGATAGCACCCTGAATATCCTACATTGTAAGAGTACTTTTACCAAGACTTTTCTGGTATTGGCCATAGCACTGTTAGTAGCTATAGTGATGAATGTGGTGTAGGGTTCTGTTCAATCTGGATGTGTTCTATTGGCCTTGGTTAGACAAGGGGTTGAAACCCCTTGAAGAATGGTCTTCGTTAAGACTTTAATTCTTCAGATCTGTAGACGGATCAATCCTGCCTGTATATAAACCAATCCTAAAAGAAATGTTAACAAATATCACTCAGATAGATCATAAGACTATCAAATCAAATCTGTCTCTATCCCAGATATAGCGGGCATCGCCACCATTTTCACTCATCTGACATTCTAAAAAGTAATAAAAAGGCTACATCGTTAAAACGAGGTTAAGAACGAAAATTGGATAGACCCTATCGAGAGTCGAGCCATAATAACACCAAAGAAATTATTACTAACAACACAAATGAATACAATGAAAAAGTTTAGTTTATTATTACTTGCTCTTTTGGCACTTACCCTCTTCCAAAGTTGTGGAGACGATGAAGAGACAACGATTACCCTCGACAACCCAACTGCTGCTGACCTGCTCTTAAATAGTATACGTACAGATGGCGGAATACCTTATGATGCGGACAACCCTCTTCTATCATTCACCGATGCACAGAATGTATTCGTACCGAGTGTTCTTGGTATCGACTTCAGAGTAGATAGAAGCGTGGTGCCTGCAGGACCTACTGTAAGACTCCCTATGTATCAAGGATGGGAATCACTTCCTGATGGCACTGTAAGAGAAGGTTTTTATGTAATCACTGAGGCTTCTGACGCGGATTTAGCACGAGAATTAGGAGTAATCTTTGCCCCAAGAATGGCTAACGCTATTGGTTCAGGTGGAGAATCTCAAGCAAGATGGTCAGAAGACGGTCGTCTAATATTCGAAGGATGGGTAGATTTCTCACCAACGAGATCTCTTGTAGCCGGAGATTTTGAAGATGAATTATTCGGATTTCCACCAGAGGTTGCTAACCCTGGAGCCGTTGCTTCTGATGATTGGTCATCATATGTAGTTTTACCAGACTCTGACATCGTAATCAATGCGCAGATGGTGGCTAACAGCACCGGTATACATGACAGAATCCCCAACCCTAATGGCAACAGCCAAGTGGACGAGGATGATCTGAACAACCCGAATATCTCTTTTGATCAAGCCTCTGTTGTAATGCAATTATTAGATGGATGGCATGATGATAGACCTTACTACTTCCACCTTGTAACTGACGCATCTGACCCTGCACCTTCAGCTATCGAGTTAGGAGTATTCGCTCCAAAACTTGCTAATCTACCATCGTTTGGTGTATTCCCAGGTGGTTCGATGTTACCATTCAGTCCAACTGCTAACGGAAGAACATTTGACAATGGTGATGGTCTTGGTGTACAAGGATTGAACACGGCATCTTTATCTGATCGTCAAGCTCAAGATCCAACTAATACATTCCCTATTGATCCAAGTGATGTTAGATATGCCCCTATGTGGGATGCACACGTAACTGAGTTTACTATACCCGAGTCAGAGCGACCTATATTAACAAGTTTTGCTCAGATCAATGATTTACTTGAGGAAGGAATCTTGATTCCATTTAGAGGTAATATAAACCCTGAGCCTCTTGCAAATGATCTTTCAGAATTACTGACTGCAACTGGTGCAATAATCAATTGCCCTGTAATCACTCAACCTGATAACAGTGTGATAGGCACTCAGATCGGCCAACCAAGAAACTAAATAGGTTTTTAGTTCTCATAGTTAAGTTTGAAGAGGGGGTTTCGAAGGAAACTCCCTCTTTTCTTTTTCGGCACCTTAAGAGAACACTGTTTAGAGCTCCGTAACTTAATGGTTTTAT
>CAYPWL010000007.1:0-14514 GCA_964414425.1 uncultured Saprospiraceae bacterium
ATGGTATGCAGCGTCTCTCGACGTAGGAGAGATATGCTGTCATCACCTATTGTTATGCTTAGTATTTCATTGGTTGTTTAGTTTGTTTCTAAGCTTTTGGTATGATTCTTCACTAATTAAATTGTTTTGATTTATTGTTAGATAGTGGATTACATAAAGAAGTTTGACACGTTCATCATTTAAGTTATACTTTGAATAATTTTCTGCTACATCTGAGAACATTGATGGAGAAATATCTCCTACAGCTTCAAGCCTTTTAAAATAATTTTTGGTATTCGAATTCACTTTAGCAACTTCATTTTTTAAAAACTGATAGTATTTGTTTTGATTTATAGAAATTGATTCAACTGTATCTGGATATATGTTCTTCGAGTTGATTGGATATCTTCTATTAATGACACCTTTTCCTTTGAACCAGATTTCATTTTTCAATTCATCACTTAAATTACTTATTATTTCGTCCTGTAGTTCTTTGTTGAGTCCAATACTATATTCTCCTTCTTGAATTTCATTCCATATTCTTTTTGAAAATGAAATGTAACATTCTTGAATATTTTTTTCATCTATCTTTTCAATTTCGCAAATAGACTTATCAAACTTTTGAAGAAGGTTTATTAGTTCATTAGTTTCCGTCTTACTAAATGTTTTATTATTAGCAAGTTTATAATCAGCATTTGAACAAGAACTGAATAAAGCTATTCCAATCAATATTGATTTCAACTGTATTTTTATTTTTATCATATTAAGCATAACTAGTTTATAGGTGGATGTTTTTCCCAAAAAGGTGTGCTTTAACAACAATATATGATGTTAAAGTACACCTTTTTACTCTTTTGAGTTCTGTTCTATATCTGTTGACTTTTTTTCTGAGAGGTGCTCAATGAGACTTCATTGATTGTAGATAGACTGTTCGATAGATAGATGTTTACATAAATGGCGTTGCAGATTGTAAGTCAGTGTATTGTACTCTAACAAATTGTTTATAAATAATCCTTTACATGAAATACACCAAGCCATTGATCAGTATTAGCCCATCCAACACACCGAGATAATATATTTCTCTTCTCTGAGATATGCCTACAAGACAGAAGCCTATACTTATCATATAAAATAAGCATAAGCTTATCGTTAAGAACAAACCATAAGTACCAACTAATCCAAGTGACATAGCTGATAGAATTGACGCTGCAAGGCACGCTACAACGGAAATCTTGAGTTCATGAGACTTGAGTTGTGTCGCTATGGTTACAACACCTTGTTCGTTATCGATTGCTCTATCACGATAATCAAATGGAATAGTTATAGCGATGAAGAAAAAGAACTTTTCTATGTAGAGCAGTATAGCTTGGCTCTCATAGATAGAGAGGTCTGAAGTGGTAAACAACGGAAGTAAAAACAATCCACCCCAGACAAGAGCTATGATGACGATCTTAATCCTTGGCAAATCACGTAGACGTTTCTTTCCAGGGAGGATTGGTGTGAGATACAGAAATGTCAATAGAACACATGGAGTTAGGATCAACCATATTTCTGGATTTAGCCAGAACACGCATAGCCCGATAGGCACTAATAACAGGGTTGATATCAGACCAATAACCATGCGATATCTCTGGACGAATAGAATACGCCGTGGGAATGCTAAGCTGTCATTGGTGCGTATTTGTCCGATATAACGATGTGAATTATAGGTGATAAAAGTCCCGACCGCTATCATCGTCGGAATCATATATGCATAGGGCTCAGTAAAATCAAGGAGTGCATATGCTCCTAAGATATAGACCCCCGCAGCAATCGAAATATGAAGATTGCTATATACATATACCTCTATTATTTTCTTGAATTCCTTGAGCATAATAGAGATTCATTTTGCTCCTATTATAGATACTTGAGCGACATGTCAGGTGTGATCTTCTTAAGAGACTCATACATTAACAATACGACATCCTTGATATCGTCTTTGTGTGCCATTTCTACCGTGGTATGCATGTACTTAAGGGGTAGAGAGATTAACACAGATGGTACACCCTCTTTGCTGTAAGCGAATGCATCTGTATCTGTTCCCGTACTGCGAGATGAGGCTTGTCGTTGGAATGGTATTTCTTTCTCTTCAGCAGCATCAATGATCATATTAAGCACATTGTAATGGATACTCGGTGCATACGTTAATGCAGGGCCTTTGCCTGCTTTGACATCTCCTTGGATTTTTGGCTTCATCATCGGAGTACTCGTGTCGTGACATACGTCAGTTACGATAGCGATATTAGGTTGGAGTCTCGAGGCAATCATCTGGGCCCCTCGTAGTCCTACTTCCTCTTGTACAGCATTAACAACATAGAGCGTATAAGGTAACTCATCTTTATGTTCCTTCAGCAGTCGAGCTACCTGTGCTATACACCATCCTCCCATACGATTGTCAAGGGCTCTACCGGAGTAGAACACATCATTGAGTAGCTGTATATCATCATCAAATGTGATGACATTGCCGACATGGATACCCATTGATTCTACGTCGTCTTTATCTTTAGCTCCTACATCGATGAAGATATTGTCGAGCTTAGGGGAGAGATTGGCATCCTTGCCTTTGCGGACATGTATTGCGGGCCAACCAAAGACACCATTTACGGTACCCTTTGTGCCATGGATAAGTACTTTTTTAGAAGGGGCGATGATATGATCTGATCCACCATTACGGATGACACTGATGTAGCCATCGTCAGAGATATAATTCACAAACCACGCAATTTCATCTGCATGAGCTTCGATCACTACTTTGAAGTCTTTACCTGGGTTAATTACTCCATAGGCAGTACCATAGTTATCTGATCTGATTTCATCCACGAATGGAGTAATATAATCGATCCACACTTTCTGACCTGTTGATTCAAATCCGACAGGTGAATTACTATTGTGGTAGTCAACTAAAAACTGTTCGGCATCTTTATTCCAAACCTTCATATATTCTGTTACTTATTATTCAATTTTTCTTCGTGTTTCTGGCTCCACCGTATAGGGTCCTCACGCCATTGACCCAAGGATCGGAGCTGATGAGAAGTAAGCTTGCCAGACTCCTCCATAACTCGAAGCAGTGCCCGATAGTTCGACAAGGTTACTAAGGGTACACCAGCCTTATTAAAGTTTTGTGCTGATTCATCAAAGCCATAGGTGAATATGGCCATTGTGCCAGCCACACCGATTCCATTTTCCTTGAGGACATCCACGGCCTTAAGGCTACTTCCTCCTGTCGAGATCAGATCTTCGATGACCAAGCATACATCGCCAGTTGTCCAGTATCCTTCGATTTGATTCTTAGCACCGTGTTTTTTAGCCGATGATCTGATATAGATGAAGGGTTGATTCTGTTCTGCAGCCATTAATGCTCCATGAGCTATACCTGCTGTTGCTACTCCAGCTATCTTGTTATAAGATCCTACCTCTCCAGATTTCCTGCACAGAGATGTAATCACCTCTCTTCTGAAGTTAGGGTATGATAGTATCTTTCTGTTATCACAATAGATAGGGGAGTATCTGCCAGAAGCCCACTTAAAGGGGGTATCTGGATTTAATCTTATGGCATCTATTTCTACTAAGCGCCGTGCTACTTCTTTTTCAGTTAGCATTAGTATTTTTGAAAGGTCAAATGAGCAAAGAAACGATCTTGTTTCATCATTTTATAACGGATGGCGAATGTACAAAATATACTACAATGATCACCTGATCTGCTTATGTCATAACATGACTGAAGGCCTATATAAGGTTGATGAATCTACTACTCATTTACATTACAGGGGTAAGACCAAATTTATACTATCTGTACTCGATAAAATTGAGAAAGGAACCAAGACCCATTGTTATCGAATCTTCTACAAAGATCTTGAAGTTCTCAAAGATGATTTTTTCTCCTTGTTCCGAATCGTAAAGGCAGCAGGAGGGTTGGTGCTCAATCGAAACTCTGAGATATTACTGATATATAGGCGAGGTAGTTGGGATATGGCCAAGGGGAAAATGGAAGAAGGAGAAACTAAAAGAGAATCTGCACTGCGAGAGGTACAAGAGGAGACTGGATTAGACCGGCTACAGTTAGTCGGTAAGATCCAGACTACCTATCACATCTATCGCGATAAGAGTAATCGCAGGGTAGTTAAGCCTTCATATTGGTACCTGATGGCTACTAAGGATATGGACTTAGTGCCACAATCCGAAGAAGATATTGAGCAAGCCATATGGGCCAAATCAAAGGATATAGTAGCTGGCAAGTATGAGCCGATGTACTCGAGTATTAGGTTAGTGCTGCACAGTTACTTACAGTCAGTTTCTTAATCCTGTTTGTTTTAACTGAAGGATAATCGAGAAGACCTGATCTATATCATCTTTAGATACGATTAAGGTGATCTCATTGGAAGTGCTGATGACTTCAATGATATTAATCCCTTGCCAAGCTAAACGCTTCAGAAGGGTATAATATACACCAGAGATATCTTGGTTTGTACTCGGCAGACTGATGCTTACTGCTGCCAGATTAGCCCTGCTCACAAGGAGTTTTTCGCTCTTAAATGCGCGTTTGACAATACCGGTTAACATGCGATTGACAACGATGGTAGTCTCACCCATGCCACGACAAAAAGAATAATACGAATTAGTTTCATCCTCGATGAGTTGAAGAAATGTAATCTGACTTTGCCTAAAACTGGCGCTATGTGCGTATGTGTAGTCGTATATATCTGACCTCACCAGGACATCCCCAAGGCTACTCATAAACTGGCTGAGAGACTTGTCCAAAATCTGTGACATGTTAGTCGGTCTTCTCTTAATGGCCATTACGATAGCAGATATCTGGATCTCTTTGTCTAAGTGGCGCTCTATATCGGGTTGAATATGCCTGGCTAAAGAAGTGATGTTGATGAGATCAAGGTCAAGAGCTTCTTGTATGATTGGGGATTGATTAATCAAGTTAGTGACGACTGTAGAAAGTTTCATTTCGTTATAAAAATAACAAAATGTTTAAAATGTGTCATATAGTTTGGTATTCAATCCACAAGGCCAAGCAGCACTATATATTCGTGCAAAATTTCAGAGATGCTCGTATTAAAGTTTGGTGGTACATCAGTAGGATCTGCGCAGAGGATGAGAGAAGTGTTTGCCATACTCAACACATCAACAGAACCACAATTGGTCGTATTGTCAGCAATGGCAGGTACTACAAATGCTTTAGTCGAGATCAATGCAGTCCTAAGAGAGCATAAAGAAGACATCGCTCAAACCATGCTCGATGGATTGAAACAACATTATAATCAGGTCTGTCATGAGTTGTTTCCTGATCAACCGAAGTTTCAGGAGCAAGCATGCCAAATCGTCAAAGAGATTTTTGGCTATTTAGCAGAGCGTGTCGTACAAAGCTCAAGACGAGATGTTTCTAAAGAAGTATTGTCTCAAGGAGAGATTCTATCTACTCATTTGTTTCATTTACTAGTAGCGTCAGAAGGGAAACAGTCAGCACTTTTGCCAGCTTTGGACTTCATGAGATTGGACGAGAAGTCTGAGCCCTTCTTGGAGAAGACCTCAGCGCTGCTCAAGCCGATCCTTAGTGAAGCAGGTGATGTAGCCTTATTAATCACGCAGGGCTACATCTGTCGAAATCACTGGGGTGAAATTGATAATCTTCAGCGAGGAGGTAGTGACTATACGGCCACGATATTAGGCGCAGTGTTAGATGCCGAGGAAATACAGATCTGGACCGATATAGACGGCATTCATAATAATGACCCTCGTATAGTAGATTTAACCAGCCCAGTTCGCCAGTTGTCCTACAGAGAAGCTGCGGAATTAGCATACTTCGGTGCTAAAATTCTCCATCCGACCTGTGTGATTCCTGCCGAAAAAATGCAAGTGCCACTAAGATTGAAATTCACAACTGATCCTGATGCTGCTGGAACTATTATCTCGAGCGAGGAAAGCACTTTGCCTATTACTGCAATAGCAGCCAAGGATAATATCACGACAATCAACATTTACAGCAGCCGTATGCTTATGGCATATGGTTTTCTGAAAAAAGTCTTCCAAGTATTTGAAGACCATAAGACGCCTGTTGATATGATTACGACATCAGAGGTAGCAGTAACGCTTACTATAGATGACATCAGTAGACTCGATCTCATTAAAAAGGATCTGTCTGATTTTGCTGAGATAACGATTAAGGATGGCTACTCCATCATCTGTATAGTGGGGAGCGAGCTCTATGATAATAGTGCTCATGTTACAGGCATATTCAACAGTCTTAACGATATACCATTAAGAATGGTCTCTATGGGAGGAAGCAGGCACAACATCTCACTCCTGATAAAGACAGCTTATAAGACCCAAGCTCTCCATGCCTTAAATCAAGTTTTATAGACTTCTGTTTAGGTAAGATTTGTGACAAGAATATTTTGACTTATTGACGGTCAGGCTTCTCAATTAGGGCATTATGCCTATTTTAAGTGCTGATATCAAAAAGTCACTAAATGATTGATGCATTACCGATACATGAGACGACCTCAGTAAGCATTGCCCACCAAAATGTAGGGCGAACAGACCTTATCCGTTTTGAGAAGATGCACACTGAAATATTCGAACACTCGGATATTGCTTCCGTTGCAGTTGCCCGAGAGATCGCATCGTTGATAAGGTATAAACAGAGTAGAGCAGAGCGCTGTATTCTTGGGTTGGCAACGGGTTCGTCACCATTGAAGGTATACGAGGAATTAGTAAGACTTCATAAGGAAGAAGAGCTCAGCTTTAGCAATGTTGTCACCTTTAATTTGGATGAGTATTACCCGATGAGTCCAGAGAGCATGCATAGCTATTGGCATTTTATGCATGAGCATCTCTTCAATCATGTTGATATCAATCCGGACAACATAAACATACCGAATGGTCAAGTAGAAGTCCAAGACGTCTATGACTATTGCATGTTCTATGAGGAAAAGATTCGGAGCTATGGAGGTCTTGATTTTCAATTGCTCGGGATAGGTCGGACAGGACACGTTGGCTTTAATGAACCAGGCTCGCATATCAAGTCCCTTACTCGATTAATAACCCTTGATCACCTCACTCGTGCAGATGCTGCACCGGAATTTAGAGGCATGGATAATGTCCCGAAGCGTGCAGTAACCATGGGTATAGAAACGATCAAGCAAGCAAACAGAATTATACTCTTAGCATGGGGACATAAGAAAGCTCCAATTGTTAATGAGATGCTCGAAGGTGAGATTAGTTCGTCTGTACCAGCGACATTCCTCCAAGAGCATCCTAATGTAACAACAGTCTTGGATAAGGAAGCGGCATCAGAGCTGACACGATTCAAGACTCCATGGCTTGTTGGGCCATGTGTCTGGGATCACGCCATGATGCGCAAAGCAATCGTATGGCTAAGTCAACATGTGAATAAGACCATTCTCAGATTGACTGAGCGAGACTATAATCACAATGGAATGTCTGATCTCTTGGCACAAGAAGGGTCTGCCTATGAGATTAATATCAAAATGCATAACACCTTGCAGAATACCATTACAGGGTGGCCTGGTGGTAAGCCAGGTGTGGATGACTCTAATCGTCCCGAGCGAGCAGAACCCGCCCGTAAACGTGTAATCATATTCAGTCCTCACCCAGATGATGATGTGATCAGTATGGGCGGGACATTCTTGAGATTGGTTAATCAAGGTCATGAGGTTCATGTAGTTTACCAGACTTCTGGTAATATAGCCGTAGCAGATCACGACGCACTTCGCTATGCTGAGTTCGCTAAGTCTCTTAATGACGCAATGGGCATTTCTAATGACCTGATAACCAAGGTCATCAAGAAAGTTAACAAGAAATCAGATGGTCAGATTGATCCGAAGGAAGTACGCGAAATTAAAGGACTGATCAGAATAGGAGAGGCTCGGGCTGGAGCAAGATATTGCGGCTTACCTGATGATCAGATACATTTCTTAAACATGCCTTTTTACGAGACAGGTCGTATAAAGAAGAAGCCTCTATCTAAAAAAGATACTAAACTGATAGTCGATATTATATCAACCGTTAAGCCACATCAGATTTATGCAGCCGGAGACTTAGCAGATCCTCACGGGACCCATAGGGTTTGCTTGGATGCCATTTTTAATGCCGTAGATGAGCTGAAATCTGAAAAGTATATGGATGACTGCTGGGTATGGCTATATCGGGGAGCCTGGCATGAGTGGCCTATCGAAGAAATTGAGATGGCGGTTCCTCTATCTCCGCAAGAAGTAGAGCGTAAGCGAAATGCCATATTCTTCCATCAGTCGCAGAAGGATGGCGTCATGTTCCAAGGAGATGATAAGCGTGAGTTTTGGCAGCGAGCGGAGGACCGCAACAAAGCTACAGCAACGACGTATAATCAGCTTGGTCTTACGGAGTATGAAGCTATGGAAGCATTTGTTAGATATCATTTTTAGATTTAATTACTAAGGGAATCTTATGCAGTTATCACAGTTGGATTGGGGGATCGTCGGCGGTTATTTCGCTTTTGTATTGATCGTAGGTTTGTTAGTCTCTCGCAATTCTAAAGCGAGCTTTAGCGATTACTTTTTATCAGGTAGGACGATGCCTTGGTGGCTATTAGGGGTTTCTATGGTTGCTACTACATTTTCGGCAGATACACCCAACTTGGTTACTGGATTGGTGAGAGAGAACGGTGTATCCGGGAACTGGGGATGGTGGGCATTTTTAATCACTGGGATGTTGACCGTATTTGTATATGCACGCCTCTGGCGTCGCTCGATGGTATTGACAGATGTTGAGTTTTATGAATTGCGATACAGCGGTGAGCCTGCTGCTTTTCTCCGCGGATTTAGAGCGATATATCTTGGATTAATATTTAATGTTCTCGTCATCGGTACCGTATCCTTAGCGGCTATAAAATTTGGAGAAATTGTACTGGGCTGGTCAGGCTGGTTAACACTCTTAGTTGCAGGATCTATCACGGTGCTTTACAGTACCCTAGGAGGGCTGAAGGCTGTTATTATGACAGATTTTGTCCAGTTCATCTTGGCAATGATCGGGTCCATCTGGGCATGTATTTATATAGTTGGACTTGATGAGGTCGGTGGGCTCACACAGTTACTGAGTCATGATCAAGTGATGCCTAAATTGTCCATGCTCCCTGATTTTAGTAACCCTGATGTGTGGATTCCTGTATTGATAGTTCCGTTGGCAGTACAGTGGTGGGCATCTTATTACCCTGGTGCGGAACCAGGAGGTGGTGGATATATTGCTCAACGGATGTTTTCTGCCAAGTCTGAGAAGCATGCAGTTGGTGCAACTCTGTTGTTTAACATAGCTCATTATGCGCTGAGACCATGGCCGTGGATATTGATTGCGTTAGCCTCCTTGGTGGTATTTCCGGAGTTAACGGATATACAAGGGGTCTTTCCTAATCTATCTGAAGACAAGTTGGGACATGATGTTGCTTATCCAGCTATGTTAACGCTATTGCCAAGTGGACTGCTCGGTCTTGTCGCAGCGTCTTTGATCGCGGCATTTATGTCGACGATTTCTACTCAGCTTAACCTTGGAGCGAGCTACCTCGTTAATGATGTTTATCAACGATTTATAAATTCTACAGCAGAGCAGAAGGAATTGGTGAGAATGGGGCAGTTGTTCACATTGCTTACCGCTGTGCTTGGATTAGGTTTAGGGCTGTTGCTCACTGATGCTACACAAGCATTCAATCTATTGTTGCTCTTAGGTGCAGGAACTGGATTAATCTATATCCTAAGATGGTTTTGGTGGCGGATCAATGCTTACACGGAGATTGTAGCTATGATCGCTTCATTGCTTATAGCAGGATACTTTACATTTTTTGATAATAGTTTATTGGCATGGCAAGAGATCGTGATTGGCGCACTATTGACCACTTTAGTTTGGGTCATATCGGTATTCATCACACCGAGTACCACTGATGAGAAGTTGATGTCTTTCTATGCGTTGATCAAACCACAAGGTCCAGGATGGAAGGCTGTAGCCAGTCGATACGCACAAAATAATCCTGATCAAGAGGTCGTGAAGAATAAGTTGCCAATCGAGATACTCTGCGTTGTAATAGCTGCTATTACAGTTTATGCAGCACTATTTGCAATGGGTAATGTGATCTATGGTAATTATAATCTTGGATTTGGATTGATTGTAGTTGTTGTGATCGGCACCATATCTATATTCAAATTATGGTCTTCGATGAATAAAGAAGATTAATCCTTGTATTGAGCAAGATCTGGATTGATAAGTATGTGAACAGCGCCTATACAGATTACAATTACTAAGAGCAGGGCTGGTAATCCACCAATATTGGACAGCATTTTTATACCGTCAATGCCTGCATAATTGATCATAATAACTGAAGATGATCCGATTATGGAGCCCCATATGATCTTAAGGACTACAGGATTCTTGGCGGCTTGTTGATCATGCATTTTTGAGTTTTGACAGATACCGCTCATTGCAGTTGTGTTAGAGTCTGCAGCTGTGACATACGAGAGAAAAGTAATCATCAGAAATATAATACTGATGAATACTCCGAATGGAATCAACTCCATCAGTGAATAAATCACTGACTCAGGTTCTCCAGTCGTCATCGACTCGTATAGTCCTAAGTTCGCCTGTGTCAAGCTATGATGTATGGCGTTACCACTAAATACTATCATCCAAAATGCACTGAACAATGAGGGTAGCAGCAGATTAAAAATTACAAACTGTCTGACCGTATATCCCCTTGCAATTTTTCCTAAAAAGATGGCAGTAATAGGAGTCCAGGCGATCCAATTCGCCCAATAAAAAGTAGTCCATGATCGTGACCAAGCAGCATCAATTCGCTGATCTAACATAAGATTACGAGGAATGAAGTTGATAACGAAATCAGTTAGTCCATGCCATCCGAGTAATAATGATTCTTTGGGCACACCAAGGATAAATACAAAAAGAGCTAAGAATATGAATAGCTTAATGTTGAAGTCAGATAGGGTTTTGATACCTTTTTGTAGGCCACTAACAGCGCTCACGGTGAACACAAATACAATCAGTAATCCTACACTCAAGTTGAGTGTAGATGAGGATTCAAGTGGAGTAAACTTATCCAACCCTCCTGAGATGGTTAGGATTCCACTTCCCAGACTTGCCGCCATGCCGGCGGTAAGCGCGAATAAGCAAAGGATATTCATGATTGTGCCGATTGATCCTTCACTTTTCTTTTTAAATACCGGAAAGAGGAGCGCAGAAATAGTTTCACTTCTTTTTTGATTATAATACATCAAAGCGAATAGTATACCCGCCAAAGTGTATATGCTATACGGTGTGATCGTCCAGTGCAGAAACATAGTGGACATAGCAAACTGTGCTGCCTCTGGGCTATTGGCAGTATAATCAAAGCCCACTGGACTGTCGTGCAAATGAAATAGGGGCTCTGCCGCCCCCCACAATAAGATGCCTGTAGCTACGGTGGTGCATAATGTGATACTAAACCATTTCCATTTACTCAGCAAAGGGACGGCATCCGGTCCTCCAATTTTGATCTTTGATATGGGTGATAGGAACAGCACAAAAACAATGACCACACAACTAAATCCCGCTATTGAAAACAGCCAATCGAAAGATCGAAGAATCCAATCGTTAAGTGAAGTAACTAATTCCTCAAACCCCGACTGATTAACGACTGAGGTGATCAGTGCTGACGTGATCAGGACTATTGGTGGCCAAAAAATTTTATGGTTTATGTGTTGCAGGCGCTAATTATTAACACGTAAAATAGGCTTTTAGCGGGTAAGATTAATTGATCGAGGATAATTATGTTGGTGGTAGTGTTTATATTGAAATTATGAACAAACAACTATTACTTGCGAAAAGACCGGTAGGACTTCCGGACCAAGATACTTGGAAGCTAAATGAAAGCTCCAAGCCAGAATTGCAGGATGGGCAATTTCTAATAGAGCAGATGTATGTGTCACTTGATCCAGCAATGAGAGGCTGGATGAATGATGTAAAATCTTATATTCCTCCAGTTCAGATAGGCGAAGTGATGCGTGCCGGCACGGCAGGCAAAATTGTAGAAACTAAGAATCCTGATTTTAAGGTCGGAGATTTTGTCTCTGGTTGGGGAGGAGTCCAGCAATTTGCTGTAGGAGATAGCAAAGGGTTTTATAAGGTGCGTCCCGATTTGGCGCCGTTACCTTGTTATATCGGAACCTTAGGTATGCCAGGTATGACCGCATACTTCGGCATATTAAATGTTGGAAAAATCCAGGAAGGGGACCGAGTACTTGTTTCTGGTGCAGCGGGTGCAGTGGGCAGCGTTGTAGGCCAGATCGCCAAGATTAAGGGATGTCATGTAGTGGGCATTGCTGGTGGACCTGACAAGTGTGACTATTTGCTAAATGAGCTTGGATTTGATGGCGCTATAGACTACAAAAACGAAAATGTTTATAAAAGACTGAGAGAAGAATGCCCAAAAGGCATCGATGTCTATTTTGATAATGTAGGTGGAGATATATTAGATATTGCACTTACTCAGATCCGTAGAAATGCGCGTATTGTTATCTGTGGGGCTATATCACAATACAATAACAAAGAAGCAATCACTGGTCCTAAAAACTATTTATCTCTTCTCGTTAACAGAGCGAGTATGACTGGGATGGTAGTCATGGATTATGCTGCAGATTATGACAAAGCCGCCAAGCAAATGGGGCAATGGATGGCAGAAGGGAAGTTGAAAAGTAAAGAAGATATCTATGAGGGAATAGAGAACTTTCATGATGTCTTTATCAAACTATTCAATGGCCAAAAAATGGGTAAACTGGTCTTGAAACTATAAGAACTTAATGTCAATAATAGAGCGCTGCTATGTAGATATCATACACATTAGTTAAAATTATTATGTGTTATGTGTTCATATAGTGTGTTTTATGTTTAAGATTTAATTCATTTTACTATTTTTGTGGAGTTAACCCTGTTAGGTCCAAGCCTTGAGTTTGAATTAAGCGCATAAGATTCGTTTGTAATGAACCTGTGAGCTATACTTTTTGAATTTTTAAAGGCTGAAAATGAACGCTACTCTTAAAAGTCTATTGACTTCTGTATTCCTATTATTCTC
The DNA here is from genome assembly GCA_964414425.1 of uncultured Saprospiraceae bacterium. Taxonomy (GTDB): domain Bacteria; phylum Bacteroidota; class Bacteroidia; order Chitinophagales; family Saprospiraceae; genus GYS-P2D. Next base: position 13,133 of record CAYPWL010000007.1, read on the forward strand.
ATTGTCACATCTATTATCCTTCAATGGTGGGGGAGAAGGCAGTCAAGAAGCAGTTGTGCTCTTTGATCTTGAAGAGTGTGTTTCAATAATTCCTGGCGAGACGAGTAGAGACTACTCTGAGTTTACGGGAGTTGTTAGTACACAATCATTTGCGGATATAACGATTGTAGGAGATCACTTGTATCGCAACGACCCTTTCGCCAATCCTCACTCATGTACTCCTGGCGTCTTAGAAGGAACACAAGGGATGTGTGTGTCTGCACGGCGCACCTGCGACTATCAGCCCCTAACTAATAAATCTGTCAATTTTGATATCAGAGTCGTGCCATTGGGTGAAGAACCTGTGCATTTGAGAGAGCTTAATTTTTATGAATTGGCACCCGAGATGTACACATTTATAAATGGTGAGAGTGGTGTTAATGGTTATCCTACATTATATGGAGTAAGAGTACTAAGAGATGGGCGTGAGATTTTCAGAAGTACAGAAAACCCTACAAGCCAAGGATGGTCTTTAGAGTCATTTGTATTTGAAGAGTCTGATGATTTTACAATAGCAGAGCCTGCTACATTTACGTTTATGCTTTTGGGATACTGCGCAGTTAGCAACCTTCCAGGATTTAAAGTATGGGATCTTGATGAAATCAGTGTCGTATTCGAAGGTCCTGAACAGCCTAATGGTGGTGTTGTGACTGGTGGACCATTTGAGTTTTGTCAAGATGATCAACAAGATTTTCTGAGTGGTTTAACGCTGACGGACAATGTTGGTCCTAATAGTCAATGGTTGATTACTGATCACACTGGAGTGATTGTAGCTCTAACGAATGATCCCACCACTATAGATTTTAATGAATTCGAAATAGGAGAGTGTTTTGTCAGTCACCTCAGTTTAGCTAATGATGTCACTGGTGTTAGACTTGGAGGCAACATTGCAGACATCCAAGGTTGTTTTGGTATTTCAAATTTTGTGAGCATACGACGTTCTGCTGTAGAAGCTGGAGAACTATCAGGAGGACCTTTTTCATTTTGTGTAGATGACGATCCCGACTTTGTTGAGGGAGTTATTCTTACTGGCCAAAGCGGAGGAACTGGAGTTTGGGTTGTGACGGATGATGAGCGCAATATAATTGCTTTGCCAACTTCACCAGAAGCGTTCGACTTTGACTTGGTAGGTCCAGGAGTTTGCTCGTTGTGGAATCTCAGTTTCATTGGCTCTGTATCTGGAATACAGGTCGGGGGTAATCTCGATAATATCGTGGGATGTTTCGATTTGTCGAATCCGGTTATTGTCGAAAGGCTATTGTCGGGTGATGTCTGTGCAGATTCAACCATGGATATGGATACGATGATGATGGATATGGATACGATGATGATGGATATGGATA
>CAYPWL010000007.1:14614-95923 GCA_964414425.1 uncultured Saprospiraceae bacterium
TGGATACGATGATGATGGATATGGATACGATGATGATGGATATGGATACGATGACGATGGATATGGATACGATGATGATGGATATGGATACGATGATGATGGATATGGATACGATGACCATGGATATGGACACTATGGCAATGGATACAAGCATGACTGTCATGGTCGATGGTGGTCTAATAGCCGTAGTTAATACAGAGAGTATTAGTTCTCCACTTTGTTCAGGTGATGGGGTAGCAGATGAGATAGACTTTACCTTGGCGGGTAATGTCGGTATGAGTAGTGTATGGATTATAACTGATGATCAAAATATAATTACAGACTTACCTGGTGATCCGCCTTTTAACTTTGAGAACTCTGGTAATGGAGTCTCTCGTGTCTGGCACTTAAGCTCTAACGGAGGTATTAGTGGTCTTGGCTTTGGCTTACCATTAAGCGGATTGAGTGGAGACCTCGATCTGTCTAATTCAATTACTGTAGAGCACGATGGTGTTAACGGAGGAACTATAGATGGATTGGGTTTTGACTTCTGTATTGATGGGGAGATCGATACCATTCCTGAGTTAATGATTACTGATACTGTTGGTCCAAATATTCAATTGTTCATTAATGATATCAGTGGGTTAATCGTGGCACTACCAGATGACATCAGTGATATAGACTTTGATACTTTGCCTGCGGGTGATTATTTCATCAACGTAATATCATTTGCTGATACGAGCACGACCGTACTACTGGGCGAAAACCGTGTGAACTTAGAGGGATGTTTTGATCTGTCTAATACTATAGTCGTAGATAGAGCTAATCCAGATGGTGGAGTGTTAACAGGAGATGATATGGCATTTTGTATCGATGGAGAGAGTGATTTTCCTGTGGGTATTTCTGTATCAGGGTCGAGCGGGACAAATGATGCTTGGGTGATAACAGACGAACAAGGGAATATTGTAGATCTACCTGCCGATATTGATTCTGTTGATTTTGAGGTATTAGGAGTGGGTACCTGCTTTATTTATAATGTAAGTTTTGAGGATGGTCTTAATGGTTTAGAGCTCGCTTCGTCAATATTTAACTTGGATGGTTGCTATGATCTAAGTGATTCTATTGTGGTTTTAAAGAATATTGTAATAGGAGGAGAAATCGCTGGTGGGCCATTTGAATTCTGCGTAGACAATGAGCCAGACTTCGTAGCAGATATAAGTCTATCAAGCAATTTTGGTGATAGTTCTCTATGGATTGTTACAGATGCAGACTCTATCATCATTGCTGTTATCGATGACATAACTACGTTTGACTTTAATGAGGATCCTTCTCAAAATTTCATTTTCAGCGCAACCTTTAGCGCACCGACAGATTCGATTGCTGTGGGCGGGCGTGTTGAACTATTAGAAGGTTGTATCGACATCTCTAATGCAATAGCGGTTGACAAGAGAAGCTCGGGAGAAGACTGCAACGATGGAGAAGGAATTGCAGTGTTGAATGAGATCAATGAGAGTTTTATAGAAATTAGAAACATAGGGCCTAATCCTATCGATATCTCCAATTATTGGATAGGACAATCGCCAGTATATGAGCGCATAGGAGATCTTTCGTTTGGTTGTACTGATGACTTTATCCTTGAACCAGGGGTTTTTATTAGTATAGAAATGGACGAGATAGAAATAGACGGTATCGATGGAGAATTGGCTTTATTTACGATTGATTCATTTGAGTCGTCAAATGCAATCATAGATTATGTGGAGTGGGGGTCTATCAATCACGCAAGAGCTGATGTAGCGATTGAAGCAGGGATCTGGTCAGACAATACTGTCGCAGAGAGTTTTGTTGGAGATGTCAGCTTAACATATGACGGTTCTGGTGATCTGGGGACAGACTGGTCCGTAAATTCACCGTCATTGTGTACTGACAATGTAGAAACATCGATGTCTCCGGACTGGGAGATTCACGGAAATCCAGCTGCCCAGTTCTTAATGGTCCAAGTCAATGATGTTACTCGACTTGACATCGCAGAGATGGAGATACATAGCATACATGGAGATTTGATAAAGACTTATTCTCAATCGATGACTATGCAAAATAATACTATACGTATAGACCTGTCTGACTTACCAAGCGGTATGTATCTGTTAGTCATGAGAGGCCAGACAACTAAACAGATTGAAAGATTTATCAAGCGATAAACAAAGCTTAAGAATTACATTAGAGATAGCGGCATACAGATGTGTGCCGCTATTTTTATGTTGAGACCGTTCATTCATTAATATGGTATATCCGTCATGACAATTATCAATACAGTCGCAGTTAACCTTGCTCGATCATTACAGTTTTATAGATCATTAGGATTTTGTTCTCACATGACTGATCACGGAGCATACGTATATGATCGATCTGTTGTCATTTTTGTTAGCGATCTAACCAAGGAGAGACTGGGCTTATCACTCTGTCAGGCTGATTGGTCGTCAGAGTTAGATGCGGTTAGGGCATATGCGGTGCCATTAGAGATAGAAGGTGGGTCCTTGATCAGTGATTCCTCTGGAATGCACGTCAAATTATTGCAGAACACTATCGAGCTTCCTTCCTCTTCTGATAATTCTATTTTAGGTAGTTATTCCGATCTGAGTATTGAGGTTGTTGAGTTTGAGAGAAGCAAACTTATTTGGCAAGCCTTAGGGTATAGCCAGACTGGAGGAGATGAGAAACAAGGTTGGATTGTTTTATCCAAGGATGGGCAGACAAGTATTAGTTTAATCAAAGCAGGATCCTGCCCTCACATATTTAGGAATCCTGGGCTGAATTACTTTAATGGTACAAGCAACGGTCAGATAATCCAAAGAGTCCGAGAATCAGGTGTTACGATTGGAGAGGAGCTAACTGTATTTAGCGAGACTGGTGTAGTAGATAACATAATCCTCCAAGATCCGGCAGGGTTAATGTTCTTCCTCTTTAATGATTAACATTTGTAAAATAGTAGACAAAAAAAAAGCTGCTTAAGAAGCAGCTTTTACAATTTGTTCGAATGTCTGAGGGTGATTCATCGCCATATCGGCTAATACCTTCCTATTCAATTCGATATTCTTTTCTGATAGACCGTGCATCAATTGAGAATAAGTGGTGCCATGCATTCTTGCACCGGCATTGATTCTCTGAATCCAAAGACTTCTGAATTCTCTTTTCTTAGCTTTCCTATCTCTGTATGAGTATTGTAAACCTTTCTCTACAGCGTTTTTCGCTACTGTGTATACTTTGCTTCTTGCGCCAAAGTATCCTTTAGCTTGCTTAAGTATCTTTTTTCTTCTCGCCCTTGAGGCAACTGCATTTACTGACCGTGGCATTTTCTTCTACTTTTTAGTTAATACCTAAGAGGGCTTTGATACGCTTTTCGTCAGCCTTGCTGACTAAAGTGCTGTCTCTTAAATTCAATTTAGCTTTCTTTGTCTTCTTTCTCAACAAGTGAGACGTACCAGCTTGAAACCTTTTGACCTTTCCAGACCCGGTAAGCTTGAACCTCTTCTTAGCACTTGAGTGAGTTTTTACTTTAGGCATAACTATTTTCTTAAAATGGTCGGCAAAGGTATTAATTATCATACCACTTGAGCAAGTATATTTGTAAAAGAATATATTATAAAATCCTTTTGAGCATTAGAATGGCAGTTATTGAGATACATCCTGTACTAAAGACCATAGCAGAAGATCGATTTGAGAGCTTTTTTCTGATTGCTGGGCCATGTGCAGTAGAGAGTAAAGATGTGTGTTTGGCAGTTGGACAAGAGTGTAAAAACATAGCCCACAAATTAGGAGTCCCTTACATTTTTAAAGCTTCGTACCTTAAGGCAAACCGGACAAAGAAAGATTCCTTTAGGACAATAGGCATACAACAGGCGATCAATATAATTAAGGTGGTTCGTGAAGAATTAGACGTGCCAGTAACCACTGATGTCCATGAGGTCACTGATGTTAAGCTTGTGAGTGATGTGGTAGATCTCATACAGATTCCGGCGTTCTTAAGTCGGCAGTCTCTATTGATTGAGGCAGCTGCCCTGACTGGGAAACCTGTTAACATTAAAAAGGGTCAATTTATGAGCGCCTCGAGTATGGTTCACGCTGTCCAGAAGTTAGATACGCCTGATCATGTTCCAACTTTCATTTCAGAACGAGGTAATTCCTTTGGGTATAGCGATCTGATTGTTGATATGCCTAATATCGCATCGATGAAATCCCATTGCAGTCATGTCATCATGGACTGTACGCATGCCACACAGCGCCCCAATCAAGATAATGGTGTGACATCCGGCAATCCTGAGGTGTCAGAATTGTTAGCACGGGCAGCATTGAGTGTAGGCGCCAGAGGTTTATTCATTGAGACTCACCCCAATCCTGAAGGTGCCTTGTCTGATGGAAGCAACATGATTGAATTGTCAAAAATGGAGGCACTCGTGACCCGCCTGCATCACTTCTCATTTGCGATAAATCAGTTATGATGGATCATAAAGTAGACATACGAATCTATCCTTCACAGCTTGAGGATGAGGACTTGATTAAGGGGATTTGCGCTCGAGAGCTGGATCTGTCTTTAGAGGAGATTACTGCTATTAAGATTGTTAAAAAATCAATAGACAGCAGGGGCCGTAGGCCAAAGTATGTATTAAGAATACAGGTAGGAACTACTCAACATCCAATCCAAGATATAAATGCTCCAATATCTTATCAGCTTCAAAGGGCTGCACCTACGGTGGTAATCGTTGGTGCTGGTCCTGCTGGATATTTTGCAGCCCTCCAGTGTTTAGAACATGGGATTAAGCCGGTTATCTATGATCGGGGTAAGGATGTCCGTGAACGCAGGAGAGACCTCAGAGCGATTCAACAATTTGGTACGGTCAATCCGGACTCCAACTACTGTTTTGGCGAGGGTGGAGCAGGGACGTATTCCGATGGTAAGCTCTATACGCGAGCTAATAAGCGTGGCAACATTGCAAAGGTTCTTCAGATACTTGTTGATCATGGAGCCACGTCAGATATACTTGTTGATGCTCATCCACATATTGGATCTAACAAGCTACCGAAGATTATCTCAGCTATCCATGATACAATTACACTAGCTGGAGGGGAGGTGCATTTTAATCAGCGGATAGAAGATTTCGAGATTGCTAACCATGAGATAGCTGCTTGTATAAATCAACATGGAGATCGGATCGTAGGGGATGCCTATATATTGGCCACTGGACACTCTGCACGAGATATCTATGAGCTATGTGATAAGAGGGGAGTGCAGATCGAGTTTAAACCATATGCTATAGGCGTGAGGATAGAGCATCCACAATCGCTAATCGATGAAATTCAATACAATCAGCGTAGGCGAGAAGATAATCTCCCAGCAGCAAGTTATAAGTTAGTTTGTCAAGTTGGTGGGCGAGGGGTATTCTCCTTCTGTATGTGTCCAGGAGGATTAATCGTTCCTGCTGCGACAGCGCCTAACGAGCTCGTTGTAAATGGCATGTCACTCTCGAAGCGTGATTCTCCATTCGCTAATTCCGGTACAGTGGTAAGTCTTGATCAAAACCCATATGCTGATGATGTCTTCGGAGGTCTGAGATATCAAAAAGAGTTAGAACAAAAGATGTTCAATTACGGAGATGGAGGTCAGCAGGCACCAGCTCAACGTCTGACAGATTTTGCTGAAGGGAAATTGAGTGCTTCTCTCGGAGATACATCTTATATCCCTGGTATCTATGCTGCTCCGATGCATGAGTTATTACCGGATTGGATCTATGATCACTTGAGTAAAGCGGTTAAGGTTTTTGGTCAAAAGATGAATGGATACTATACATCAGAGGCTCAGGTAATAGGATTAGAAAGCCGAACAAGTGCTCCATTACGTATCTTAAGGGATGCAGATAAGTTAAATAGCCCAACTATGGCCAATCTGTTTCCTTGTGGCGAGGGCGCTGGATTTGCGGGGGGAATTCTATCGGCGGCCTTAGATGGTCAACGTGTCAGTACTAAAATAGCGGAGAGTCTCAGAATCGAGATTCATGAGTAATCCTGAATTTTGTTATACCTTGCTTATCGATGAAAAACTATTACGATCTTCTGGCTCGGATATTTGTCTCATTCATCTTCCTATACCAAGCCTACGATTCGATTGTCTTCTTTAAGTCGACTAAAGAGACAATGACCGATTACGGTATTACTTGGCAGCAAGACATCTTGTTATCCGGAGTCATATTCCTTTTGATAGTGGGCAGTATATTGATCTTGATCGGCTACTATGCCAGTATTGGAGCCTTTCTCATTTTACTTTATTGGGTACCCTACACGTTAGTCATCCATGATTTTTGGAATCATCCCATAGACTTCAGAATGGAATCATCTATGAATTTTATGCAAAACATAGGACTCATGGCGGCTCTCTTACTGTTGATGAGTCACGGAGCTCGTGATTTTAGTGTTAGAAGAGTGCTCCATGTACTTAAATTGCCAGAAGAATGATTAGATCAGTCCATGGAATATTGAAGCCAGTAGACATCCTGGCTATAGGAGTTCATCCTGATGATATAGAGCTATCATGTGCTGGCACTATACTCAATCAGATCGCTAAAGGGCAATCCGTGGGGATTGCAGACCTGACTCAGGGAGAGTTAGGTAGCCGAGGTAGTGCTGCAACTCGTATTTTTGAATCCAAGAATTCTGCTGAAATATTGGGCGTTGATTTCCGAGTCAACCTAATGATGCGAGATGGATTCTTTTCAATTGATGAGCGTCATATCATGCGTATAGTAGAGCTCATACGTAAGTGTAAGCCTACAATCATTTTGGCCAATGCAGTCAGTGATAGACATCCTGATCATGGTCGCGCTTCTCAACTGGTGAGGCAAGCATTTTTTTACTCTGGATTGAGACGGATTGAGATAACCGACACAACTGCTCATAGGGCTAAGTCGCTGTATTATTACATACAAGACAAACAGTTAGAGCCAGACTTTTGTGTGGATGTCACGCCTCATGTGGAGACTAAGATGCAATCCATCGAAGCTTATTCGACTCAGTTTAATGTTGATAAGAAGGAAGCCATTCAAACGCCCATTTCTTCTGAAAAATTCACGGAGTTCATCAAGTCTAAAATGCAAGTATTCGGAAGATCTATCGGCGTTGATTATGCTGAGGGCTTTAACACTCAGCGCACCTTAGGAGTCGACGATATTACCGCTCTCCTCTAAGTTAGCTACTTCATGAAAGTATAAGGGAATGTTCCTGGATAGCGCTCATAAAACCCAACTAAAGTAATCTCTCCAGATTCAGATTTAAGGATGTTCATAAACTGTTGGGCACTTTCTATGTCTACATCATTGACTCTCTCGACTATAAATCCTGGCTCCATATTAGTAACTGCGATCTTACTACCACGTGAGATACTTATGACCATGATGCCTGATGTTTGTACTCGCTTCTTTTCGATAGAGTTGAGGTCTCTGATTTCGATACCGATATCCTTAAGCTCTTTATCTGATCGGACCGATATATAGTCAGTGGTATTCAGGTGATTTCTCAAGGTGATTGGGAAGTTCATGATCCTACCTCTTCGATAGATCTCAACTTGGAGCTGATCTCCAGGGCGGTATCTATTTATTTGTTCATAAAACTCCGAAGAGTTGTCGATCGTCACATTGTCTATAGATAATATAATGTCCGTCTTGAGCAAATTAGATGCTGCTGCAGCACTATTAAGGTTCACCGAGGCAATCTGGACTCCCTCTATTACTTCTAATCCATACTTATCAGCTATCTGAGCATCTACATCTGTTACTGTGATGCCGAGATTACCACGCTGTACAGAGCCAAACTGTTTTAAGTCTATGATGACTTTTCGAGCAAGGTTAGACGGTATAGCAAATGATAGTCCCTCATAGTTGCCAGATGAAGAGATGATAGCAGTACATATACCTACAAGCAATCCATCAGTATTGACTAATGCCCCTCCACTGCTACCCGGATTGATGACGGCATCTGATTGGATAAATGACTCAATGTCATTTTTACTAAGGGCATCAATGCTACGGGCCTTGGCACTGACTATTCCTGCGGTTACGGTGGACTGCAGCCCAAAAGGGTTACCCACTGCCAGTATCCACTCACCAACCATGAGCGAGTCCGAATTAGCAAATACCAAGGATGGTAATTTGGATGATTCTATTTTGAGTAGAGCAAGATCTGTTGATTCGTCAGTACCAATCACCTGTGCGACAAACTCTCGCTTGTCTTGTAAGGTGATTTCTATGAAGTCTGCATCCTTAATAACGTGATGATTCGTGACGATATAACCATCGTCGCTTATGATTACCCCAGATCCTTTTTCTCTTGTATATCCCTCGGAGAATACGGATCCTTTGACTTTGTTGTATGCAATGATATATACGACGGAGTTAGTGCTCTTCTCTGCAGCACGGATAAAGTTATCGGGAGCATATCTCAACCGTTCCACAAAATTGTGAGACACCTTGACATAGTCTGCATCAAAAGAGTCTTCTTGTACAATAGGAGTCGGAGCAATCCAATAGTGGTACGTCCCAAGCAAAATCATGCAGATCACGAGGGTAAGCAGAGTATTGTAAAGGAGGTATTGCAACTTCATCGAGACCTTATAGCATCAGTGATCACTGATTGAACGATGTTTATTTGGACTTCCGTATAAATCTGATTTAAGAATTGACTGATTATCCACCAGTCTCTGCTCGCAACTTTTTGATGCAATCTGTCCAATACAGCCTTTGTTCATCTACCTCATCTTCATCACAAAAGTCGCTGATTTCTAAGATTGTCTCATTGGTAACATCGCTCTTATACATGCGATATTCAAGATATTCGCCCGGCTCACAATCTTCCCATTCGAATCTTATTCGTTCTTCCTCTATGTCATCTATCATTTCTGCCACTTCCTCAGAGCCTTCCCAGTCGTAAGTGAATACGTCTTCCTGTATATCTACACCGTCACAGAACCATCTCACTAAGCATTCTGGTGTGGTGATAAATCTATATAAGATCACTGGGGACGCTCTGAATAAAAATTCAAGGTCAATTTTAGTCCGTTTCATGCGTTATAATCAGTATTGATATTATCTCAAAGTGCGGCAATTAAGAATAATTATCTCACATTATCAAAATTCATTGAGAATTTTTTACTTCCGTTCATTTTGTGTTGTGTGAGAAAGGTTATCAGCATGATTTGTGATTATAATATATATTTGTTCACTTATTGTTTCACAAGAATTTAACAAGGTCTGCATATGAGGCAGTTGAAGATTACCAAATCGATCACCAACAGAGAAAGTCAATCATTAGAAAAATATCTTCAAGAAATAGGCAAAGTCGATTTGCTTACTCCAGAAGAAGAGGTTGATTTAGCTAAGAAGATAAAAGAAGGTGACCAGGAATCTTTAGAACGATTAACAAAAGCAAACTTGAGATTCGTTGTATCCGTAGCTAAGCAATATCAGAATCAAGGTTTGTCATTAAGTGACCTTATCAACGAAGGAAACTTAGGTCTCATAAAGGCAGCACAACGATTTGATGAAACAAGAGGATTCAAATTTATCTCTTATGCTGTATGGTGGATCAGACAATCTATCCTCCAAGCATTAGCAGAACAATCACGTATCGTAAGATTACCACTTAACAAGGTTGGATCTTTGAATAAGATCAATAGAGCCTTTAGTGAGCTTGAGCAAGAGTTTGAGCGAGAGCCTTCTTCGAGTGAGTTAGCAGAGTTGCTTGAGATCACCTCAGACGAAGTTGAAACAACTTTAGGCGTAGCAGCAAGACACGTATCTATGGATGCGCCATTTGTTGATGGCGAGGATAACTCTTTACTCGACGTCCTTGAGAACAGCAAGACTCCTGGTACAGACTCTAACTTGTCTCATGGACAATCATTACGCACGGAGATAGAACGTTCACTTGGTACGCTGACAGAGCGTCAGTGTGATGTGATTAAGCTATACTTTGGTATCGGCGTAGAGCACCCTATGTCACTTGAAGATATCGGAGAGCGTTTTGGCCTGACTCGTGAGCGAGTGAGACAGATTAAAGACAAAGCGATTAATAAGCTAAGATCATCTTCTCGAAGCAAGCTTTTGAAGAACTATTTAGGCGCTTAACACCTGATATTCATCAGGATGGCTTGACATGTGTTTATTCTAATTCATGGATGGGTTTAGATAACCTTAGGTGGTCTATCTATTGATTCTTCGAGAGAGATAAATGTTTCGGTGCGTTGTATTCCCTCTATTTTCTGGATTCCTCCAGAAAGGACTTCTCTAAGGTGATTGGTGTCATAGCATATGATCGTAGCGAAAATGCTATAGTTGCCTGTTGTATAATGTGCTGAGATGACTTCTGGGATCTTTTTCAGTTCGGCTACTACATCACTGTAGTATTGACTCTTCTCAAGGTAAATACCTAAGAAAGCTTTGATGTCATACCCGAGCTTTTCAAAATCTACCTTTAGTTTGGAGCCAGTGATGATCCCCATTTCAGTAAGTTTCTTGAGACGTACGTGCACCGTGCCTCCAGAGATGAATAGTTTGGCTCCGATATCTGCGTATGATGTTTTAGCATCATCAAGCATTATTGAGATGATGCTGAGATCGATATCGTCCAATTCATGTTTGGGCTTCATGCAGATATTGTTTAATTGCTCGTAATTGTAAGTTACTTACTTTAAAAATTTGGTAGTAGACGTTTGGATTGATTAGTAAATTTTTAACCAATTATTCGTGTTTCGTGTTTTGTAAGCGATAGAAAATTATCTAACAATATCCTCTTGGAGCAGAGAGCTTTTGCCAATCTTTACACGATATGCTACCTTGAATAATGCGAAGAGAACAAATATTCACACCCTTAATATTAGCATTGGTTGCAGCCATTGGAATGATATTGGGCTATAAGATGCATGAGGCTAATTCAGCAGATTTAGTCCAACAGTACACAGATGATGAGTTAAGTTCAGTAGAAGAGTCCCTTCGTCTGATCAGGGCTAACTATTACGGAGATATCGATACTGCCAGCTATGTCAATAACATTTTGAGCAAAGCTGTTGAGACCTTAGATCCTTACAGTTCTTATGTTCCACCACAGGGTCTTGCGGGTTTTCATCATGCGATCTCCAATAAGTATGTCGGATATGGTTTTGATTTTATTACATATCGTGATTCTTTGGTAGTTACGGAGGTCGTTGTAGGTAGTCCAGCTGAAGGAGCAGGCCTTAATAGGGGAGACGTGATAGTGGGCCTCAATGGCAATCAACTTACAGATCCCTCTGAAATAGTAGATGGATTATTTCAATCAGAAAGTACTTCGTTGATGCTATACCGCCCATCCGAAAACAAGACGAAGACTGTCTCAATGAATAAAGGGCCAGTTGAAACTTCAGCAGTCCAAGCCAAGCTTATTGATCAAGGAAGGATAGGATACCTAAAAATCAAGCGATTTACTGATGATGTCTTTTTGGATTTTATGGAGCAATTCGATTACTACAAATCTCACGGACTTGAGTTTAAGGATGTCATCATCGATCTGCGAGATAACCCAGGAGGTTTACTCGATGAAACGGTTAAAATTTTAAATCAGATCATCCGTGAACCTAATCAGACGATCGTGTCTACTATCAATAATAAAGGCAAGCAGAAAGATTATAAATCCAATGGACGAAGTTTCCTGAAGATTGAGAATGTCGTTGTGCTCATTAATGAACATTCAGCCTCGGCGAGTGAGATAATGGCTGGAAGTTTACAAGACTTAGGGGTGGCAACTATAGTAGGAACTAACTCATACGGTAAAGGTAAAATACAGCAGCATTTTTCTGTTGATAACGGAGGATCGCTTAATCTCACGATCGGTGAGTATCTATTACCATCGGGACGCAGGATTATATCTGACACATCAGATATTGCGGGCAGAGGTGTTGTCCCAGATGTTGCTATCACAAATATTTGTGATAGCAGTGAAGATCAACGAATGTTGGATCAATATAGCTATCTGATCGAGAGAAGAAAGCTCGATGCGGATGTGCTGACCGCCACAGAAATCAGTCAGTTGATCGCTGATTATAGCCTCCAAGATGAGACCCTGAACGCTGAATGTACAACGGACAGAACAAGAAAATTAGCAGCGTTACTCTGGCATGAGTACCAATCTGAACTGGACTTAAATGAGGACCTTATTCAGTATGACCATGCACTTAGTCAAGCGATTAAGATCCTATCTGAATAGTCTTATCCTTACTTCCTTAGAAATTCTAAGTCACCCTTATGATTGTACCGCGCTATGATAGATGGCATGCCGATCATATCCATTGACTTCAGGTCTACAATGTGATCGACTTCATTTTTTATGTGATCGGAGACATCCTCGTAGGATTTCGGTAGCTCTTTTGATCCTACTTTCGATGCCGATGTTGAAATAATCGCCTGGCCCAATCCATAGATCAAGCGCTTAGAAAACTCGTCTTTGACCACTCGTATGGCTATTGTTTTCTCCTCACTTACCAGATGCTCTTGAATGTCTGGATGAGCATCATATATAACACTTAAGGGCTTTTCATGGTATAGGAGGAGTGTTTCGATACGGGGATGGATTGACATGGCATAATCTTTAAGCATATCAATACTATTGACTGCCAAGACCATTTTGCCTTGAGCTTTATCTTTTCTGATTTTTTTCAGTCTTTCGATCGCAGCACCATTGGTGATATCACAGGTAAGTCCCCACAAGGTATCTGTCGGAAACAGTATGACATGCCCTTTTTTTATCGAGTTTAACGCTTTCTCGACCTCCTCATCAATGCGTTCAGACGACATTTTTTATAATTTAATACTATATAGGACTCATCAAAACGTTATTTTAAACGTTAAGCTATCCATAAGCACCATTTACCCAGTATCATGGAAAATTCCGTCAAAAATGTGATTTTTTTTAAATATATCATGCCGATACTCATATGTATTGGTTTTGGATCAGAACTCAGTGCCAAGCATATTATTGGCGGAGATGTATTTTATGAGTGTGTAAATCGTGATACCGTCAATAATACAATAACCCTCCATGTCGAGTTTCAGATGTTTAGAGATAATCGATGTGTTACGAGAGGTGAGGATTGTGCATTTTTTGATGGAGATCCGAGAGATCCCAATATGTCAAGGGGTGCTCAATTTGGGGTATATCGTTTCATAGGTAATAGATGGGTGTTCGTCGATGTGACAGATTTTTTGATACCGATTATAATTGAAAAAGTGCCGCCTAACGAACCGCCATGTCTCTTGACTCCGCCTGCCGCTGATGTCGAGCGTGGTACTTATGAGTTTGATATAACACTCGACATAATTGATGAGAATTATCTCATAGCTTATCAGAGATGTTGTCGAAGTGAGGGAATAACTAATCTCATAAATCCTGGAAACTTTGGCGCTGTCTTTTCAGTGGAGCTCACGCCGGCAGCATTACGGTCCTGTAACAATAGTCCGGTGTTCAATGAGTTTCCTCCACTCGTTACCTGTGCAGGTTTCGAATTAATATATGATCACAGTGCAAGTGACATTGAAGGTGATTCAATCACTTATGGTTTCTGTACACCGTTGTCTTCTGGTGGAACCAATGGGCGAGCCCAGAGAAATCAATGTAACGAGAGTCCTGTTCCAGAACCCACGGCTTGTACTCCCGATGGATTTAGGGAAGTGTCTTTCTTGTTTCCGACTTTTTCGGAGCAAGCACCTATGGGCGGTAATCCTGTAGTTACGATAGATCCTGTAACCGGTATTGTCTCAGGGGTGCCAGAGATAGTAGGGGAGCACGTACTGGTCGTTTGTGCTAATGAGTTTCGAGATGGTGTGCTCTTGTCAAGGATTCGAAGAGATTTCCAGTTTATTGTTACCAACTGTGAGACAGCTGTTAACGCGGCCATAACCAGTGATCAGACCGATGGATTGAATTTTAATGTCATCAGTTGTGGAGATTTTGACGTTCAGTTCCAAAATGTGAGTACACGAGAAGAAGATATAATCGTCAATGCTTGGGAGTTTGATTTTGGGAATAATAATATAGTCACATCAGAACAGCGTAATCCATTGATCACATTTCCTTCCTTTGGAACTTTTGATGGTATGTTGACCCTCAATCCAGGTATACCCAATTGTACAGATAGTGCATTTATTACGGTACAAGTACTACCTGGATTAGATGCTCAATTTGAAGCGACATTTGATACATGCAATGCAGGTCCCGTTCTCTTTAATGATATGAGTCTGACAGATGACGTCAACTTTATAACTAACTGGTCATGGGACTATGATGATGGTAATTCAATTTCTGGTTTAGACAGAAATCCTCTCCATACCTATCGCGCTCCAGGCACCTTTGATATTGCTTTGACCATAACAGACAATAATGGGTGTCAAGATGAGCTCATACAGGAGTTAGTTTATGCCCCAGCTCCTAATACTATCATAGTTGAACCCTCTCGATTTATTGGTTGTGCACCGGCTGAGATCTTCTTTAATAATCTAAGTTTTCCAATAGACGAAACATTCGATATTGTTTGGGATTTTGGTGACGGCAGTGATGGTGATAATATATTTGATTTGAGTCCTGTGCACCTTTATGAAGATCCAGGAATATTCACAGTCAGTGTTGATATAGTTTCTCCATTAGGATGCTTCGCAACAAGGACATTCCCAAATCTTATCAATATACAAGCAGGTCCGGAGGCAGATTTTGGGACTTCTCCAGATTCTGAGTCTATTAGCATTAACAATAATACAGTCTCCTTCATAAATCAGACTTTCGGAGGTGTAGAGTTCTTCTGGGACTTTGGAGATGGCGGTATTAGTTTTGAGGAGAGTCCTCAGCACACGTTCCAGGATACTGGTATGTTTAATGTGATGCTCTTAGCTACGAGCAGTAATGGTTGTACTGATACAGTAACACAATTGATTGATGTAGTACCCGTAGCCGAATTGCAGTTTCCCAATGCATTTACTCCTAATGGTGATGGAGCCAATGATTTCTTTAGAGGTAAGGGTTCGACAGCCTTGATCAATGATTACGAGATATTTATATTTGATAGATTTGGCAAGATTGTTTTTAATTCTGAGGATTCTACGGAAGGGTGGAATGGTCAACTCAATAACTCTGGTGCAGATCTACCTCCTGGGGTATATATGTTCAGGGCTACATGGCGTGAACCACGAGGAGATGAAGATTTTGCAGAAGGTGCAGCGACATTGGTTAGATAATTACGGATTTTAAATAAAATAATATTTACATTTGCGGTCATTTTAAAATCTGACGTTATGGATGCAGTTAAGTTAGTCGAGCAAAAGTTGGTTACAGCTAATGAGTTTGTTGAGTTTTCACCTGGAGACAATATCTCAATTAGTTATAAGATCGTTGAGGGAGCCAAAGAGAGAATTCAGATTTTCAAAGGTGACGTCATCAAGATGAGAGGTGAAGGAGCCACAAAAATGTTTACTGTACGTAAGATGTCAGGCAGTTATGGCGTAGAAAGAATCTTCCCCTATCACTCGCCGAGCATAGTAGAAGTAAAGGTGAACAAAAGAGGTAAGGTGCGTAGAGCCAAGCTATATTACCTAAGAGAACTCGTAGGTAAGAAAGCTAAAATCAAAGAGAAAAAGCAAGGCGCTAAATAATATGGCCTCAGCTAATAGGGTAGACATACCTCATTGGAAATTCCCTATTTCAATATTTTCATTCAACGTATTGTATATCACAGCAGGACTTGTTGTATTGCTCTGCACGGCTTGTATTGATAATAAAGCGAATGATGTCGATATTAAAGGGTACTGGGAGATCGCTGAGGCCTTCAGAAATGAAAAACCTACGTTGACTCTCGAGAACGCTTTTATCCACATCAAGACCGACAGCACATTGGTGACTAACTTGCTCCGGAAAGAAATCGAATCAGATTATACCAGAGAAAATAGTAAGATCAGTCAATTGTCGCCTGAGTTAATCGAATACCAGATCCTCAGACTTACCAATGATTCCTTAGAGCTGCACACTGAGATACGTGGATATGACTTTAATTTCATCCTGTTGAAGAAAGACTCAATAACAGCTGAATAACAGATCAGCATAGATCTAAAATATTCGTTAATTTTGAAACACTTTTAATCCCTCGGCCTATTGATTAGCAAAGGAGGGTATGGTTTAACCAATTAAATTATAAACAAATGCCTGTAAAGATTAGATTGGCCCGTAGAGGTCGACGCAAACAACCTTATTACCATATCATCGTTGCCGATGCTCGTGCACCAAGAGATGGTAAGTTTATCGAAAAAATCGGTAGCTATAATCCGATGACTAAGCCAGCAACTATCGAACTCGATAGAGAGAAGGCGTTTGACTGGCTAAATAAAGGAGCTCAGCCTACTGATACCGCAAGAGCGATTTTGAGATTCAAAGGTGTAATGTACAAGAAGCATCTCCAAAGAGGTGTAACTAAAGGTGCACTAACTCAGGAGCAAGCAGATGCCAAGTATCAAGAATTTGTAGATACTAAAGAAGCTAAAGTAGCTGAAAGATTCGAGGCTACAAGACTCGAGAAAGAAGCCTTCCACAAAATGGTCTTTGGTTCTCCTAAAAAGAAAGCGGTAGAGCATACTGCGGATGAAGGAGCACTTGCAGAGTTCCAAGAAGGAGCCTCTTCAGAAGAGGAATAAAGAAGAATCTATAGGACTGGCTGTATAGTCAGTCCTATTATTTATTGCATCTGTCCCAGGACTACAAAGAAACGTCATGATCGATTTAGAGAAAAAATATATTGACAAGCTCAAGAGTATAGAGTCTGAAATACAGAACTCAGAATTATTAACTCAATATTTAGATGAGGAGGACGAGCAATTCTATACTCAACTAAAAGAAGCTTTTGAACCTCAGATCGATGAACTTCACAATGAAGTTGCTCAGAATGATCCACTACAACTGGTATCACTGGAGGAACATATCTGTGATCCGATGTTAGAAGGATTGTTCTTGCCACGTGTGTTGGGTTATGCTGTGCTTAGAGGAGCACTCAATGATCAGTTTAAGTACATCAGACCGCAAGAGCACTTTAAGATGATCTTGCTGGCAATCTGTAATTCATCAAATTTTGAGTTGCTCAGCCAGAGAATAGGACAAACGGTAGAAATTGGCTTCGCCTTATCGAGCGATATTTGGATCACTAATCTGATAGCTGAGATTTCTAATAAAAACGTGAAGACGTTCCTTCATGATTTGAAACTTGTCAAGTACAGGGATATCAGAAGCCGCCATTTGGGCTATCAACGATATAGCAGACAGTTTATCAAATTCAATTACCTAACTGCTGAAAAACCAACATCTTCAGCACTATTGAAGATAGATATTCAGTCTATACTGAACTTCCTTAACTATAGAGCATCGCTTGGAAGTGATCCTGGCAAGAGTGTCTATGACTATTTATCTGAAATCTTGTCTGATGCTTCATTAGGTAATCATGAAGAGCACCTTGAGGTGATTGTATTGATTGCATCATATTTTGATCTTGAAGAAAAAGAGAAAGCCCTCGCTGCTGAGCGTTTGAGCGCTTATGTCGATTTAGGTGAAGAGGAGGAAATGTTATTTGCGGCGGTCAAGAAAATGCAGACAGGACAGTTGGGCTTAAAAGAGGCTGACTATAGACGTTTAGGAGAAATTGTAGGTCGTACAAGCTCGACTGAACTCAAAGATTTCTTAGGTTGCGTAACTCAGATAGATGGTATAGGATATATCAATTCTGAGGCGATAGAAATCACTCGTAATTATTATAATAAGAACAAGGGCCTCTCCAAGCAGAATCAATGCATGAGGAATAATATAGGCTATAAGTTTAAGAGATTTATTGCTGCGTTAAGTCCTCAGGATTTTCAAGAATATTTTGAACTCAACAAGACCTTTACGGTCTACATGAATATCTTCTCTAATGAGAAGTTTAATCAAGGAATCAAGGAGATCTGCATGAAGTATGTCCGTACACTTTTACGGACTTATACCGAAAAGCGTAGTAAGGATTATCAAGACATCAAGAAATTTGTTCAAGCAACATTTGTGAATCTTGGTTTTCTTAATGAGAAGCAAATCAAGGAGCTTTTCAAAACAAAAAGAGTAAAGGCTGCTAGATAGCCCTTTTAGTCAGCGGACTAAAGGTCTTAGTCTAAATTGTTAAGACTACTTCAGTTATCTATACGTACTTGTGGATATAAATTATTCATAAGATATTCATTGTTGTGACTCGAGGACTCTACCACTATACTAAGTCATTCGCCTATATCAGAGCTATTAGGGGCATGCGCTATTTCTTTTATTCAGGGATGATAGGATTAACGCTCTTTGCTATCATGTTTTTGATTGTTAAGTATACGTATAATGCCGTTTCAGATTTTGCACTGAGTATATTTTCAATAGAGAATAGTATAGTGAATACCATTGCCGACTTCTTATCGGGAGCGTTACTTTCATTGTTCTTTCTGATCATCTTCAAGCATCTCATTCTAATTTTTACCGCTCCATTAATGAGCCGACTGTCTAAAGAAATAGAGTCTCACTATTGTAATGCCAATCATGCAGAGGGTAATATACTCACAGATCTCTTGAGGGGGATACGTATTGCATTGCGTAATATTCTGCGCGAATTACTCTTAACTGCGCTTGTACTACTCCTTGCGTTAATCCCGGTATTTGGTTGGATTAGCTCTCCATTTTTACTATTGATTCAAGGATATTATGCGGGATTTGGAAATTATGATCTATGGGCAGAACGCCACTTTACCTACAAGGGCACAGTAGATTATATGAAGGACCACAAACTTATGCTGACCGTTAATGGGAGTGTTTTTCTATTATTATTAGCAATACCCATTTTAGGTCCGATCATTGCGCCACCACTGGCGACAGCAGCGGCTACTATGCACGCTATGGAGCTTAGGATGCCTGAGTTGGATACGGTGTAGGATATGGCTATACAATGGTTGTGATCATGTATCCAACTCCTCTGATCGTCTTTAGGTCTATTTCTTTTTGAGGGTCTTTCTGGATAAACTTCCTGAGGTTGGAGACGTAATTATCGATGGTTCTCGGATTACTGTTATGATCTACTCCCCACAGATGTATGATTAAGTCTTCTCTCCGTACGGCGGTGTTTTTATGAGTCAGCAAGTAGTCCAATAATTCTGCTTCCTTAACACTCAAGTATAAGATTTCTCCATCTAACTCTAATGTATAGTTATGCTTGTTGTATTGAATAGAGCCCATTGATATACTTTGAGCGACTTCGACAGTGCTGCTGCGAGTCTGATACAGCTTTATCAGCTTGTTAACCTTGAGGAGGAGTTCCTCGAGATTAAATGGTTTAGGTATGTAGTCGTCAGCACCAGACTTGAGTCCTTTAATTCTATCAGATGATTGCCCTAAGGCGCTCATCATGAGAATTGGCATGTTAGGGTGTTTATCTTTCAATCGCTGACACAGCTCAATGCCACTGGTGTCTGGAAGCATCACATCAAGCAGAACGAGTGTAGGCTTTTGTCTGATCACTTGACTCCACCCCGCAGATGCAGTTTCTGCTGTGTATGTTTCATATGACTCTAACTGCAGATTTACTTCGAGCAAATGTGCTATATGAGGTTCATCTTCTACTATGAGTATATATGGATCATCCATTGGCACCAGATGGGATCGTGATATTAACTATGGTGCCACTCGGTTGATTATCCTTGATTGCTAAGGTGCCTTTCAACTCTGCCACGAGTCGCTTCACGATATACAGTCCTAATCCCGTTCCTTTTTGTGTACGCACATCTTGATCACTACTCCTGTAGAATCGCTCTAAGACTTTAGATTTTTCATTGTCAGAGATGCCTATTCCAAGATCAGATATTGATAATTGAAGCACACCATCTCTGTCGGTAACCTTTACTGCTACAGGAGTATCTGCTTTGCTATACTTAGTTGCATTTTCTAATAGATTGTCAAGTATGATTCTGATTGCTGATTGATCAGTCTTATGAGTAGGTTGAGGTAAGTCTACACTCATCTCAAAAGTCCTATCAGAGAGTTGTCCATATTCTGAAATGATATTTTGGACCAGAGATTTAATATCAACATCCTCATTGAATATTTTAAATCTATCGTTATCAAAATTTGCAGAGATTAAGACATTTTCTACCATGCGCTCGAGTCTGTCCGTATCCAGTACTGCTCGATCCATGAGCAGCTTCTTCTGATTTTCTTTGAGGCCAGGCCTCAGTAGGGTTTGTATGGCTAATTTGATAGCCGCTATGGGGGATTTAAGCTCATGGGATATACTCAGCAAGAAGTTGTTCTGACTATTTATGTTTTGGATTTCTTTGGATACGCTGCGATATATCAAGCCTATACCTAATAGCACAGAGATGGCTAATACTACACCCTCGCCAATAATCATATTAGACTGACGTTTATGCTCGTCCTCGATGAGTGCTAATTGCTCTGTATTAGCGGTGTTGGAGCGCATAGCAGAATAATAATCATTGTTCTTCTTGAAGAGTAAATACCCCCACCAGCTAATCGCTACGAGGATGTAAGTCATGATCAGTATGGGTATCCAGCGCTTCATGATAATATCTACGACATGATTTGGTCTAATCCCGCCTTCATGATCTCTATTGCATAATCTAAGTCGGCATAACTGTGTGCATCTGAAACAAAGCCCACTTCATAACCAGAAGGGCCCAAGTAGATTCCATGATCAAGGAGATAGGCATGTAGTTTTTTAAAATACTCCATCTTACCGGCTTCAATCTGATCTGACGATATGATTCTCTTATTCGAGAATGCGATCCAGAAGATAGATCCTATATGGGTCATATGTACCTCGTAGCCTTTGTTATGAGCATGATCATTAATCTGTGATGTAAGATATGCCGCCTTCTTACCTAATTCCTCGTAGAAGCCATCGGTAAGACATTTGGATAAGCTTGCATATCCAGCCGACATGGCAACAGGATTAGCGCTCAAAGTACCTGCCTGATAGACAGGGCCCTCGGGAGATACTGAAGCCATAATATCAGCTCGTCCACCGAACGCCCCTACGGGCAAACCTCCTCCGATGATCTTACCAAATGTCAATAGATCGGGTTCTATTGAGTAGTATCCCGCAGCCCCTTCAAATTGTACTCTGAAGCCTGATATGACCTCATCGAATATCAATAGGACATCATAGTCATCACAAAGTTTACGCAACCATACCAAATAGTTCTGGTCTTGTAGTAGCAGACCGTTATTAGCGGGTATAGGCTCTATAATTACACATGATATATCTGTTGAGTGGGACTTAAGCGTGTGCTCCAATCCTTTTAAATCATTGAGATCCAATACGATAGTCTCCTGGGCAAATGATTGCGGGATGCCAGCAGATGAGGACTCTCCAAAGGTGGCTAAGCCGGATCCAGCATTAACGAGTAGAGAATCAACATGTCCGTGATAGCATCCATTGAACTTTATGATCTTGTCTTTTCCTGTGTAGCCTCGAGCTAAGCGAATGGCAGACATAACAGCTTCCGTACCACTGCTTACGAACCTAAGCTTATCGATATATCGATGATTATCAACGATTAGCTTACCGAGCTCATTACCATGTCTCGTAGGTGTCCCAAATGACATTCCATTTGAAAGTGTCGAGATTACCGCATCTTTAATAAATGGTGCATTGTGACCATGAATGAGAGGTCCCCATGAGCAGCAGAAATCTAAGAACTCGTTATCGTCCTCATCATAGAATTTGGATCCGTTACCGTTTTTGATAAATAATGGTGGACCATAGACAGACTTGAACGCCCGAACTGGAGAATTTACACCGCCTGGAAAGTACTTCTTCGCCTCATGAAAGAGTGCTTCAGATTTTG
This sequence comes from uncultured Saprospiraceae bacterium, assembly GCA_964414425.1. Taxonomy (GTDB): domain Bacteria; phylum Bacteroidota; class Bacteroidia; order Chitinophagales; family Saprospiraceae; genus GYS-P2D. The sequence goes on from CAYPWL010000007.1 coordinate 36,556, forward strand.
CTCTATTGATCATATATTTTGTCTTAATCTTATAAGCGCTGACTACAAATATCAATACAAAAACTAACTTCAAGTGTTTTTAATGGCCTAAGGATTATTTATATCGTTAACACTTAGTGCAGCCTAGTAAATCTTCTTTCTGAATGACCGATAGCCGGGAGATAAATTATAACAATAAAGAGAATCCCAAGGATTCGCATTATTTACCTTCAGTGAAGCTCAATGCTGTCCAACGGCAAGGTATGATTGATGAAGTGATTTTCAGAAAACCTGAAGTTCAGTCTCAATCTGGAAAACGTAGCTATAGAGAAGTGTTGATATTTATGGCTATAATAGCAGCGGTGGTCGTGATACTGTTTGTCGTAAATCGTTTAACCTCTCCTAAAGAGGATGATCTCGTTAAATCTGAGGATGGTGTTCAGGAGACTATTGAAACAGACGCTGCATTAATTGATTCCACAATTAGCAACATTAATCCCGTACTGACTCAGGAGGCAATTAATAATGGATGTATCATCATCACTGGAACATTTAGCAAACAAGGTAATGCTAACACTATGCTCGATGATATAAGGTCAGCGGGTTATTCCTCGTACCAATCAAGTCTTGAGCCACCTATACGGGTAGGATTGCAGTTTGACTGTATTAATGTAGATCTTGACTCGATGCTTCTATCTGTTAGACAGAGTCTGTCAGATAAAGCGTGGTACCTCATATCTCAGTATGAGACAGAGCTATAATAATCTAATTACAACCTAAGTCTGATTGTGATAAGGGATCATTGTTAGGAAAACAGTTACCTGAGAGCACCCTCGAAGTCATATATCGCTCCAAATCTGGATCTCGCAGAGATACCTTGATAAATGTGATCAAGTCATCTCGCTCTTCTTCTGTAAGACTTAGAGGCTTAAACTTACTTGATAGTGTTTCTGTAGCTACTCGATCGTTTTCAGATATTGCTGCAATCTTATAATCGATCACGTCTTCGATAGATTCCTTGCTACTTCCATGAAAGTAGTGCGGATCATCTACAGCATTATAAACTGTAGGCACTTTGAACTTATAATAGTCTTCTTCATTCATGGTGAAGCCGCCTCTCCCTAAATTTCTTCTGTCAGAAATACTGGTATTAAAAGAGGGTCTCTGATATAAATCCTTAACTCCTAAACGATGAAATTCTCCCGAACCGAGATTTTGCTCGTAGTGACAATTAGAACAGTTGGCTTTGCCAAAGAACAGTGTCGCACCACGTTTTTCGCTCAGTGACATTGCTTGAGAGTTTCCTTTCAGCCACTCTTGAAATGGTGCTTGATTACTCATTATTGTTCTCAGATAAGCTGATAGGGCAAACGAAGTAGCGAAGTTAGAGTAACGCATTTCTTCGCTTAACTCAGGAAAGGCATTATCATACATCTCAGTATAGCCATATTCATCCAAGAACTCTTTAGTAGTTACCATACGATGTACTTCGAGTCCATCGAAATTTTGGGTTTCCAGAGCGCTAAAACCAAGCGAGTTTCTTTCTATAGCTTCTGATTGGTGCCATAGGTTTTCTGTTCCGACGTTAGCACCGTCACTTCCGAATTGACCATTCCAACTGGTATTAGTCACAAAGGCAACGTTAACAAGACTAAGTGGCCTTGCGCTCTGAACGTCCATTTCGTCTTCTTGATAATTACTATCTCTTACTCTATTCTCACCGGCTACTCCAAATCCTAAACCACCATCTGCCACTCCTTGGAAAGTTCCTGGCCTAAAACCCTTTGAAGGTACATGACAAGTACTACAAGAGAAGGTTCCTATACCGGAGGTATATCTGGCGTCTGTTGCTAAACCTGTTTCATAAAAGAGCATATTTCCTAATGCTACTTTTTCAGGTGTTAGTGGATTTTGTGGATCTTGTGGTATCTGATTTAACTCATCTGATGAAGGTAAGATATAATAATCAGCAGAGCGAGTAGGAGACTCTCTATCAATCTGTCGAATTAGTGCTGCATCCAATACATCTTGCTCAGATATAGTATCTCGAGTACAACTACTGATAAATAAGAGCAAACCAAAATAGACTCCTAACTTGATGGAATCGATCAATACTTTGTGAATCAAAATCTTATAGTTTATACAAATAATTAAAGTATAGGTTGATCTGTTTGTAGGAGTTTTTTTTTCTTTGACAAAGATATGCATAGTGTTGGATAGTACTCCTTACTGCAACATTATTAAATCGTTAAATAATAAACGATATAATTAGCCTAATTGTATCATAGATGACAAAAAAATGAAAAAACCTACACTATTAGTTTTGGCTGCAGGAATGGGCAGTAGATACGGAGGGTTAAAACAAATGGATGCATTTGGACCAAATGGAGAAACCATATTAGATTACTCTATATATGATGCGATTAGAGAAGGTTTTGGAAAGGTGGTGTTCGTAATAAGAGAAAGCTTTAACAAAGAATTCAGGGCTTTCTTCGCCAACAAGTTCGAAGATAAGATCGACATAGAATATGTGTTTCAAAGCATTAACAATGTCCCAGATAATTATGCTTATCATCCAGACAGAGAAAAACCCTGGGGGACAGCTCATGCCGTATGGGTGGCTAAAGATGTAATTGATGGTCCTTTTGCAGTCATTAATGCAGATGACTTTTATGGTCGCGATTCATACCGAATATTATACGATTACTTCGATGCCGCCGACAGTACTCATAATTATGCGTTAGTAGGCTACCAATTAGAGAAGACCCTCTCTGATTATGGCACAGTGAATCGTGGAGTGTGTGCCACTCATGATGATCATACCCTTGACACCATAGTGGAGACACTTAAAATAGGGTATGACGATGATCGAAAGATTTTTTACAATACGGATAATGGCGAAAAAGCATATCTATCTGCGGATACACCGGTATCAATGAATATGTGGGCATTCTTTCCAGATTATTTCGAACATTGTGAAACTATGTTCAGAGAGTTTCTTCAAGACAGAGGCCAAGAGATGAAATCAGAATTTTTTATACCACTGTTAGTTGATCATTTGATTAATGAGGGTATTAAGAAAGTTGATGTTCTTGAATGTACTGAAGAGTGGTTTGGAGTGACCTACAAGGAGGACAAGCCATTCGTGATGGATCGCTTAAATGCGCTCATAGATAAGGGGGTATATCCGGCACAACTATGGCCTAAGAGGAAAGCAGCTAATTAGAAATGAATAAAAAAAAAGAAGCCTACTGAAGTAAGCTTCCTAACCGAAAAGTATGAAAAAACTATCTAACTATCTTTGTAACACTTTTTAGACACATTCTGTTGGCTCAAAATATAGAGTTAACAGAAATTTAATATTGAGATATAGATCAGTGTATACGCTAACCTCGAATGATATCAGGTTAGATTCAAATACTTTTAAACTAATACGATGAAGATCGGTCCTGTAGATTTTGATGACTTCCCACTTTTCTTAGCTCCTATGGAAGATGTTAGTGATCCACCATTTAGAGCCTTGTGCAAAGCTCAAGGGTGTGATATGATGTATACCGAGTTTATATCAGTAGAGGGGTTAATCCGTGATGCCACTAAGAGTGTACAGAAGCTTGACATATATGAGGAGGAGCGTCCTATAGGAATACAGATCTTTGGGGCGAAGATAGACTCAATGAAGAGGGCTGCTGAAATAGTAGAGGACGCTAAACCCGAGGTGTTAGATATCAATTATGGATGTCCAGTTAAGAAGGTGGTCTGTCGTATGGCAGGAGCGGGAATCCTACAAGATATACCAAGAATGGTAAAGCTTACTGAGGAGATCGTGAAGTCAACTAACTTACCGGTTACTGTCAAGACAAGACTTGGGTGGGATCAAGACTCAATACAGATTGTAGAAGTAGCAGAACGTCTCCAGGATGTTGGGATTCATGCCATATCTATACATGGTCGTACAAGAAAACAAATGTACAAGGGAGAAGCTGACTGGACCCATATAGCAGAGGTTAAGAACAATCCTCGGTTGCGCATACCTGTCATAGGAAATGGAGATATCGACAGTCCAGAAAAGGCGGTAGAGTATAAAAACAAGTACGGCGTTGATGGTCTCATGATCGGTCGAGCCAGTATAGGAAACCCATGGATATTTAGCCAAATCAAGCATTATGTTAATACCGGGGAGCATTTAGAGAAACCTGACTTCAGTGAGAAAATTGCTGCCGCTCGCAAACATCTTAGAGATAGCATAGCCTGGAAAGGTACACGTCTTGGAGTCCTTGAGATGAGACGACATTATAGTAACTATTTCAGAGGCCTACGACTGATCAAAAACTTTAGAAGCCGATTAGTGACAACAGATGAACCAGAGAACATCTTTGATATACTTTCAGAAATGGAAGAGTTTTACGCAAATGATCCGTTGCTGGTCGAAGCATAAATAAGCGATTGTGATCATAGACTTGCCTGTACACCACCAGTCTCTGTTCCAGGAGATATCCAAAATCGTTGTTGAACACAACTTCGAGGCCTATGTGATCGGCGGTTATGTACGAGATATAATCCTCCTTAGATCTGGCAAGGATAAGGATATTGATATTGTCTGTGTCGGTGATGGTATAGCATTGGCAAGACAGGTTGCACAAGAATTAGGTATTAGACCTCCACAAGTCTTTAAGCGATTTGGTACCGCGATGTTGCGTTATCAGGATACCGAAATAGAGTTCGTTGGTGCTCGCAAAGAATCTTACAGTACAAACTCAAGAAAGCCCGAGGTCACTCCTGGTACGCTCGTAGACGATCAGAATAGAAGAGATTTCACCATTAATGCTCTGGCTATTTCTCTCAATGATATCAGTACGCCCAAGATTATCGATCCATTTGGAGGATTGACTGACCTGCTGGAACACAAATTACTGAGGACCCCACTTGACCCAGATCAAACTTTTTCGGACGATCCCCTGCGTATGATGAGGGCAATAAGATTTGCAAGTCAGTTGGGTTTTAAGATCCATCCGGGTACCTTCGATGGGATTAAGCGTAATGCACATCGCATATCTATCGTCTCTCAAGAGCGTATCACGGTTGAGCTTAATAAGATAGTCTTAAGTCCAAAGCCCTCAATTGGTTTTACACTATTAGATGAGTGTAGACTCATCGATCTCATCTTTCCTGCTATGGCCAATCTCAGAGGCGTAGATTACATCGATGGGAGAGGGCATAAGGACAACTACTACCATACTATACAAGTATTAGATAATGTCGCTGTCGAATCAGATAGCCTATGGCTTAGGTGGGCAGCGATCATGCATGATATCGGGAAACCCCGCACTAAGCGCTTTAATAATAAAGCGGGTTGGACATTTCACGGGCATGATGCCGTAGGAGCCAACATGACTCCTAAGATCTTCAAGAAGCTTAAATTGCCCTTGGATCATAAAATGAAATATGTTCAAAAGCTGGTGAGGTTGCATCTGAGGCCTATCTCACTGACTAAGGAGAACATTACCGACTCCGCAATTAGGCGACTACTATTTGATGCGGGAGAGGATATCGAGGACTTGATGCTTTTATGTTCAGCGGATATCACCACCAAGAATCCTAAAAAACAAGAACGTTATCTGGCTAACTATAAGATAGTACAAGCTAAGATGGTTGATCTGGAGGAGAAGGATCAACTCCGCAACTGGCAACCACCTATATCAGGTGAGGATATCATGGAGACCTTTGGTATACCGCCATGTCGAGACGTAGGCACGATCAAAACGGCCATTAGAGAGGCCATCCTTGATGGGTTAATCCCTAATGATGTAGACGCTGCTCGGCAGTATATGATAGCCCAAGGAAAGGACTTGGGCTATGAACCCAAAACTAAAGTCTCTTAAGAATCGAATAGATTGCTATAATCTGAATCTCCCGAAATCTTTTCTTTTTCAGCTTGATATTCGTTGAGGTCGAGAGACTCTCCGTCATAAGCTTCCTCACCTCCTAATAACAGTATAGAGCTTTTCTTTTCATACTCTGCGAGCATCTTAAGCCCTTGCTCCTCAAATATTCCGTTTTGGAGATCTACAGAATCCATGAAGTTAGCGGAGAGCTCCATGAACTGCTCCATCTCACCAACCTTGTTGGCTACATCATCAGCGATGACCTCCATAGCTTGGTCAAACATGGCTCGTTTATCAGAATCACCAGATATGATATTCATGGCTGACTTCATAGCCGAGTGCGACATTCTGATTGCCTTGCGTTCTTGTTCTTTTACCTTTACTTGATCCTTAGTATCTTCCAGTAGTATCTCCGAATTAGAATACATTTTGGTCAGCACCTTATAGAGGATACTCATTTTACTATGGAGTTGCTCGTACTTGCCATTGCTCTCTTTGAGTCGAGCAGCTTTCCGAGAGGATAGCATCAGTTGTTGATTGTTACCCATCTCTTTAGCTTTCTTGGCTATGAGTAGATTTTGATTTATTTCTTTGGAGTTATCCATCATCATGGTCTTCAACTTGCGCATCTGACCTCTCAAATTACCGATCTGCTTACCCATCTTTTTTAGATTGTCAGATAGATCATCCACGTAATTTTTAAGTATGCCGATAGGGTCAATAGTTACGAATATGCTGGTGATCTTACGCATGACGCTCTTGTACATGTAGCCGACTAATGCTCGCATTTTAGGATCAAGTGCCATATAGACGATAGCGCCCAATGCTAAGACTGTGACGACAAGGCCGAGCAATGAAGAGGCAAAGGCCAATATTGTCCCTAATCCAGTGAACACTACCCAACCGAGCAGACCCACAACACCTACTAAAAATATCGTTCCTGTAACACCTTCAGGTCTTTGCCAAAAAGACTTTGGTTTAGTGCTCATTGTATCTACTCCAGTAAAATCTGCCATAACGTCCCTTTTCTAAGTGGTGTGATTATTTTCGGTAAAGGTCAACATAAGTCTGTAAATAGTAAAATATTATCTACAACTCCTCACTAAATATCGATAAAATCTTTTATATGAGTGTGTCTAAGCTCGGAGTTTGATCACCAAGCTCCAGGTTGTCGATCGCTGGTACTGCTGCTCCAGCGATACCCTTAATGCTACCATACATGTCAATCGTATTAGAGATAATGATCTCTAATTGCTTCTCTCGACTCTTCCAGATTTTACGCATAGCCATCTTCTCACGATCGAGATCGCTCTTCATAGTCTGAAATCCCTCAACTATGCCATTAATCTGTAGTTTGAATTCTTGGCTGGTTAGGAAGCTGTATAACAGTTCCATTTTATCACCTTTGTTGCTCTGCGCCTCTTGGGCAGCTGCAGATCTGATCACGATCTCTCTCAGGACATGTGATAGGCCTTTGAACTCGTCATAATTGCAGATCCAGACTCCATCCATTTCGCCAAACCTATCCATCTCTTTTGGCATTACTTGCGTAACTAAGACAGCGATATCTGCTTGCGCTTTTCGTTGGTCGGCCTTTAACTTAGGGATCCAATCTTTGCTGAAGGACTTAGTTCGTTTGGACTCATAAACGATTTTTCCGCACTCATTGCGCATATCGTCGATCACCACTTGGACCGTATCAGCGCCAAGACTTCCTTTTTTTACCTCTTCGATGCGGTCGTAGATGAATGTTTGGCGGAGATAATCCTCTATGGCTAATTCTTGGACTTCACCTTGGAGCTGCATAGACCCTTGCTCGGATTTGCGCTTAAGTTCCTCTATCAGTTTGTTTTGCTGTTGTAGTTGTGTGTCTTTTTCCCTTAGCTTCAACTCTAATTCTTCAGACATTGCTTTCTTAATCTGATTATGGATTTGTTCCCGCTCTTGATTGAGTTTTCGCTGCAACTCCAATTCCTTATTCTCGAGTTGCTCGGTCATTTTACGCTGAGCCTGAAGCAACTCCAGCTCTTTCTGCTGTGAGGATCTCAGCTTTTCTTGTGCTTCTTCTAATGATTTGTTTTGATTCTTTAACTGAACATTGAAGTCGTCTTGAACCTGCTTTCGCAACTCATGGATTTGCTCTTCTTTAGCCTTGTTTAAGCGTTCTGCAAATATTTCATTTTGTCTTTGCTTCTTAGATTCGAACTCCTCCATTTGCTTTCGGAGTTCTGCTTCTACTTGTTTCTTATCCTCGATGAGTTTGTTGCGCTCATTTTGTAATTCTTGATCGAGTTGTGCCTTAATATCTTTGGCGATTACACCTTCTATATCAAATCTGTGCGTACAATTCGGACAAGTAATTTTTTCCATCATGAGTTAATTTATGAAGTCCACATCTTTGGTAACTGGATATCTCATCAACCTCTTAATGCTTTCATCGACATCTTTACCCTCATAGATGATCTGATAAATTATAGAGACGATTGGTGATGGCAGTCTGTGTTTATTTATGAGTGCATGAGCGACTTTTAGCGATCGGAGGCCTTCTATGCTTTCTGTTGAGCTTGCTAAGATCTCATCTACGGTCTCTCCCTTAGCTATACGTATACCACAGGTATAATTACGAGATAGAGGAGAGGTGGCTGTAGCGATGAGGTCGCCTATTCCTGCTGTACCCAGAAATGCCTCATAGCTGACTCCTATTAAAGAAGCCATTTTAATGATCTCGTTGAGCCCTCGTGTGATAAGCATAGCTTCTGCATTTTTACCAAAATTTCGTCCGCCCACTATTCCAGATGCAATAGCTATGACATTTTTGAGCGCACCCGCCATCTCAGCGCCTATAATATCATATGAGTTGAATACATAGAATTGTGGACCAGAGAGATGCTTAGTCGCAATCTTAATCACTTCGTCGTATTGACTCGCTACGACCGTTGCTGTAGGAAGTTCTTCGAGTATTTCTTTAGCGAGATTGGGACCGCAGAGTGCTCCGATTCTTTTTACATCAGTCTCAGCTAAGATGAGTTGGCTCATAGTATTGACCTCATCTATATCGAGTTTTTGTAGACTTTCCTTTTCGTTGTACAGATGAAACCCCTTCGTGCCGTGTATTAGTATATGTCTTGGGCTTAAGTGAGGCGCTGCATTACAGATCATCTCATAGAAGTACTCCGATGGCGTCACTGGGTAGATGACATCACATTTTTGACAGATCTCTTTGATATCTATAGTCGCTGATAGTTTAGGGCTTAGTGGGTATTGTTTGTAGTCTTTTCCTTGGTTTATATCGTCAACGAACTCCTGTCTTCTACTGTGTAAGATCACTTCATGCTTGGCAGATATAAGCTTGGCTATTGCCATACCAAAGTTTCCACCACCTATAATACCCACAGGTTTAGAGATCATTCTATATGATTGTCTGTTCTAATAAACCCTAAATTAACCGCTTAACGCTTCTTTTTCTTGGCTTGTTGCTGTTTAAGTTTTTGCTCTTGGATCTTACGCTGTTGTTCCATGGCATCCGCCAGACGTGCCTGAAATCCAGTTTTCTTTTTTGGCGCACTCTTCTTTTTATTCAGTTCGGCTAAGATCTTCTCATCATCAAATACGTATTTCTTGGTGATAATGGTCTGTGCAATTGTGATCAACTGACTGAAGAACATGTAACACGTCAGTCCGGATGCGTAGTTATTGAAGAATACGAAAAACATGAGCGGCATCAGGTACTGCACATACTTCATCGCAGGGTTAGCAGTCATGTCCATGTGCTTCGTGTTGTAGAATGTATAGATCACAGTGGCAATTGCCCATAAAATGGTAAATAAACTCAGGTGACTACCCATTCCAGGTATAGTAAATGGCAACTGAAGTATATCATCAAAAGACGATAAGTCTTGCGCCCATAAGAATGACTCTTGTCTAAATGTAATGGAGGCAGGAAAGAATCTAAAGAGTGCGTACCAGATCGGCATCTGTATAAACATCGGAAGGCATCCACCCATCGGATTGACTCCATACTCTCGATAGAGCTTCATAGTTTCCATCTGTGTCTTTTGCGAATCATCCTTAAAACGGTCTTTCATCTTAGCAATTTCAGGCTTGAGAGCGCCCATCTTAGCTTGTGAGTAAAGCATCTTATAGGTTAATGGATAGACGGCCATCTTGATAATAAAGATGATTAGGATGATTACGACACCTTTGCTTCCTATAAATCCGGCAAGGAAGTTGAAAAATGGTCTTATGAAATGTCTATTGATACTCCCGAATATACTTCTACCATATGGTATGATTTCTTCAAGATCTGGTGCCGCCGCCTTAAGTTGTGCGTAATCGTTAGGTCCGACATAGATGTCCATATCGTAGTTTGATTGAGCGCCGGCTAATGGGATACTTGCTACAACTGTGGTTTTCTTTAAGTCTTCGCTTGACTCATCAGACATCTCCACACTTGCAATTAAACCATCCAGTTTAGTCTCCTTGGCGATGTAGGCGGTATTAAAGAATTGATTTGAAAATGAGAACCAGTCAATTTTTTTATCAGAGAGATCTTCTACATCATCACCACGGCAGCTACAATAATCACTGCTTTCATCATTTTCTTTAAAATATACGGTTGATACAGTCTTCTCGAAAGTGTAGTTTTCTTCAATCCTATCGAGATAATTAGTGATCTCAAGGTCTGTCGAGATGATGTTGTTGATGCCGCTTGTGGATAACTCTTGATTGATGATATAAGAGTCATCGTTGAGGGTGTATTGCTGCGTGATCTTGCGACCACCTGCGCCATTAAACGTATAGCTAATGGTGTTACCACTGATAGATGGAGTAGCATATAAGTCTTTGGTATTGACTATTGTATTGCCGATATTGATTTTATAGTTGGTGTTGTTCTTAGCATCTTCAAGCAGTTGTACGGGTTGCTTGAGATCTTCATCATTAGCATCCTTAGTGATCTTGAGGTGCCCCTTAATTTCCACAGACTTGATCTGAGCCCCTTTATTACTGAAGCTTACTTTGATTTTGTCATTTTCCAGGGAGGTAATTGCCTCTTCTCCCATACTTGATCGTCCGAAGATCCCTCGAGTATCTAATAGAGAGTCAGTAAGAGCTGGATTAGTATTATTAATAACATCCTCGCTGTTAGTGATGTTGGCAAGTTCTGTCTCCTCAGATGCTGAGTTGGTTTCAGTCTCTAATGTGGTGTCGTCAACCGCTCCTAATGATTCTGGATCTGGCTTGTTCAGTACACTCCATCCCATGATGATAAGGAAGATCAAGATGAATCCGATGATTTGATTTTTTTCCATGTAACTACTCGCGTAAAAAGTCAAAAGTGGCGCAAAATTACAATTATTGACGTCTCAATAGATTAAAATCCTAAGCTAATAGACAGATGGCAGCATAATTGCATTTTTAGACATATTGATAGCAGGTGTGTTATTTTTGCTGCACCAGAAAGAAATATTGATTTTTGGTGACTGTGAGACTCTGAGAAAGATAGATAGGAATGATACAATATTTCAGAAAAGTTGGTACTAAGCTTGAGCAAGTAGCTTCGGAAGAAGCTGACTGGACTCATGTATATGCACCTCTTGATAATTCTGAATTAGAGTTGCTTGCCAACCAAGAGAACATTCCATTGGACTTCTTAATAGATTCTCTTGATATCGATGAGCGATCTCGCTATGATCGGGAAGAAGGTATTAAGCTAATCGTCATCAATACTCCTGTCTTAAACGAGGATGAGAAGGCAAGTGACGCCTTATATATAACAGCACCTATTGGTGTGATCATATCGGATGAAAGAATAATAACGATCTCCTCCGTCGAAAATCCTATACTCACTAAGTTTATCAAGGGTCGTGTCAAAAACTTTAATCCTCGTGATAGAGAGCTGTTTGTATTAAAGCTTTTTGAGCAAACGGTTTTTCAATTCCTGGATGGATTGAAGAAGCTCAATCTCAAACGCAATGTCATAGAGAAAGAATTGTACAACTCGAGCAGAAACAAAGAGCTTCAGGAGCTTTTGAGAATTGAGAAGAGTCTGGTATATCTGATGAATTCACTAAGTGATAATGATCTGCTCAAGCAAAAGATGCGCCGTACTGACTTCTTAGGGATTAGAGGTCAAGATGATTACGAGGATTTATTTGAAGATATCATCATTGATAATAGTCAAGCCTTGGAGATGGCTAATGTCCACACTAACATTTTGAGTGGGACTATGGAGGCATATGCTTCTATCATATCCAATAACCTCAACATGGTTATCCATAGACTTACGATGATCACGATTATACTCATGGTACCTACACTCGTCGCGAGTTTTTATGGGATGAATCTAACCAGTTTGCCCTTAAAAGACCATCCTGCGGCCTTCTATATTATAATACTCATATCTATATTATTAGGTTTCGTGTTGATAATGATTTTTAGGAAAAACAAACTCTGAGGGAGTTATATATTAGATTTTATCATAAAGCCTTATTTCCACGTTATCAACAATTTACGAGATTTATCAACATTTGCGGTCAATGCTCAAAAACGTATATGACTGATTTATAATATGTTATACATTTTACTAACACTGTGTGGATAACTAAGAAGCCCCCGCTCCTACGTATTATTACTTTTTTGCATTTATTTGTTCTGCGTTTGAGAATGTGTTCAGCGGGAAAACTAACCATCTCTTTTATCCTGCTCAAGCATACCATTTAAGAAAAGAGTTTTCAATAGAAGACTTGATAAATTTAGTTATCAAGTCCATAGAGACGACTCTAAAGTTGAAATCTATAAAAGAACAGTAAAAATGACCAATCAAGTTGAACCGATACTAAAAGAAAACCCCAATAGATTCGTCCTATTCCCAATAGAGCATGATGATATATGGTCATTCTACAAAAAATCCGAAGCAAGCTTTTGGACTGCAGAAGAAATCGATCTACACCAAGACTTATCTGATTGGGCAAATAAGTTAAATGATGATGAGCGATTTTTTGTAAAGCATGTTTTGGCATTCTTTGCAGCAAGCGACGGTATTGTAAATGAAAATCTTGCCGAGAACATGGTTAGTGAGGTTCAATACACTGAGGCTAAGTTCTTCTATGGGTTCCAGATCATGATGGAAAACATCCATTCTGAAACTTACTCACTACTGATAGATACCTATATAAAAGATAACAAGGAGAAAGATTACCTGCTTAATGCAATCGAGAATTTGGATTGTGTTAAGAAAAAAGCAGACTGGGCGTTCAAGTGGATTGAAAACGGATCATTCGCCGAGCGCCTGATCGCATTTGCTGCAGTTGAGGGAATATTCTTCTCTGGGTCATTCTGTTCAATCTTTTGGTTGAAGAAGCGTGGTTTAATGCCAGGATTATCATTTAGTAATGAGTTGATATCACGTGACGAAGGAATGCACTGTGATTTTGCTTGTTTGCTGTACAACCAGCATATACAGTACAAACTTCCGAAAGGGACGATCAAAGACATGATCGTCAGTGCAGTTGATATTGAGAAAGAATTCGTCAGTGATGCACTACCGGTAAATCTTATCGGTATGAATTCGGATCTGATGTGTCAATACATTGAGTTCGTAGCAGATAGATTGTTATTATCATTAGGAAATGACAAAGTGTATAATGCTGAGAATCCATTCCCATGGATGGAGCTTATATCACTACAAGGTAAAACCAACTTTTTTGAGAAGAGAGTTGGAGATTATCAGAAGTCTGGAGTCATGGCAGACAAAGACAAGCAAGTTTTCTCTTTGGACGAAGATTTCTAACATACAACAATTACTCAATCAATATACTAACATCAGGAACCGGGGGATAGACTTTACCAAGCCAACCTAATCTAACCTTATCCTACCTATTCCATCATGCATAAACTCTCTTAATAATTATGGAAGTACTTAAAAGAAGCGGGAAGACAGAAAAAGTGTCCTTTGATAAAATCACAGCAAGAATCAAGAAGTTGTGTTATGGCTTGGACTCAGTTCATGTTGATTCTATCGAAATCGCTAAAAAGGTGATTCAAGGTTTATACGACGGAGTATCAACTACGGAACTTGACAATCTCGCAGCGGAGACAGCCGCTTCGATGGCAGCACATCATCCTGATTATGCCCAGTTAGCAGCAAGGATAGCAGTATCCAACTTGCATAAAAACACTGATAAGTCTTTCGTCAACACCATGACTTCACTCCATGGCTACATCGACCCTAAGACAGGAGCTAAGGCGGGTTTGATAGGAGATGAGACGATGAGTATCATAGAGAAAAACCGAGACCAGTTAGACTCAGCGATAATTTATGATAGAGATTATAGCTTTGATTACTTCGGATTTAAAACTTTGGAGAGATCGTACCTCCTCAGGATGGATGGCCAAGTAGTGGAGAGACCACAACATATGCTGATGAGAGCAGCAGTAGGTATCCATGGTGAAGATATTCAAGCAGCGCTTGAAACGTATAATTACATGTCCGAGAAGTGGTTTATCCATGCCACACCGACCTTGTTCAATGCAGGCACACCTAAGCCTCAGTTGAGTTCATGCTTCTTATTATCAGCAACAGAAGATAGTATCCCAGGAATATTTGAAACGCTATCACGATGTGCTAAGATCTCACAGTCAGCCGGGGGGATCGGATTAAGTATCCATAATGTCAGAGCACAAGGATCTTACATAAAAGGTACGGGAGGAACCTCTAACGGTATTATTCCGATGCTTAAGGTGTTCAACGATACAGCAAGATATGTCGATCAAGGTGGTGGAAAGCGTAAAGGGGCATTTGCCATATACCTAGAGCCATGGCACGCAGATGTTTTTGATTTTCTCGAGCTTAAGAAGAATCACGGTAAAGAAGAAATGAGAGCGCGAGATTTATTTTATGCGCTTTGGATACCGGACTTATTCATGAAGAGAGTGAAGGAAGATGGTGAATGGTCTCTATTCTGTCCAAATGAAGCACCTGGATTATATGACTGCTACGGCGCAAAGTTCGAAGAACTATATCACCAGTACGAGCAAGAGGGTAGAGCAAGACGGACTATTAAAGCTCAAGATCTTTGGTTTGCAGTATTGGAGTCACAGATAGAAACAGGTAATCCATATATCCTCTACAAGGATGCTTGTAATGAAAAATCCAATCAGAAGAACCTCGGTACGATTCGATCAAGTAACTTATGTACAGAGATTGTTGAGTATACAGCGCCTGATGAAGTAGCAGTCTGCAACTTAGCCTCTATATCATTAGCGAAGTTTGTAAAGGAGGATGCTACTTATGATTTTGATAAGTTGCACGAGGTTACTCGAGTAATCACTCGAAACCTCAATAAGATTATAGATATCAATTACTATCCGATACCAGAAGCTGAGAATTCTAACTTTAGGCATCGCCCAATTGGTATAGGAGTTCAAGGCTTAGCCGATGCATTTATCAAGATGGGTCATCCATTTGACAGCGAGGAAGCACGGAAGTTAAATCAAGATATCTTTGAGACGATCTATCATGCCTCTGTTATGGAGTCTAATATCTTAGCCCAGCGTGATGGTTCGTATGAATCATTTAAGGGCAGTCCAGCGAGTAAGGGGATATTACAGTTTGACATGTGGGATGTAACTCCGTCAGATCGATACGACTGGAAAGCGCTCAAGGCAGATATTAAGAAAGGAGGAATGAGAAATAGTCTCCTCTTAGCACCAATGCCAACAGCATCTACGTCTCAGATACTTGGTAACAATGAGTGTATTGAGCCTTACACATCTAATATCTATACACGTCGTACCCTCTCAGGTGAGTATATCATCGTCAATAAGCATTTGCTGAAAGATTTGATTTCAGAGGGGCTCTGGAATGACGAAATGAGAGAGCGATTAATGGCGAGTAATGGTTCCATCAAAGATTTTCCAGATGTGCCGGAGCGCCTTAAAGCACTCTACAAGACAGTCTGGGAACTAAGCCAAAAGGCGATCATAGATCTTGCGGCTGATCGAGGAGCATTCATTTGTCAATCTCAGAGCTTGAATTTATTCGTCGAGAATCCGAACTTCGGTAAGCTGACATCTATGCACTTCTACGCATGGCAGAGAGGACTTAAGACAGGCATGTATTACTTGAGGTCTAAGGCTGCAGTTGATCCAATTAAGTTCACCTTAAGTGCTAAGCATCAACAGAAGTATGTCAACCAAGAAGAGGTGGTGGCAGAAGGCGAAGTCTGTACAATGGAAGAAGGTTGTCTATCTTGCGGTAGTTAACTCTAACTAACAGAAACATATAAGTATCAGATGCGATACAGTCCATTAAGGATTGTATCGCATTTTTGTTTTATAGCAATATAATGATCGTGGTGAGTATGCATATGACATCTAAAGATTCGAAGAAATACCGTATTTTACTCGTATCTATTAACCTTATAAATTATAGACAATTGAGAGTTATAAAGATGGTCTTTATCATGGTCAGTACCTTGCCGCTGATCCAAGCCTGTAATTCTAAATCTTCAAATGCTGGTTCTTCAACACAAGAACAAGATGGATGGGTTTCGATATTTAATGGAGAAAATTTAGATGGCTGGATAAATCATGGTCTAGAGAAGTGGTATGTGGAGAAAGGTGAAATCATCTGTGAAAGTGGCTCTGCTGAGGAGTATGGATATCTATCAACTGAAAAATTTTATGATAACTATGAGTTAACCTTAGAGTTCAAGCAGGAGGCTAATGGGAACTCTGGAGTTTTCTTTAGGTCCACATTAGAAGGTGTCAAGATAAGTGGATGGCAGGTAGAAGTAGCGCCACCAGAAAACCATACGGGCGGCATATATGAATCGTATGGTCGAGGATGGCTGATACAACCCGAGCCTCATAAAGACGCTGCATTAAAAATGGGTGATTGGAACTTGATGAGAATCATGGTAGCTAATGATAAAGTGACAACTTGGCTCAACGGTCAAGAAATGGTGTCTATCAAGGACACTAAAATAGGTCAAGGCAAAGGCGCCATAGCCCTGCAGATACATGATGGAGGAGGTATTAAAGTGCGATGGAGGAACCTAAAGGTAAGAGAGATAAGTGAGGTAGAAGCTGAGGAGTTTGCCGCTGACATGACTGATACGTGGGATTTTATTTTTGATGGTATCAGTATGGATGGATGGCGAGCTTACAATGGAGAAGCGATGCCTCCACAATGGGTGGTGAAAGACGGTATATTAACATTTGATGCAGAGCTCAAACTGGAAGAAGAGTTCACTGGAGGCAAGGACATTATATATGCTGATCAAGAGTATGCTGAGTTTGATTTAGCATTTGACTGGAAAATACCTGAGGGTGGTAATAGCGGAGTATTCTATCATCTCAAGGAGGGCTATGACGCACCTTGGATGATTAGTCCAGAGTACCAACTGATTGATGATGCTGGTTGGGAGAGGTTAAATAATGCAACATTGGAGGGCGCTCAAAAAGTAGGATCAGACTATGCCATGTATGCGGCGGATGATCAAACCAAAGTAATTAAGCCAGCTGGAGAGTGGAACAGCTCGAGAATCAGATTTACTAAGGATCAAGTTGAGTATTTTCTCAATGGTGCCAAAACGGTTTCCTTCGTGCCATGGTCTGAAGATTGGGAAAAAAGAAGGAGTAATGGTAAGTGGAAGGACTTTCCTGACTATGGTAAGTTTAAGTCTGGGTTCATTGGTTTTCAAGATCATGACAGCCCACTCTGGTTTAAAAATATTAAGATCAAACAGCTCTAAATAAAGTATATGGGTAATCGGAGAGAATTTATCAAAAAATCGGGGCTATTAGCGACCTCACTGACTGTTTCAGGAGGTGCACTGCTCAGCTCTTGCCAAGATAAGGCAGTTGTTAAGAAACTTAGTTCACTCAGAACGGCACACATTGGAGTCGGAGGAATGGGCATGGAGGATCTAAAAGCCATGGCAACTCATGCAAAAGTGATCGTTACTGCGCTATGTGATGTGGACTCAAGGGCGCTATCCGCTGCTCATGAGATGTTTCCTGAGGCAAAGATCTACAAAGACTATCGGACTATGCTGAAGGAAATGAAGGATATGGTTGATGCCGTAGTGGTCTCAACGCCAGATCATACTCATGCACCAGCATCTATGATGGCTATGGAGATGAATAAACCTGTCTACTGCCAGAAGCCACTAACGCATCATGTGTCAGAGGCAAGAGCTATGAGTAAGATTGCAAAAGAGAAGAACCTTGTGACTCAGATGGGGATCCAAGTACATTCTTTCTATGATTATAAGTTAGCCACACAGTTGATTCAGTCGGGGATCATTGGCAAGGTCAGCAAAGTGTATGCTTGGTCACCAAAGAATTGGGGATATGACGGCCCAGCTCCCACTACTACTGATCCTGTACCAGATTATCTCGATTGGAACTTATGGTTGGGAACAGCCAAGCATAGAGATTACAAGGATGGCATGTATCATACTATGAACTGGCGTAAGGTTGTAGACTATGGTTGTGGTACTTTAGGAGATATGGGGGTACATATTTTTGATACACCGTATAATGCCTTGCAGCTTGATGTGCCCAACACGATCAAAAATGAATGTCGACCTCCAAATGAATTCGGTTTTCCAGAGCATAACGTGGTGACCTATGAGTTTCCAGGTACTAAGTACACTACGGATAATTTCAAGTGGATCTGGTATGATGGTACTGGTGCACCAGAACAAAGCGATGAGCTAAAACTCCCTGTAGAGGACGAATCACTTCCAGAGCAAGGAGCCATGTTCGTAGGGGAGAAGGGTAGGTTATTACTACCTCACTTTATGGAACTACCAAGACTTATAGTAGATGGAGAGTATCAGAAGCTTGATCTCAGTATAATTGACGAGAGTGTGCTCGAGTCACCTCCAGCAGAAAGAGACTACGGACAAGAGAGCGTTACTCATTATCATGAGTTTATTGAGGCTTGTATGGACAATGGTGAGTGTACTGCACCGTTTTCTTATGCATCACGATTGACCGAGACCATTTTACTCGGAGTTATTGCAGGATATTTTCCTAATGAGACCCTGCATTGGGATAGTGAGAGTTCTAAGTTTGCGGAAGAGGAGGCTAATCAGTTTCTCGATGTTCCATATCGGACATTTTAGATCTCGAGGGCTCTCGTCAGATAAGTCTTAGAGATCATATAGGTCTTTCAGTGATTGTATTGCATTTTTTGTCTCAACGGTGGCTGGTCCTTTAAAAACTTTAAGTCGACTTGATTGACTGAGCTCATAGTTGATGTTGGGATTTGGATCAATGTAATATATAGGAGCTTCTGGACGTGCATATGCCGTTAAACTTGCTGCTGGATACACCTGCATAGATGTTCCTATGATAATGATAGCCTCACTTTCTTCTATAACTCTAATAGCTTTCTCAATCATTGGTACTGCCTCTCCAAACCATACGATATATGGTCTCATCTGATATCCTTTGGGACATTTATCTGATAGCTGAATATCGCCATCCCAAGTCTTTACATAAGTAGGATCACCCGTACTTGACGCTTTAAAAAGCTCGCCATGCAAGTGAATGATATGAGATGAGCCGGCTCTCTCATGAAGGTCATCTACATTCTGAGTGATTACAGTGATGTTAAAGTATTCCTCCATCATGGCAATGTCCAAATGTGCTCGATTAGGTTCTACCTCCTTTAGTTGTTTTCTCCTTTGATTGTAAAACTCTAATACCAAAGCGGGATTATTATTAAAACCTTCAGGACTTGCAACCTCCATAACGTCATGGCCTTCCCAAAGCCCGTCAGCATCTCTGAATGTTTTTATACCACTTTCAGCGCTGATACCAGCTCCAGTTAAAATCGAAATGTGCTTTTTTGTTGACATAAGTTAATTAGGCATGAATGAAAGGTGAACTCACTACAGCTACTTTAGATTATATAATGTTAAAATTATAAAATGTAGGGTTTATACATTGAGCAATAAGGGTTAACTCCTATTCACTAGGGATTATATTGCCATTGTTAATTGGAAATAGACTGAAAGTGATATGAAATTGAGCTCTTTAGATGATATAATGTTAAAATCATGAAATGTAATGTTTATTTGCTCAGAAATCAGGGTTAACTCGTGCTCAGTATGTTTATATATTGTTATTTTTAATATACATTAAATGTCTTATCTGTAAATTACATTACACAGACCGACTTATTCGGGGTAAATTTACGCAGTAGAAGTGACAATCAGATTGGATGAATCTCAGTCATTGTGGTTGAAACACTATACTTGTTTGCAATAAACATGAACAAAAACTGATAATTTGGAATGAAAAGGCTAATTATACTTTTTCTATTCTCTGCTTTTGTTGACGCAGTTGTGGCTCAGGATATTCATTATTCTCAGTTCTATAATTCGCCTCTCAACATAAATCCAGCAAAAACAGGGATTTTTAATGGCGACAAAAGAATAAATCTCAGCCATCGCAATCAATGGAGATCCATTGTTCCGTGGACTACGTTTACGGCGTCGTATGATCAAAAGTTTTATCCCAAAAAGGATAGAGACTATTTCTTTTCTGGAGGGGTATTACTAAACTATGACAGCCAAGAACGTTTAGGTGATTTAAATCTCTTTAATATCAACCTGACAGGTTCATACACGTACATTCTAAACGAGAACAATCTTCTCACAGGAGGATTGTTGTTAGGATTTGCCAACCGAGCAGTGGATATCAATTCACTTACTTGGGATGCGCAATGGAATGGAGCAACTTTTGACCCTTCACTTGATCCTAATGAGTTGTTAGATGCACGGAGTACATCCTTCTTGGAGACAGGTTTAGGCATTAATTATAGGTGGCAAAAATCTAAGAGAACTAAACTCGATTTAGGAGTAGGGGTATATCATTTTGCAGAGCCCAACGTCGCATTCAGAGATGACTTAGAAGATATCAATCTCTCGAGGAGATTTTCCTTGACAGGAGTTGGAACATTCCAATTGTCTGATAAATTTGATTTGCAACTGAACGCTTTGGGCCAGATACAAGGACCTAATAATGTATACACAGTTGGAGGTTTAGGTAAGATTCATGTAAATCAGCAAAGAGGGAAAGAGACAGAACTGCACCTTGGAGTTGGATATCGTACAACTGGCACGATATGGCCAATCATAGCCTTGCAATACCAAAACTTCTATATATCTGGTAGTTATGATATAGACATTTCTGATTTCAGTGACTTGGGTGGTGTTCTTACTGGAGACAACAGGCACAACCCCAGCACATTTGAATTGCATTTCACTTACATCATAACTAATGTTAAACCATTTAAAAAGGTGAAGGTATGTCCGATATTCTAAGAGGAACGAGAATGAGATTAAAGAATATCCTATTAGCTGGAGTACTTAGCGCAGTTTGTTTTGTTGGGTATGGACAGAATTTAGGACAGTATATATCTGCAGCAGAAGAGTCTTTTCGTGGAGAAGATTACTATAGCGCGCTTTCATATTATTTGGAAGCAATACAGTTTGATACATCTGACATAGATGTGATGTATGATATTGCCGAGTCAGCAAGATTGTTTGATTCTTACAATATCTCCAAAAAGTATTATACAAAGGTAGTGGATTTAGATGATACCAATACTTATCCATTGGCACCATTCTATCTCGGAGAAATGTCACAGATAACAGGTGACTATCAATCTGCAATTACATACTATAACTTATATCTGTCTGAGCAAGAAGGAGAAGATGAATATCTAACTGCTAAAGCTAAGAAGGAAATAAGCTCGGCGGAGTGGTCACTTGAGATGGCAGATAATGTCCAGGAAAATATAACCGTCCAGAGATACGGTGATGAAATCAACACTGAGTACTCCGAGTTCGGAGCTACCAAAACTGATGATGGAGTAATATATAGTTCCTTGGCTTTTCAAACAGAAGAGGAGAGAAATATCCCTACTAAGGCGATCTCTAAGATTGTCAAGTCGACCAGCGAAGGTGTACAAGATTCTTATGCTGAATTAAATCGAGCTAACTTAAATACGGCTCACACAACATTCAACACTAATAACTCAAGGATCTATTATACCATATGCGATTATCTCAATGCCAATGATATCAGATGTGATCTATACAGTAGAGCCATCTTAGGTGATGGTACGTATGGTGAAGAAACTAAATTGCCAGACCACATTAATGGTAGTGCGCACACCTCGACTCAGCCAAACGTGGCATTTGATAGCGATTTAGGAAAGGAGGTACTCTACTTTAGTTCTGATAGAGATGGCGGTGAGGGTAAAATGGATCTATGGTACGTAACAATCGATGGTTTAGATAAGTATTCTGATCCAGTAAATTTGAGTGGTCTCAATACTGCCGAAGATGATATCACACCATTCTATCATGCCAATTCTCAAGTGCTATATTTCAGTTCTGAAGGTTATACTTCATTAGGAGGATTTGATATATATAGATCTCCTAAGGATAACGGAACTTTTGGAGAGGTCGAGAACTTAGGATTGCCAATCAATAGTAGCTATAATGATGTCTACTACAATCTTGATGATGATGGAGAAACTGCTTTATTTTCTTCCAACCGTACAGGAGCTAAGTTCGTAGATCCGCTCAACGAATCATGTTGTTACGACATTTTCGAGTCTGACATCGAGGAAGTTATCATCAATCTGAATGCGCTCACATTTGATGCAACTACGTTGGATACACTGACAGATGTAAAAGTTGATTTGATATGTGCTGATAATGGACAGATCATGGATACGCGCTCAAATGTCGCTGGTGCTGACCATCCGTTTACGCTTGAGCGAGGTAAGGAATATTTAGTCGTAAGTTCTAAGGAGGGATATGCACCTGATACGATGTTGCTGAACACGAATAGGATTTATTCGTCAGAGGATATTGTCAGAAAAGTATTCTTGAAGAGAAATTCTTTGGATTTATTGGTTTACACCTATGATGATATTAGCAAGTTGGCTTTGCCAGGTACCACTGTCAAACTCATAGATCTTACAGACGGAACTGTCCAGGAAAAAGTAATAACTAATGAAGAAGCTAACGATTTCTCATTTACGGTAATACCAGGACATGAGTATCAAATAATTGGATTCAGAGATCGCTATGGAGAGGCAAGTACTATGTTTAAAGCTATTGACGAAGACGGTACAGGAATCATTACAAGAAAGCTATACTTAGAGAGACGAGATCTTAATATCTATCTACCTCTTGCGCTTTATTTTGATAATGATGAGCCGAATAAAAGATCTGTTAGCCTGACTACTGACAAAGATTATACAGAGACCTTTGATGAATACATCTTCCGTAAGCAACAGTTTAAGGACGAGTATACCAAAGGGATGTCTGATACCGAGATGGGTTTAGGCGAGTCACGTCTCGAGGATTTCTTTGAGAACGACGTCAAAAATGGTTTTGATAACTATCAGCAATTCTTACAAGCCATGTTGAAGCAACTGGATAAAGGAAGAACCTTTGAATTAAGCATCAGAGGATTTGCAAGTCCACGTGCTGATACAAGGTACAACTTGGCATTAAGTCAGAGAAGAGTAATATCTGTCGAAAATGATATCAGATCTTTTGCGGACGGAGCTTTGACCACGTTCATTGATAATGGTCAATTAAAGATTACTCAATTGTCTTATGGTGAAAATTTAGCACCCGAAGGCATCAGTGATGTCTTTAGAGATAGAAGAAACTCTATATATAGCCCAGAGGCCTCTAAGGAGCGCCGAGTGGAGATAGTCGAGATCAAAACACAACTCTTTAACGAATAATATTCATTCATAATGAACCAGATAGATAGAATGAGTAAAATACCATATATGAAAAGTGTTCGACACGTGCTACTGGCACTGATAGGGCTTTTTATACTAAGTCCTACTCAAGTTAGTGCAACACACATTGTTGGCTCTGATATGAACTTTCGTTGTTTAGGCAACGACTTTTATGAAGTAACACTTACGGTACGTAGAGATTGTATTAATGGTGCCGATGATGCCCCATTTGATGATCCTGCCTCTATAGGTATTTTCGATGCCTTCGGCAACTTACAGCCAGTTTTAGGAACCTTTGGACAAGTGTTTTTGCCATTTGAGGGATCCGATAGAATTGATGGCTCTTTACCTGAGTGCAGCTTTTTAGGTGGTGGAGTATGTGTAGATGAAGCGACATACACGGGCATCGTCTTCTTACCATTTAGAGATGATGGCTACTTTTTGGCTTATCAGAGATGCTGTCGAAATGTAACCCTTAACAATATTATAGACCCAACAGAGACTGGGACGACTAAGTTTGTTTGTCTTACAGAGACAACACTTAATGAATGCAATAGTAGTCCATCTTTTGGGGAATTCCCAGAATTAGTGATCTGTGCTAATGAGCCAATTGATTTTGACCATTCGGCCAAAGATTTAGATGGTGACTCTTTAGTTTATAGGCTGTTCACGCCACACAGTGGTGCGACTCGTGATATGCCTAAACCACAGCCTCCACAAGGCGCTCCATATGATACGGTGGTATACAGTCAAGGTTTTTCATTAGGCAACCTATTAGGAGGTGATCCATTGAGAATAGATCCACAAACTGGTGTTATCACTGGTACTCCCAATACTGTTGGACAATTCTTGGTAGGAGTATTAGTAGAGGAGTGGAGAGATGGAGAGTTATTATCTAAAGTAAGACGAGACTTTGAGTACAATGTTAGAGCATGTGAGGATATCGCTCTTACTGATTTTGATGTAGAGAATGATCTCGTCTGTGATGGTTTGACCATTAATACAATAAACACCTCTCCTGGCAATTTTGCTTACGAGTGGGACTTTAATTATCCTTCTGGTGATCCAGCATTTAGGTCTACAGAAGAATCACCCTCGTTCACTTATCCGGCACCTGGATTTTATAGAATCAGTTTGACCTCTATAGACCCTGCTGACGGTTGTGAGGTTACGGTAATAGAAGAGATCGGGGTCTTTGAATCCAATATTACAGGTACCATAGAATGCAACATTGGAGATTGTGTGAATGGTACTGTACCGGTAACTTTAAGCACAAATGCTATGGATCCTAACTCTCCGATAAGAGAGTTTAGATGGAATATTACAACCGCTAATTCAAGACAAACACTTTTGGGTCAGAACATAGAGGTCTCATTTGCTTGTGACGACATAGTTAATGTTGAACTTCAAGTAACTACTCAAAACGGTTGTGATATTACTATAGAGAAAAGAGATGTCTTAAATACAGCTGGACTTGATGATCCACTCATTGATCCAATCGGTGATGAAGATGAAGATGGAAATGTTGTAGTAACCATATGTCAAGGAGAGAGTACTGACTTATTTGACAATGCAGTAGATGGTGTAATCTACACGTTTACACCTATGGATGGTTTGAAGTTTACGGACACTATTAATTTCAGTGATCCAGTCGCATGTCCAGATGTAACGACCAAGTTTGTTGTTACTGCTACCGATGGCGTCAGAACGGATACTGCATGTGTCACTGTGAATGTTGCAGAAAACCCAATGGTCGAAACAAGTGCGGATTCACTTGTGATCTGCGAAGGGGCTATTCAACGTATCGCTATTACGACCGATCAGACCAACACCATTACCTTCGAGACTACAGAGGGGGTGTTAACTGACGGAATATTCAGTCCTGATAATCCTGGATTCAGAGTAGGAGAGCAAGGAGGAGTATTTGTCTTTACAGTCTCAGATGGACAGTGTACTACTACAGATTCAATTACATTCCTAAATACCATCATTACAGAAGTAGATGAGGTAGAAGCAGCAATAGATACGACCACTACATTCAATAGTACGACTAACGTATTTACGTTTACAATTAATGAAGAAGAACTCTTAGAAAGTTTTGATATCGTATCTATCAGATTTACCATCGAAGCAGACGGAGTCTTAGTAGGTGAAGGTAGCGGTTCGGATATTGCACTCGAGTTACCTGATGGTACACTCAATGCAAGGGTTATACTATACTTTACTGACAGCAATGGTTGTGAGTACACGTTAATATTTAATATACCGATCAACGATGATGTTATTGATGATGATGAGAATGGGCTCATTGACCCTATAGGAGATGTAGATGGTGAGGGTAATGCGACAGTAACAATATGTCGAGGTGATAATACACCATTATTCGATCGCTCATTTGACGGAGTAACATATACATTCTCTCCGATGGATGGCTTAAAGTTTACTGATACAATCAATTTCAGTGATCCGGTTGCATGTCCTGATTCAACAACTAAATATGTTGTAACAGCTACAGATGGAGTAATCTCGGATACAGTGTGTATTACAGTCTTCGTTGTTGATAGACCTACTTTCGAAACGAGTAGTGAGTCTATCACGGTGTGTGAAGGTGGATTTGAAGGATTCATGATTAATACAGATCCTAATAATACGATCACATTTCAAAATCCTGATGGACTTGATTTTGTAAATCCAATTGATCCTAATAATCCCATGATACGTGGCACAGAGCAAGGTGGCTTTATCGTGTTTGACGTATCTAATGGGGTATGTTTTGTGCGTGACTCTATCCCAGTTTCAGTAATACTTACAGAAGTTGATGAGGTTGAAGCGGCTATTGATACTGTCGTATCATTTGATGCAAGTGAGAATAGATTAATGGTTAGCATTAATGAGGAAGAATTAAGAGAGATGTTTGATATCGTATCGATCCGTTATACTGTAGAAGCTGGTGGACAGTTATTCGAAGGTCCTGGATCAGATATAGATCTTAGACTTTCGCCACAGGCTACGACAGCAACTGTGACCTACTTCTTCACAGATAGTCAAGGTTGTGAATACACCGTAGTTTTTGTTATCGATCTTAATAGAGATGATAATAACTTAATTGATCTAAATGATGATGATGGTGATGGCATGATTACAGTATGTCCTGGGCAGAGTGTCAATTTGTTTAACAGTGCTATACCTGGCGTGACTTACACATTTACGCCTATGGATGGTTTGACATTCACTGATCTGGTCAACTTCAGTGATCCAGTTGCCTCGCCAACCACTACGACTACTTATACGATAACGGCTACAGATGGAGTAACTACGGAGACAGCCACAATTACTGTCAATGTTGGAACTGACAACATAGTATTGAGCTTTGATGAGCCTTCGGTACTTATATGTAGTATCCAAGATCAAGAGAACGTACTTGTAAATAATCCTGTTGATGGGCCTAATACCACTTATGAGTGGTCATTTGATCCTTCATTTGATAATATAGTTGGTACTGAGCAATTCATTACATTCAATATACCTTCAGGGATGTCAACGCTCTTTGTAAGAGCATTTGATCCGGTGAACTGTGGTAGTAATATTGCATCGATTGATGTGATACAAGGAACACCAGATTTCACATTTGACTTTGATCCTATTAATAGATGTGAAGGAGGAAATACCTCTACTGAGGTGAATATCACGGACAATAGTCCTGACCAAGGATTGACTGTCGTTTTTGAACCGAACGATGCCATTGTTTCTGATATTAATAC
Organism: uncultured Saprospiraceae bacterium; assembly: GCA_964414425.1. GTDB lineage: Bacteria > Bacteroidota > Bacteroidia > Chitinophagales > Saprospiraceae > GYS-P2D. The sequence goes on from CAYPWL010000007.1 coordinate 63,972, forward strand.
ATTGCCTATAACGGTCATGGCAGCTGAGGGTCAAGATCAGATAGAACTACCTTATACCGCTACCACAGCAGCAGGATGCGTTGTTATGGAGACGTTGACGATTCAGGTAATGGAGGAGTTAACAGCTAATATTGCGATAGACTCAGTAATTTGTGATGGCTCGTTTGCCATGTTAAGTGCCAGCTCTAATGTTGATGATGCGATGTTTGAGTGGTCATTAGACATGGACTTTATGACTGTCTTAAGTACAGATCAAACTATTGATATATCTATGATGCCTGATGCCACTGTATTCTTAAGAGCATTTAATGACTTCTGCGAGAGCGATACAGTGAGCACTACCTTGATTCAAGATGGTAATGTAGCATCTCTGGATACGCCAGATAGAATTTGTACAGGTGATACCGTTACGATAACAGCCACATCTGTAACAGACTTTACGATCACATTTGAAGCTTCAGATAATATTGTGTCGATGACAGATAGCTCTGTCACAGTCACAATACTTGATGGACAGGATAATATCTCGATTCCGTATACCGCAACATCAATTCAAGGATGTATCGAAGAGGGCACTATTGAGTTACCACTGGGTGAAATCATAGATCCTCAACCGGAGTCAATGATCAATTGTGGTACCACATCGATCTCTTTCATGGGAGGAGAAGGAATCATGGATGGCGATATCTTATGGGACTTCGGTGTAAGTGATACTGATTCAGATCAGTCGACCAGCGCTAATCCTACTTTTGACTTTGGAGAGCCGGGTACATACACTGTAAGCCTATTGAATAACAGAAGGACTTGTGAGTTTGAAGATCAAACAATTGAAGTCGTGGTGCCTGAGATTATAGAGTTGACTACTGATAATGATACAGACATCGTGATGTGTGATTCAATGATGATGAGTGGCCCTATCTCATTAGGAGTATCTAATAATCTTGGATTACCAGTTACTTATACCGATGATCAAGGCAATGTTTTAGCTATAAGCGACTCATTGATGTTGGATTCTATCGGAAGTATAATGTCTATTACGGCGACTGTTACGGACGAGTTTGGATGTTCTGACTCAATAGTATTCAACTTCATAGACTTTGATCCAGACATTGATGTGACATTCCCTGGAATGCCTGATGGACAATCAGCGTGTGCAAATGAAGATTTCGAAATAGTACTTGTCAACAATGACTCTACGATGATGTTTGACTTCGTTTGGTCCCCAGAGGGAGCGATAGTAAGTGGACAGGGTACAGGCAGTGTAATAGCTAACCTTGATGGATCGCAAGACCTGACGGTAGAAGTCACAGATCCAGGATCTGGTTGTTCTACTACCATCACTATACCAATAGATGTTGTAGACTTAGATATCGATGTTACATCTTCAGATGATGACAATGAAATATTCCAAGGGCAGGATGTAGATATCACTGTTAATTCCTCAGGAGATATCGTTGATATCCTGTGGGACAATGGTGTGACTACAGCTACTCAAACGGTCAGCCCTGATGAGACTACAACGTATACGGTTACCATCACAGACTCCAATGGATGTATGGCTACTGGGCAGATTACGATTACTGTGATCCCGCCAACATGTAGCGTGGATGATATCTTCATTCCTACGGCATTTAGCCCGAATAATGACGGCAACAATGATGTCCTTATGGTAAGAAGTAATTTCATTCAAGAGATAGACTTCCAAATCTTAAACCGATATGGACAGGAGGTCTTCAGAACCACGGATCCAATGGAAGCTTGGAACGGTAGATTCGAAAATACTGGAAGTGAGTTATCACCAGATGTATTTGCCTATTGTGTACGTGTTGTATGCATCAATGATGAGGAGTTCATCACGGCAGGGACAGTGAGTCTCGTGAGATAATCTCACTGAGAGAAGAAAGCATAAAAAAAGGGTGTTCAGTTTTTCTGAACACCCTTTTTACTTTGACTGCTTTTTTATTCCTTATGAAAACCCTCAGTCAATTCTTTAGAAATACTTGATCGTGTTACGTCGATAAAGCCTTTCTGACTAATCTGTAGTGTTACACTTTTTTCGTCGAGTTTAGTGATAGTCCCAATTATCCCGGAGGTAGTAACGATTTCGTCACCTTTAGATAATTCACTCTCAAATCCTATCTGTTCTTTCTGTTTTTTGGCTTGCGGACGGATAAAGAAAAAGTACATAACCCCAATCAAGAGACCCATCATGATCAGGTTTATCGGTAGGGCTCCAGCATTGCCTTGTAGTAGTATTAGCATGTCTTAATATTATGTTGTGTGCCCAAAACTAAAAAATATAAGTCAGCTGCACTTTAGATTATGGATTAGACTTAAGCACTGATATGGCATTCTTAATGTTCCTATATTTGCAACTTTTTAATTTTATTATCAAATAAGTTACATGTCGTCATCAAGTAAGTTTAGCAAAGGGGTAATTCATGGTCAAGAGCTTAAAGACCTATTCGACTATGCCAATGAAAATGATTTTGCCATACCAGCGGTCAATGTCATTGGCTCAAGTTCGATTAATGCTGTTATGGAAACCGCAAGAGAAGTCAACTCACCGGTAATTATCCAGTTTTCTAATGGCGGTTCGAGCTTTAATGCAGGCAAGGGATTGTCCAATGAAAATCAGAGAGCTTCCATCATCGGAGCTAAGGCTGGAGCACTACATGTACATGAGTTAGCTGAGCACTATGGTGTCACTGCAGTACTACATACTGATCACTGTGCTAAAAAGATCTTACCATGGATCAAAGGATTGCTTGACGAAGGAAAGCAATATTATAAGGCTCACCGTAAGCCATTATATAGCTCGCATATGTTAGACTTATCAGAAGAGTCCCTCGAAGAGAATATAGATGTCTGTTGTGAATACTTTGAGGTGATGAATGAGATGGGGATGATGATTGAGATTGAGCTTGGTGTTACAGGTGGCGAAGAAGATGGAGTTGACAATACCGACATCGATAGCGCGCGTCTTTATACTCAACCAGAAGAAGTAGCTTATGCGTATGAACGATTAAGTAAGATATCTGATCGATTTACAGTAGCTGCGGCATTTGGTAATGTTCATGGTGTATATAAACCTGGTAATGTAGAGTTACGACCAATCATACTCAAGAACTCTCAAGAGTATATCAAGCAGAAGTTTAACACACCAGATCAGCCGATCAATTTCGTCTTTCACGGTGGGTCAGGATGCTCTACAGCGGAGATCCGAGAGGCGATAGAATATGGCGCTATTAAAATGAATATCGATACTGATATGCAATGGGCGTTCTGGTCAGGAGTAAGAGGATACTATCAGAAGAATGAGGCATATCTCCAAACACAACTGGGTAACCCAGAAGGCGATGATCAGCCCAATAAGAAGTATTATGACCCAAGAAAATGGTTGAGAGTAGGTGAGGATGCTTTCAAAGAAAGACTGACAAAAGCTTTTGATGATCTAAACTGTATAGATCGCAGCTAATCAAAGTCAAATCAAATAAAAAAGCCTTCTCACCTGAGAGGGCTTTTTTTATAATACTACAGTGTTCAGCTTTTCAGCATGTTCTTTCATCTCTACTTTAAATGATTGATAGGCTGTGAGTAAAACGATCCTCTGATCGTCATTTTCGCATTCAGCTATCTTGGCCTGCCATTGAGACTCCTGCGACTTATAGTATTTCATATAATACCTCATGACTGCCTGATAGATATCCCTCTCATGGTTTTCATCAATAGGGCGTTGAGTCTGGAGCTCTACACCTCGCTCTGCCCACTCAGCATAAGTATATGGGCTTGACAAGAAAGCAGTTGCTAAACTCTGTATTTCTGTATCGCTATGGTTAATGAAGTGTTCCGTTAGGTTCTTGATACCACACTCTTTCTTGGTGTAATACTCTTCAATGACATTCTTATAAAGAGAATTAGTAAAGTTCAGGTACTGATCACCTAAGAGCGAGTGGAGATATGCTGATCCTTCGACATCTTCTTCATGAGTGCAGATCTTATGACCGTGTTGCAGCAATACCCGTACAATATCTCTTTCTTGATATTGATCATGATTTAACTTTGGTTCTTTCTGCTGTGGTTTCGCCTGTGTTTGGGGTAGCTCACCTTTGATTTCTGCACGCTGGTATTGTCTTTCTTCTCGTCTTAGGTCATTTTGTTTTTTATAGAGGACTTTATTAAGCCCTTTGTTGACCTCACCAATCAAGGTCCCTTCCTCTATGGTCAGGATAGATGCGCATTCCTTTATGTAGAGAGACCTCTTGAGTTGATCGCCTATTTTGACAAGACTGCTGGTGAGTTCTTTAATCTGTATGCTCTTGTTAATAGGATCATTGACATATGTGTCTTGGATATTCTGAGCCAGATTCAATACAAAGTCTGCAGCTTCTTCTTCGATGAATTGCTCGAAGCGCTCTGTGCCTATCGCTCGGATGTATCCATCAGGATCCATCTGATCAGGTATAGTAGCCAGCTTAACATTAACATCATTTTCTAAGAAGATGTCCAAGCCCCTCAAGGCTGCATTTTGTCCCGCCTGATCTCCATCATATAGGACGATGACATTTAGCGTGAAGCGCTTGATCAGTTGGACTTGCTCTTGTGTTAGGGAGGTCCCCGAGGATGCGACTACATTATGTATTCCATTCTGATATAGGCTTAACACATCTGTATATCCCTCAACTAGGATACATTGATCTTTCTTACGGATAGCGGTTTTCGCTTGAAAGAGCCCATATAAAGTTTTGCGCTTGTTGTAGATTTCAGACTCAGGAGAATTAAGATACTTAGGTGCTTTCTTGATATCCTTGAGTATCCTACCACCAAACCCAATCGTCTTACCACTGATATTATGAAATGGAAATATGACTCGCTCTCTATAGAAGTCATATCCACCAGAACTTGTTAATCCCAACTGCTTTAACTTGTCCAGATTGTAACCGGTCTTTAGGGCTTGGTTGGTAAATGCTTTAGAGTCCTTAGGAGAATATCCCAGTTTAAAGGTGTTTATAGTGGTCTCTAATAGTCCACGGTGCTTGAAGTAGCTTAACCCGATATTGCGCCCCTCATCTGTATTAAACAGTTGATCAACGAAGTAGCCTTCTGCATATTCGTTAATGAGGTAATAGCTCTGCCGCTCATTATCACGCTGGATTTGCTCATCACTCTTTTGTTCTTCCTCTATCTTAATATTATACCGCTGCGCAAGGAATCTTAGAGCCTCTGGATACGTGAACTGTTCGTGTTCCATTAAGAAATTGACAGAGCCACCTCCCTTGCCACATCCAAAGCACTTATAAAGATTTTTGCTGGGAGATACGGTAAATGAAGGGGTCTTCTCATTATGAAATGGGCATAGCCCAATCATATTGACTCCTCTGCGCTTGAGGTTGACATAGTCACCCACAACCTCGTCGATCTTGGCGGTTGTAAGTATCTCGTCAACTGTCTGCGCTGGTATCATCTCTTATAAATGTAATCAAGTAACGACATATAGCTCTATAACCCCAACATATCATTCATGACATGTGGACCTTTCTTATCCATGATCCATTCGGCAGCTTTAATCGCTCCAACTGCAAATCCATCTCTGGTGTGCGCATTATGCGTCAATATAATCTCATCGATGGGGGAGTTATAGTGTATAGTGTGCTTGCCATAGACTTCTCCCTCTCTATGAGATACTATTTTGACCTTTTGATCTTCGTCTTTTTCGAGTACCCAATCTTTGATTGTTGGTATGTTATCAATTAGGCCCTCAGCAGCAGTGATAGCTGTACCACTGGGTTTATCAAGTTTATGGATATGGTGTGTTTCATCGACTTGTATGTCATAATCTTGATATGGAGCCATGAGTGCAGCAAGCTTTCTATTGATAGCGAAGAAGATGTTTACGCCAATACTATAATTAGATGCGTAGAAGAAACCTGTTTCCTGCTGTTTGCTGAGTTTGCATATCTCGTCATACTGATCGAGCCAACCTGTGGTCCCAGAGACAACAGGCAATCCTAATTCAAGGCAGAATTTTAAGTTGTCATAGGCAGACTCAGGTCGAGTAAACTCTATGGCAACATGACTCGATTTAGCATGCTTTGCCAAGTCATCAGGATTATTGATGTCTATAACCCCCGTGATCTTATGGCCCATTCCTTCGGCTAATCGTTGTATGGTTTTTCCCATCTTACCGTATCCTATCAGAAGAATGTTCATATGAGTTGTATTGGTGTATTTTTGCCTCACAATTTTATGTGATCGCTATGAGCTACAAAAATGAGATATTATTGGATGTATTCAAGGGGAAGTCTTTAGAAAGACCGCCGATATGGATTATGCGTCAAGCTGGCCGTATTCTTCCAGGCTACAGAAATATAAGATCCTCGGTTAGTGGATTTAAAGAATTAGTCAAGAGTCCTGATCTAATCGCAGAAGTAACTGTAGAGCCAATGGATGTGTTGGGTGTAGATGCGGCTATCCTGTTTTCGGATATTTTAGTGATACCTGAGGCTATGGGCTTAGACTATGATATAGTCGAAAAGAAGGGTCCGCTTTTTCAAAAGACGGTATCGTCAGCTTCGGACGTAGACAAGTTGGTCAGTGGAGCACCTGTCATAGAGCATCTCAGCTATGTTTTTGACTCGATACATAAGACTAAGGATCGGATCGACAACAGGAATCCACTCATTGGATTCAGTGGTGCGCCATGGACTTTGTTTGCGTATATGGTTGAAGGGTCGGGGAGTAAAACCTTCTCTAAGGCGAGGAGGTTCTTGTATGAGCAACCGCAAGCCTCACATAAATTAATGTCTAAGATTACAGATAGTATCATCGTTTACCTCCAAGAGAAGATTAATTGTGGAGTTGACCTGGTACAGCTATTTGACTCTTGGTCTGATATGCTACCTGTTGACCAGTATGAAGAGTTTGCATTGCCATATGTTCAGAGAATTTTTGACTCGATTGATGGAGTGCCCAAGATATTTTTTCCTAAGGGTGGATGGTCTCTGATACCACTATTTAAAGACCTCAAGATTGATGGATTATCGATAGATTGGAAGACCTCTCCTGCTTATATAAGAGAGCATTTGGGTGATAACATCGTATTGCAAGGCAACTTGGATCCATGTCAATTATACGCTCCGGTTCTTGAGATCGAGGCTAAGACCCGCGATATGATCACGCAATTTGGTGGTCGTCATATCGTCAATTTGGGTCATGGGGTCTATCCAGATACATCTTATCAACATGTACAATCCTTTGTTCAGACTGTTAAGTCTTATAGATATTAATGAGGTGAGTATACCCGGAAGATATAGTCTCTCGTCTGTGATTAATTGTTACATTCGCAAGGCAAATTATATTCCTGGTCAGAACAGATTATTTTATCAAGCCAAGATTTTAATGCTATTGTATGGGTTGGTTTAAAAGACTTAGGGGAGGGATTCAGACTACCACGAGCGAGAAAAAAGAGGTGCCTGACGGCTTTTGGCAGAAATGCAAGTCGTGCGGAGGTACATACACAGTTCTTGAGCTCGAGAAAAATCTATTCGTATGTCCTGGATGCGATTATCACTTCAGGATAGGCTCCCATGATTACTTCAATATTCTTTTTGGCAGTCGCTACAAGCTTATATTGGATGATATCAAATCCACTAATTTTTTAGATTGGACTGATCTAAAGTCATACGACGATCGTCTAAAGAAAGCTCATGAGCAAACGGCACTGTCAGATGCCATTAGTGTTGCTGTTGGAAAGGTTAATAAGAAACCTATTGTTATTGCCGCTATGGACTTCAGCTTTATTGGAGGATCTATGGGCTCAGTTGTTGGAGAAAAAATCGCACGATCAGTGGATTATTGTATCAAAGAGCGTATTCCACTGATGATCATCGCTAAGTCTGGGGGAGCACGGATGATGGAGTCAGCCTTCTCATTAATGCAACTGGCTAAGACATCTACTAAGTTGGCTCAGCTGGCCAGAGAAAAGATTCCTTATTTCTCCTTCCTTACAGATCCAACTACAGGTGGTGTTACTGCGTCATTTGCAATGTTAGGAGATATCAACTTCAGTGAACCTCGAGCACTGATAGGATTTGCTGGTCCAAGAGTCATCAAAGAGACGATCAAAAAGGACTTGCCAGAAGGATTTCAGACATCAGAATTTTTGTTGGATCACGGCTTTCTGGACTTTATTGTCCATAGATCGGAACTAAAAGTTAAGATCGATGACATGTTAAGTTATTTCGCCCCAGCATAAGATTCTGATTCTGCTAATAGAATTACTTTAAAGTTTTTATCCATAGGGTTTAGACATTCGATCATCTGATCTATGAATGACTGTCCGTAGTTGAGATAGAACGGAATAAAGTTTTCATAGCGTTCTTGGAGTTTATCACTACTTGGGAAGAGTTTACCCTTAAGCTTACTGATCCTATTAATAGCAACTTCATTCTTGCGCTTTTCAGCCTTGATGAGTTTATTCTCCATATTACTCAGCACTTTTAGGAACTTAGCTTCATCCGCTTTTACGGCCCCTGATAGAGTCGGATCTATTTTAGTTGCACGCTCATGTAATTTCTCAAATAATGTTGCAGCTATATCGCGCTCTAACGAAAGATCTAATTCTGAAGTGCTCTGTTCTTTAGCATATTTAATTGCTACGAGATCATCTCGCTCAAATAGATCTGCTATCGATAACGATAGCTTCTGCGCTTGAGCTAATGCCTTCTGATCTACTATTAAAGCCGAGTCTCGACGTATGAGCATAGGATAGGGGATCGACCACTGCTCAAACAGGGTTCCTCGCTCCATCCAATAGGCTAACTCTCCACCACCACCTACATAAGCTAAGTTAGGCAAGACTAACTCTTGATATATCGGACGTAAGACCACGTTTGGGCTAATGTGGCCAGGATGTTGTCGTAAGTAAGATATCAGTTCAGTTTTAGTGTAGGACTGATTATTTATTTCATAGTGATCCTCGTCGGTTTTAATAACTCGATGGCGATCTCCGTCATGGATGAATATATTGACTTCTCTTGCATGAGCCTGGGACTTGAAGCCAGCGGTGTCTAATGCTTTTTGATCTGCATTAACAGCGTGATGAGACACTTCATCTTCTATATCCTTGATGATATATGGCAAAAGCTCAGTCTTGAGCTCAGCATCGTCCATATTGATTATCATCAATTCGGTATGCCTAAATAGATTGTGAGTCAAGGTCTGCATGAACTCGCCATATGTCTTGGCAGAGGTGAAAGCATCATCGATCAATTCCTTGAGTTTGCTGGCATGTGGCATTGAACCAAAAGTAGTCCTGACCTCATTAAGTAGATCCTCCAATCCATCCAGCGTCATCCTTCCTACCGAACCTACTTGCTCGGTTTTCCAAGTGAAAGTCTTATTGAAGTAATTCAATGATGCAATTTCATCAAAGTCGTGATCCTCACCACCCATGATGAATGTTGGGACAAACCTATATCCATCGTAGTGCTCAGTAAGATCGCGACATAGACTGATTACACTACAGATCTTGATAATATAATAGAGTGGGCCTGTTAGTATAGAAGGTTGATGCGCCGTGATAACGGTAAAAGTTTTTTCTGACGTAAGCCCTTCAATATTGTCTTTCAGCTTATCTGAGATCTTCTTGCCATTATATTGAGCTTTTACAACCTTGTGTAATAGCGCTCTGTTCGTTTTGAATTTTGATCGATTGCTGATCACCTCCTCAAATGCAGCGATACCCACATCATATTTATAGAATGGTCTTAAGGCGTCTGAATCTAACTGATAAGCCTTGTCCCGCTTTGAAAAATGAGGTATGTCCGAAAAAGAAATTGACTCTACAACTGGCACGTACAGGTATTTGAGAGAATGAATCATAAAACAAATGATAAAATTTACCTTGTGTTTAAAATCTTTGATTAATTCTCGGATAAATGTTGTCTCTATTTGTACGTAAGGCTATGTATGCAGTCGTCGTGATTGTTTTAGTTGTGATAATTATTACGTCAATTATTTTCAATGCACCTGTTGATCCTACCCGGTTGACGTTCGGTCAACGAATGGATGAGAAAACCGTTGAACTAAAAAAACAACAACTGGGCCTTGATCAACCGTATCATGTTCAGCTCAGGAGATACATAGTAGATCTCTCTCCATTATTTATCGGTCCTAAGCTTAATTGGAAGCCAGACTATAATGGAATTCGTATAAGTATAGCTGACAGTTATGCTGTTGGTCTAAAGCTTCCTCATTTCAGAGAATCTTATCAGACGGGTAGATCGGTTTCAGAGATCTTGCGTCAGGCTTTTCCTCTGACTATAATTTTGGCTACAGCCTCATTAGTGTTAGCATTAGTTTTAGGACTTATTTGTGGAGTTGTAGCGGCGCTTAAGCAAAATAGCTGGGTGGATAAGTTTATAGTGGCGATCTCTACCTTGGGATACTCTGTACCGAGTTATGTGACTGCGATAGTCTTAGGAGTGATATTCGGATATTATTTGAGATCGACCTTTGGGTTAAATATTCAAGGCAGTTTATTCGAGATTAATGACTTGGGTGATGATATCATCGTCTGGAAGAATCTACTCTTGCCAGCAATAGCACTGGGGATACGGCCTATCGCAATTATTACTCAACTCACTCGCAGCGCTGTTATTAATGTCCTCGATGAGAAATATATTTTAGTCGCAAGATCCAAAGGAGTAAGTCAATACAAGCTTATACGAGATCATGTCTTACGTAATGCCTTTAATCCAATATTGACAGCACTGAGTGGGTGGTTCGCAGCATTGCTCGCAGGAGCTTTTTTTGTAGAGTTTATATTCAACTTTAAGGGAATTGGGTTCGTCACGGTTACTGCGCTGCTCAATTATGATGTTCCCGTAATATTAGGTTCATTAGTATGTACCAGTAGCTTGTTTATTCTTATTAACATTGTGGTCGATATGCTTTACAGCTTTTTAGATCCAAGAGTAAAATATTAGGAGATGTCCGATCAGAATTTATCGAGGTATGATCTGCGAGGCGTGTCTGCCTCAAAGTCTGAAGTGCACGATGCAATAAAAGATATGGATAAAGGTCTATACCCGCTAGCCTTTTGCAAGGTGTTACCGGACTTAGTGGGCGGTAATCAGGACTATTGCAATATCATGCATGCGGATACAGCTGGGACTAAGACGAGCTTGGCATATATCTATTGGCGAGAGACTAATGACCTATCGGTATGGGCAGGTATAGTTCAAGATAGCATAGTGATGAATGTTGATGATATGGCCTGTGTGGGTTGTATAGATGATGTCATTATATCATCTACAGTAGGACGTAATAAGTCCGTAATACCGGGGACGATCATCACAGCGGTCATCCAAGCAGCAGATACTTTTATCAAAAAGATGGCTGAGCATGATGTCAGCATCCATCTATCTGGTGGAGAGACTGCAGATGTAGGTGATATCGTACGGACTATAGATGTTGGGATAACAGCGTTTGGCAGAATGCCTCGCAGAGATGTCATCCGCAATGAGATCAAATCAGGAGACGTAATTGTTGGCTTGGCATCTTACGGTCAAGCTACTTATGAGTCAGAGTATAATGGAGGTATGGGCAGCAATGGTCTAACCTCAGCTCGTCATGACATCTTCGCTAAAGTGTATCGCGCCAAATATCCCGAAAGTTATAACCCTAATACCCCAGAGCATCTCATCTATTCTGGAAGTAGAGAGTTAACTGAGTCAATAGATATCACTGATGATCTAAGAATCTCTGCTGGTAAGTTGATCCTGTCACCGACAAGAACATATATCCCAATCATAAAGCAGATGCTATCTCAGCATAGAGGAAGTATTAATGGGATGATTCATTGTACGGGTGGTGCACAAACTAAAGTCATGAAGTTTGTTCACAATAAGCGTGTGATTAAGGATAATCTATTGCCCATACCACCGCTTTTTCAATTGATAGAGACTGAGTCTCAGACCACAAGGCAGGAAATGTATGAAGTATTCAATATGGGGCATAGATTAGAAGTCTATACTGATGCCTCTACAGCCCAGTCGCTAATAGAAATATCTAAGAGCTTCAATGTAGATGCTCAGATCATAGGTAGGGTAGAAGATCACAGCCACAATGAGTTGATCATCAAGGATGATCAGGGCACCTATACGTATTAAGCGTAGCCAATGTAGTTGTACGGAGTAATACCTCGTAGTTCACTTTTAAGCTCGTCAGTGGCATCGAGATCATTCATAAATTGATCAAAATCTTCCTTGCTCAGTTTCCCTTTTCCTCGAGAGAAAGCTTTGAGCAGTTCATATGGCTTTTCAAAGCCTTCTCTTTTTAGTACGGTCTGAATGGCTTCTGCCACTACGGCCCAGTTATCCAATAGGTCTTTCTCTATTTTCTCCTTGTTGACCTCTAATTTTTTGATGCCTTTCTGGAGACTCTGCATGGCCACCATGATATGACCGAATGGGACACCGATATTACGAGTAACAGTGCTATCTGTCAAGTCTCTCTGTAGTCGTGATACAGGCAGTTTTTCTGCCAGATAACCGAGTAAGGCATTAGCCAACCCAAGGTTGCCCTCAGCATTTTCAAAGTCGATAGGGTTTACCTTGTGCGGCATAGCGCTACTACCAACTTCATTGGCGACTACCTTTTGCCTAAAGTAGTTCATGCTGATATAAGCCCAGATGTCACGAGCAAAGTCTATGTATATAGTGTTGATCCTTATAAGTATCTGAAACAGCTCTGCCAGTCCGTCGTAATTGTCTATCTGAGTTGTATATACTTGGCGTTTAAGTCCAAGTGATGCAATCATCTGATTGATCTCATTAGGCCAGTCATGGCTCGGATAGGACACCTTATGAGCATTGAAGTTACCAGTAGCTCCACCAAACTTAGCTGTATGTTCAAATTCCTTGAGTTTCTCCAGTTGTATCCCCATTCTGTATTCGAATACTTTCATCTCTTTTCCAAGAGTTGTTGGGCTGGCAGGTTGGCCATGAGTATGAGCCAAGAGGGGGATGTCTTTGTAATCTTCAGATAAGCCAGCCAGTAACTCAAGACAATTGTCAAGATCAGGTATGATCACCTCATTGATAGCGTCACGCACCATCATCGGCATAGCAGTATTGTTGATATCCTGACTGGTTAATCCAAAGTGTATAAATTCCAGATGGTTGTCATCAATAGTACCAAGCAGTGATTCCTTGAGGAAATACTCTATAGCCTTCACATCATGATTCGTTACTTTCTCGATGCTCTTAACTCGTTCATATGAGCTCATATCGAGAGTTGATAGGAAGCTGTCTATATCTACACCCTCGGCATCTATGATATTCATCTTGCACAGATGATTGTAATAGGCCAACTCAACATGTATTCTATATTTCATTAAGGCTGCCTCGGAGAAATAATCTTGCAAGGATGCAGTCTTAGAGGCATAGCGCCCATCTATTGGAGAGATAGCTTTTAACATTTACTTTTCATTTCTTTTTATATAGGCATAAGTCTCCATCTGCGATCGGATCTGGAGTTTATCTTTTTCTCTCCTGTAGACATTCGTCTCGTTGTAGTTCAGGGATCTGGCTTTTACATTATCCTTTAGTTGTAGATCCATAAGATTTTGAAGATGACTCTTGATGATATCATCATAGATGGGGAACACGACCTCGATTCTTTTGTATAGATTGCGATACATAAAGTCCGCAGAAGACATGAAGTACTTAGGATCACCACTGTTATGGAATATAAATACCCTACTATGCTCTAAGAATCTATCTACTATGCTGTAGGCCTCGATATTTTCACTGAACATATCCGCCTTAGGGACTAATGAGCATATACCTCGTATGATCATTTTAACCTTAACTCCTGCCTGGCTGGCTTTATAGAGGAGGTCAATCATAGTTGGGTCCTGAAGGCTATTCATTTTGAGGAATATTTTTGCCTTATTACCTTTTTTAGCATTGACAATTTCCTGTTCGATACATGCGATTAGGTCAGTTGTCATGTTGAACTGCCCTACCTTCAGGTGATCGAACTGTATGCCAGTACGATCCATCGATTCTAAAAAATTAAAGAGCTTAATAGCATCTTGTGTCAGACGTGGATCCGCCGTAAACATTCCAAAATCAGAATAGACATGGGCGGTCTTCTCATGAAAATTCCCTGTACTTAGGTAGCTGTAGATTTTTTGACCTTGATTGGTTTGCTTGATTACAGTAGCGATTTTAGCATGCACCTTGATTCCTGGTATACTGTAGTGCACCTTAACGCCTGCAGCTTCAAGGCGCTCGCCCCATTGTAGATTTGCCTCTTCGTCAAATCTTGCCTTAACCTCTATAAAGGCAAATACTTGTTTCCCTAAACTTGCTGCTTTAATCAGCGCATCCATGATGCGACTCTCTGATGCAACACGATACTGAACGATCTTAATATGAGTTACATCAGGGTCCATAGCGGCGGCCTCAAAGAAATTTACGACTGACTGATAGCTATGATATGGAGGGTGGATTAAGTGATCTTTCTGCTCCAGGGCATGAAATATTTTTTCTGGATCTTCTAACTCATCTACCGATATCGGAGTTAGCGGAGTCTCTGTGAGATACTTGCGGCCAAATGACGGAAACTTAAAGAAATCCGAATTATTATGATATCGACCTTCGGGAAGTAAATCGTAATCATCTAAATCAAATATTTTGAGCAACGCTTTCAAGAAGTCTTGGGGCATACTCTTGTCATACACCAATCTTGATGCTGGACCTATCTGGCGCTTTTTGATGCTATTTTTAATCTTGGAGAGTAGATCTCCCGAAAACTCATCATCGATGTACAGCTCTGCATCACGAGTGAGCTTTATGCTGTAAGACTCAATTATTTCATATCCTGGAAATATCCAGCTGATACAGTGTCTTACTACGTCATCTATCATGATGATGACGTGCTCTTGGTCATTATCATTGGGTAGTTCGATGAACCTTTTGAGCTCGTCTGATGGTACTTTTACAATTGCAAGCCGTTTTTCTTTGGTTTTGAGATCTTCTAAGTTAAGAGCTAAGTACAATGCACCATTGGTAAGGAATGGCTTGATTTTTTGCTTGTTGAGGAGCACTGGCTGCACATAAGGCAGCATGTTTTCGGTAAAATAGTTTTCAATAAACTCCTTCTGCTCCATATTCATCTCCTGCCTTCTGATGAGATGAATTCCTTCCTTAGCGAGTTTCGGTAGAATCTGAGTGAAAAATATATGGCTGAACTCCGCCTTTTGATCACTGACGATGCTGAGTATCTGCCGTAACAGCGCCTTAGGTTCAAATCCGAGATCTCTGCGGGTTTTTTTTCCGATCCGCAGTAGATTGCGATGATTAGCAACTCGTACTCTGAAAAATTCATCCAGATTAGAGGAGTAGATTGCTAAGAACTTAAGCTTTTCGAGTAACGGTACAGTTGGATCTTTAGCTTCCTGTAGGACTCGATAATTAAATTCCAGCCAACTTATATCTCGATGTACATATGGTGTGATGGTTTCCATGAGTCCTCTTAAATTTAGCCCAAAAGTAAGTTTTATAATAAAGGAAATTATACTTTCGACTTTATTATAAGGATGTGATTATCACATGCTGTTTATATATAAGTCATCTCATGAAAAGAAAGAAAATAGCAGCAGCTAATTGGAAAATGAATACTACAGTGACTGAGGGTCACGAACTACTCTCAGCATTAGTGAGTCAAGATAAAAAAGACGACGTAGACGTTGTTATATGTGCTCCATGCACGCATCTATATGCCCTCAGTGATGTGGTTGCAAGTCAGGATAGGGTACAACTGGGTGCACAAAATATGAGTCAGCATCTCAAAGGTGCTTATACAGGCGAAGTCTCGGCACACATGATTAAGTCATGTAAAGCAAGCCATGTAGTAATCGGTCACTCAGAACGTCGGCAGCACTTTGGCGAGGATGATCAACTCCTCAGTGCGAAGCTGGGTGTAGCACTAAACAATGACTTGACTCCGATATTCTGTTGTGGAGAGTCTCTGGATATTAGGAAGTCTGGTAATCATGTCAATCATGTAATTAATCAGCTTGATACCGCCCTAAGTCCTTACAGTGCCGATGACCTCAGGGATTTGGTGATAGCCTATGAGCCTATCTGGGCGATTGGAACTGGCGAGACTGCATCACCTGCACAAGCACAAGAGATGCACTTGGCTATCAGAGAGTTCTTAAAAAAGAAGTTTGGTGCAGAGATGGCCGAACATACCCCAATTCTTTATGGAGGTTCTGTAAAACCACATAATGCCGCTGAATTATTCAGAAATCCCGATGTTGATGGTGGATTAGTTGGAGGTGCGAGCTTGGATGCCTCAGGGTTTGCTCAGATCATCAACAGTTTTGAGTAAGGATGCGCTAATAATTCCTCGATACTAAGGATAGTCCCCAATAGAATAATATTGGGATATACTCATCAATATAGTGGGTTAGAAAAATTAATGGGCAAGAAATTGGCCTTTCTAAAAATATAGATTAAAAAAATCTATCTTTGTTGAAATATAATTCTTACCACCACATGTAACGTTATGGAAAGCAAATTAGATAGCATAGACTTAAAGATTCTCAGATTACTACAGGAGAATAGCAAGATTACAAATCTGGAATTATCTAAAAGAATTGGACTTTCACCTGCACCGACATTGGAGAGGGTCAAAAAATTAGAGCAATCTGGAGTTATAAAATCATATCACGCCAAAGTAGATGGGAGTAAGCTTGGATTGAGTGTAAGTACATTTGTATTGGTTTCATTGGCTTGGCAAAAAGATAATGCCCTCGACAATTTCATCGATAAGATCCAAAGTATCGATGAAGTAACTGAGGCGTATATCATTACAGGTGATGGCGATTTATTACTAAGGATTATATGCAAGGATATACCGGCATATGAACAGCTGCTGTTCAAAAAGCTATCTCAAATAGAAGAAGTTGAGCGACTCAAAACATTGATGACTTTGTCTAAGATCAAAAAGTCTAAAGTCCTTCCTTTTTCTTACGAATAAGTTCTATTGACTTCCAAAGGATTATTTTGGAAGCTTGCGGTTAAAGATTCTCCGCAGCGATACTCTGTCTTGTTTGGCACTATACATCTGTCTATTGATTCGCAGGACTTGCGTGATAAGATTGTGAGGTGGATAGATGAGTTTGATCATGTATATACAGAGACATCGCTGAATGCCGACGGCCAAGCTCTCATCGCACCTCATGTCACTGTAACACGGACGAAGTGGGACGAATACTTTAATCATAATCAGCAAAAACGAATTACTCAGATACTGAAGAGGACATATCAGATAGACTTTGCGCAAGTCAAGCATCTTCGCCCGATGTTTATTATGTCCATGATTTATTCTCACTTAGGGGATATGAATAGTGGAGATAAGTTAGATCAGTTTATCTGGAACTATGCCTCTCAAGAAGGGAGGGCTACTTATGGTATCGAATCGATCCATCGTCAAGTGGAAATATTAAAGTCTATACCGATCGAACTTGACTTCATTCAATTTAGGAGATGGACGCGCAACGTGACCAAGATGAATCACTACTTTAAAAAGATGTTGAGCTTATATCTCATGGAAAACATACATCAACTCTCCAAGCTCTCAGCCGAGCAAATGCCTTCTATCAAAAGCTTACTGATAACCGAGAGGAATGAGCAAATGACGAGGACGATCATAGAGGAACATCAGAAACATCCTGGATTCTTTTCATTTGGTGCTGGGCATCTCGGAGGAAGAAATGGTGTGCTCAGTATACTCAAGCGCAAAGGCTTTATAATCGAACGTATCTGATCTGCACATCTTAACGTAATTTTGTAATCTTAACTTAGCGTCTATGAAAGAAGTCGAAATTAAACTTAAGATCAAATTGGATGATACCAATGTCCCGCAAGAAATCATGTGGGCCAGTGATGATCCGCCTTCTAAAGGCAACTTTGCTTCTACTAAGGGCTTTTTCTTATCACTATTTGACGAGAAATCACTTGAGACTCTTAAAATAGACTTGTGGACTGCTAAGCTTGAAGTTGGAGAGATGAATAGGTTATGCTACTATGCCCTAAAGGGTATGGCGGATAGCTACTATAACGCCACTAAGAATCAGCAACACGCTAATGACTTGGCGAGGTTTTCCCAATACTTTGGCGAAGAAACAGGCGTGCTGAAGAAGGCTCCATCACCGGAACAGCCCTAACTGCCATCTCGCTCTAAATGGCCATAACTTCACATCGATTGACTCATGGATAGAAGGCTTCTTGCTAAGTATACCATAGAAAAAGAGATCAATGCTTAGGTTATAGCGTTGAGACGACTTTAGTTCTTCCCAAGCTTTAATCATGCCTTTAGACCAGTATATATCATCCATGATGATTACTCCAGCTGGATGAAGTAACCGTTCAAACTGGTCTATATAGTTTAGCGTTGGGGCATACTGGTGATGCCCGTCTAAGACTATGCAATCATAGCGATTACCTTTTTCGATTTCCTGAGTTAAGAAGTGTTGGAAACTATCCGTGTGAAACCGAATCTTTTCGCTGTGTTTATTCTGCTCATTGACTGTGGAGATTGATTGAGAGCCCTCAACAGTAACTATTGTTGATACTTTTTCGACGGCTGCGATATATGCTGTGCTGATGGCAAGGCTGGTGCCGAGTTCTAATATACTTATTGCATCAGACCACTCTATGATACTTTTTAAGAGCACGCATTTGTACTGAGGTGATACTGCAGATCTTGCGATCTGACGGATACTCACCATATCACTACCTAACATCGTAGATGGTGCTCCGAGAGATTCTTTATTGATTTTGCTATCATCTTTGAGTAGAGCTCGTCTTCTTTTTTCTACACCGATAATTTTAGCAGTATTTGTTTTTGAGGTTCTGATTATGGATGAGAGCTGGTATAATAGGGGAGAGTCAATCGAATCTATAGACTTGGCACGGCTCCAGAATTGAAAGAAGCTGACGGTAATCTGCAATTTAGCCGATATGCTATCGAGAGTCATATACTAATAATGGGTGATTGCGGTAATCAAAAAAAAGGACCGATGCATGCATCAGTCCTTAAAAAAGGGTGAAAGATGGGTCTCGAACCCACGACCTCCGGAACCACAAACCGGCGCTCTAACCAACTGAGCTACAATCACCGTAATTGAGCTGCAAATTAAACTATACTCAGCTGAATAATCAAAATAATACGTGCCGAATCACAACTTTAGCACAGTAATTGACTATTAAAATATTGTGAGACCTATGTCCCACTTAAAAGAATCCTTAGTTTTGTGGATTATGCAAACGGAAGACGACGTTATTCTTGCCCTACTTTCTGATGGAGATCAAAAGTCAATTGATCTACTTTTCGATAAGTATTACACCTATCTATGTAATGTGGTATATCGTGTCATTAATGATGCTGATTATGCCGAAGACATAGTCCAAGAGATCTTCACAGATATATGGCGCAAGCGAGAAAGCATCAACGTACAATCCTCTTTAAGAGCTTATCTTAGAAGAGCTTCAGTGAATAGATCTCTTAACCATATCCGTAAGCAGCGGATGAAGTTTGACGAGAACGAGGAAGCCATCATCGATATAGAATCTAACACTATAAATGGTCAACAAGGAATGGAGAGAGATGAGTTGGAACAGCGGATACATGATTGTATTGATGCGCTACCACCTAAGTGTAAACTTGTCTTTAGCCTGAGTAGATTTGAGAATATGTCTTATCAAGAGATTGCCGATCACTTAGAGATATCAATCAAAACAGTTGAAAATCAGATTTCCAAGGCGCTCAGAATTTTACGTAATAGTATACAACCTTACACGGTATGAAAATAAATGGAATAAAATTTCATGAAAGCGTAGGGGGGGTGGGCAAAACCGCTGTCTTCACTATATAACCTTAATTTAATCATGGCAAATCTAAAAATGTATAGTTTACTACACAAGAAGGCCACCGGGCAGCTCAACCCAGCAGAATTAGCTGAGTTAAAGCAACTTGAAAATGAAGCGAATTTTGCCGACATCAGCAAAGATGTTGAGCAGATTTGGATAGCGAGTAAAGATTACTACCCGAAAAAGTCTTTTGATGTAAGTGCAGCTAAAGCTAAGTTCAAGAAGAACATAGCGGCAGAAGCCCCCAAAGTTGCTGAAAAAGCAACACCAATTAAAGAAAACAAACCTGTAATTACTGATTCATCCAGTTCTAAATGGATCATAGGTGCTGTAGGCCTCTTATTATTAGCGGCTCTATCCTATTTCCTATGGCCAAAAAATACGGATGGCTTACAACAAGTAGAAACAGTTCAAGCAGAAAATAATATTGAGTACGCTAAACTTGATGACAATACGGAAGTATGGCTTCAAGAGGGTACAATCTTGAAAGTAGGCGATTTTAATGCCGATGGAACAAGAAAAGTAAGTATCGAAGGAGAAGCTTTCTTCGATGTAACTCATAATCCAGACAAACCTTTTATTGTAGGTATGGGTGATGGCAAATTTGCCGAGGTAATGGGTACATCATTCAACATTATTTCAGATTTGGGTGATGAGACTTCCCAAGTAGATGTTAAGACAGGTACAGTTAAAGTGTACAATGAGAATGATCCTAAAGTATCAACGATACTCACAGCAGGAGAGTCTACTACGATCAACGCATCTTCTAAAACATTAGAAAAAACAAGTGATTCAGAGATTTATACCTTACTGGGCACATCGTTGAGCTTCAAGGAGAAGAGTTTGGATCACATTTTTGACAAGTTTTCAGAGAAGTATAATGTAGAGATAGATTATTCTGAGGCACAGTGCTTGAATAATAAGCATACCTCACCGCTCATCGATGGTTACACATTTGATGAGGCCGTAGAAAGTGTATTAGCTTCATACCCAAAGTTAACAACTGTTCCAGCTAAAATTGGAGATCAGAAGATACTTTACATCTCTGGAACGGCGTGTCAATAAAATATGAAAGCCGATAAATAAGATTTCCACACGACAAAAAATACATATAAGGAGCTCATTGAGCTCCTTTTTTTTGTTTAAGCACTATCGCCATCATTACATAATTCGTATCCATATCGTTTATCTTTGCAGAAGATGCGTTGTAGAAGGTTTATGAATAACATGAAGTATTGGTCCGTCGCTATATACACTGTACTGATTGTACTGGGTTCTACTTCATCAATCTGTGCTCAGAGAGAATTGCCTGATGAAGTCAGAGTAGACGCAAGTTTCGCTAACGTACCTATCGACAGTGCCTTGATCGTACTGAGCTCTCTGAGTGGGGTCAATATATCATACAACAGCGCCATTATTCCTACCGATAAGCCTCGAACCATAGAAGTGACCAGATTACAGTTGGGTAATGTGTTAGATGATATCCTCCATGGAACTGGACTCATCTACAAGATTGTAGCGAACCAACTCGTCATTATAAAAGACCCCAGATTAGAGATCAAACCTGTCTTTACGGTCAATGGTTGGGTCTCAAGAGAAGAGTCCGATGAACGGATTCCATATGCCAACGTCTTTACTGATGATCGGCTTTTGTCCACGCAGACCAACGAATTTGGTTTTTTCAGTATCAGTCTTAGACAAGGTGTAAATATTTTGAATTTCACCAGCTTCCCGATGGATGATAAGATTCAGACCATTGATATACAGTCGGATACAACACTTAATATTCTTCTTTCGGAGCATAATGAGCTTCAGGAGATATTAATTACTGATGTTATTCCTAATAAGTCAAAGCAAGCAGAACAATTCGATCAAGTACCATTAGAAATGTTAGGAAGTCTCAGTTCACTTGCGGGAGAGCCAGATGTACTACGATTAGTTCAAGCGAGAGCGGGAGTTAACAGTGCCGCAGATGGATTAGGAGGGATCAGTGTCAGAGGTGGAAATGCAGATCAAAACTTAGTGCTCATGGATGGTATGCCTGTATATAATACGGGTCATGCATTAGGACTGTTCTCAATCTTTAACAGCGGTGCTGTTAAAGATGTAAAAGTCATAAAAAGTGGGTTCCCTGCCAGATACGGAGGTAGGGTGTCGTCAGTAATAGATGTTACACTGAAGGAAGGAAACAAACAAGAGTTGTCAGGTGAAGTTTCTGCGAATCCCTTGTTAGTGAGTGGTGTACTCGAGGGGCCTATAAGCAAAGGTAATAGTAGTTTTATCGTTTCTGGTCGTCGGACAATCGTTGACCCTTGGTTGAGACCTTTGTCTCGCTATACCTTCGAGCTTGATGATCAGGTGGGATTTGTGGATTACAGATTTCATGATCTAAATGCTAAGCTCAACTTTTATATAGGAGAAAAAGATGAACTCTATATCAGTGGCTATAGTGGCGGAGATAGATTTGCCAATGAGGTAGAAGGTACCATCACGGATGAAATAGATAACGAGACGACTACTGAGCTTGATGTGGTCGGATGGAATTGGGGTAACGACATTCTCTCTACGAGATGGACGCATTACTTCAATCGAAAGTTAGTATCGTATGTTAATGTGGGGCTGTCAAATTATGAGTTCGAAAGCTTCAATTTCGATCGTACCATACTTGAGCCGCAGACTGATTTAGAGCAGGTGGCCTATACCTCTACCTATTATCAATCAAATATCAACGATATCATAGTCAATGGGAATATCGACTACTTCGCCTCATCTAAGTACTTCCTAAAAGCCGGATTTAATGTCACGGCTCACAGTTTGACTCCTGGGTCTACATTTAGTAGTACGCGTGATGATCTGCTCGATGAGAACAATCGATTAAGTATTAACGACGCCCGTGACTTGAATGATAGTGAGGAAATCACAGGCTTGGAGAATAGACTCTACGTAGAGAATGAGCTAACTTTTGATAACCTGATCATCAATGCTGGTCTTCACTATAGCTTTATTACTACTGACAATAATGCCTATCATAGTTTACAACCGCGTTTAGCTGCTAAGTTTTTGATAGGAGAACAGTCTCAGCTCAAGTTTTCATACAGCGCATTAGATCAGTTCCTTCACTTGCTATCGTCCTCAGGATTCGGCTTGCCTAATGATATCTGGATACCCAGTACGGATATCATTGCACCACAAAGGTCTAATGAAGTGTCGATTAGTTATGCCAGGGAGCTACCGAAGTTCGGATCTTTTACCGTGTCTGCGTACAATAGAAATATGACTAATATCAGAACCTTGATAGATGGAGGATTTTTGGCTATTGGTTTATCTGATAATTGGCAGCAGGAACTTCCTGTGGGGCGGCAAGACGTATCAGGAGTAGAGATTGAATTAGAAAAAAGAGTCGGACGCCTCAGAGGATTTATGAGCTACACACTGTCCAAAGCTACCAATACCTTCAAAACGATTAATAATGGCGAACCATTTGCAGCTCGGCTTGATCGCAGGCATTCTTTCAAGATAAATACGATTTATCAGATTAACCAAAATCTTGAATTTAGTGCCTCATGGCTATACGCCTCGGGTCTGCCATATACGGCCCCATTTGAATTGACTCGAGTGGAGCTAAATGGAACCGTCACATTTGTGCCATTATTTTCAGAAATTAACAATGTTGACCTCCCTGATTTACATCGTTTAGACTTTTCTTTCAATCTATATAATGAGTATAGCTGGGGGCGTCAAAAACTATCTCTGGGTGCCTATAATGCCTATAACAGGCTAAACCCTTTTTATATAGATGTAGCTCGTAATCCTATCACTAATGAGTTTGAACCACAGGGTGTTAGCATCGTTCCAGTCTTTCCTTTTGTTAGCTTATCGTTAAGCTTTTAACCTCGTGAGGACTACTAATGACAAGTAGCCGTCAGATATATGGATTATTTAACACTTTTGGAGCAATTTTTGAAATTTATCAACTTCGACTAGGTAACTTATTCACAATAAATCGTCTTATCTTTGGGAGATGTAATCTCAACAATTTGAGCAAATCGATATACATATTACTATTACTACTTACTTTAGCATCTTGTCGCGAAGATTTCAATCTGGGTACATCATCAGATGTGCCTGAAAATCTAAGCTTCGTTAGCGAGATATCCCCTGAATCACCCGTAATAGCAGAATTAGCCAAAACAATCTCCTTGTTAGGCGATCGATCGGATATAGATATTTCGAGAACAGAAATAAACTTTAAGGGTACTGATCTCCCTACACTTTTCACAAAAGTCATATATCGAGCTGATGAAGGAAACTTCATCTTACGTAACACAGACTTTAGAGTTTCTCCGGGAGAGACTTATGAGATCGAGGCGTGGTTACCTGGGACTGATATCGATACGATAAGAGCAATCACTCATGTGCCTGAGCCAATGGGCCTGACGAGCGTCTCAATAGGAGATATACGGCTGATTGAATCCGGAGAAGATCAGACTGACTACGAATTTGACCTTAGTCTAACTTTAGAGAGACCGACAGTACAACCAGCATATTTTCAGATCATCCCGCAGCGATTAAAATCAACGCTGAGAATAGATCAATCTGCAATTCCACAAATAACTCATTCAAACGAGACCGAAGAGTTACAGATTGTGTCCATTGATGCTGGTCGAAACGCCTCATCGCGACTTACGCATAGAAGTGGAATCTTCGTTGACTATGCGCTACTATCAGGAGAAGAGATAGACCTTACAGTAAGGACTAAAAATCCTCTCATCACTTCTGAAGAAGTGTTACAGATCTTAAATATTGATGTACACACGCTCTCTGAAGAGCTATATAACTATCACATCAACTTGCATCAACAGCTGATCAATAGTAGTTCAGATTTCTTCCGACCATCATCTAATTTTACCAACGTAGAAAATGGGGTAGGTGTGTTAGGATCATTTACCACGAAGACTGTTCAAGTCGATTTATAGAAATTGTTTCTTTCCCTATAGGGGGTTGTAAGGGTTAAGAATGTCTTATGAATAGACATTATAACTTATGACCACAAATTTACACCAACAAAAACGCGATTTAATACAAGGTAAGTTAAGTGACATTAGCTACTTAAGGAACGCTACAATAGAAGAGCTCCAGTATATAGCTATGCATACCGAGTCACTTAATTGCTCCAGATTCGAAATTATATTCCATAAAGGAGACGCAAGCGAACACATTTTTCATGTACAATCGGGCATAGTTAAAGTAAGTGTCCATTCTTATGTGGCTAAGGAAGTCATAAGAGCAATCGTCCATGCTAACATGATCTTTGGACAAGCAAGCTTAAGCGGAGAGAAAGAAAGAAGTGCCATAGCACAAGTTCTCAACAAAAACACTGAGATTCTTAAAATCTCAAGTGCAGCTCTTAAAAAGATATTTGTCCAGAATGGTGCTGTTGCATCTGACTTCATGGAAATAATAGGGAATAAGCTTAGAGCGACTGAGTCGAGATTAGAGTCAATAATAGTCGAGGATGCTCGCACAAGAGTAATCAACTTCTTAAAAGAGAATGCCATAACTTTTGGGAATAAAGTCGGATTCAATGAGCTATTATTAAAGCATAGTTTCACTCAGCAAGATATTGCAGACTTCACAGGTACGTCAAGACAGACTGTAACTACAGTATTGAACGACTTGAAGAGAAGTAACATTATCAGCCTGAATAGGAAGAGAATCTTAATTAGAGATTTCGCCCAGCTGAGCTAAAAAGGAAAGACATTTAGTTAATTTTTGAAGTATAAAGAGAGCTGTTCTATTATAGGACGGCTCTACTTTTTCTATACTACATCAGAGTTGAAACGCATTCGCTAAGAGTTCTTTTTGATCTTCTCTTTACTACGAGCAATGTTGATGCTCAGTTGAGACAAACGACTGTTGTAATTATTAATCGCTTCGCCCTCCTTCTCTAAATGGTTGTCAAACTTATTGAAGTTATCATTTATTCGATCCTTGATCCGAGTCACATAAGCCTTAAGGCTATCACTTACCTCTGTTCTAAATCTACTCTTACCTTTTGCCAACTCCTCGGTAAACTCTCTCAAGATCTTCCTTCTCTTGAACCCCAAGGTGGCTCCAGCAAATAATAAACCTGCTGTAGTCAGTACACCTCCAGTTATATCGAATACCATCCCATTGGTCACTGCAGCAAGTATGACACCGACTGCCGTAATACCACTTGCGGCAGCAAGATTTGGCGCTATAGAGTCGGATGTCTTGGCTAATTCATTATCGTAAAAGTTGTCAGTACTCTTTAAGAACTCCGCAAAGGATTGTTGTAGATCCCATAGTACGTTAGCACGTCGCTCGGCTATATCACTAAATATCTCGTGATCATCTTTGAGTATAGTCTGACTATTACGGAGCTTGAGGTCAACCATCTTACCCATTTGTTGGATGCTATCTGCAATATCAACAACCCCTTCATTGAGTTTGTCCTTGAGGACGAAATTTAGATCTCGGTCCAAACCTTCTAAAACTATATTGATCCACTGCTTGGGGCTATCATTAGAGCCAAACGTAGACTTAAATGACTTGGTAACCATTGAGAAGAATCCCAAGCCTTCCTTTAGTTCTTCAAGCTTCGGTTGCGTTACGTTGTCATAGGCCGCTATGAGATTTTCGACGAGGATGTCCACCTGCTTCGTTGTCTTAACTTCTTGTTGTGATAAGGTTTCCTTGATATCATTTCTGAATAGGATATCTGCATCATATTGCGCTTTGCGGATATCAACTCCTTGTTTTAGCTTGTGGTGGATATTCGTGATGGTCTCAAGATTATTTAACTGTTTGAGGACAGGAGCTTGGCCTGATAAGAGGTTGTCTTCGATATAAGATCGGAGCTCTCCAAATCCACTCTCGTCATGGTCTCCAGCGATCTCTTGTTTAGCCGATACATTAAACACCTTCGGATCCTTGATCCCTTTCTTGATAGCATGATCTCTTACGCCTCGATTATTGATGCTGAGATCATCCAACTCCATTAAATCTTTTTGCTGTAGCACGAAGATTACCTTCTTCCACCAGTCCTCATTGATATAATCGAAAAAACGCCATGAGGACTCTCTATACGGGTTCTTGGCTTCAAATACGAATACGATTAGGTCCGCCGCAGGAACAAACCGCTCAGTAATCTCCTGATGATGGTCTACTATGGTATTCGTACCAGGAGTATCCACTATAGAGATTTCTTTTAGGATCTCAACCGGTTGGTAGATCTTTTTGAGATATTGGTTGACGATTACTTCACTCTCTTCATCACCATAGGTGATTTCTTGTATGGTATCCGTCATTGGAGACGGGGCGACCTTACAGATTTCTTTACCGGTTTTTAGCAATGCGTTGATGAAGCTACTCTTACCAGCTTTAACCTCACCGACTATAACAAAGAGATATGGATCCTTGATATGTTGTCTGAGATCATCGGTCGTCTCAATAAGCTCTTGATGGCCTATATCGTCTGTAAGTGCATGAAGATTGTCAGCAATCTGCGCTACTTCATCCTTGATGATTTCTATGGAGGGTTTGTTTTGTTTTTGGAACATTTGCTTTATATCTGCTTAAGATAGACTATTGTCTCGGGCCCACAACTGAATAATATATCAATCACGCTCAAACCTCCACAAAATGGATGGCGCTCCTCATGAACTTGTGGGTATACTATATGATCTTGAGACGAAAAATACGACTCACTGGGTACAAATTTATTTCTTAAATCAATAACTTCTGGATCAACTGCTGTCTCATATGTAGAGCTTTGCATGATGTCAGCACTAACTCCAATCCCATCAAGTATCCAGGACAAAACATGCATATTTAAATGGAACAATGAGTGATGATCTTTCCTTACTGCATCAAGCAAACCATCGATGTAATCCAGATAATATGGAGCACTACCGTAATTGGTGCGCAGTACTTTGGTTAGATGCAGAACCCAATCGTCTTCTTGAATTGTTTTTACTTCACTGATTTTACATTGCTGATTTTTGCCTTTTTGTAAGGGTATAGAGAAGAGCTCCCGACCTTGAGCAGTTTTGAGATACATTCGGTTTCTGAATGATCTCTTTTGATAGTGCTCGTGAGCTTCCAAAACTACCGTATCATTGCTAGCCATCGCTGCCACTACGGGTATGGGGGGGCAAAACATGGACTCAATCAAAATCATACACAAGTATAACTAATGTCGATAATTGCTGAGCGGATAAAATATCTTCCTGACATGCTGCAAGCATATGCATGGGTTGAGTATGATAATCAATATGGACTAATAGTGATCATCCCTGCATCTAATGAGTCCGATCTGCTCTCAACTATACGATCACTCGAGGAATGCAATTATGACAAGGATTATGCGGTGATCATCTTGATCAATCAGTCCGAACAGGCAAGTGATGAGCAACGTATGGTGAACAAGACGTCGTTTGATCAGATCTCGAAGTATGAATCTAAGAATAGTCATCTAAACTTGTATGTGTATTATGTAGTCGACATCGATACCAAGAAGGCAGGAGTAGGGCTGGGGCGTAGATTAGCTATGGATCAAGCAGTTTTTATGGCAGCAGATGATGAGACTCCTATCATTAATCTTGATGCAGACTGTACAGTTAACAAGGAGTATCTATCAGCAATCTACCTATATGCACATGATCACCCTAAAGTTGAGTTGATTAATATCCACTATGAGCATCCGTATGATCATGAGCCAATCGTACAATACGAGTTACACCTAAGATACTTCATAGAGGTACAGCGGTTGCTCCAGCTGCCATATGCGTTTCATACTGTGGGCAGTTCCTTTGCTGTTAGAGCAGGCGCTTATGTACAAGTGGGACGTATGAACTTACGTAAAGCAGGAGAGGATTTTTATTTCATCCATAAGTTCACCAAGAAAGGTACTATTGGCGAGTGCTTTGAGGCTATCGTTATACCATCATCGAGATCTTCGGATCGTGTGCCTTTTGGTACAGGCCGGGCAATGATGCAGATGGAAGGGGAGGGGAATTATAAAACCTATAATCTTCTATCATTTATAGCATTGAGACCTTTACTTAATTCAGTCGCATCGATGTACAAGGCTAATCAAGATCAATTGAAACTTCTGCTTTATGAGATTCCAGGTGCCGCACGAGATTATTTTCAGTCTGTCAATTTCAGTGACACGATACAAAAGCTCAGTAACAATGTCAAAACTATTGCGACATTCGAAAAAGCATTTTATCAATGGTTCGATGCGTTCAAGTTGATGAAATATCTCCATTTCATGAGAGATCATGGATATGACGATCAACTCGTAGTAACGGAGGCAGCTGAACTTCTGACGATGTTACAACATGATAAGCCTGAAACGAGCAGCGAGCTATTGAATCTATGTAGAAGTATACAAAGTGGAAAGGTTAATGCAAAGCCGCCTTGATCTCTAATGATTGAATTGCTTCAGCTTCTCTATCCATCCACCAGTCTAAGCGCTTATAGACTTGATCTTCTTCAAAGTAGTGCAGGGCCATCTTGACGAATATATGCCCATGCTTGGCTTCAGATGTCCATAGAGTCTTATAGAATGATTGAAGATCAGGTTCTTCCTGCGCTTCGGCGACTATTCTAAATCGCTCAGCTCCACGGGTTTCTACAGCAGATGCGATCAATAAGCGGTCCATGAATCGTTCATTACGACCTGAGTGACACTGTTTGATCAATTGTGAGACATAAACATCTTCACCGATAGAGTGGCGGAGCGATATCCCTCTTGTTCTCATGAGTTTGTACACTTGTTCGAAGTGCTCAAGTTCTTCGATCCCGGTTTCGATGAGCTCAGGTATAATCTCATTTCGGTCTGGATACTTAGCAACGAAGCTCATTGCCATAGCAGAAGCTTTGCGCTCGCAGTCAGCATGGTCTTGTAAAAATGAGTCAAAATCATTCATTACAGCATGTAGCCACTCTTGTGAGCTGTCTACTTTGAGATCTAAATTTAGCTTCATGCTGATAATTATAGTACAATTACTCTTTTGGCACGGTAGTTGAAATGTATAGAGTAATTCGTTTTCATCTTAAGAGAATTAATAAGGTTATATGGTGCTGTTTAAAGAAACAGTACCATTTTTTTTTGCCCCTATGTTATTTAACCATGTTAAAGTAGACAAAGGCCAGTACTAAAAAGACGAGCGTAATACCTATTGCCCAATACAGCATACGCTTCTCTTCTTCTTGATTCTTCTTTTCGATCATCTGTTGCTTGCGGCTCTTGCGTTTCTTCGCCATTAGTGTTGTTTTTCGTTAGAGAGTCTAATATATAAATCTCATCTCCAATAATTATAAAAATCTGTTACCCGATCATCAACTAATATGTCACTCTGTTTTAGCGGACTTTTAAGTTGCACGCCTTCGAGGTGAGTACATCTACTTAAGGCCACATAAGTTTGACCATATTCAAATGCCCCTCGTCCCATATCTATGTACACTCTATTGAAGGTCTTACCTTGGCTCTTATGTATGGTCATTGCCCAAGCTAACTTGAGAGGCCACTGATCGAACGTACCGATTATTGTAGCTTCTATCCGGTTCTTAGACTCGTGCCATTCATATTTGATCATCTCCCAGGTCTGCTTTTCAAGTTCTATTCGATTCGGTTTTTCATCATCGCCGTAGATTTCTACAGTGATATGCTGCTCTGACAAACTGATGATCTTTCCAATGGAGCCATTGACGAAGCGTCTGTTTGGATCATTTCGGACCATCATGACCTGTGCACCATTTTTGAGTATTAGGTTGAGATCAGTAGGGTAGACACGTGGATCAAATCGTCCATTGACTTTAGCCGTATAAGTGATGCTTGGGAGATCGATTTTATTCAATTCAAGGGCGTTGATCTTTCTAACTATGTCATTGCGAGTAGTAAGTGTTATGCTTCCTTCGAGGATTTCTTCGCGATCTGTAACTCGCTCATTGATGGCCTCCAGATCATCGAAGTCCATTTGTTTGGTGCGTATAACATCGAGAAGATTGATAAAGTGGCGCTCGTTTTGACGATATACTTTAGTGAGCTCTATTGTCTCCATCTGTTGGGATATCTCCTGATAGATATGGGATGAAAAGAAGTAGGGTGTGCCATACTTATCTCTGAGATATTGGCGCTCAAACTGTGATGCAACCACTGGTGGTAATTGATAGAGATCTCCAAAGAGTATGATGCGAACACCTCCAAAAGGCTCATCGATATCCCTGTTCAGTCTAAGGTGATAATCTAATATATCAAAGAGGTCCGCCCGCACCATAGATATCTCATCGATGATGAGTATCTCGAGCTTCTGATATAGTCTGCGATCACGAGCACGATGGATGTCATGAGGTTCTAACAATCGTGGGGGAATCTTAAAGAAGGAGTGTATCGTCTGTCCTCGTACATTGAGTGCGGCCACACCTGTAGGAGCAACTACTGCAATCCGCTTGCGACTTGTATTTCGAAATAATGATAGTAAGGTTGACTTACCTGTACCTGCCTTACCTGAGATAAACACATGCTGTTTACTATGCTCAAGCTGGTTGAGCGCATAAGTTAATTCATGATGTAAGACAAGCGGTTCCTTTCTGATCATAATATCAAGGCGATCTTCTTTTCACAAGTAAGGCTTCACAAGTATATCAAATAAAAAAGGCAGTCTGAATAGACTGCCTTTTTTGAGCGGAGGAGGAGGAAGCAATTTGTTAGTCTATTTGAGCCTAATAAGTGACATAATAATCTAATAATCAATTTAGTACATATTGCTTCAAACTAACCTGCGTTAATCCGAATTAGAGATTTCTGTAATGATTTATTCAACAAAATCTCATGCGATGATCAAGTTCAAGCTCTACTTAACAACACCTAAAGAAAAAAATTCTCTATTAGTCGCTAAAGGCTATTACAAGGGTAAATGTATCGTTATAACTACTAAGGTTAACATCCCTACAAAATACTGGACACAG
>CAYPWL010000007.1:96023-97459 GCA_964414425.1 uncultured Saprospiraceae bacterium
TAAATGTATCGTTATAACTACTAAGGTTAACATCCCTACAAAATACTGGACACAGAAGACACAGCATCTTTCTGATAATGCTGAATTCAAAGATCGAGATATAGTCCTTAAGAAACTCAATATTTTTCATGCCAAGCTCAATCAAACCAATCGGTTTTTCATTGATAAGGAGGAAGAGTTAACCTCTAGGAATTTCAAATCTGTATTTAATGAAGAGAGCAAAGTCTCTTACTATAGGACACGTTCATTTACTGAATATTTAAATCGATTTTTCCTCCTAATATCTACCTTTTCTATTTCTGTTTCCTTGAACTGCAAGCTTCCGCCAGATGATATGTGAAGGATCATAGACTCCTCTGTTTTCCCTATTAACTTAAGACCTTCTATATAAAGATCATCAGTGATATCTAACAATACCTCAGTATTGTCTATATCTATGTTTGAGAGGGTGATATTAAATTCAATTGAAGCTATAATAAACAGTTCTTTATCCACTTCAATTACTGGAATCTCTAATTCTATCGATTGATTCTGCATGACTCTTAAAGGAGAGGAACGATACATCATAGAATCCATCAATGAAGTCTGCACGGATCTCATTGGCCCTCCTCCTGTTTTGGATTGCGAGTAGAAATGATTATGCTATTCTGGTATCCCCTTGAAGATGAACAGTGCATAAAGTGCATTTTTCAGAGTGTTTAATATTCCTATACCTCAGGTATAATGTTTATAAACTTTATACTCGAAGCTAAGTCATACATACCATCTCAATAATCACCACTCAAAAACCCACTAACACCCCTACCTTATTACCAACTAACAGACTAATCTCTGGCTGATTGTCATATCGATAATGTATCGACCCGAAGCTGTCTATAAACGTATCTCTTCTTTTCTTAGCTTTATTCAATTCAACCGCATGACTTATTAGAACCACTCCACTGACACCTAATGACAATCCAAAAAACAACCGATTTGTATCTGCTTTATCACCATAAGTCATGGTGTTAATGTCTTGAGGGTCAAACATGTTTTCGAAGTGATTCTGTCTCAACTTAAAATATGTAGCTGCACCTATGGAAGCTAAGAAGGCAGATTTAAAACCAATACTCCTTTTCTTAGCCTTTTCTGCACCAATAAACTTAGAATACCCATTCCCTGGGATAATTATATCGGTAAAGCTGATCTTTGGTAAAACCTCATCCTTTGGTGGCAATTGAGCAATCTCAGTAGTTATAACTGCGGTCTCATGTTCAATTGTAACAATCTCGACTTCTGGGATCTTTAGCTCTTTTTTTAGTTCTTCTATTTTCTCTTCCTTTTGAAGTATCGTCCATTGAGAACTGCTTGACAAGGTCTTAGCAACTATATCCTTATAGTTGTAATTAATGTTCCGTTCGTCAATTATAGATACTCCTGTAAGCTTGATATCGTAC
>CAYPWL010000008.1:0-89563 GCA_964414425.1 uncultured Saprospiraceae bacterium
ACTCTTGGGCTTAAGCTTGCCCAATCAATCTACATTAGTGCTAAATTGAAGAACTAATCGGCAATGTAATAGAACTACCAGCCGAACTATCTCAAGATTTAATATTTACTACTCCAAGCATTATAGCCCCCTTCCATATTAGTGACATCAGTGAAGCCCATACCGATCATTTTATGGACGGCTTTGCCACTGCGATTACCACTACGACAATAGATCAAATAGGTAGCGTCTTTATCGAGTTTATCGATCTCAGCGTCAAATGAACTGTCCTTATAATCTATCATAGTTGAACCAGCTATATGTCCATCTGCATATTCGGCTGGTGTTCTTACATCTATCAGAGTAGGAGCATTTGCAGAATTGATCCAATTGTAAGCTTCTTCGATGGATATGTCCTTACGGATAACCTCTTCTGCTATTGCATCAGTAGTAGTGGTGGATATTGAAGTGGAATTGTCACGCTTACAAAACGTCAAGAATAAGATTGAGACAAAAAGTAAGAATTTCATCTGGGGAGTTTTGACAAATGTACTTAAAAAGGAAAAGGGAGGCTCCCCTCCCTTTTTACCAAAACCGTATGAAAAAACTATCTAACTATTCTCTTTCTATTATATAGACACTTATTAAACACACTCACCCCAATTTTTCTTACTTAAGACAGTGTTAAAAAGCCTAAAGGATTGTTATTATCTGTATTTCTGAAGTCATAGAAGTTGATCAGATTGGGAAATATATCTCCAAGATCGCTCTGAGATACGCCAAACCACTGTGCGATCTCAGCGAAATAAAGATCTGCAGATGTAGTAGGTACTAAGACTCCACCACCCAGATCAACCGTATTATCTCTAAAGTCCAAAGTCTCGGGATACTGCCCATAGATCTGCCCACCACGTACTGGGCCGCCAACTGCAAATACATTGCCACCCCAAGCATGATCAGTTCCATTCCCATTAGAGCGGAGTGTTCTGGCAAAATCTGAGATTACAAAGGACAGCACTTGTTCGTCACAACCTATCTGCTCCATGGCACGTTGGAAGCTTGCGATAGCCAGATCTAACTCTGCCATATTGCTATCATGCCTAATCGTGATATTGTCATGAGTATCATACCCTCCCTGGCTGATGAAGAAGGTCTGCCTGCGAAATCCCAAGGTTTCATGGACTGCGATAGCTTTGGCTACTTGCTCAAAAGATGCTCCTATGACTGTACTCGGAAAGGTTACTCCGAGATTTACATTTTCGATAGCCTCAGAGTAAGCTTCATTTATCTCAATAGATTTATTCAGCGTGCTGAGGTATGTATTCTTATATACATCTGCATAACTCTGAGAGAGCATGTCACGAACAGCGCTTTCAAGTAAAGGAGAATCTTCAAATCCTTGAATACCTATTGCTCCTTCAAAAGGATTGAGCGTATATGGTATACTATTTTGCCCAGAGTGAAAAGTGTTGATACCGTCGAGTGAAAAATTCATCGGAATCAATTCATTAGTGTTGAGTCCGGGATTCATATCATTGATGAGCTCTGTCATGCGAGCTCCCCAGCCTTGAGCAGAGCGCTCATGTGGTATGGCAGTTTGCCACTGTTGCAATTGGTCACTATGACTTAATAAGCCAAGAGGCATACGCTTTGACCGGGCAAAGAAATCGTCTACAGTAAGCGGCTCGACCAGTGTACCGACATTGGCTATAAATGCCAATTGCTGCTCATCATATAATCTTCGGAGATTTGGCAGGTTAGGGTGTAAGGCGAATGTTCTTCCATTAGATGCGCCACTGAGATCTTGTAGTGCCCCACGCTCATGAGCGACATTGGACCTTACATCTCTATAGGCACTAAACTCCTCTGGAGTGGTCGGGACTAGCATATTATATGAGTCATTACCACCCTGGAGACTCAAGCATACCAGCGCCTTGTAATCTGATGAGCCCACACCTGTGGACATCGCTGCCGAACTCATGGCTCTCAGATTGAGAAGAGACGACATCATCGTAGTTGAGGTCATCGCACCACACCCTGCATATTTGATAAATTTCCTTCTATTCATTGCCATATACAGTCTTATTTGATGATGGTATAATCTGGTGATATCATTGCCATATACACTACAAACTGAGCACGTTCGCGGTATCGACCAGTCGGTCCTGCTGCCTCTAAGGCTCGACGGATTACGCCACGAGTTACATCACTCATCTGCCCATGTAAGAATAAGACGTCAACTCGATGGATAAGTCCCTCTTGATCTGTCCTCGCTAACTCTTCTAAGTCGTCGAATACCACTTGGACATGCGGTGTTCTGTTCTCCCAATCAAAAAGTAATAATTCGAAGAAGGTCCACTCGAAGACTTGATTGGCATATCCTATGGATGTCTCAGAGTCAAGTATCCTAAATTCTGGTGCAACCAAGCCTTGATCTGATATCTCTCCTGCCGGTGCAAAATCAGGATTATAAAAGTTAAAGACCGTAGGAGAGGTTTGTGGTGCTTGCTTCGTGCGTTCAAATAGACTCTGAGGATCCTTCCAATAATTACCTGATGGGCTATCATTGGGTAGTGCATGGATGATGTGTGTATGACGCAGCAGTGGTTCTCGCAGTTGCCCTTGAGCGGGGTCAAGAATAAACTCACATGAGCGTGCCTCGTGATCTAAGAGTATTGCTTTTACCACTGCTAACAGATCCCCTCGCTCTCCTTGACCATTGTCGGCGAATACATGAGCGACTCGTTCGATATAGTCTGGCGATGGGTTAGACTTGACCATGCGCTGGATCAGTTGTCGCGAGATAAACGGAGGTACATTAGGATGATCAAAGAGATGATCCAAGGCATCCCGGATATCAGCTAAGCCCGTTTGCCCAGCGGGTATGACATAGTCACCGACGATACTCTTCTCTCCAGGTTCGTGCTGGGAGTCATACATCCGCATCGGTATAGTCTTATTGATTCCATATAGCTCTACGCCAAACTCTATCCTGGCGTTGGGATATTCCATTTTGATTTTATCACTGACATCACCTCCTCCGAGACCGGTGAATACTTTCGCCAGGCCTCTGATATCCTCATTGTCGTAAGTTGGGATAAACTCGCCACTTGCGTCTAGCTTAGGAGAGCCGTCCATGTTTAACTCTATCAGTCCTATAGTAAAGAGCTGCATGATCTCTCGTGCATAGTTCTCATCTGGCTGCTGATTACGGGTGGTGTCCGTCTTGGGATTGTTGAGATGACTGAGATAAAAGCCCATACTCGGACTAAAAGTCACATCACCGAGTAAGTCTCTGAAGTTACCAAATGAGCGTCGGAGCAGCAGGTCATAATAGGCTCCCATCGCTTCTCCATGATTGCTTAAGTCAGTGTTGTTATGTGATACAACGAATATCTGGCTGAGTGCATTAGCGATCTTATATCGTAATTGATCTGGCGCTTTGGCGGCATTGTCCCACCAGGCATAGCTGAAGTGTTTAGCCCACGGGCCAAAGTAATTTTCTGGACGATTCGGATTCCCCTCGGCATCGGTCTGTGTCAGGAAAAATTGAAACTCTTCTTCATTGATGGCGATTACATTTGACAGGACATCAGTCATCGGGAGAGCAGCTTGCTCATCTATCCATGCCTCATAATCTCCAGATAGAGCAAGATTTTGGATGTCTTCCATAGATCCTCCCAGGCCTGCCTGGAATAGAAATCGAGATGCTGCCATGAGATCGGCATCAAGTCCGTTACCATTGATTGTGCTCTGTGGATCAGTACCGGTAAATGTATGGCTCGCCGTCACTGTGACGCCAGTCTCTCCTCGACCTCCGATAAAATCCCTCTCCTGTGCTAATAGCACAGTACTGAACAATAGTCCAAGTAGTAGTATGATTGCTCTCATGATCATTAGTTTTTAAATACTTGAATCTGTTCACTAATAATCTGATCATTTTCACCATAAACCTTGATGATGTACTGTCCATCTATAAACCCTTTCATATCGAGTTGGAGTACCTTTTCATTAGTAAAGACTCTGTTAAGGATACGACCGCTGAGATCTATCATCTCGTAGTATCTCGTCTCAAAAACATCATCTTGTATAGACACCGTTAATATGTCTGCTGTCGGATTAGGATATATCTCATACTCAAATGCGTTGATATCAGATGTGCTAGTCGTCGTCTCACCTCTAAAAAATCTTATCTCAGAAAGACCTACACAAGTACCCCCTTTGGTCCTAATCGCGGTGATGACTACCTGACTGGCTTCAAATGGGGTAATACCTGATATATCATCTCCTTGATAAAATGCGTCAGGATCATGATCTGGTATTTCAAATTCGCCAAGGGTGGTCCAGGTAACGCCATCGGTTGTATAATCTAAGGCAAACAGCTCTATGCCGATATCCTCAAATTCTGGCAGATTGGCATTCCACACCTTCATACCGTCAATAGATTCCACCTGACCGAAATCATACCTAATCCAATGCGTAAATGTCCGCTCGGGGTTTGGGTTCTGCGTGATGTTACAGGAGATCCATGCATCTGCAAGTGCAGTGCTGTGTCTATCAGGAAAACACTGACCTGATAACTGAAGGCCTATAAAGCCTACAGTAACTAGTGTGAGAAAAAGTCTCGTCATACTCAACGCTTATTGATCGTATACCTTAATAACGGAATGATGTGTGCGTAAGACACTTTAAAGCCGCTAAAAGTTACATGACTTCGACTAAAAAGTACAGTAGTATTTACCCTGAAAGTTTAAAAAGACAACAAAATGTCTAATTAAGACTATAAAATTTCCTTAGAGTCCAGCCTTAGCGCTAATCTCCATCATCCTATCGATACAAGCCACACCTTTTTCTATGACCCAATCTTCGAGGATGATTTCTGGTAGTTCATACTCCATGCACAAGTAGAGCTTCTCCATGTTGTTACGTTTCATATGCGGACAATCATTACATGCGCAGGTATTGTTAGGTGGAGCGGGGATGAACTCCTTATTAGGAGATTTCAATTCCATCTGATGGATGATCCCAGACTCGGTCGCAACGATAAACTTTTGAACGTCACTCTCATGAGTATAGCGTAGTAATCCACTCGTTGACCCGATGAAGTGAGCTTTTTCGAGGATATGAGCTTCACACTCTGGGTGAGCGATTAACTCAGCCTCAGGATGACGGATCATTGCCTTGGTGATTTTTTCATTGGAGAATATCTCATGAACCATACAGGCGCCATTCCAAAGGATCATATTTTCTCGTCCAGATTTTTTCTGTAGATAAGCGCCAAGATTTTTGTCCGGAGCGAATATGATACCCTGATCTTCTGGTACGCTGTTGATCACGTGTATAGCATTAGATGAGGTGCAACAGATATCTGTCAGCGTTTTGAGCTCCGCAGTACAGTTGATGTAACTCACTACGACATGATCAGGATGTTTCTCTTTGAATTTTTTGAATAATTGGGGTGGACATGAATCAGCCAATGAGCAGCCTGCCTTAAGATCAGGTAGTACGACCTTCTTATTGGGATTCAGCATCTTAGCTGTTTCAGCCATGAAGTGCACACCTGCAAATACAATCATATCAGCATCCGTACGCTCAGCTTCTTGTGCCAGTTGAAGACTATCGCCGATGAAGTCTGCGATATCTTGTATGTCAGACTCGACGTAGTAATGCGCTAAGATGATCGCATTCTTTTCTTTTTTTAGTCTCTCGATTTCTGCGATATAGTCTATGGTTGGATCTACATCCACTGAGAGATATCCTTTGCGGTTGAGGTTTGTTTTGGCTTCTTCTAATGTTAAGGTATCGATCATGTCTTTCTTTTAAAATATTTTGGTTGTCGTGAGACTATCTTACTAAGATATATCAATGTATATATATGTGAGGTCACACGCCATTATGACGATTGATATTATAACTGGTAACGTTCACTTACAGGTATAAAAAAACCCTCTCGAGAGAGGGTTTTTTGTTGCGAGATTGGCATCTCGATCACTTGGTAGTGATTGGTTTATTGCTCTTATTTTAATTTTGATTGTATTCTTACGAATTGCAGTGGCTCGTCACTTTGATCATACTTGTAGTCAATTGTAATGTCCTCTTCTGGTACATCAAGAGATCTCAAGACTAAGATGACATCATTGATCATTTTTTCTAAGACTTCCTCATTTCCCTTTCTTTTTGCTGCTGTAACCGTGATTTCATTAGCATAGGTCTGTCTATAATGACCTGCAATGTGATGTAGGTTGGCCACAGCTTGTTCGTCTAAACGATCAAATGATCCATCGAAAGGAACAAAACGAATTTGATCGATTTGATGCTTCTTGAGGATTTCATATTTCTTTTTTGCGGCTGCGACTTTTTCATCATGAGATTTTTCAGACTCGAAGTATTCTGGCACTTCAATAAATCGCTTGATGACTGTACCTCGATCGTCTACTTCGGCGAGATAGGCTCTTCCATTTTCAACCACGATTGTCGTTTTATCGATATCGCTGGTGACATCAGATGGGATGGTAATAGCCAAGAAGGCTACCCAAAACATTACTATTTGCATCTTTTACTATTTGATCCATCAAATGGCAAGTTTCATGCCATTAGCACATGAATCAAAAAAGGCGCTATCACATCAAAAGTGATAACACCTAATTTACTGGTTTGGGACGGGGCTTCAACTGTTATTTTATGACGCTAATGTCACTTTGATGAATTGGCTTTCGCCTTGGCCTAAGTAAGTTTTTGGTACAATCTTTATTCTGCTTTTATCTATGCCAAAACCCTCAATCATACTTGTAAGCTTATCGGCGACCATTAGGGTGTCATCATCCTTCGCCAAAGTGATGTAGATCATTGCGTCTTCATCCTGCTCCGCCAATACAGATATATATCTGATGTGCTCGACTGCTGATTCGCTTAGGCCCTCTGCATCATACTTAACTCTTATGAACCGAGTGTTGATCAATTCTGAAGTCTTGGCGATTGCTCTATTCACAATGTCTTCGTGACTGTCGGTAGAAGAAAAGTAATCTTCTGAGATATTGTAGCTCTGGACGATGTCTCCTGTCGGCGTCATGGTGACTAACTTGGCCTCACCTTGTACTAAGATTATGTCGTGAGAGAGTGACTCTGTGTTGTCAATGCTACTTGGATTAACTAAGTGTAGTAAGGCAATTAATAGGTAATACATGGATGTGTAGTTTTAGTTCTTGTATTCTAATAACAACACAAAACCTCTTAAATATCTGTATATGCGGCAATTTCGTTTGAAATTTTGGGTATGCCTGTAGAGTTCAGATGTATGGGCATAGGTGTATACCCTAAGTAATTAATACTCGGGCTGATGACGGTTGACTCTCCTTAATTATTTACAGCATAGCCCAGAACTAATAAAAATCCGATTTTTGCCTTATGACATTGAACTTCAAAGTATTTGGTAGCGGAGAGCCAGTAATCATCTTGCATGGTCTATTTGGTATGTTAGACAATTGGCAAACTTTCGCTAAGAAGCTTGCAGAAGACTACACCGTACATATAATAGATCAGCGCAATCATGGCAAGTCACCACATAGCGATGAGTTCAATTATAAACTGCTATCGGCTGACGTCAATGATTTTATCGGTGAGCATGATATCCAGTCACCACATATCATAGGGCACTCTATGGGTGGCAAGACAGTGATGCAGTATGCAGCAGACTATCCAGATACAGCTAAGACCATCACCATTATAGATATGGCACCAAAGGCCTATGAGGGTAGTCATACTGAAATCTTTGATGCTGTCCTCAGTATGGATCTTGCCAGCTTAGAAAAGCGCAGTGACGCCGATGACCACCTGGCACAATCAATAGATCAAGTAGCAGTGCGTCAATTTCTGTTAAAGAATCTTTCCCGTTCGAGTGATGGCTTTAGGTGGAAAGCGAATTTCTCAAGTCTATATAAACATTATGAATCTATCCTCGGGAATATAGAGATCAGCAAGGCAATACGGATACCAGCTTCCTTCATATACTCTGATCGTTCGGGATACCTTGAGCAGGGAGATATTGAAATGATTTCTACGCATTTTACTAATGCAACATTCACAAAAATGACAGCAGGGCATTGGATACATGCCGAGAAGCCTATAGAACTTATGGAGTTGGTTAAAGAGCATCTCTCAAACACTTAATTTATCCACTGACACGAATTATTCTGTCCTATCATGCGTTATAGGAGCGTGTAAAACGAATAAAATGAAAAATAAGTGGAGTCTACCTAAGCTTACCGTGCTCAGTGTGGGGATTATATTGTTAAGCTCATTCGCATATAACAATAATGATAAGCTATTCGAGATCGCTAAGAATCTCGAGATATTCACCAATGTCTATAAGCAACTTAATACGCACTACGTAGATGATATCGAGCCCAATCAGCTGATGCGTACGGGTATCGATGCCATGATGAATAGTCTGGACCCTTATACTGTCTATTATAGCGAGTCACAAGTGGAGAGTTATAGGATATCAACCGATAATAAGTATAATGGCCTCGGTGCAGCAAGTAAGGAAATAGATGGCAAGTTTACCATCGTCGA
Source organism: uncultured Saprospiraceae bacterium (assembly GCA_964414425.1). GTDB lineage: Bacteria > Bacteroidota > Bacteroidia > Chitinophagales > Saprospiraceae > GYS-P2D. Next base: position 8,551 of record CAYPWL010000008.1, read on the forward strand.
AGTATATGATCAAGGTCCAGCTCAAGAAGCAGGCTTAAAAGTAGGTGATCAGATCACCAGAATCAACGGCGAGTCTGCAGCTAACAGATCTTACGATGACGTCTTACAGTTCATCCGTGGTTATCCGGGCACCTCGCTTAAGTTAACGATCGATCGACCAGCAGAAGGAAATAGTTATCCAATTACACTGACTCGATCGAGTGTAGAGATCCCTAATGTGCCTTATTCAGGTATGATAAGCGACAACGTCGGTTATATCAACCTCACTACATTTACGCAGAACGCTTCAAAAAATATTGCTAACGCATTCAGAGAATTGCGCAAGGACAATGAACTGGAAGGCTTAGTGTTAGATCTTAGGTCTAATGGTGGGGGACTCTTATCAGAGGCCGTAGACATCCTCGGTTTATTCATACCTAACGGTACACCTGTGGTGTCGACTAAGGCCAAGGTTAGGGAGCGGGATCAAAATTATTCTACCAGAAGATTGCCAATAGATACGGATCTACCCCTCGTTGTATTAGTTAATAACAGGTCTGCTTCTGCATCTGAGATCGTATCAGGTAGCATCCAAGACTTGGATAGAGGTGTGATCATGGGACAGCGTACTTATGGTAAGGGGCTCGTACAAAATCATCAGGAAGTCGGTTATAACTCAAGGATAAAAGTCACCATATCTAAGTATTATATCCCATCAGGCCGATGTATACAAAGTGTGGCTTATGAAAACGGGGAGCCTAAGGATATCCCAGACTCGGAGCGAGCAGTCTTTCATACTAAGAATGGTAGACCCGTACTCGATGGGGGAGGGATCATCCCTGATGTAAAGCTCGTACCTGCTAAAAATCCAGAGATCGTTACAGCCCTGAGGGATCAGCACATGATATTCAAGTATGTTAATGATTATGTGAGCGATATAGACTCTTTGGCTTCATTTGAGGCATTTCAGTATAATGACTATGCCGGATTTAAGCAGTTCTTGAAGGATAACAAATTCAGTTACCTCACAGAGGCAGAGTCAGAGTTGGCAGAATTAAAAGAGGCTGCGGATAATCATGAGGTAACTATTATCAATACGGATATCAGCACAATCGAAAAGAAGATCGCCGATCTTAAGGCAGATGACTTAGATGAGTATCAGTCTACTATCCAAGATGAAATAGAATTGGAAATCGTGAAGAGATACTTCTATCAAGAAGGCAAGACCAGACAAATGCTTAAGAACGATACTGAAGTCGTAGAAGCGATTGAGTTAATTAATGATAATAAGCGATACCAGTCTTTACTGAAGTAATCATATGTCATTAATCTTATGCATTGAGACAGCTACAGAGACTTGCTCTATAGCCTTGTCTCAGGATGGTAAATGTCTCAAGGAGCATACACTGGATGAGCATATGCGACATAGCAGTGCGCTCACTCCGATGATAAAGGCCTTGCTCGGTGATACAGAGCATAGCTTGTCAGATCTCAGTGCTGTATGCGTGTCTAATGGTCCTGGGTCGTATACGGGACTACGTGTCGGCGTATCTACGGCTAAAGCCATCTGCTATGCACACCGTATCCCACTAATCGCAGTATCCTCACTTAAGAGTATCGCCTATGGCGTGCGCCAGCAACTACCTAAGGATTATACTGGACTGATAGTCCCAACTATTGATGCACGTAGGATGGAGGTATACTTGGCTATATATGATCAAGATCTTAATGAGGTGGAGCCTGCACATAATCTTATATACTCACAAGAGTCCATAGACGAGCTCTATGATCGTTATACAGGTAAGCCACTCTCTATATGTGGGCATGGAGCTCAGAAGCTTGGCGAGGCTGATATTGCTCTCACAGAGCAGATTGCGATACAACCTACTCTATGTAATGCCGCCAATCTGTGTGATCTGGCGCAAAAAAAGTTCGTCAAAACGGAATACGTGAGTACTATCTACCACAAACCGGACTATTATAAGGCGCCTCACGTCACTATACCTAAGCATAAAGTATAGTTAAAGAGAACTTATTCGAAAAGCGCCTTGTTGAATAAGTTACTGGATTTCAGTAATTTATGAATAATCATTTCAAAATATTTAGGGGTTTTTACTTTTCGGCACAGTGTTTGGTTTTTCTATGGCAAATCACAAACTGTTAAAACCTGATTTGATGAGAAATAAAAAGAACGAAACGGTATCGCTTAAGAAAGGAGCAGGTGAAGTTCACTTAGATTATGCTGAGTTAAGAAAGGCGGTTTTAGTTTTGCGGGCAGTAAACCACAAGCTAAGACAGCGTATAATTGACTTACTTGAGACAGGTGACACGATGACTGTCACTGACATATATATCAAGTTGAGACTTGAGCAGTCAGTAGCATCACAGCATCTTGCTATCCTGAGAAGAGCAGGTGTGGTACTGACTGAAAGACAAGGTAAGTTTATCTACTACTCTCTGAACATTGCAAGATTAGAGCAGATTCAGACATTAGTAGAGGATTTGGCAGGATAGAATACCAATTCAATACACTAAATCAGAAATTATAGCTAACACTATACTTTACTTATACCGTTCAGTTTTACGACAGAATAAGAATGTAATCCGTTCCAAGAAGAGAACAGATTACATTTATTTTTAATATTAATTTGTCATATTAAGATTAATTGCCATATTTGTTTCAGGTAGAAAAAGAAACAAGGAAACTAAGATGAAACAGACTAAGGTAAAGTTTAGCAGTGAGAAGCTATTCTATTCATGCAACCTCATGCGAGCCCTCGCTCATCCTCTAAGACTTAAGATCTTAGAATATATCGATGACCAAGGCACAACCAACGTTAATAGAATATATAATACGCTCAAGATCGAGCAATCTATAACCTCCCAACATCTGAAAATATTACGCCTCGCTGGTGTGGTTGATTCGGAGCGAGAGGGAAAAATGGTCTACTACACTATTAATTATCCAGTAGTAGCCAAAGCTGATAAAGCCGTACAGCGGTTTTTAGGCAAAGCTTAACTCAACAACCCAATTGTTAATCCTTCAGGATATTATTATTCTGAAGGATTTTTCTTTTTATTCATACAAGAAGAAAACTATTGCTGTTGATACTGCTATGGAGTACCCGATCACAGGGATCCGATTTAGCATATGCTGCTGACCAAATTCAGTGATGAACTCAATTAGACTTCAACAAGAACTTGCGGTAGAATATTAGGATAAGAGCTACGCCCACCGATATTGCAGCATCTGCAACATTAAACACAGGTCTAAAAAACTCAAAGCGTTTACCACCATAAAACGGAACCCAGTCGGGTAGTATCGTATCAATCATCGGAAAATAGAACATATCAACCACCTTGCCCTGTAGAAATGGTGCATATCCCCCTCCCTCTGGAAATAGCTGAGCAACTTCTTGGTGATAGGGAGATGCAGAAAAAATTAATCCATAAAAAGCACTATCGAGGATGTTACCTACAGCACCTGCTAAGATCAGGCAAAAACAAATGATCAACCCAAGCGGCTCCTTAGCTTTATAAAGCTCACGGATGAGATAAAACAAAAACCCAACCATGAGTATGCGGAATATGCTAAGGATGAGTTTAGCACTTTGTGGAGTCAGGATAATACCATTACATCCTCCATCTTCTGCCCTAAGGCCAATACACTTGTTACCAAACGTAATGCCGAAGGCCATACCTTCATTTTCTACGAAGTGAATACGTGCCCAGTCTTGACCTAAAATTTCAAATCCAGTAGCATAGCTTAATGAGGTCTTGATATAAATCTTAACACCCTGATCGACGATCAGTACTAAGAGTACAATACCAAGTAGTATCTGCCACCTTTTTAACGTCATTCTCTGTTGCCAATTAGTCTGGCAAAAATAAACTTAATTCGTTAAGCAATTGACTGTGTCGTTGGGTAAGGCAGTCTATTTTCTGCGCTTCTGATTTTCTTTGGCAGCGATGGAGAGGGTTGCATGAGGCACGGCCATCAATCTTTCTTTAGAAATCAGCGTCCCTGACTCGCGACAGATGCCATAGACTTTATTTTGTATTCTGAGTCGAGCATTTTCGAGGTGCTGGATCAGTTTCTTCTGACGTGCAGCGAGTGTATTGAGCCTCTCAGACTCTACTGAAGAAGCACTATCTTCTAATCCTTTGTTTTTACTGTCACTTGACCCGTCATCGGATATCTGATCTACATAAAACTTAAGCTGCTCACGAGCTTGCTCAAGCTTGCTTACTAATAGTGCATCAAACTCTTGGAGTTCAGAGTCGCTGTAACGTGTCTTGTCAGTTGTATTAGTGTCCATAACAAAAAGTCGTTTCATTGCTGATTAACGGCGTAAGATTAATAATTAGTTCCATGCTTCTCTGACTGTCTATCAGCGAGAAGTTCTCTTTGCCTCCTCAGATACTATGATGCTAACACCAGCAATCAGTTGTTTTACATGATTTATACAGCTAATTTTATGCCGAATTTGTTCAACCTGCAATTGAATCAAATCAACAGCTATGAAACAACTCCACAATCGTGTAGATCGACGATTGCTCAAAGAGCATATTGAAAAATCTACCCTATCACGTACGACCGTATCCTTTTACAAATATGCCAAGATTGGTAACCCGCGGATATTTAGAGATCATCTCTATAGCATTCTATCTACAGCAGATGTGTTAGGCCGTATTTATGTGGCTGTCGAAGGAATAAATGGTCAAGTATCGGTACCGGATGATCGATTTGGGGACTTTAAGGCTGCATTATACAGTATCACCTTTTTGGATGGTTGTCGGCTCAATGTGGCTATAGACGACGATGGTAAGTCATTCTTTAAGCTGGCTATTAAGGTCAGAAAGAAGATTGTGGCAGACGGTATTGAGGATGAAAATTTCGATGTCACTGACAATGGGGTACATATCAATGCTCAGGAGTTTAATACAATGGCAGATCAGGATGATACTGTGGTTATAGATATGCGCAATCATTATGAGCATGAGGTTGGTCATTTTAAAGGGGCCATTAAGCCAGATGTAGAAACCTTTAGAGAGTCTCTCCCTATAGTTGAGGATATACTCAATGAAAACAAAGAGAAGAACGTCATCATGTATTGCACAGGTGGCATCAGATGTGAGAAAGCCACGGCTTACTTTAAGCACAGGGGCTTCGATAATCTATATCAAGTAGATGGAGGCATCATAGAATATGCCCGCAAAGCCAAAGAAGCAGGTATAGAAAACAAGTTCATCGGAAAGAACTTTGTCTTTGATGACAGACTGGGTGAGCGCATAACGGAAGACGTCATTGCTAAGTGCCATCAATGTGGTAAGTCGAGCGATGCACATACCAACTGTGCTAATGATGCCTGCCATATCCTATTTATCCAGTGTTCGGAGTGTGCCACAGCACATAGTGGCTGTTGCTCTGAGCACTGCAGCGACTTCAATGAACTATCTGAGGAAGAACGAGAACGACTGAAGCTTACCACAGAATTTAATGGTACTAAGTTTGGCAAGGGGCGGTATAAGGCCGCAAGAAAAGATACGCTCACATGAGAGTCGAGCACTTAGCGATTTGGGTCGAAGATTTGGAGCTCATGAAGGAGTTCTACCTCAAGTACTTTGGCGCTAAAGCCAATGATCGATATTATAACCCTAAGAAAGAATTTGAGTCCTATTTTCTAACATTTGATTCTGGAGCGAGGATAGAGCTCATGCATAAACCCAAATTAGAATTATTAGCTGACCCATATGATAGGCGAGCGGGTTACGCACATATGGCGATAGCCCTGGGTTCTGCAGAGGAGGTTGACAACTTAACCGAAAGGATGCGCACAGATGGATATACAATCGTAGGTAAGCCGAGGACAACTGGAGATGGTTATTATGAGAGTGTTATCATAGATCCGGAAGGTAATCGGATTGAGTTGACGGTATAATTCATCGAAGAGTCTATCGGATTCTTGATTCTGCTATAAATCCTTACATTGTGATGCATCGTGCACTCAAGCACTAACAAGAACTCAAAGATTATGAAGTCTTAATCAGCCCAATATCTGGGAAGCAATCACGAAGTAAAGCATGCTCGCACATAGAAATATGTTGCAGGACTCCAATTTCAAGCATGGCACCTTCGAGGGATTAGCAAATCAGAGAGTCAGCGATACTGGCATATTGGGCAGATTGATTATTCTTTTTACTTCATCATAATCTCTTTGCATTGAAAAAATATATACAACTCTTTTGGGAGGCCGTCAAAGGCACCGAAACTAACTATACTGAAATTAGTGTGCGTCGAGCACTATTTATGCTTGCCATACCCGTGATCCTGGAGATGAGCATGGAATCACTGTTCGCCATTGTTGATGCCTTTTTCATTGGTCAGATAGGCAGTGCGGAGGCATTAGCTACGATAGGTATTACGGATTCATTTTTATTCGTGGTGTTCGCCTTGGCGATGGGTATCAGCATGGCAGCAACTGCTGTTGTGGCCCGTCGCATCGGTGAAAAAGATAACGATGGTGCATCTGCAGCGGCATTTCAAGCGATACTGATCACCATATTCTTTTCGATCATCATCGGCATTATAGGTTTTTATTATTCGGATGATCTCTTGAGATTGATGGGCGCATCTGATGGTCTTATCGCTGAGGGGCATAACTATACCAGGATTATCCTATCGCTCAATATCATCATCATGATGCTCTTTGCCATTAATGCGATCTATCGTGGTGCGGGAGATGCGAGCATAGCTATGAGAACTTTGATCCTGGCCAATGGGATTAATATCATATTGGATCCCTGTCTCATTATGGGCTATTTGTTTTTTCCTAAACTTGGATTAACCGGGGCTGCCATAGCTACTTGTATCGGTAGAGGTGTGGGAGTTCTATATCAGCTATATCACCTCTTCAATGGCAAGTCTGTGATCAAGATCGCCAAGCATCATCTCAAGATCAAGTGGGCTACTGTCAGTAAGATCCTCGCCATATCGGCTGGTGGGGCTGGCCAGCACTTAATCGCTTCTGCCAGTTTTATTTTCTTGATTAAGATTTTGACGGATTTTGGTAGTGAGACAGTTGCAGGCTATACCATTGCTTGGAAGGTGCTCTATTTTACGATCCTTCCTTCATGGGGTATAGCGATGGCTGGTGCTGCGCTTGTTGGGCAAAATCTCGGTGCCAAACAGCCAGATCGTGCTGAAGAGTCGGCTTGGATGGCTGCTCGATATAATATGTACATCCTGCTGGTCCTGTCGATCATCTTTATCCCATTGGCGAGACAAGTGCTTGGATTATTTAGCAATGATGCAGAGGTGATCCGACAGGGGGCACTTGCCCTGCAGATCATCTTCTCGGGATATGTCTTTTATGCGTATGAGATGGTGATCGGTCAGGCCTTCAATGGTGCAGGGGATACCTATACACCCACTATCTTGAATTTTATAGCTTTCTGGTTAATTCAGATCCCGTTGGCCTATGGATTGGCCAATATGACGGGATTGGGGGCAACGGGAGTCTATATTGCTGTGGCGGTGAGTTCGTCTATACTGGCTATCATGGCTATAGTAATCTTTAGAAAAGGGAAGTGGAAGACCATCGAGGTCTAAGCATATCGGGTTGAATAAAAAATAACTATAACTGCATCTAAATAATACAACAATTGAACATTTATTAAAATGTTGTAATATTGTGCTATGGTTGAAGAACAACAACTCATATCACGAGATAAATTAGTAATCGCTGCTCGGCTCATGAAGATCCTGGCACATCCTGTAAAGCTTGATATCCTGCAGCTGCTCGGCGCAGACAAGTCAATGGATGTATCAAGCCTATGTACTGCGATAGGAGCAGAGTGTGAGATCAGTATGATGTCACATCATCTTGCTAAGATGAAAGACAATGGAGTGCTGCAATCTGAGAAAAATGGGAAGCAAGTGTTTTACTCCGTAAAAGATCCTTCAGTCCTGGGGCTATTGGATTGCTTGAAAAAATGTAGCCTCATATAGTCATATCGATATGAGTAATGCACCAAAACCTATAGCTGATTAATGAAAGGGTACCTGCCGATATTGACCTGGATCAAAGCTTATAATCGATCATACCTGATCGATGATCTGATAGCGGGTATTACGGTTGGTGTTATGCTCATACCTCAAGGTATGGCTTATGCTATGCTTGCGGGGTTACCCCCAATATATGGATTATATGCTTCGACCATACCGCTGATCATATATGCCCTATTGGGTACGTCAAGACAGCTAGCTGTAGGTCCTGTAGCCATGGTGTCATTATTAGTGGCGAGTGGAGTGGGAGCAATTAGTGAGGTCGGATCGGCACAATTTATCAGTCTTGCGATACTGCTGGCTCTCATGGTGGGGATGATTCAATTTTTGATGGGCGTATTTAGGTTGGGGTTCTTGGTTAATCTTATATCTCATCCAGTGATTGCTGGATTTACTTCTGCGGCCGCCCTGATTATTGGATTTAGTCAATTGAAGCACTTGCTGGGCTTAGATATGGCACGAGGGAAAATACATGAAACGGTAACTGCTGTAATCCATAATTTTTCGGAGATCCATATTCCGACACTACTGATCGGTATGTCGTCTATTGCTCTGATAGTCCTACTAAAGCTGATCAACAGAAAAATACCTACTCCGCTTATCGTAGTTTTTCTTGGATTAGCAACAGTGATTCTCTTTGGCTTAGAAGCTAAGGGAGTGCAGATGATAGGTGAGGTGCCAGAGGGATTAGCGGGATTGAGTATGCCTACGCTATCACTCGATTCAGTTACAGCATTATTACCTATAGCCATAGCGATCTCATTGATAAGTTATATGGAGTCCTATGCCATAGCTAAGTCCATCCAATCTAAACATAAGACTTACGAGATTGAGCCTAATCAAGAGCTCATCGGATTGGGTATGGCTAACATAGTCGGTTCATTTTTTAGTGCTTTTCCAGTGACGGGTGGATTTTCGCGGACAGCAGTCAATGATCAAGCTGGCGCAAAATCTGGTGTAGCCGCTATAGTAAGTGCTCTACTGGTAATGCTCACTTTGTTGTTTTTGACCTCATATTTCTATTATCTGCCTAAAGCCGTCCTTGCTGCCATAATCATGGTTGCCGTGTTTGGATTGATTGATGTCCAAGAAGCTAAGCATCTATGGATCGCAGATAAGCATGATTTCGCAGCATTTATGGTTACGTTTCTTGCGACTATATTCATCAGTATAGAGATGGGCATATTAGTGGGAGTAGGGGTTTCGATTCTACTGATCATATATAGGTTAGCCTATCCGCACATTGCCGAGTTGGGTCAGATACCAGAATCAGAAACATATAGAAACCTGGCTCGATTTGATCAATTGAATACTACTGATGACACTTTGATTATTAGATATGATGCGCCATTGTTTTTCGCTAATTGTAACTCCTTTAGAGGTGCTGTACTGAATAAAATTAGAGGTCGGGTTGGATTGAAGAGATTGGTCATCGATGGTGGCGGGATACATCATGTAGACAGCAGTGCTATCAATATTTTAAAAGAACTATCTGACAAACTACGTCAACAAAATATCTTAATGCAATTTGCCGATATAAAGGGTCCTGTTCGAGATTTATTTCATAAGAATGGACTTGTCAAAATCATTGGTGAGAATAATTTTTTCTTGAATGTAAGTGATGCGATGAAATCGAAGGATGGTGATAAGGATTCGAACACTTACTACTTATTTCAAAACAATTAGACATTGAATAAACCTAACATGGTAATAGAACAGATCTATACAGGATGCCTGGCACAGGGCGCATATTATATACACAGTAACGGAGAGGCAGCGATCATAGATCCCTTGAGAGAAGTAGGGCCCTATACAGATCGAGCACAGAAAGATCAGGTGAAGATCAAGTATATATTTGAGACGCACTTTCACGCAGATTTTGTGAGCGGACATATGACGCTATCTGAGCAAACTGGCGCCCCGATCATCTATGGTCCTAATGCCAATCCTAGCTTTGACGCGCATATAGCCACGGATGGAGAGGAGTTCAAAATAGGGGACCTGACAATACGAGTGCTGCACACACCAGGCCATACGATGGAGAGTACCACCTATTTGCTACTCGATGAGACGGGGCGAGAGCATGCTATATTTACAGGAGATACCTTGTTTTTAGGTGATGTAGGTCGCCCAGACTTATCGCAGAAAGGAGCGGATATGACCATGGAAGATCTTGCAGGATATGCTTTTGATAGTTTGCGCAATAAGATCATGCCACTGCCTGACGATGTCATCGTCTACCCAGCACATGGAGCAGGCTCAGCTTGTGGTAAGAACATGATGAAGGAGACCGTAGACACACTCGGCAATCAAAAGAAGATGAATTACGCCCTGCGAGCTGATATGACTCGGGCGGAGTTCATCCAAGAAGTAACTGACGGCTTGACGCCACCACCGGCATATTTTCCACTCAATGTTAAGCTTAACAAAGAGGGTTATGACCATATCGATGAGGTGATCGGTCAAGGGATGAAAGCCCTCACACCAAAGGCATTTGAGCTCGTGGCAAGTGAGACTGATGCCATAATGCTGGATGTACGAACACCATTTGATTTTGCAACGGGCCACGTCCCGAACAGTATATTTATTGGACTGGATGGGTCGTTTGCACCATGGGTAGGAGAGTTGATCATCGATGTCAAACAACCGATCCTGCTTATCGCACCCGAAGGAAGAGAAGAGGAAGCGATCATCAGACTCTCGAGGGTAGGATTTGACAATACAGTAGGTTATCTCGCCGGAGGTGTAGACGCCTGGGAAGAGGCGGGCTATGAGATTGATACAGTGCAGAGTGTAGCAGCAACATCCTTAGCACAGGAGTATCAAGAATATAGCGAGCGAATCTATGATGTGAGAAGAGCGTCTGAACATATCTCATCACATGTCATCGGCGCTCACAATCTGCCGCTAAGTACGATTAATCAACACTTGTCATCGCTGCCGCAATCAGAAACAGTCTATATACACTGTGCTGGAGGATATAGATCTATGATCGCGTCATCAATCTTAAAGTCTCGTGGGTATCATAACATCATTGATGTACAAGGTGGCTTTAAGGCGATTAATAATACGGATATACCAATCTCTGAATACGTATGTCCTACGACATTGTAGGAGATACATACTTCATTCAATTTAACTAAAGATTATTGTCAATGAATGTTATAGAATTTGTTTCACAAGCGTGGCCATGGTATGTGTCAGGACCACTGATTGCCTTAGTCATGTTTTTGCTGCTATGGGTAGGCGGCAATTTTGGTGTGAGCTCTACATTACGAAGTGCATGTGCCATAGCAGGTGCTGGAAAGCATAGCGAGTTTTTCAATTTCGATTGGAAGGCCGAACGATGGAATATTGTTTTTGTCTTAGGAGCAATCATAGGAGGTTTTATCAGTAGTACACTTCTGGCCAATCCAGAATCGCTTGAGCTTAGTAGTAGTACAGTGTCTGATCTGAACCAATTGGGGATATCCTTTGATGGGGATTATGCGCCAACGGCCTTATTCAGTTGGAGTCAGCTACTTACGATTAAGGGATTCTTAATTATGGTGGTTGGAGGATTCTTAGTAGGATTTGGGGCTCGCTGGGCTGGAGGCTGTACCTCTGGACATGCGATTACAGGACTATCTAATCTTCAATTGCCCTCACTGATTGCCGTAATCGGGTTTTTCATCGGAGGACTGATTATGACTTTTGTTTTCTTCCCAATTATATTTTAATAGACGATGAAGTATATAAAATTCCTATTACTCGGTATCGTATTTGGCATCATCATGACTAAGTCTGAGGCAATCTCATGGTACCGTATCCAAGAGATGTTTAGATTTCAATCATTTCATATGTATGGTATCATAGGTACAGCACTTGCTGTCGGTGCGGTAGTCATGCAATTGATCAAACGCCAACAATTGAAGACGTACGATGGTGCTGAGATTCACCTTGCTGACAAGGCCTACAGCATCCCCAGATATCTATTTGGGGGTATCATCTTTGGATTAGGCTGGGCACTCAGCGGAGCCTGCCCAGGACCGATGTATACGCTTGTGGGCAATGGGTTTTCGGTATTTATCGTGGTAATACTCAGCGCGATATTAGGCACTTATACGTACGGATTGTTGCGAGATAAACTGCCGCATTAATACCATAGATTATGGCTTAATAAAGCCAAGATCAATAGCACAGTTTGCGAGCAACTATTCGGATTTAATCCATAGGTATAAGTGCTTAACTCTGACGACTATTTATTGGTTAGGCGTCGCTCTACGATATGCAAAACCACCGCCATTGTTACGACCTACGGACCAGTCCGTAAAGGTTACGTTCAAAAAGATGTTGTCTTCAACTAAGTGCAAGACGAGGTCAACACCTACAGCATCTCGAGGACGCCCTACAGCTTCTCTAAATGGCGTAAAAGTCAGATTCTCCAAATCGTCAGTCCGTCCTACCGCCCATGCCGTACCAGCTGGACTTATGTTTTCGTCTGACATAGCTTCTATAGCAAGATTGAATATCTGTCCCCCTCCAGAAGCTCGTGTGATAATCACATTGGATGTAATAGTATCCTGATTGCCAGGCGCTGTGATGTCTGAATCATCTGCAAGTACAAAGCTTAATTCTTCTCCAGTCCATATCGTCATGGAAGTAGTATCTATGCCCATACCATCAGTCATGGTCATAGTGTCCATGGTCATAGTATCCATACCCATACCCATACCCATACCATTACCCATGCCATCACCGCCCATAGTCATGGTGTCCATACCCATACCGTCAGTCATGGTCATGGTGTCCATAGTCATGGTATCCATAGGCGTATCGATCATTGTCATCGTATCTGCTGGCATATCCTCTGGATCGTTATCTACTGGCAAGACAACTTCGTCGTCGCTGGAGCATGCTGCTATTAGAAATATTGAAATTAGACTAATTAAAAAGGTGCTTTTAAATGTGGACATTATTAAGTTATTTTTATTCATTACGAGAGTGTTATAAAGAAGGCTGCTTTAGTCCGTTGTATATGTGTGACTATAGTTGGATCGTACCGAGAACAACATGAATACTTTATGTATTGTTGTATGACTATACTTTGATACGTGTTTCAGACTAAAATGACAGATATGAGTCGACTTATAGAGATATTTTTGGAGGGCTACAGTGGTTATGCGAGTTATCTATGGTATGAGATAACGCACCCTTCATTTAATAACTATTTCTATTGGTTGATTGGAGTATCATTGTTTTTTTTCGTGTTAGAGGTGATCATACCGTGGCGTAAGAAGCAAGCGATAATCAGAAGAGATTTCTGGTTGGATGCTTTCTACATGTTTTTCAATTTTTTCCTCTTTTCGTTGATTATATACAATGCAGCGTCCGATGTGGTTGTCAATCTTTTTAACGATGGCATCAAAGCTGCTTTCAACGGATTTGATCTACAAGGGCTAAATCCCATGAAGACCTGGCCGATGTGGGCTATATTAATAACAGGATTTGTAGTGCGAGACTTTGTCCAGTGGTGGGTGCATAGATTATTGCACTGGTCGGACTGGCTATGGCAATTTCACCAAGTACATCACTCTGTAGAGCAGATGGGGTTTGCGGCACATCTACGGTATCACTGGATGGAGAACATTGTCTACAGAACCCTGGAGTATATCCCACTTGCTTTATTGGGCATTGGGCTACATGACTTTTTTATCATTCACATCTTCACGCTGGCTTGGGGTCATTACAATCATTCTAATATATCTGTAAGCCATCGATATACAGGGGCTCTCGTATTGGGATTGATAGGCTTGATTATCAGTCAGAATTTACTTGACTTTAATCTGGTCGGTACTCCGACTATGATGTCTACCATAATAATTGTTGGAGCGGGTGCGGCGATAGGGTACTTCTTATTGGGCCCTGTGATGAAATATGTATTCAATAGTCCAGAGATGCATCTGTGGCATCATTCATACGAGCTGCCTAAGGAGCGGCGCTATGGCATTAACTTTGGACTAACCTTATCTATGTGGGACTATATCTTCGGGACTGCCTATCAACCGCATGATCAGGGAAATATCAGATTGGGATTTCCTGGGGTTGAGCACTTTCCTGAGGCTTTTCACCAACAGGTGTCTTTGGGTGTGCTCAATAAGGGGTTCAAGGCTTCTGATCATGAGCGTTTGGGTTAGCTCTAATTCGGAAGGAATTAGTTTTTCGTCTGCGGTATACCTGTTAGCAAAGTTGTCGGACATGAATTGTCAGAGAGCTCAAAACGAGCGGCAAGCTATAATGCCTGACATCATAGTATTGAAGCAGATTAAAAGATTGTTCAGCTATTGCGAGCGAATACATTTCTTGAGTCTAGGAGCCTGGAGTACCCCCTCTTGCCCTTATAGATATTAGGCTTCATGACCTTTTAAGACTTCTTGTACTATGGCCTTTTATGTGACTAAAGTCACTAAGAAAATTCATGTAGATATTTTAACAAATGCTCAAATGCTCTATGTCTACAACCTATGAATCTGTGTTGAACCTATGACAGTTTGTTAAGAACAATAGGCTAATTATTGATCATACTTAAGATGTTTTAAATGAAAAAAATATCCAACAACACAACAGAGAATTCGAGTAAATGGTATTTGGAAAGCTTTGACATTCTAGAGTTTTTCTGTCCTAAGAAATCAGACCATTCTTCTATAGGTCATTATTTCAAGAAATTTGCTGAGGGAGACATCGTATATCAGCCTGGTCAAAAAGCTGAAGAAGTCTACGTTATATCAAGTGGTCATGTGAAAGTAACTTCTGAAAAATACGGGGGAAGATCCATCACCAAGGCTTATCTTGGCCGAGGAGAAGTATTTGGAGAATTAGCATTAGTAGGTAGTAATGAGCGTCGATATTATGCGATAGCTATGGAGCACACTGAGATATGCGTAATATCCAAAGATCATATGGCTCAGTTATTCAAAAAACATGGCCCCATCTATGTATATATTATGAGTATCATCGGTCGACGTGCTGTTGAACACGACAAGAAATTAGAATCTTTGGTGTTTAAAGATTCACGCAGTAGAATACTTGACTACCTTATAGATCTTAATGATAGAAAAGGACAGCGAGTAGGATATGAATGGGTAATTCACAAGTTTAAAACAAACCAGGAGATTGCTAATATGACTGCTACGAGTAGACAGACCGTTAACAGGGTACTCAATGAATTGAAAGCTAAGAATCTCTTGACTTCTAATAGAAGACGTCTCTTAATAAGAGATCTCAGTCTTCTAAAATCCGAGAATCGTGCAGCAGTATAAGTAGATACCGTGATTACTGCGCTTTTCTGTATACAGAACTAAAAGATCACTCTCTATACCTATCTATTTTACTGCGATGACCACATAGAAATTCTCCAATAAGGTCTTATTAATGGTGAACTTGGAAAATCCTGCTTCTGTTAGCTCTTCTTTTACTTCGGCTGCAGGTACTCTATATCTTTTGGGAGGTCCCCAGCTATCCCTATCTTTTTTGAAATCTACAACCATCAAACTACCGTTCCCTTTGAGCCCTTCGGCGACTTTAGAAAAATATTCTTTCCGATTATTGATGTGGTGATAGGTATTAACGATAATAGCGTGATCTGCCTCAGCATCTGCTAATAGAGGATCATCATACTCTACTTTCCTTGTTAGCATGAGCGGGTCATTGAGGCTATCTGCTTTGTTCTGAACATACTCTAAAAAGCGATCATCGACATCTGCCGAAATAACTTTTGCTCCTTTAGATGTCATTCGAAATCCAAAATATCCAGTTCCAGCGCCGATATCTACTATGGTTTTTCCATTGATATCTCCGAATAAGGCTATCACCGACGACCATGCATAAATTATTGAAACTACAATTGGAGAAATCCGGTCTAAGTGATGATCAGGTTAGCAAAATGCACGATTTGATCGAGCTCGTGGTCCAGGCCTATAAGGGTTATGATAAGGATTTATCTCTTTTGGACAATGTATTAGACCAGAGTACTGAGGAGTTAGTTGAGGTTAATCAAGAGTTAGAAGAAGATGTAAGTGAGCTAACTGATGTATTTACCAAGACAGAGGAACAGCTCGAGAGGGTTGTTAATCATGTTCCTGGAGTGATATTCGAAACCGATGGCGAAGGGAAGTTCATATTTTTAAATCCGTCATGGGAGATGTTATCAGGTTACACGATTGAAGAAACACTCGGTAAGCATTATTCCGAATTCTTAAAAGGATTTAATGATGGAGCCCACCAAGAGATTGAAAAAATAGGCTGTGACGTCTCCAAAGAATTTAAAAGTGTGGTCTCAATATTAACCAAGGACGGTACTCAGAAATGGATCGAGATAAACTATAAGACAATTGCTGATTTAGGTCAGGATGAGTTAGGGGTCATCGGGAGCTTGGTGGATGTGACCAAATTGAAGGAGACTGAGATTGAGTTGATCAAGACCCAGAAAGCGATGCGTAAAGCAATAGCAGCAAAGGAAGACTTCTTGTCGACAATGTCGCATGAGATAAGAACGCCGCTGAATGGTGTAATCGGGATCTCAAATGTTCTGTTGATGGACAATCATTTGGAGTCTCAGAAAGAAAATTTTCAAGCGCTAAAGTACTCGTCGGAGCACTTGTTAGCACTCATCAATGATATTCTTGATTTTAATAAAATAGAAGGAGGACAGATTGAACTGGAACAGACGGAGTTTAATTTCAAAAATTTAATAAAGTCCATTAAGAGAAACTTCAAATATCAAGCTGGAGAAAAGGGTGTCAACTTCAATGTTGATATAGATAGTAGAGTTCCTAAGATGTTAAAAGGTGATCGTACTCGTCTTTCTCAGGTATTAAATAATCTCCTGAGTAATGCCATCAAATTTACTCATGAGGGAGAGATCAATCTGACTGTGGAAAATGTCGCCGAGACTGACGAATCAGTCAGTCTATTATTCGAAGTACAGGATACAGGTATCGGGATTTCACTCGATAAATTAGATCGAATTTTCGAAAAGTTTAAGCAGGCTGACTCCAGTATATCGAGCATGTATGGAGGGACTGGATTAGGCTTAGCAATATGCAAGCAGATCCTCTTGATGCAAAACTCCGATCTGAAAGTAAAGAGTGTACCAGACATCGGCTCCAAATTTTACTTTGTGCTGAGCTTTGAAAAAACTGAGAAGCAATTAATCATCACTCCCGGAACAAATATCCTACGACCGAACTCGGTAACTCTCGATGGTATCAAAGTCTTGGTAGCAGAAGACAACCGAATAAATCAACTTGTCATCAGTAAGTATCTGGCTAAGTGGGAGATAGAATATGACATCGTAGACAATGGGAGAAGAGCGGTTGAGTTCTTTAAGCAAAATGATTATGACGTCATCCTTATGGATCTCCAGATGCCAAAGATGAATGGCTATGAGGCAAGCAAGGAAATATTGAGATATGCTGAGTATGTAGGTAAGCGTACGTCGATCATCGCATTAACCGCATCAGCGCAACGTGATGTAAGGTTTAAGGCAGAAACAATAGGTATGACAGGTTTCGTGACTAAGCCCTTCAAGTCTGATGAACTTTATAACGCCATTGTCGATCAGCTCAAGGATATCAATAGTCTTGCGACTCTGAATTAAGGTGGCTGCGATATGTAAGGTTAAGCTTACTGGCTAAGTAAAGACTCCTCAATCTCAATATTAGGATTGATACTGAGTAGATCATTGATAAACTCACCTCTCTTCTCAGGAGAGATGACCAGGGGGGTGAACGAGATTTTTATAGCAATTCGGTCCATAGAAGCGGCAGGTGACGAAAGCCAAGTATTAGACTTCTTGACACTCTTAATTTCTGGGATGCTATAGGTCCCATGAGTAAAGAATCCAATTTTGACGGTCAGCGTCTGTTTTTCGACATTGATGATATACCGTATACCGTGAAAGACGGTGTACGTAAGCCATAGACTGGCAGCGACTATCACGAGGACAATAATGAGTACAGGAGAAAATTCGCCTACGAAGAAAATAGGCGATATACTCAACAGTGTAATAAGCATTACGGCGTTGTAGATCTTGTAATCTATTTCTGACTTATAGATATGCACGTCACTAATTTTTCGTCTTAGAGTACTATTTCCTCGCCTACTTTGGGAATTGAAACTTTACCAAAACCATTCTGTCCTAGATATTCTGCGAACTTTTGCTGCGTGTCATACTCTCCATGTACGAGGAAGATTCTTTTTACAGTGCTCTTCTGATTAGAGATATTATCAAGCATCTCCTTGCGATCTCCATGCGCAGAGAAGGAGTCCATGGATTCGATGCGAGCGTTTACATTCAGCAGGTCTCCCTGAAGTTTAAGTTCTTTAGCTCCACCCTTG
The DNA here is from genome assembly GCA_964414425.1 of uncultured Saprospiraceae bacterium. Lineage (GTDB taxonomy): Bacteria > Bacteroidota > Bacteroidia > Chitinophagales > Saprospiraceae > GYS-P2D. The sequence goes on from CAYPWL010000008.1 coordinate 26,975, forward strand.
AGTATGCCTCCCGCTGTATTGGGTGAGCAGTATCCCACGATTAAGAAGGTACTGTTAGGATCCTCAAGATTATGATACATATGATGCCGGATTCTTCCGGCATTCATCATACCACTTGCGCTGATGATCACACCTGGATCCTTGGTAAAGTTGAGCCATTTGGATCGATCTACCTTACGTACATACTCGAGACTATTAAATCCAAATGGATCATCATCCTCTAATAGATATTCGTTAAGATCAGAATCAAAGCACTCTGGATGAGACCCATAGATCTCAGTAGCATTTACAGCAAGTGGACTATCCACATATACCGGCACTCGGGGTAGAGAGCCATCATTGTACATCTTGTCCATCATATAGACGAGCTCTTGCGTACGACCTATGCTGAATGCGGGGATGATGAGCTTACCTCGATTGTCGATACAAGTCTCCTTCATAATCTCTAAGAACTTCTGAGACTGCTCGGGCTTAGACTCGTGTTCTTTATCACCATAGGTGGATTCACAGATGAGGTAGTCTACCTCGGGCAGCTGCGATGGATTACGGAGGATAGGACGGTCTGGACGGCCTATATCTCCCGTGAATCCTATAGTTGTTGTTTTAGATCCCTCTGTGATCCGTAATGTTACACTTGCTGATCCGAGGATATGTCCCTGATCTCTGAACAAGACCTGTACATCACCGCAGATGTTGTTCCATTTATCATAAGGATGACTCATGAATCGGCTCATGGTGGCAGCGACATCCTGCTTGCCGTATAGGGCCTCTTTTAGCTTGATGCTTTTCTTCTTTTTTTTCTTTTTCAGGAGACGCTTGTTGTCTTGCTCGGCTTCTCGTTCCTGTATCTTGGCACTGTCGAGCAGCATGATGCTGCAGAGGCTTCGAGTGGCATGAGTGGCATGTATGGTCCCTTGAAAGCCTTCTTTTACTAAGAACGGTACTCTCCCGGTATGATCTATGTGAGCATGTGATAGGATTAAACAATCCACGGTGCTGGGGTCAAAATGTAGCAATCTATTAGAGATCTCATCATCATCTCCACCACCCTGAAACAAGCCACAGTCTAACAGTATCCTAAATCCACTGTCGAGTGTAATAAGATGACAACTACCTGTTACATTTCTTGCCGCTCCACAAAACTTGATCTGCATATATTGCTTGTTTTTCTATAGGGTTAAGTTACTCTTATCATGCCTGTATCCCGTATAAAATCACTTTTCTTTAGGGAGATAGTATAGCACATTTAGATTTTCTTCGACTAAGAACTCTTTAGCTACATCTGATATCATATCACTATTGATGGATTCATAGAGAGCTTCTTGTTCATTCATCAGCTCTATCTGATCGAGATATTCGAAGTATGCCATGGACATAGACTTATTGAGTACTGTGAGATCACTGATACATAAGCTACTGATAACTTTATTCTTGAGTTTTTCGAGCTCCTTGGATTCGACTTTTTCTGTTTTAAGTTTTTCGAGTTCCTTCCAGATTTCATCATAGGCCTGTTTCATGGTGACCTCCGGCATCGGTCTACCTTCGATGATGATGAGACCGCTATCTCTGCTCCCGCTGATGTAACAATCCACATCGCTAAATAGCTGCTTACTCTTAATCAGTTGCTGGTAGAATCTCGAGGATTTGCCATTGGCAAGTATATCTGATATGAGATCACAGGCATAGTACTGTTCTGATGTCCGACCAGGCATATGAAAAGCCATAAGGATCATCGGTGAGGGCACATCGCCATATATGGTCTTGGTCCTCATCGCTGTCTGTCTGGGCTCAGGAGTTAAGTTGTGATCTGGCTTGGTGCCAGCGGGAATCTCTCCAAACCAATGGTTAGCAAGGCGTAAGATCTCATCGGCATCCAGAGGGCTGGATATACTTAGGATCGCATTAGAGGGATTATAGTTTTGGGCATAGAATCCCGCCACATCCTCTAAGTTAGCCTCGGCAATATGATCAATCTTGAGGCCTATGGTGGGCCATCTATAATTATGGACTTTGAAGCACAAGTCTGACATATGATGCCAAGCGTCGCCGTAGGGCTTGTTCAGGCACACCTCTTTAAATTCTTCTATCACTACTTTTTTCTGTACTTCGAGGCTTTTGGGATTGAGCGTCAGGTGCGCCATACGATCAGCCTCAAGCCATAGCGCTGTTTCTATATTTTGTACGGGTAGGCTATTATAAAAGTTAGTGTAATCATTATTGGTATAGGCGTTGTTTTCTCCTCCCGCCATCTGTAGCGGTTCATCATAGCTCGGGGCGTGATCAGAACCACCGAACATCAAGTGCTCAAATAGGTGTGCAAAGCCCGTCTTCTGAGGAGACTCATTTTTAGAACCAATCTTGTAGAGTACATCTACTGCCGCCATAGTTGTCGAGTTGTCTTGCTCGATCAGTACCGTGAGACCATTGTCAAGGATATGCTTTTCGTATTGGATCATGACTTAATCGTTTAACCGTATTGGGCGATCGGCAATCGCTTGATTTTCAGAAATATACTTCCAAAACTCCTCTTTGGACATAAGTTCTGCCCCCATGCTCATCAGGTGATTCGTTTTCTGTTGACAATCGACTAATTTTATGCCGATCTTATCAAGTTTGCGGCACAGAGATATAAAGCCAAATTTAGAGGCATTGCTAGCATTAGCAAACATAGATTCACCAAAGAATATATCTCCAAGACCTATACCATATAGGCCACCTACTAACTCTTCATCACGCCATACTTCTACGGAGTGTGCATAACCGAGTTCATGTAGAGCTATGTATGCGTCAATGATGCCCTCATTTATCCAAGTACCCATTTGCTTTGGCCTATCGTGGGTGGCACAAGCTGTTATGACGGATTCGAATGCCTGATTATAACTTACGCTGTATTTCTCCTGATTAAAATAAGACCTCATACTCTTAGACACCTTGACCTTAGCGGGATAGAGCATACATCGTGGATGAGTCCACCACCACATGACAGGCGGCTCATTATACCACGGGAATATCCCATATCTGTACGCTAACAACAGCCGCTCAACAGTAAGATCACCTCCTATGGCCAAGAGTCCATCATCGTCAGCACTCATGGGATGGGGGAAGTACAAAAAATTTTATTTATTTACCGGAAATGTAGGTTAAGACTTTTCTTGATAAGTCTCGATCACAGCAGACAAGCCTCGATCGATAAGAGCATCTTTCATAGGCTTTAAACTTTCAAAAGTTCCAGCCTTTACTACCGCCTTACCTTTGAAGTGAACAAGCAATGATAATTGCTCTGATTGTTCAAATGTATGATCACACACCTCCATAAAACACTTGATAACCCAATCAAAAGTGTTATAATCATCATTGTAAACTAATAGCTCAGCTTTGTCAGTGATAGCAGCTTCTGCTATCATCGTTGTTTCTTCTGTATCGTGTATTGAGTTACGCATTAATTACTGACTGATTTGTGTGTGATTACTAAGAAAGAGTGGCCAAATTTTCTTTAATACTTTCAAAATTAGGCATATCACCAGCGTTGTCAAGAATTTCAGAATATTTTACAGTCCCCTCTTTGTCAATTATAAAGGCGGATCGTTTGGATACGCCTTTAAGGCCGAGAACAAAATCTTCGTAGAGTGATCCATAGGCACGAGAGACCTCTTTGTTAAAATCACTCAAGAGTGGAAAGTTGTATGATTGTTCTTCTTTAAACTTGCCCAAGGTAAATGGGCTATCAACAGATATGGCTAAAATGTTTGTGTTCAGTTCCTGATACTTGCCGAGTTCGTCTCTTATACCGCATAGCTCTTTAGTACACACTCCTGTGAAGGCAAGTGGGAAAAATAAGACTAATACGTTTTTACCGTGGTAATCAGATAGGCTGACCTCATTAGTGGTTGTATCACGCAGCGTAAAGCTGGGTGCTTTTTCTCCAATTGCTATGCTCATATAAAAAATACTCTATGCCGAAGCTTTACGAAAGTAAGCCAATTTTAATAATCTTAATTTGTTTATTGCGGGGTATTTCAAATAAATATTGGAAACAATTTGACAAAAAAAGCCTATCTACAATTACATGTGGCCATATTCCTTTGGGGCTTCACGGCTATCCTGGGGGATTTGATCAGTTTGTCGGCATTTTGGCTGGTGTTGTGGCGAGTTGCAATTACGTCCGCTACGTTGATTCTTTTACCTACGGTTAGGCGATCGCTATTAAACCTTTCGCGCAAGCTATTTGGGATTTATTTCATGGTTGGAGCCCTCATCGCTATACACTGGGTGACTTTCTTTGGAGCGATCAAGTATGCTAATGCCTCGGTTGGGTTAGTGGCTATGGCGACGGTTTCACTATTCACGGCCTTTATTGAGCCATTATATTTTAGACGTAAAATTCGATTTGCCGAAGTCCTCTTTGGCCTATTAGTCATACCTGCGATGTTGCTGATAGTTAAGGACCTTGAGGGCCAGATGCGACTTGGACTGGGGGTTGGGCTGATTAGTGCCTTTCTTGCAGCGTTGTTTGCGGTCATTAATAAGAAGTATGTTGAGGAGACCGATCCTCAGGCCATCACATTTGTCGAGCTATTTAGTGCTTTTTTAGTTTTGGCAGTGCTCAGTCCTATCATCTATCTGAACTATGATGTCAACTGGTGGCCAATAGGGGTGGATTGGTTCTACCTGTTGATCTTGGCCGTATTATGCACTTGTGTAGCTTTTATATTACACCTATACGCACTCAGGCATATTAGTGCATTCGCTTCTAATCTGGCGATTAATTTAGAGCCTGTATATGGTATCATCCTTGCCGGGGTCCTATTAGGTGATTTCGAGGAGCTTAACTACAGTTTTTATTTGGGTTTGGTGATTATACTTCTCTGTGTGGTTATATATCCTCGATTTAGCAAGAGGTACGAGTAGTCATCCACTGATTGAGTCGTGCGGATATAGGCCCTACATTGCCGCCATTAATGGAGTGATCGTCTATTTTGACGACAGGTAATACCTTTTTGGTTGAGCTCGTGATAAATACTTCATCCGAGGCCAAGAGTTCATCGAGTTTGATGTCCTTGAGTACAACAGGGTACAGGACCTGTTCTTCTATTAATATCCGACGTGTGATACCTGGCAGAATATCTCGACTGGGGGTATACAAGGTGTGATCACGATAACAGAAGATGTTAGCTCTTGAGGATTCACTGATGATGCCATCCATCATATATAACACATCCAGTGCAGCTGCCTGCTCGAGTTTAGGCCTCATAAGATATGGGATGATGTAGTTCGTGCTCTTGATATCAGCCATGGGCCTAACATAGCGATGGGTAAGCAACTTGATGCCTTGAGTATAATGCGCTGTGGGTGGGGGTGTATGCTTGTAGTTGAGGATGAGTAGATCAGGCTTATCAGTTGGCGTATACCCATTAGCACTATCACCACCTGAGAGTATGATTTTAATATTAGAGTTGGGTGTATCATTGAGATCGTAGAGCTGATTAATGATGTCTATGATCTCTTGGCGAGAATGATGGATAACAAGGTTAGCCTTATCAGCGCTGCTATAAAACCGGTCTAAATACCAATCCAGATGATGATTGGATCTATTATGATAAGTGAAGTAGTCAAATATGCCATATCCTCGATGGAGGGAGAGATTGTTGGGACCTATAGATATTTCTGATAGGGGAGCAATCCGATTATTATGAAAACCGTGTGAGAGCACCATAGCTGCTAAAATAGAAATAGGGCCGAATAATCCGACCCTATTATTTGACCAACCAACCTAAGTTTATTTATGTCAGATTACCACTCTTGTAGCGTGTCGTAATCCTGATTTAGCTTTTTGAAGGATATATTCTGCTTTTCAAAATTGATATGTCCTGAAGACCAGATACCCTGTCGACCATCGAGTATCATATAACCACCGACTTCTTCCATATTCACTTTGGTTACACAAGTGAACGCCCAGAGATCATCGACCTTTCTACCGAATATTTGTAAGTTTTTGCTATCGCGATCTGTCAGATTAAAGTAGCCTCTTGCCAGATCTCCGTAATAGAATATCTTCGCCTTAACTCGCTGATTATCATCTTGATAGGCTCTATTTCCAGCGAGGGTTATGACAGAGTCAAACTTGATGTCCTTTACGGTGAATGCTGGATCATCTCCATTGACATGGCTCATGATTTCATTGATCTCTTCTGTGGTGTATGTGTCTACTGTATGGGGTGAGCAGGCAGCTAATAGGATGATAGATACGGTGATGAGTGCTAATAGGTCTAACAAGCGCATCTGTAAATATATTTATTAATTATATATATGAAATATTTAATGTATTAGTTTATATCATATTATTTTAAAATGTAATATATAGTATACTATATTTAAGGTACTAATAATTCAGACGCCGCATATTATGGTTTCGGTATATGTGATCTAAGTGGTGAGACTTAAGGATAGTGTAGTGGTTTTTAGAGACTATAAGTGTCATAATAGCAGCAGTTCTTATATAAATGAATGTAATGAAAAAGGAAACACGTAAAGTATTGTTGAGCTTAGGATGTATGGCATTGTCAATGGTGGGATACAGCCAAGCAGAGATTAACATAGAATTAGAGCAGTCTGAAAAATCAGGCAACCAACAATGTGTAAGCTTAAAGATGTCAGATCCTGGATCTGCAGATCACAGTGTATCAAGTCAGAACTATAGAATCTACTACAGTGCTGAAAATCTTACCCTCGATGAGCAGTCTCTAAAGACAGAATTACCTGAAGATCTCTATCAGATGAGACTCGTCCAACACGTTGCTGGCGTAGATGCCAGTGGGAGAGGAGGATTAGAGTTTGAAGGCAATTTGGGCTTTATCAATTTTGCCATCGTACACTCTAATCTGAAGCAGGCGGGCGCCAAGATTTCTGCAGAAGGAATCGAAGTGGCGTCTATGTGCTTTATAGTCGCAGATTTTGATGAGAAGATTTCAGTTGTATTTGCACGCGAAGAGATGACTTCCAAATATGGGAGAGCATATGTCGATATATCCACTCAAAACAGTAAGCAGGATCTACTATCGACTACAGTGAATCAGTATGATGACCTTATCATCCGATAAGATTGGCACTGTATTTGATATTATAAAAAATTATAATATGTTATTATGAAAACGATTGCTTCATTAATTCTCAGCCTTTTCCTTAGCATTTCATTTCTGACGGCTCAGAGCCAGGTGGATTTGCGAATACTTCAGGTATCACAACAGCAGAGTAAGGCGTGTTATGACCTCGAGATTCGTTCACCATATCATGAGCAAATTTCTTTAGCTGGGCAGAACTACCGGATGTTTTACAACGCCAAGCAAGCAGAAGTAATCGAAGAAAGCATAAAGAACTACAGCTCACGCAAGTCATATGGGGACTTGGATGTGCTCAGCACAGAGCAAAATGATATTGGATTCTTATCACTATCAGTAGACGCTCGTGTCAATAACGATCACACGGTCATCCTGCCACCAGATGGTTCTTGGGTCGCTGTAGCCAGTGCGTGTTTTAATAGTATATCAGATGATGCTTATGACCTCGTATGGGCGAGTCAATTGACACAAGATTTTGCCAGTGCACAAGTAGCCCTCTCTAAGTGGGATTCAGATGATGAGCAAGTGGTCATAGAACCCAATCTTCTTATAGATTACCTAAGTCAGGATGGCAGACTTACTGAGAGCGCTGTAGACATAACAGTATATCCTAATCCAGTAGCCGACTATATCAACATTAAGTTTGATGGTCAGAATGATGCTAATACTATATCTATTACAGATGGGATAGGGCGTCAAGTAGCATATGAATCTCTCAATAGTCAAGATCAGTTCAGTTATGATCTGAGCAACTGGCCAAGCGGACGGTATACCGTAGACGTCTTAGATAGTAATGGTGGAGTCATTAATTCTAAGAGTGTTATCAAGACTTTTGACAATCAGTAGACAAAAAAAAACGTTAGATACCGAGGGGACATCAATTAAGTTGCTCATTTTAGCAGTACCAAAAACAATCCGCCCCCTATCCAATTGATCACAACTTGTGCGAACTAAAGTCATTTCGCACGTATCTCCCCCCGAGGAGAATTGTTGTAACGTTTTTTATGAGCTTTGATACTCTTGTGAGTATTGCTGCTTAAACATATTCAATTGGTTTAAAATGAAGTCTTTTTCTACGTTTCTTGCTACGGCACTTACTTACCTTATGTTGATATCTGGAGTTCAGGCAAACAATGCTATTGACATCAGATTTTCTACACCTATCATAGACCAAAATACAAATACAGCATACGTCAATATCCAACTCAAGTCTACAGATGACGCTTTGGTATTGGCTGGACAGAATTACCGTATCTTCTACAATACTGATGTATTGACGCTCAACGAAGAGTTAAGCAACACTAACCTGCCACAAGGGAAGTATACGGATATCATCTTTACGAATACTATCGAAAATGTGAAAGCGGCAGGTGTTGGATCATTAGAGTTCGATGATAACATGGGTTTCTCTAATTTTTCAATTGATCTATTAGATCAAGTTGATGGTGGTGTAACTGTAAGCTCAGGAGATGAATGGACTACTGTTGCTACCTTAAACTTTAGCATTACTGCCGATATCGACGACATGCAATTAGTATGGGGTCGCCAAGACAGAAGCGAAGATTATGCAACGGCATTTGTCGAAATGGCTGAGTGGGTATCTCCTAAGAAGATTGCTTCACTTGATATCAATGAGTATCACGATCTTGAGTTTACTTACGAAGCAGCAGAAGCTTTAGATATCGTATCATTTGAGTTTGGACCTAATCCTACAACAGAGTTTGTTAATATCTCATTTGGACAAGCATTACAATCAAATGCTGAGTTGAGATTTATCAATATGAAGGGACAAGTATCTAAGAGAGTAGATATTGATGCAGGTTCTACCAACACACAAATATTTATGACAGACGTGCCAGCAGGCAATTATATCATAGAAGTGAAAGATGAGACTAATAGTGCTGTAGCACCTAACAGATTATCTGTTTTGAAGTAAGCAGCTTTTATTAAAGACATAATAAAAAGGCTAAGCGATACTCGCTTAGCCTTTTTTGTTTTTATAGCTCTCTGTCAATTTAGCTGACGAACTCCAAGCTATTCTTGATGAACTTCGACATTTCCTCTCCTTTGAGCATGCCTTGATTCAATCTTGCGAGATCGTAGAGATAACTGGCAAACTTCTCTTTCTTTTCGCCTGAGCGCATCTTATTGAGCTTCTCAGCAACAAGTGGATTATTAGTATTCACCACTACATTGAAGATCTCTGGCATATCGCCATTGCCCATGTTCTGTAGATTTTGCATCTCCATCATCCGTCTCATGAACTCTGGACGAGTGACGATTACCGGTAGGTCTGACGGGGCAAGTGCCTTAAGCTCAAGATTAGGTCCACCTGACTCCGGCAAGATAGACTTGAAGAGCTCTTCGACCTTCTGCTGTTCTTTCTCTGATAGTACAGACTCTTTCTCCTCGTCTTTTTGTACCAAGTTGTCAGCGGTATCGCTATCTACTCGTACGAATGTGCCATATCCAAGCTTCTGCTCGAGATGCTGCATGAAGTGATTGTCGATGATATTATCCATTTCCAGTACATCATAACCATAGCCCTCTGCCGATTCTATGAAGCTGTGGTGCCCCTTGATATCATTGCTATAGAGGTGGATGATCTTGTCATGCTTATCTTTTTGAGTGGCTTCGATCTTCTCCTTGTATTCTTCGAATGTGAAGTGCTCTCCCTTGATATTTTTGAGTAGGCAGAATTTCTCGGCCTTATCATAAAACTTCTCCTCAGAGATCATCCCATACTTTGCAAAAACACTGATCTCACTCCACTTCTCTTCAAATGCTGTTCTATCTTCTTTGAATAGGCTGTTGAGCTTCTCGGCAACTTTCTTAGTGATATAGCTCGTGATCTTCTTCACGTTGCTATCGCTCTGTAAGTAACTTCTGGATACGTTGAGCGGTATATCTGGAGAGTCGATCACCCCATGTAAAAGCGTCAAGAACTCAGGTACGATCTGGCTCACATCATCAGTGACATATACTTGATTGCTGTAGAGTTGAATCTTATTCTTCTGTATCTCGATAGAGTTGTTAACCTTAGGGAAGTACAATATCCCTGTCAGGTTAAATGGATAGTCGATATTGAGATGTATCCAGAACAGTGGTGGCATGGAGTACGGATACAGATAAGAGTAAAACTCTTTGTAATCCTCATCAGTCAGCTCTGCTGGACTTTTCTTCCAGAGTGGCTCACGCTCGTTGATGACATAGTCTACCTCCGTTTTGATCTCTTTGCGATCATCGCCTTCGCCTTCCCAGTTGCTCTCGGTCTTCGTGCCAAATCGGATCGGGAATGGTAAAAACTTACAGTACTTATTGAGTAGTGTATCTATACGTGCTTTCTCGAGGAACTCCTTGCTATCATCAGAGATATGCAAGATGATCTCAGTACCGCGCTCGGTCTTATCTGATGGCTCCAAGTCATACTCAGGGCTACCCGTACAGCTCCACTTAGCAGCAGGTTCATCTTTATGGGACTTAGTGATGACCTCTACCTTGTCGGCTACCATAAATGCACTGTAGAAGCCCAGTCCGAAGTGTCCTATGATGCTTGCCTCATCTTTATATTTTTCCAGAAACTCTTCTGCTGAAGAGAAGGCAAGTTGATTGAGGTATTTGTCAACTTCTTCGGAGGTCATACCGATACCTCGATCCTTGATGATTAATTTATCCTCTTCGAGGATGATATCTATCGTCATGTCTCCGAGATCCCCACTGAACTCACCCTTCGCAGAGTAGGTCTTAAGTTTACTGCTGGCATCTACCGCATTGGAGACGAGCTCTCGTAAGAAGATCTCTTGATCTGAATAAAGAAACTTCTTAATAATGGGAAATATATTTTCCGTTTGTACGGAAATCTGTCCTTTAGCCATAATAGTTATAGTTAATGGTTTTTGTAAAAACTAATGTATATGACTTAGCAGGTCAAAGGCTATGCCATAGACAGATAGGTGTCAAAATGTCGTTTTATAACTGATATACTAAGCTGATATGGCTTGGCGCTATGTCAAAATGTAAGTTGGATAGAAATCTGCCTGCCTCTTTTGTCGGAGATGGGCGTACCAGATATCTATAGGTGAGCTGGGTACTGATAATCCCCAGTCCGGCACCAAATAACACATCTGGAACCCAATGGCGATTCTTCCGTACTCGCATGACCCCAACTACTGCTGCTGGTGCAAACGATACCCAAGCCAGTACGGGGCGCTTATCCCTGAGTGCCATATAGCTTGCCGTAGCTGTCGAAAAAGCAAAAGACGTATGACCAGATGGAAATGCGAAGTTTCCGCCTCGGGGACGCTCGACATTCAGGATAGACTTTAATGCCCACGTTGCTCCCAGATTGATCGCCGTACTGTACGCATATCCCTTGAGATGGTATAGACGGTCAGTATTATTCTTATTGAGTGCATAGAGCAGCACTTGTCCGCTTGGCACAAATGCCAGATAATCATCGAGGTCTGACTCAGATGTACCGATGATATCTTGTACATCAGACTGCAGGTTCCTCTTAAAGGTATTGCTGCTAGTAGCTAGACCAGCAGTCATCAGCCCCATGGCCGTCCAAGGTTTTATATTATTCACGCTGGTCGTGTCCTTGCTGAGGCCCTGGCCATGAGAGTAGTGTGGTCGTGCGAAGGAGAATAGAAAAACCACGGGTATAACTAAAAACTTTACCATAATCTGGGTCTAAAACGCATGTAAACTGATGATATATATCTTTTACATTATGTATCTATCTGTCTGACTGCTCAATACAATTGTATCATTAAAGCAATGTATGATATACCATGTACAATCGATCATACTGGCAAGGATTGTGCATTTGAGTAGGTAATTCTTTAACTTTTGAATACTTAAGGGATTAAGTATTGGAGATTTTTCGGAGCGGCTACTGGGGGGTATGCCGCTCTTTTTTTTGGAGTTATTCACATCATACCGATCAAATGGCGACAGCGTCAGGCTAATACTTCCTCATCGTGACAATACTCAGAATTCTCGAAACAAAATAGTAGTTATACAATGAACGAGGACGAAAACATCAAAATCCTCCTAAGAATCATCTTAACTTGGAATCCAGACACTTAGCTGATGAACATCTTTCAATGCTCCTCATATCCACTGTTTCTTACTGCGGTAGTTTCATTGTTTGTTAGTTGCAGTCGTACTAAGTCTCCAGCTATTGAACAATTAGAACAAATCATAGAACGTGATTTCCCCGATATACCTACAGTTCATCAATTGCTTCCTTTTAAATTATTTTTTATCAAGGATTTTGAGCAATACTCATTGGAGTATGGACAGCATTTTATTGATTCCATCTCGAATCTCGGGCCACCACCAGCACCAGACCTGAGAATTCTGCATCATAGGTGTAATCTCAGAGGTAATAATGTGTTTTTTCAGCTCATTCGAGAGAAATTTATTATAGTAACATGATATCGGTTGCCACAGATGCAGAAGGTAAGAGAGCTCGAATAGAGATCAAAAAAGCGGTGCCATATTCAATTGAGTCAGTTCGCAAAAGAGTTTTGTTTGAAGAATTCCAAGTATTGGCTTACCCGATAATGATAGAAGATCATCTCATCATTTATAGGAATGGATATCATATTCACAAGGACTTGCCTGGAATTGGTGGCGGTATGTTCTTTATCTATGAAAAAGTCGATAAAGAATGGGTAAAAATTTTATTGTTGAATACATGGCATTCATCATAAGGGCTCTAATTGAGCGCTCAGTGTGGACTTCATGGATTTCTACCTATTAATCGCATTATCCTCCTTTTCATAATACCTCATGAGGTTAGGACAAGACTTAAAGTCGTCAATAATCGTAATCAGTGTATTGTCGATTTTTTGTTCGACCCAGTCATTGAAGTAGACGTTCTTTTTACTTTCCTTGGCGAAGTTCTGGATCTTGGAGTAATCCGTCTCTAAGCTGGCTTTATGCGGTTTAGTCTTAGACTGAAGCTGGATGATCTTGTAGATTTTCTCTCCTCGTTGCTCAAACTCAAGAACCTCTGACAGCTCTCCCACTTCGAGATTTTCGATGGCAAAGTAGATCTGATAGGGGAGATCGGCGGTTTCCCAGAAAGTATCTCCAGTCTTATCATTGTTAAGTCGGCCGGCGTTGTTATAACTCTGTGCTTCTTCGTCTGAGTGCAGTCTCACGGCATACTCAAATGCTAAAGAATCTGAGGCAATCAATCTGGATAGTGAGTCGAGATGATTTTTAGTTCGATCGATATCATCTTGTGTGATTTCTGGCTTCACGAGGATGTGTCGGATATTTATGGTATTACCTCGACGGCCTAATAACTGTAGCATGTGATAGCCAAATGGAGTCTCGATAATATCTGAGATCTCTTGCTCTGCGAGATTATATGCTGCAGCTTCAAATTCTGGAACGAAAGTCCCTCTCTTTTGCCATCCTAAGTCGCCGCCTTTCTGTGCTGATCCAGGATCATCAGAAAATATAGAGGCCAGTTCGGCGAAGTCCTCGCCATCATTGACAATACGATCTTTAATTTTTTGCAGTTTAGCTCGAGCAGCTTCTTTGTTTTCTTCGGCAATAATAGTCTTGACAACGATCTCCCCGAGTTCTACCTCTGCATTAAGATAGGGCAAGCTATCCGTTGGGATCGACTCAAAGTATGCAACAACCTCCTTAGGCGTGATCGTCACATCTTGGATAAGCTGACCTTGTATCCGCTGTTGTATCAAGTCATCACGTAGAGGCTCTCTCATCACTTCTTTTTGCTCGAGTGGAGTCTTGCCATAGGTATTGCGAAACAAGTCGGTGTTGCCTTGCATCTGTGCGAGTATAAAATCTATCCTTCTCTGGAGTTCAATTTCTACTTCGACGTCGCTGATGACTATACTATCCAGTTTTGCCTGATCGAGGAGTAGCGACTTGCCGATCAATTGATCCATGATCTGACACTGTATATCATCGCTATAATCGGCGCTTTGTGCTTTAGCATAGCTGAACAGTTCTTGTACTTCAGAGTATAGGATGTTCTCACTTCCAACACGAGCAATTATTTTGTCGAGTATGAGTGGCTGCTGTGCAGAGAGTAAACTCGCAGTAGCTAAAAATGTAAATATGATTAAGGCAATTCTCATTGTGTCATGATTTTAATCTCGTCAGCTTCCAGTGCTTCGGTGTATAATTCTTCTCTTTTCATCTCGAGCAGTTTCAACTTACGTTTATGTAAGATCATCTGCTTTAGCTGATCACGTACGAAAGGTAAGGGGGAATAGTCCATAGGTGCCTTACTTTCGCGCACTTTAAGAAATATTTCTGAGTTATCTGTCTTTATCTGTTGATATGACCCTGCTGTAGCCTTGCGCTCATTGAATTGATCAGACCATTGATTGATCTCTGACCATTGCATCCAAACACTTGTATCGGATACTGCTCGAGACGCAATCGAAAATACATCTCCAGATTCATCTTTTTTCCACTTCTTGTAGAGGTCTTTGAGATCGGACACTTCATTATTAATCTCAGCTAACTGAATATTATAGAGGGGCTCACTGAGAAGGAACTGCTTCTTGTTAGCCTCATAAAATGAAGAGAGTTCTGACGGACTGACCACCGTATCAAATTGCTCGGAGATAATTTTGTTTTCGTATTCAAACTTGATGAGCTTTTTGCGGTAGTCCGCTACAAGCCTATTGATATTACTGCGATCTATAGAGTAGTTGGAAGCCTCCTCCATAAGTACTTGGTCTTTGACCCATTGATCTATGTAGGCCTTAGCCAGCGCAATACTATCGGTATGATTGACTGATGGATGGATTACTTCATCTAATTCGCTCTTGTACAATGAGCTATTATATACACTTGCCACCACAGGGTCACTGATTCCGTTACCTCTGTTCTGTTGAGTGCAAGACCACAATAGGAGTACGAGTATTAATGCAGTACAAACTTTGGCTGGCACTGAAGCTTAGTTTTTAATGAGGCTGCGGAGCACCCTCCTGTTGATATTGACATCGTAACGCTCTCTGAGGTCTGCGATCCACTCTCGCTCCAACTGATCTTGATAGTCAGAGATCACATATCCACGAGATTCTTTAAGTGTCTTTTTACTGGCAGGATATACTTTCTCGACTTTTTTAAATCTTGTAATCCTTAGACCTTGATTTATGTCTGGTGATGTCAGCGTGCCTTCCTTAAAGATGACTCCTTTGGCAAGATCTGAACTGCGCTCAACCGTAGACGCTTGATGCATGACTAAATCCGTCGTGCCGGTATTGAAGTGTTTTTTCGTGTCCTCTGGCGTGTTGACTTGTATATACGCCATAATTTGGTTCAATAGATCCGTTTCTACAGTCCTCACTGAGTAGGCGGAGATGTCTGCACGAGGCTCCCAGATATATTTATTTTGATTGAGTGTATAATAGCGCTTGAGGCCGACCGTATCTGTAGAGGCTTTATCCCAGACAGCATTTTTCGTAATCTCAAATAGTAATATACCTTCCTCGTATTCGCGCAAGAGATTCTTAAACTCAACGTATCTATCCTCTAATTGAGTCTCGATATAGGCGATTGCTTCATCTCCAATATAATTTTGATAGAGCTCATTGACGGTTTCGTCTATGCCATTACTTTTTCCTCTGATTCTGACCTTATTATTCCTCTTGACATAGTCAGCAAAGGTATTGATCGTTGCGACACGGTCACCATAGTTGAATAATGGCATATCCTCATACTCCGGTGCGGTCCAGTTGAAATCAAAAAAGTCATTACCCAGCGGTTCCATAAATTGTTTTAGGGCTGCTGCATTCGCTTGAAAGCCAGCTTCCTCTTGGATCTGCTTGACGACTTTTACTTTCTGGAGATTGAAGCGCTCTCCGGTATTTCGTCGGTCTTTTAGTTTGGCTGCTATCTGTTCCTTAGAATCAGGAGCCTTTTTAGAAATTCTCTTGATGATGTGATAACCCGTAGATGTTTCTATCGGTGCTGATATCTGTCCATCTTGAGTGAGGCTAAAGGCAGCATCTTCAAATGCTTTTTCATATTGGCCTATACCTATATACCCGAGATAACCCTTCGCATTTTTAGTCTTTTCATCTTGAGAGGATGTTTTTACCACATCTTCAAATAGGTCTGGATTCTCTTTTAGGGTATTATGAATGGCATCAATCAAGCCCTTAGCGTCTTCAGTAGTCTTTCCTTTATTTTTCTTGCGTATGAGGATGTGCGCTAGTTCCATACGCCCTCTTGCTGGCCTGGTCTCTACCACTTTGACCCAGTGATATCCGAAGTCTGTCCTGATAGGACCGACATGAGAGCCTGGAGGTGTATTGTACATGGCTTCTTCTAACTCCACATAGCCATCTGGCAAACCTGCGGTCATATATCCTACATCACCACCATTGTTGGCTGATCCTTTATCTTCTGACATCACGAGTGCTACCTCTTCAAACTTGGTGCCTGCATCCAGTGCTTTGTTGATTTGAGCTATTTTGTCAAGAGCTACTTTTTGATCTGTAGAGGATGCCCTTCTCTTGATCGGGATAAGGATATGCTTGAGATGCACATCGAGCTTATTGCGTTGATAGATTTGCTCCACCATCTGATCATTGACTTCTCTATCGATCACATACGAGTCTGCCAGCTGTCGTCTGTATCCTGCTAATTCTGCTTTGTAAGACTCGGCTTGATTCATGCCAAGCTCTTTAGCCTGATGAACTTTTAATTTGAAATTAGAATAGAGCTCAAGGTATTCTTCGAGGCTTTCTTTGTCATATAGTGCTCGATCTCGATTGTTCTTCTCATAGATATAAGTGAACTCAGACACCGTAACTTTATCATCGCCTATTGTAAATAGTACTTTATCATCTTGAGCAATACTCGACGCACAAACAAATAATACCAATAGCAATCCTAAAAAGCTATTTGACCTGTTCTTCATTTTTAATATTTCGCTTTCAAAGTAATAGTCTGATAGATTAAACGCTTTTTTGGGAGCGATTTGTACATGCATCATGATCACAAATCAAATCCGATGTCTTTGCGATAATTTTTTTTCTCAAACTTTATTTTGTCAATCGATGCAAGGCTCTTATTTACAGCTTCATCTATACTCGCTCCAGTCGATGTGATTGCGAGCACTCTGCCGCCATTAGTTACCATATCAACGGAGGCGTCAGCCTGTTTAGTTCCTGAGTGATAGACGATCGAGTCCGTTACTTCTTCTAATCCCTGTATAGGATATCCCTTGTCATATGTGGCTGGATATCCACCAGATACCATCACTACTGTAGTGGTGTATCCATCAGTTTTATCGATACTGATTTCATGCAGATTTTGAGTTTTCAATGCTTCGAATAGCTCTAACAGATCATTATTCAATCTTGGCAGCACTACTTCCGTCTCTGGATCTCCCATACGACAGTTATACTCGATGACATAAGGTTCATTGTCAACCACGATCAGACCGAGGAATATAAAGCCGTTGTATTTGATATTTCTTTTCTGTAGCCCGGTTAGGGTAGGGATGATGATTTGATTTTTGACCTTAGTCATCATATCATAATCAACAAAAGGTACTGGACTGACTGCGCCCATCCCACCAGTGTTAGGGCCTGTGTCGCCCTCGCCTATGCGCTTGTAATCTTTAGCAACTGGCAGTAGGGAGTAGTATTTACCGTCAGTCAAGACGAATACTGAAAACTCTATACCATCTAAGAATGCTTCGATGACAACCTTCTTACTTGCCGCACCAAACTGTCCATTGAGCATCTCTTCTAAGCTCTTTTTAGCAGCGGCTCTATCTTCGATTATTAGGACGCCCTTACCAGCGGCGAGTCCATCAGCTTTGAGGACATAGGGCCCAGGCGAATGATCTATATGCTGATACCCCTCATGGATATTACTCAAGGTAACCTCTAAGTATGCCGCAGTAGGGATGTTATTTTCAGCCATGAACTCCTTGGCGTATGCCTTGCTTCCCTCGAGTTGTGCGCCTTCACGTCCTGGTCCTATAACTAAGAGTTCTGGCATTTCTTTGGCGAAGTAATCCGTGATACCTGCTACAAGTGGAGCCTCTGGTCCGACTAATAGGGTATCGATACCTTCGGATTCTACAACTGCCTTAACAGCTCCAAAGTCAAGTATATCTATATTATGATTGTGAGCTATCTGTGCAGTTCCAGCATTACCAGGCGCTACATGCAAGGAATCACATAAAGGGCTTTCTTGGATCTTTAGTGCGAAGGCATGTTCTCGGCCGCCGCCACCAAGGATGAGTACATTCATCTAAGTCTGAGAGATGGTTATGGGGCAAATTTAACTCAATAAATACAATCCATAACCTATTGTTACTTTTGTCACAGACCCAAAGAAGGATCTTATGTATGCGTATATAAAAGGACAATATGTTCACAAAAGCCCAACAGAGGTATATATAGAAGATAAAGCTGAAGTAGCTTATCATATATACATAAGCCTTAACACCTATAGTAAGATAGAGCATCTCGAATCAGGCTTGCTCTACACTCATCTCAATGTCAAAGAAGATGACTTGAGTCTGTATGGTTTTGCTGATCTGGAGGAGAAGCGTCTCTTTATACATCTGATCTCTGTATCTGGCATTGGGCCTAATACGGCACGCATTATACTATCATCCATGCCGCCACTTGAGATTAGGACAGCTATCGTCACTGAAAATGATATGGCCTTCAAGAAGGTAAAAGGAGTGGGCCCCAAAACTGCTAAGCGCCTCATCCTTGATCTAAAAGATAAACTCAAAAAAGATGGGGGTCCGATAGACCTCAATGTTACAGCCTCAAGCAGTACTACAGAAGAAGCATTTGATGCGCTCGTAGCATTAGGGTTTCAGAAGCAGACCGTTAGGAAGACCATCGACCAGCTATCGATTGCAGATCATCCTACTGTAGAGAGCATGATTAAGGCTGCCCTTAAGATGATGAGATAATGTTCAGTGTCAGGTAAATTGCAGATAAGTCGTCTAAAACACTTAAGAACAGCAATTGGTTCTGACAAAATCACAAAAAGGATACCTTCGGCAATATTTTTGCGTTACTAAATCGTTCATAAATCGGAGTGCATCGGACTAGGTATAATTCTACCCCATGCATAAGAAATCTTAATGAAGTAAGAAAAGTATCTGACTAGAAGGTCTTCCACGATGAAAATAAGTTCGAAGAGTTTAGTAGCGGTGTGGATAGTTATGATCTCATGGAGCTATCATAATCTACTGGCGTCTACGGTGATTGGGCCGGACGATGGGGTCTACATAGTCGAGACAGCGGTGGATACGATTCCACTTAGAGATCGATATGGTGACTTCGTCACAGAAGAATATTACAATCCTTTTGATATTACTCCGAGCATAGTCGAGCAGACTGTTGAGTACGACATAGAGACTGGCCAGTATGTTGTCATGGAAAAGATCGGTGATCAATTCTATCGCACCCCAACTTATCTAACCCTAGAAGAGTACCTCGACTGGCAACAAGAAAAACAAGAGAAAGAACACCTGAGGAAGCTGACAGGTACTAAGAGCTTAGATTTCAGCAGAGGATTTAAGATAGATCCGATGTCAGAAATAGATATTTCAGCCCAGCTCGCAGATAGACTCTTCGGAGGGACCGAAGTTTCCGTTAAGCCTGTCGGTAATGTAGATGTGAGTTTAGGGTATGACTTCCAGATATTAGAAGGCGGGGCCAATCTTACGGATGAGAACCGATTCACTGGAGGTATAAACTTTGACCAAGACATTAATATAGGTGTTGATGGAAGTATAGGGGAGAAACTGAACCTTGGATTTAGCTTTAATAATCAAGCGACTTTTGATTTTGATAATCAACTCAATCTCGGCTATCTCGCTGATGCATTTGACGAGGATGGCATCATAAAAAATATTGAAGCGGGTAATGTTAGTTTTCCGCTCCAGAGTCAATTAATCAATGGGAGTCAGGACCTCTTTGGTCTAAAGACTGAGCTTCAATTTGGTAAGTTTAGACTGACAGCGGTGGCCTCACAGTCCCGCTCCGAGGCAGAGACCCTATCACTCGAAAATGGAAACTTGATTCAAGAGTTTGAGTTGAGACCTGATGATTATGATGAGAATCGCCACTATTTCATCTCGCATTATAACAGAGGGATATTTGAGGATGCCATGAGCACGATACCTCAGGTGAGATCATTGATGCGCATCACCAATCTCGAAGTATGGGTTACCGTACAGCCTAACGATGACCTACAGGGCACACGGCAAGTAGCGGCGATCAGTTTCTTAGGAGAGTCGGATACGGACAATTTCTCGAGCCCTAATACTATGTGGCAGCCTAACAATAATGTTAGTCCAGTATTCCTGGATGTGGATGGTAACCAGCTACCAGATAATGACAATAGTGAACTATTCGGACGATTAGTCAATGATGATCAGACTCGACAGTTTGACAATACGCAGATCTTATTGCGCTCTCGGTATGGATTGACCCAAGTTGAAGATTTTGAGGTACAGACGATGCGGAGATTGCAGCCATCAGAGTACACCTTCAATCCAGAGTTAGGATTTATCTCGCTCAATGTGCGATTGCAGCCTACTCAAGTATTAGGGGTGTCGTATGAATATACCTATACGCTCAATGGCAATGAGGTATATAAAGTAGGTGAGATAGCCAATGAATCCAATACAGGTGGAATAGATGAGGAGGATAATCCTGCGCCGACAGATGTGCTCTATGTCAAAATGCTCAAGCGATCTATACGAAGAGTAGATCTACCAGCTTGGGACTTGATGATGAAAAATATTTACTCGCTCAATTCTGCCAGCCTATCTGAGGATGGTTTTGAATTAGATGTCTTCTTCGAAGATTTTCTAACAGGTACACTAAAAAGATTTATACCTGAGCCAGGATTTGATAGAACGCCTTTGTTGAATCTATTTCAACTCGATAGGTTGAACTCGAGAAATGACCCGCAACAGGATGGGGTATTTGACTTTATACCGGGCGTGACAGTCAATACTCGTACAGGAAGTATCATTTTCCCCGTCTTGGAACCCTTTGGTAATAGTCTGAGGGAATTATTGAATAATGATGAAGAGCTATTTGAGCGCTATGGTTTCCCCGAGCTATATGAGAATACGGTTACGATAGCACGTGAGAATCTTGAGAAAAATAGATTCATTTTAAAGGGTGAATTAAAAAGTAATTTTTCGTCGGAGATCAGTCTCGGTTCATTTAATATCCCTCGAGGGTCAGTGACAGTCCGTGCAGGAAGTCAAGAGCTAAGAGAAGGGATAGATTATGAGATTGACTATGGGATCGGTAGGCTTAAGATCCTGAACGATGCCTTCATACAACAAGGAGTACCAATCAATGTGTCCTTCGAAGATCAGAATCTATTTGGTTTACAACAGAAGACTTTATTTGCGCTAAGGGGAGAATTAGAGGTCAGCGATAATCTGAGGATTGGGGCGACCTATCAACGCTTATTTGAGCGTCCATTTACACAAAAAGTAAATCTCGGCGATGATCCTATTAATAACAGGATTTTCGGCTTGGACTTGAATTATACGAGTGAAGCGCCATTTCTAACGCGGCTTGTAGATAAGCTTCCATTCTATAGTACTAATGAGCCATCTTCATTGACGGTGTCAGCAGAGGTGGCGGCTATAAAACCAGGAACTAATAATGCGATCAACGATCCGACTACTGAGAGCCCTGCAGTGAGTATTGATGATTTCGAGGGTGCCACGAGTAGCATACCATTAGGCAATAGTCCGACACGATGGACCTTGGCAAGTACGCCGTTCTTTTTCAGTGAGTCTGAGTTTGCTAATGATCTAAGCTATGGCGCTAATAGAGCATTGATTAATTGGTATGTGGTCAATGACTTTTCGATTAGAACTGCAGAGGACAATGCTGACTCCTATACTCGGAGGATAGATCAAACTGAGCTATTTGATAGACAGCTCGATGTAAGTCAGATACCTGACCTCTTGACTTTTGACGTGAGTTATTACCCGGCAGAGCGTGGTCCTTATAATTATGACACACCTCAAGGTACAGCAACATCTGCAGGTATCGAGGTTAATCCACAAAATGAAGAAGTAGCTCTACGTGATCCTGCAAGCCGATGGGGAGGGATTATGAGATTCCTCGATACTAATAATGACTTTCAAGCGGCCAATATAGAGTACATAGATTTTTGGATGCTCAACCCATTCATGCCGAGGCGAGATGGAGATCATTTGCCAGAAGAATCAGGAACACTCGTGTTTGACCTAGGTAACATATCAGAGGATGTCTTGAATGACAATATTCAGTCTTACGAAAACTCTCTGCCGCTGCCAGACGAAATTGTTGCGACTCGAGAGACCGTATGGGGTGAAATCCCATTAAGGGTGCCGAATGTGGATGCATTTGATCGTAATAACTTCGATGCGCAAGATTTAGGATTTGATGGATTAGATGATGGTAATGAGCGGGATCAGTTTAGAGATTACATAGATCAAGTGTCCACGCTGGGATTAGTGAATTTGGCAGATCCAAGTAATGACAACTTCGTCAGTTTTAGAGATGATGAAGTCTACCCACCGGGCACGCCTTTATTAGAGCGATATAAGCGATTTAATCACCCGCAAGGTAATGCACAGAATAACACCGGTAGACAGGTAGGACTGGGTAATCCAGAACCTGATACGGAGGACCTCAATGGTAACCGATCACTTGAGAAGAGTGAGAGTTTTTGGGAGTACGCTCTCCCGATTGAGAACCTGAATGGAGAGTTGGATTTGGACGGATTAGATTTAGTTGTGACAGATGAAAGAATTCTGATTAATCCACAAACTCAGCAAGAAGAGAAATGGTATCGATTTAGAATACCTCTTGCGAGTGGTCGCCCGATTAACGGCATCGAAGGTTTTCAATCTATACAGTTCATGCGGATGTACATGACAGGATTTGATACCCCGAAGACATTTAGATTAGCAGATTTTGAATTAATACGTAATCAGTGGCGTCGACTACCAATCGATGAGACTTGTACAGATGATGGTAATCCAAACTCAGTAGAGTGGATTATTGATGAGGTAGGGGTACAGGAGAACAGTCAGAGATTACCGTTCAACTATATCCTCCCACGAGGGATCGTTCAAGAGCGATTTGTGAGCACATTTACTAATGTACTGCAGGATGAAAACTCCATGAGTGCCTCGGTATGTAACTTACCCGATAGTTGTGAGGTGATGGCATATAGGCTTACGGAGATAGACATGCGACTCTATGATAGTCTGGAGCTATTCGTCCATGCAGAAGCACGAGATGAATTACTACAGGATGAAGAGTTATCAGCATTTATAAGATTGGGAAGTGATTTCTCTAATAACTATTATGAGTACGAAATTCCACTGACCTTATCTGATCCTGACAATATTGATGGAAACTTTAGACAGACCGTAGCAGATCAAGCAGCCTATACCATGGAGGTTTGGCGAGAGGAAAACAAGTTTGATTTTGACTTAAGTCTATTTACTGATGCTAAGATCCAGCGAAACTTAGAAGGTATACCCAAAACTGATGTATGGGAGTTGCCGACAGGAGATCCTAATAAGGAGAATGCACGTATACGGATTAAGGGTAACCCTACACTGGGGTTAGTGAAAGGAATAGTTCTGGGACTCCGAAGTAATAAGGGTCGAGAAGAAGATATCTGCGCCGAAGTATGGTTCAATGAGTTACGACTCAAAGGACTAAATAACCGAGGTGGTGCTGCTGGTGTGGCGAGAGTAGATTTGCAATTGGCAGATCTCGGTAATGTCACGATGAGTGGTAATTTCAGCACGATAGGATTCGGGCAGATCGATCAGCAATTGCAAGAGCGACAGCTTGATTTGGTTACAGAATATGATGTAGCCGCCAATCTTGAACTCGGGAAGTTTACACCAGAATCATGGGGGCTGAGCGTTCCATTTTACTATCAATACGCTAAGTCCGTGCGACAAGCCGAATTTGATCCATATAATACTGACTTGCGGGTTGATACCTTGAAATCGATTGAAAACTTTCCCGATATCGAAGACATCGAAGAACGCAGTAAAGAGCGTACCACGATCCAGACCATCAACTTTACCAATGTCAGAAAGCAGCGGACTAATGATAAGGCTCCAAAGCCGTGGGATATCAGTAATGTGACAGCGAGTTATAGCCATACTCGGACCACCTATAGCGATGATATACTCCAAGAAGAGCAGACTGTAGATCAAAGAGGAGACCTGACCTATGGATACTCGACTAATGTCGATCCGATCAAACCATTTGATGGGATCAAGTCTAAGGCCTTGAAGTTGATCAAGGAGTTCAACTTCAATCCGGTCCCTAATACCATATCCTTTAGCACACAGCTAAGGAGACTACAGAATCGAAGGATATTTAGACTACCAGATCCAGCCCCTATTGATCAGGGTGGAGAGGGCGTCACCTATGCATTTGATGATCAGAGATTTAACTGGACACGTAACTATGGGTTGAATTGGGATCTATCCAAGTCGCTTAAGCTTAATTATTCTTCTACGGCTTCGGCCGTCGTAGATGAGTTGAGGCAAGTGGGTGTGGCAGAAGATGTAGAGAGTAGAGACTGGGTCAATGAATTTGGAGAAAATGTAACAGATCAAGTTCGGAGTAACGAAAATTTCCCGAAAGAATATCGTAGAGATAATCTCCGTGATTTTGGACGGCTTCAAAATTTTAATCAGGACTTAAGTATCAACTACACGATTCCATTTAAGTATATACCTGGCTTAGATTGGATCACAGCAAGAGCTAATTATAATGCCAACTATATATGGAATGCTGGCTCTTTGAGTTTGCGTTCATTAATCGAGCCTGATTTTCCGACGGCACAACCTTGGCATACGATTCAGAATGATCAGACGAGGAGTGTCAATGCGACGTTAGACTTTGAGAAGCTCTATGATAAAATCCCGTATCTAAAAAAATTGCAAGGAGGGCGTTCTGCTTCAAGAAGCCGCAGTCGTAATGCCCGAGGTTCTTCGGCGGCAGAAGATGCCAAGAAACCGAATAAGAAGGAACGAGAACTGACCACGATAGAGAAGATCATTGTACGGCCATTGCTCTCCATACGAGAGGCAAGACTGACATACAGAGAGTCCCTCGGGACGGTGATACCTGGATTTACAGTGACACCTAACTTAATAGGCCTCAATTCTGGTGCTCCAGGAGTAGGATTTGTATTCGGCTTACAGCCTAATATTGATATTAATGATCCTAATAACTTCCTACGTAATGCAGTGGAGCAAGAGTGGATAACACCTACAAGATTTCAAAATCAACAGATACAGCAAAACAATGTCCAAAACTATGAAGCTCGAATCACGGTTGAGCCATGGAAGGACTTTGATATAGATTTAAGATTCAATAAGAGGTTTACTCGTAATCATCGAGAAGATTTTGTTAATCGAGCGATACCTGGATCGGGTGAGGTAGACTTACAGCAAGTTGCTTTGCGAGATTTTGGAAGCTATGAGGTAAGCTTTTTTGCGGTCAACACACTGTTTAACTCCGATATTGATGGACTATTTGAGCGGTTTAGATCTTTCTTGCCGATCATATCCAATAGGCTCCCTACTACCGATAATGGACAGTTTAATAACAGTCTGCAGACGGGTTTTGCAGAGGGTCTTGGATCAGAGCATGTAGATGTGCAGATACCTGCCTTCTTAGCTGCTTATACTGGTAAGAACCCAAGGACGATAGACTTAGATGTAACTGATAATATAGGGCGAAGAGGATTTATCCCAAGGCCTAACTGGCAGTTGCGGTATAATGGGTTGAGTAAGCTGAATTGGTTTAAAGACATATTTTCCAACATCAGTATAGCGCATGGATATACCTCAACACTTGGGGTCAATAGCTTCCAGACAGATTTACAGTTTGACAACGCTAATCCATTTGCCATTGATCCGGATATTCAGAATAGAAACTTTTTTGCGCGCTTTGAAATTCCGCAGATTGTCATTGAAGAGCGCTTTCAGCCAGTTATCGGTATAGACTTTAAGACTAAAGGAAATATTACGGCTAACTACGAATTTGCCAAATCGAGAGCTCTTGAACTGGCAACAGGACTCGGACAGATTACCGAGCGCAATAGCACTGAGCATACAGCAGGTTTTGGATGGATCATGGATGATGTGAATATTGGATTCTTGACAGGGCAAAAGAAGACCAGTCGTAGTAGAGGCCGAAATAATACAGAATCTGATAATCCAGAGTCGGCAAGGCCAGCGGATCCACGTAATCCAGCGGCTAATTTCCAACGTAGACTCCAGATCAACATGGACTTAAGTATAAGGGACGATGTCACGTTGATACATAACATAGGACAATTTAGTCCTGCAGAGCCTATACGAGGAACATTCACGGTACAACTCAGTCCGTCTGTAGAATATGACATAAATAAATACTTCGCACTGAGACTATTTATGGATTACAATCAGACTAAGCCTAAAATATCCGGAGGGTTTGATGTTACCAGTGTGAATTCAGGATTGACGGCAAGATTTAATCTTCAATAAGGATGGTTATAATGAGCAGATATCTACTCCTGATCGTCACCAGTTTCTTGATCATTTCCTGCGGGAGTGATTGCGAGGAACTGATGTGGTTTAGGGATAGCGATGGTGATGGTTTTGGTGATCCTAATGTTATGGAGTTTGGATGTGATCCTATTGATGGATTCGTGTCTAACAGTGTAGACGACGATGACAACTGCAGCATAAGAGACTGGCGCATTTTCTACCAAGATCGAGATAGTGATGGATTGGGGGGTCGATTGTCTAAGACCTTCGATTGTAGCAATCCAGACATGAATAACTTAGTCGCTAACGGCTATGATCTGGATGATTCTGTCTTGTCTGGTCCTGACGAGTTGGTTAATATAGTGATTGACTTTCTTGAGGGGTTCGAGATCACAGATACGTCTATCCTCAGTGTCTTGGTCCCTGGTCTTCCCGAAGACGATGGTTTTATCCAGCACAGCACGCTTTATGCGGATGGTATAGATGGATATCTGCCCTTATTCAGACAGTTCAATAAGCAAAATGAAATACTGACTTTCAATGTGTTTACTGATGACGACCATGTGATCGCACACATTTTATACGGTGGTCGATGGAACAATAGGGTTCCGCAGATTGCATTAGAAGTGTTCAGGATAGAAGATGGCAGTATTGCAGAGCACTGGGATAATATAGAGGATATTGTTTCTGAAGACCAGACGCCTCAGATAATCGAGACCGCACCGTCTGATGTTGGTGCTAATGAAATCCTTGTCCGTAATATGATCTCAGACGTATTCGTCAATGATGATCCTACTAACGTTGAACTATATTTCAGTCCTAACTTTGTAGATCACAGTTCGAGATCATTAAGTTTTGAGGCACTGATGTCCGCAGAGAATAATCCGCGATACGATGATATAGAGCTATTGTTTGGATCTGACAACCTAATTCTTGCAGGAGTACAAGGGGCTCCAGATGAGTTGAATAATATCGAAACCTATTTTGATCTATATGTGATCAATGATGGCTTGATTACAGAGCGGTGGCAGACGATCCAGTCATTAACTGATGCCTTCCTACATATGAATGGTAAGTGGTAGAGGCCGTCCAGTTGTCTCACTTTGGGTTTGATTGATAATTTGGCTTTTTCTCAACCGACCTTTTACCCATATAGGTCATTATACATCCAATAATCATCAAGAGTGGAATCTCTTCAAAATAATTTGATTCGATAATATTAGCCCGTAGTAATCGCACTGTGTATAATATTACGGTCATCATTACTCCTATGACCAGACCTGTCCATATCCAGTTGTTTCCTTTGTACAGTTTTTTCAGTTTCATGTTTTTGCGGATACGATCTAAAGGTACTTAAAATAGAGTTTCATAATGAATGCGTAAATCAGACCTCCAAGTAAGTAAATCGGAAATCCTACTGTGACCAGTTTAACCCAATTAATTGGGGCCGATTTAATCAGTGGTAGGATAAGCTCAAGAATTACGAGCATGAAAAGTCCGAATACCACTCCGTTGAATATCCACCATCTCCCTTCAAAATCTTCTGGTTTAGGGCCCATATAGAATTATTAATATCTTTCTACTGTCTTTACAATATAGTGATTATGAGAATATGGATGTTGTTGTTGTCAGTAGTCCTGAGCTGTGCGATCTATGGTCAAGAGTATAGTCAGGCAGATACCTTGCGTGGATCGATAACACCTGAGCGAGCGTGGTGGGATCTGGGCTATTATCATCTCGATATAGAAGTCAATCCATATGATAGCACGATTATGGGGTCTAATGAGGTCCAATACACAGTGCTCGAAGGAGGTGATATTATGCAGATAGACTTACAAGAGCCATTGCAGATCACTCGGGTGACTCAGGATGGCCAAGAGCTGGAGTTCACTCAGAATGGTCCTGCCCATCATATCCATCTAACTAAGGAGCAGAGAGTAGGTGAGGTCAATAGCATCATCGTACACTATGGAGGCAATCCGCATATCGCTCAGCGAGCGCCATGGGATGGAGGGATCACCTGGACCACAGACAATAATGGCAATCCATTCGCCGCAAGTTCTTGTCAGGGTATCGGAGCGAGTATATGGTGGCCCTGCAAGGATCACATGTATGATGAGGTAGATAGCATGCTTGTCACAGTTAAGGTGCCTGAGGGGCTGATGGATGTGGGTAATGGACAGCTGCGATCCAAGACGGTAGCTGACGGCAAGGTGACTACAGAGTGGTACGTAGATAATCCGATCAATAACTATGGCGTCAATATCAACGTCGGAGACTATGTTCATTTTGATGAAGTGTATCAGGGAGAGGCTGGCGCACTCAACTTAGATTATTATGTATTGAGAGATAATCTGGACAAGGCGAAAGAACAATTTAAGCAGGTGCCTATGATGATGGATGCCTTCGAGCATTGGTTTGGACCTTATGCCTTTTATGCGGACGGATTTAAGTTAGTAGAGGCGCCCTATCTCGGGATGGAGCATCAGAGCTCGGTCACTTATGGTAATAAATACGTTAATGGCTACCTCGGTCAGGACTTAAGTGGCTCTGGATGGGGTTTGAAGTTTGATTTTATCATCATCCACGAGGCAGGTCATGAGTGGTTCGCGAATAATATCACCTATCGAGACATCGCCGATATGTGGGTTCACGAAGGATTTACCGCTTATAGTGAGTCAATTTATGTCGAGTATCACTATGGTAAGGAAGCCGGAGCTGATTATGTCATCGGCACAAGATCGCGCATAGCTAATGATAAACCTATCATAGGTACATATGGCGTCAATGCTCGAGGCTCAGGAGACATGTATTATAAGGGTAGCAACCTGCTACATACGATAAGACAGATCGTGGGAGACGATGAGCTCTGGCGGACTACGCTGAGAGGACTTAATAAAGAGTTCTACCACAAGACCGTGACTACGCAGCAGATAGAGCAGTATATGATTAATCAATTGGGTATAGACCTGACAGATGTCTTTGATCAATATCTACGAGATCACCATATCCCTATCTTAGAATATAGGATAGGTCGCAATGGACTCGCCTACAGATGGTCCAATGTGATGCCTGGATTTGATATGCCTGTAGATGTTATGATCAATGAGACTGAGGAACGATTGAATGCGTCTACTTTTTGGAGGACCCTTTCATTTGATCAAGAGATTCACACGGTCACTGTGGATCGAGACTACTATGTGGCAAGCATGAAGGTATTCTAAATGAATCTGATCAACTGTCGATAATCTACCGATACTCATCAGTCATTTGGTGATAACACACATTTTCAGGGTATATTGATATCACATTAATATCACTACGCTATGAAAGAAAATGTTGTAACGGCGATCTCAGGATGGATCATCCTGCTATTATTAATCCCAATACTTGCAGCTATAGCCTATGGATTGAGAATGATCGGGTTGGAGCCACCAGCCTTATTGATTCCAATTATTATCTCGGGGATATTTGTGCTGAAAGGATTCATGGTCATCTATCCTAACCAGTCTAATGTGATGACCTTCTTAGGGAAGTATGTCGGAACCGTTAAGCAGAATGGTTTTCTGTGGGTGAATCCACTCTATAGCAGAACTAAGATTAGCCTAAGAGCTCGAAATTTTGATAGTGAACGGGTGAAGGTCAACGACAAGCGAGGTAATCCAATCTTGATCAGTGTGATTCTGGTGTGGAAGGTTGACGAGACTTACAAGGCGGCATTTGATGTCAGTGATTATGAGAGCTTCGTGAAGGTCCAGACCGACGCTGCTGTCCGTAAACTGGCTGGTTCATACTCCTATGACAACTTTGATGACAACCAAGAAGAGATCACCTTGAGATCTGATACAGGAGAGGTCAGTATAGCCCTCGAGAAGGAGCTGGATGATCGTCTTGCCATGGCGGGCATAGAGGTCATTGAGGCAAGGATAGGTTACTTGGCATATGCTCCTGAAATTGCGTCAGCAATGCTCAAGCGTCAGCAAGCAGAAGCTATAGTTGCGGCACGATTGAAGATAGTAGAGGGTGCCGTGAGCATGGTAGAGAATGCACTCGATCAACTATCCCAAAAGCAAATCATCGACTTAGATGAAGAGAAGAGAGCCACGATGGTCAGTAATCTGATGATCGTGTTATGTTCTGATAAAGAAGCCACACCAGTGATTAATGCGGGCACACTGTAAGCTCGATGCGCTATCACCAGAAGTAAAAAATTAGTGGAAGATGAGCCTGATCATTCAGATCAGTCTCTCTTAATCCATAGTAACGTCAAGCTTCTTAATTTTTCCTTTGCGTTCTACTTCTACGCTAACTGTTTGGCCACTTTCTACTAATCCTACGAGCATGGTCAGTTCACGATAAGACGTCACGACATTATCATTAAATCTCTTGATGACATCACCAGACTTCATGCCTGCCTTATCCGCGGCCGATTCAGAGAGGACATCCGCTATAGCTACACCGTCGCGGGCATCTTCGATCATCACGCCCAATGAAGCACCCTGGCCAAGTTTCTTTTGAGGTGAAGCACCCGGAGCGAATCCCTCAAAGTCAAAGGAGCGAAACGGATTGCCATCATCTCCGAGATTAAATCCTCTGAGTAAAGAGTCCAGATTAGGTGTGCCAAATGATCTGAATATTGAGTCTATGTCAATGCCAAAGTTAGAGTCGCCGAAGTTGAAAAAGAATTCCTCGCCAGTGCCAAAATCCTCGGGTAAGTCAAATGAGAAACTGTTAGATCTCTTTCTTTTGAGGTTGACATATTTCTCTATTTCGTCGCCATCACGATAGATGACGATTTTGACTTCGTCACCTGCTTTTCTTCCTTTTAATATGTCCTTGATATCTTCATAGCTGACTATGGGAGTATCCTCGATTGAGATGATCTCATCGCCTGGTCGGATGTCACTATCGTCAGCACCAGTACCTCCATAGACATCAACTACAGATGTGCGACCATTCTCAAATGATAAGCTCAAGCCGATAGAAACCTCTGACGACTCACTGCCGTCATTGAGCCATTCGCCCCATCCATCAAATGCACTTGGTCCAAATCCTAAGGACTCGATATCCCATTGGCCAAAGGGCCTTTCGTCTGTCTCTAAGAGTTCTTCAAGTTCCTGATCGCTAAAGTCATTGCCTTGTTTTCGGATGATCTTTTTGGACACTTCATTGCCATTTTCATCGATTGTCTTTTCGATGATGATGACATCTTTTTCTGTTGACTGGGCGTGGGCGCCAATCCAAGCAATACTTACGAGTAGGATGGTTGATAATAATCTCATAGTTAATCTGCTTAATACATTTTAATTGTCCAACTAAATTAAGTAGCTATATGGGTATCATGCTTTGCCGATATAGTTAAAGGATGGTTAAACGCAGTAATTACTACAGCTTGTGTGCTGTGGCAAGCAGGATCTATTAAGGATGTGGCCTCAGCTCAGCTTATAATTCCTTGAGATAATCGGACAACTTCTTAGTGATATCCAGAGCAGGATCATGCACTACGGCATGCAGGCCGACCTCTTGAGCTCCTCTGACATTGTCAGCATTGTCATCTATAAATATGGTTTCGGATGGAATAAGTTGACTGTCAGCAAGGACATATTCATAGATGTCATGGTTAGGTTTGCGATACTTGATTTCATGCGAATAGTACGCCTTGATAAAATGATCTTTTTCAAATGAGGCAGGATCTATATTAATAACTGGCAACATCTTTTGTCTGACGTAGGTGAGGTGCGTATGGTTTGTGTTGCTCAGTAGATACACGTTATAATCTGAATGCAGGCTTTTCACAAAATCGAGTTTGTGCGTTGATATACTCAGTAACATAGCATTCCATGCATCTACGAGCGCTCGTTCAGTTACGATATCGTCGGTAAGTCTTTGGAGTCTATGGAGAAATGCGCCCTCTCCGAAATAGCCCATCTCATATTCATCGAGTATCAGCTGGACATGAGCTGGTATATCCCCATCGATCGAAAGCAATTCCTTCAGGCGATCGAATGATAGGGAGTAATCCAGATCAAGCAGGATGCCGCCAAAATCAAAAACGATGTTCTTTATCGTGTGCCTCATATCATAAAGCTATGTAAATAAATACATCATTTTGTAGATACCCAAGCAGCGAATCATAAGTCGCGATCGTCATTGTTACGTTGCGGTGCAGCGTGCACCATCGATAAGAGAAGAATTTTTTTGAAATCCTCTGAGGTCGTCTAACTGAACTTTATGAAAAAACTATTCTTTTATTTAACTCTATCTACGCTCTCAGAGGATACTTCTCACCTTCTATAAATTATACTCATTTTCTTGGATCAGATAATCTGCGATTTCTCTTTTTAGAGCTTTTACATTTTTTAGCGGATAATCACAGAACTTATTGATGGCAGTCATATATGAAGATTGCTTTCCTTCTAATACGAACGAGCCAACAGCTTCTTGAGCACTTATTAATATTCTGTTTTTAGCACTTTGGAAGTGTACCTCCATGATCGCCTTCTGTATTTTTTGATCGACTCCTTTGCCCGCACTAACATTTTGGTTGTAGCGAAGTAATAAAGACTCGGATATGAATAGATCAATCAGGATGTCCGCAAGATTCATCAATATTTCTTGCTCCTCTTTGATGTTGATTTTCCCTTTCATAGCTAACTGGCCGACCGAACCGATTAGCATAAGCGCTGACTTTCTGAACCCTATGACTGCTTGAGCCTCTGCAGAGAGATCAGTATGATCACTATTCGATCCAGTTAAGAGCTCTTGCTGAACCGCCATAGCTGGTGTAGCAAAATCCAATGCGCCTTTCATGGCACTTTTAAAGATGATATTGAGCATGAGCATCCTGTTGATCTCATTAGTGCCCTCATAGATCATGGCTATCCGCGCATCTCTATATCCTCGAGCCGCTCTGCCTTCCTCACTATATCCCATGCCACCGTGTATTTGCACACACTCGTTAGCAACGTAATTTACATTTTCTGAGAGCGTTATCTTGAGGATAGAGCTTTCGAGAGCATACTCCTCAGCTGCGAGTAGTTCTGCCTCAGCATAACTCTTCCCTTCCTCCATTAATACTTCGGTGTAGTCATTGATCAAGCCTGTAGTACGATATACTGCCGCTTCTGCTGCATAGGTTCTTACTGCTTGCTCAGCAATTTTTGATTTGATGGCTCCAAAGCTTGATATCGATCGTCCAAACTGTACACGTTCATTGGCATACTTGATTGAGATGTCTGTTAGCCCTTTGGATCCGCCCAAAGCAAATGGACCAATCTTATATCTTCCGGCATTCAGTACATTAAAAGCGATAAGGTGTCCTTGACCTTTTTCTCCTAATAGATTTTCTACGGGGACTTTTACATTTTCGAAGAATACTTGTCTTGTTGATGATCCTTTGATTCCGAGTTTTTTCTCTTCAGCGCCTAATGTCAATCCTGGCATTCCCTTTTCTAAGATGAACCCAGTAAAGTCTTTACCTTCTATTTTGGCAAATACAATAAATACATCAGCAAACCCAGCATTGGTGATCCACATCTTCTGTCCATTGATGAGGTAGTGTGTACCATCATCAGATAGGTCAGCGCGCGTCTTAGCAGCCAAGGCATCTGAGCCAGAACTTGGTTCTGTGAGGCAGTATGAGGCTACCTTATCACCTGATATAAGCTCCGGCAGATATTTTTGCTTTTGCTCTTCGGTTCCAAAGTAAAGTATCGGTAACATACCTATACCAGTATGTGCGCCTATAGTAGTAGAGAATGCTCCAGTCGGGCCTACCGCCTCGAGTACCACGGAGTTGGTATTAGGGTCCATCTGCATACCGCCATATTCCTCTGGCATATGTGTACCCAGTATTCCGAGATCACCAAGCTTCTTAAGCAACACACGATTTAGCTCAAACTCTCCTTGCTCCATCCGATCTGCCACTGGTTCGAAGTCATTTTTCACAAACTCTTCGACCGTTGATTTAATCATCTTCTGCTCCTCCGTCAGATTTTCTGGCGTGAATATTTCTCCTTCAAACCCTTCTATTAAGAAGTGTGCTCCTTTCTGTAGTTTTACTGCTGTCTCCATGGCGATTATTTTACTCTTAGTATATGTTTTAAACTCATAAAAAAGTTGCCTATGCTTATTTTGTTCTAAATATAGGGTGTAAAAATATACTCTTAGTATATTTAATTTGCGGCTGCCTTGATTTGAGGGCATAACTTTATCTTTAGAGGATGACGCCACAACAAGTCATAGGTAAGAAGGGTGAAGAGCTTGCACAAGCTTATCTGCAATCTCAAGGCTATAAGATCAAAGAAACGAATTGGAAATTTAGTCATGCCGAGATAGATATTATCGCAGAAAAAGAAGGTGTCTTGATCTTTGTAGAGGTGAAGACTAAGACCTATACCTACTATGGCGAACCGGAAGAATCTGTAGACGCTAAAAAAGAGCGGTTAATCTGTGATGCTGCAGCCTCCTACATGGTCAAAAACGATTATGAGTGGGAATTCAGATTTGACATTATTTCTATCCTGCTGACTAAGGACTCACATGAAATGAAACATTTTGAGGATGCCTTTTTTCCTGGGATTTGAGTGACATCCCAATCAGACAAAAAAACACCTGCGACACACTTTCAATAAATGTATAAATGGATTACATTTGCAGCCCTAATTAAAAAGTGATGAAAAAAGATACACATCCATCAGAGTATAGACTTGTAGTTTTCAAAGATTTCTCTTGTGATAAATCGTGGTTATCACGTTCATGTGCCAATACTAAAGATACGATCACATGGGAGGATGGTAATGAGTATCCACTGGTTAAGTTAGAGATATCTAATCAGTCTCACCCATTCTTCACAGGTAAGATGAAGTTTGTTGATACGGCAGGACGTATTGATAAGTTCAATAAGAAGTTTGCTAAGTTTGGCAACAGGAAGAAAGGCGCAGAGCCAGCTCCTGAGTCACCTGCGGCCGAAGTGCCAGCGGAAGAGACTGCAGAGTAATAACTATAAGAACAAAATAAATAACCTCACCTCTGGGTGGGGTTTTTTTATATGAGCAATTTTGATTTAGTCTTATTCGATGATATACAGTGGGAGCAACTGTTTCCATTGACCTTATCCAGGCCATGCAGTGCTATCAGGATTGGTATGTCGACCATTGCTCAAAAGTGGAGTGGGGCATTCGATCGTCCTCAAGTCTACTATCATGCAGCAGACTATCTACGCCAGCGATTTACACCATCTGAGTCATCAGAGGTATTGCTGATTAATGGTGCCGTTTTGCCAACTGTTGATCTCGTCGAGGCTATACAAAATCTACCCAATGGAGTACTACTCAAAAGTGGAGAAGTTAATGTTGCACTTAAGGTAGATAACTACAACAGCGAAGACTCATTAGGAGACATCTTCAAGGGCTTATCCGAACAGGAGATGTCTGCAATTGAGGTGCTCAACTATCCAGAGGATATATTAAGCCTCAATGATGTGTGGATTGAGCGAGATTTTAAGCGTGAGGAGGTTGGTACATTCGGACATATCGATGCGGAGACTAAGATCATAGGTTCGACAGATTATATTCATATAGGGGCCGGTGCTACGGTACATGCCCAGAGCATCAATACGACGGATGGTCCAGTATATATCGGTAAAGATGTATTAATCATGGAGGGCGCCATGCTCAGGGGTCCACTCGTGATCTCTGACGGTAGCGTAGTAAAGATGGGCGCTAAGATCTATGGTAAGACCAGTATCGGTAATCTGTGTAAAGTAGGTGGAGAGATAAAACGAGCAGTTATCCATTGTCATAGTAATAAGGGTCATGAAGGCTATCTTGGAGATAGCGTGATAGGAGAGTGGTGCAACTTTGGCGCTGATAGCAACAACTCCAACATGAAGAATACCTACGGCAAGGTAAGTCTCTATGATATCGCCAACAATCAAAAGAGGCGAACGGAAGAGCAGTTCTTGGGTATGATCATGGGCGATCACTGTCGATGTGCCATCAATACGCAGTTCAATACGGGTACAGTGGCGGCGTACTATGCCAACATATTTGGGTCACCACCATCGACTTATATCAAGCCCTTCCAGTGGGGCGCGGATGAGATCTATGATCTGGATAAAGCTCTCGCTGTAGTTCGCTTGGTTTATGATCGCAGACAGATGGATTTTACTCTAGGAGACGAAGCCATCATCCGTCACATACATCAAAGCTATACTTAGTGAAGCGGGCGCCCTGGTATAAGATGGCCATGAGCTATCTGAGAGATATTCATATAGAGAGTTGCAGCTCTGATTATAATCCAGATATGCAGGTCTTGTTGTCCAGAGGACGCTACCAGCTTGTGACAGCCAAGGCGATTTATTCTCATGAAGACTTGTATAGCAACTTCTCCAAGATATTAGTTGATACCATCGACCTGTCTAAGGCAGACGTGCGCAAGGTGTTAGTCCTTGGGCTTGGATTAGGGAGTATACCGATCATATTGGATCAGATAGATGAGGGCGGATTTGAGATTACCGCTGTCGAGATCGACGAGGTGGTCTGTGAGCTTGCTGCGGAGTATGCTTATCCGATGATACAATCGCCTATACATACAGTAATTGCCGATGCCTATCAGTATGTGATAGATTGTACTGAGGAGTATGATCTCATCTGTGTGGATCTATTTTTAGGGGATACGACTCCACCGAAGTTTAGGTCCAAGCAATTCTTAGAGCGACTCGGCGATCTGACCAGCACAGGTGCAGTATTATATAATACGATCGCCTACACTGACCAGGACAAAAAGAGATCGAAGGGCTTCTACTTAGATGTTTTCAAAGATGTATTTCCAGATTCGGAAATGGTCTATGCACATAAAAATTATATGCTTATCAGTCACAGCCGTTGGTTTAGGTAACGGCAAGTGCTACTTTTACACTCCTAAATAAGAGAACCATGATGAATATCAATGTATATGTTCTGATAGGCTTGACGGCCTTCTTCCTCCTTTCAGGGATTATCTCAGCTTTTGCATTTGGATTTTGGTGGGCGTTGCCACTGTTGATTATTGGATTGATATTATTAGCTATCTATATTCTTTTTGGTAGCGTTAACTCTGCAGCTAAGCATATCCAAAATGAAGAGTTTGAAGAAGCTGACAAAAAGCTCGGACTTACTCTTAAGCCAGACTGGCTATATGTGACGCAGCGTGCATTCTACTACATCATGAAAGGAAGTATCGCTATGCATCGCAAGGATACTACCGAGGCAGAGGCATTGTTTGATAAGGCACTTGCCATGGATCTCCCATCGGATAATGAGAAAGGCATGTTGCTCTTACAGCTTGCTAATATCAATGGCTCCAAAGGCAAATGGCGTGCCGCCAAAAATTATGTGCGCGAAGCGAAGAAGCTAAATATCACAGAAGAAGCGATCAAAGCTCAATTACTACAGATAGAAAAAGCAGTAGGCCAAAGCGGCCAGATCAAAGCAGCTCGGAGTATGGGTAAGCAGGGCATGGGCATGATCTCTCAAGGTGGTAAAACCAAGAGAAGACGTCCCAAGTCTCGATAGTTAGAAAATTATCAAAGAATCAGCTTTTCGAAAGCGAAACATTAAATGATATCGATACAAAGCGCTATTTATTAAATGAAATCGATTTATTGGTTCATTTCATTAGAATATTTGCAATAAACAATCACATCGCCTTATATTTGTAATAGCAATCGAAGGATAACAACGAAATATACATTTTGACAATACTGTGAGGTGATGAAACAGGTAGACGTGCCCTCTTGTCTCGGGGGTGGAGGATAGCGATAAACTTGCAAAAGCTAAGCTCTCTGTGGAGGTTCGAATCCTTCTCTCACAGCCAGATACTATCCTAATAGAGGATAGGTTCTTTGACAATACTGTAAGGTGATGAAATAGGTAGACGTGCCCTCTTGTCTCGGGGGTGGAGGATAGCGATAAACTTGCAAAAGCTAAGCTCTCCGTGGAGGTTCGAATCCTTCTCTTACAGCGGAAAAATTAAGCGCCTTACAACATATGGTTTTTTGGCGCTTTTTTTGTTGGTGCATAGGCGTAAGTATAGATTGCCCTTGGGTTTATTTAGCTATTTTGGAGAGGATGCCTTTTAAATCATATCAGAAGTATATTGTCGCTGCGGTACCGCTCATATTAGTGGCACTGTTGATATTTTACTTCAGCGATATATTTACTTACATCATATTGGCTTGGGTGGTATCGATGATAGGTGCGCCTATCAATCAGCGTCTACAGGGTATCATCGGCAAAACAGCCGCTGCCTTAACTACATTGGTTTCGTTCTCTCTGATATTAGGATTGTTATTCTACTTGTTCATACCACCGATCGTACAGCAGACACAGAAATTTGGCAGTATAGATTACAACCAGTTGGCCAAGAGTTTTGAGGAACCACTGGATGATTGGAATACATGGTTGATCGATAAGGGAATACTACCATCAGGCGATACAGATGCTCTACTACCTGATGAGATCACTGATGACGGTCACATAGAAGAGCAAATAGCACGAGTAGATTCTGCTTATACCACTGATAATGGTCAAAATATCACCCTTATTGTTAACGTCCATAATGAGCGTGACGAAATACTGAATGAACTTGAAGTTGTAGAAACCGATGATTTTTTTGAGAGAGCCAAGAAAAACATTATCCAGTTTTTCAATCCCTCTCGGATTACGGGATTGTTTAGTTCGGTATTGGGATTTCTCGGCAACCTCTTGATAACTATTCTATCTGTATTATTTATCGCTTTCTTTTTCTTGAAGGAAAATGGTTTGTTCACACAAAGTGTCAGGTCAGTCGTACCCAATACCTATGAAGAAAAAGCAGTGCACG
Organism: uncultured Saprospiraceae bacterium; assembly: GCA_964414425.1. Lineage (GTDB taxonomy): Bacteria > Bacteroidota > Bacteroidia > Chitinophagales > Saprospiraceae > GYS-P2D. The sequence continues at coordinate 66,539 of CAYPWL010000008.1, forward strand.
TCATTGATCAAAGTGCCAAACTGCTAATTAGGTATTTCGTTGGTGTTGCAACACAAGTAACGGTAATCACCATTTTTATAACTACCATTTTAAGTTTCTTAGGCTTTGAGAATGCCTTGCTGATTGGCTTTTTTGCAGCGTTGATGAATGTTGTTCCTTATTTGGGCCCAATACTCGGAGCATCTTTTGCTGTGATTATTGTCGTCTCGGCTAATCTGGATGTTTCCTTTTATGAAGTTTTACTTCCTAAGATTCTCAAAATCTTAGGCGTCTTTGCTGTCATGCAATTGATTGATAATTTTCTTGTGCAGCCTAACATTTTCTCTAAGAGTGTCAAGGCTCACCCGCTGGAGATATTCATCGTAGTGCTTATGGGAGCTAAGATAGGAGGTGTCACCGGTATGATACTGGCCATACCTGCATATACGGTAATACGTGTTTTAGCCAAGGTGTTCCTCAGCGAATTCAAAGTTGTGCAGCGGATTACCAAAGGACTTTAATATTTTTGTAGACGATCTGTCGACTATTACGGTTCAGTTGCAAAAGCGACTTTTTACTACATTTGACAAAGTTCATAATTTTCACACTATAATATCCCCATCCGACCAATTGACATTTGTTAGTTCATGTCATGCGTACAATTATGGTTGTATTGCATTTTTAGAATGGAAAGACCTTATAACTGTCTAAGGAGTATTCATCAATTTATTGGGTAGAATGACTCTGAGACGTTGAGGTCACTATGAACCTCTTTAAGTGCTGTTTCGGGATGCTCTTCGGATCTATCCGACGCACATGTGTTTAATTAAATATGGTAACAAAAGTAAAAGGACCGGCAATTTGATTGCTTGGTCCTTTTACTTTTGTATTGTTTCGCAGTAGTAATTAATCCTGCTTGGCAAATACCCGTTGCAGTAGCGGGGTTACACGCTGAGATACGTCAGATCTTATACCAGCCTCCTTCTGTTCTACTAAGCTAAATAAGCCTTTAAGCGCTTCCTGAGTAACATAATCATCCAATCGTGGATTAGCATCTGCTAATAGAGGTATCCTATTGTAAGCATTAACCGCATCCTCCCAATAAGACACTGCATTAAACTTTTCTAATGACTCCAATAGCTCCGGTTGAAACTGACTATATAGTTGGTCAAATGTCTGCGCATGCAGAAACTCCGTTGCAGCATCATCCGCACCAGTAAGGATACTTAGGGCATCATTTATTGTTATACTTTTTATGGCATCCAAAAATATTGGACCTGCTTTGGTCGCAGCATCTTCGGCAGCTCGATTGATTCTTTCGAGTACTATATTTTCAACATTACTAAACCCAGGAATCACTTTGAGTTTGTCAGTGACCTGACGCGCTTCTTCTGGAAGTAAGATCTTGTAAGCAGACTTGAAGTAACCATCTTTAGCAGATAGAAAATCTACCGCTTTACCCGTACCAAGATTGAGTGCTTGCTTAAGACCATTAGAGATATCAGCATTAGTAAGCGGTGTATCAATCAGATCTTCCAGTGAGGCTGGACATGCCATGAATGTGAGACTGAATAATAGAGGTAATAAATATTTCATAATGAGTTATATGATTTTAAGAGATAACGTAGTAGGTCTAAGCCTTAATAGTTAGACGAATGTTAAACCTCTATAGTCACCTGAGCACGACCCACTTTCCCTTTTAGTGGGGGATTAGATTTGCTTAAAGTAATACGGACCTTTTGGACTATGTGATCGGAGTTTTTAATCGCAGTAGCCATGTCGTAAGCTAATCCCTCAAGGAGCTGATATTTCTTTTGCATATGCTCCGTGATGATATTATGTGCGTGCTCGTAGTTGTAAGTGTTATCAATTTGGTCATTGGGATCTTGATCCATGGCGATATCGATATCTACGTCCACTTGAAAGTTGTTACCTATACGGCGCTCAAAATCATAATACCCATGGTAGGCATAAAATTTCATGTCCTTAAGAGATATGGTTGCCATCAGGTTCTATTTTTAAAATTTTGGCGTAAGATAGTCCAACACAGCCAATATTATAGATATGCGGAGCGCCGAGAGTTCGTAAATTTAACATGAATAAAAATACGAGCTATGAGCCCAATAGATTATCTAAAAAATGCACCAACACTACTTAAAAACCTCAGCGCCGACGCTGAGCCGAGTTTTGGCTTAATGACACCGCAGCACATGGTCGAGCATCTGATCTGGGTAACTAAATCATCTATCAAAGACATGGGGCCCCCACCACCGATGGAGGAGATTCCTGTAGGAGCGCAAAAATTCATGGCTTTTATCAATTCGGGTAAGCCTATGCAGTACAGACCATCAGATAAGACTAAGGCTGACTTGCCAGCCTTGCGTATGTCATCACTTGAGGATGCTACTGCTGAGCTTAGCAATGCTATAGATCGGATAGTCAATGACTACGACAACAGAGGAGATAAGCCATATTATAATCCTATGATGGGCGTGATTGCTCCGGACATGATGTTGTCATTTCACATGAGGCATTACCAACATCATCTGGAGGCACAATTTGGGTTGACTACTGATGCCGCATAGTTGATGAATAAGAGAACATAGGCTTATTCAGTAGAAAGAGAATTATAAAATATCTCTACTAAGCGCTCTGAGTTAATAAAGCCCCAAGCGAGTTCCTCGTAACCTTCGACGACAACGCTGACGTCGACGCCTTCTAAACCCTTACCCATAGTTATAAATGCGTTGACACGAGTGCGTATATCCTTGAGCATATGTAGGTACGCTTCTAAATCGGCCTTGTTAGCCATGGGTCCATGGCCTGGGATGATCTGAGTTTGCTCGTCAACCATAAGTAGGGCAGCACTCACAGCATCGATAGCGCCATTTACAGATCCACCGGAATTGAGGTCTATATAGGGAAATCTCTTATTGAAGAAGCAATCGCCCATATGCAGTACATTTTCTTTTGGCATCCAGATGAAAGCATCACCATCAGTGTGCGCATGGTCTACGTGTATTGCATGGAGCTCGACACCACTAAAGTATAGTTGTAGGTCCTCACCATAGGTGATAACTGGTAGCGCTCCCGCTGGTGATGGAGGAACAACTCTATCCCCTCGAGTATACTCAGTACTCATACGCTCTCTTACATTCTTATGGGCGATGATTGTTGCGCCTTCGGTACCAAATGTTTCATTACCGCCGGTATGATCGCCATGCCAGTGCGTATTGGCCACATAGGCGATAGGTCCATCATTAAGTTCCTTTACTTTTGCCTTAATCTTATCTGCCAGTGGTGCAAACTGATCATCTATGAGCAGTGCTCCATCCTCTCCAATGATTAGGCCGATATTCCCACCCGATCCTTCGAGCATATAGACGTGATCAGTGAGGTGTGTCTCGGTAATCGTGACATCATCAAATCGGGATTGAGCAAAGCTCAGGCTACCCATAATTAAGAATAACAAGACTGTTGACAAGCGCATAGCGGTATCTATTTCTAATGGCATCAACGAAATTTAATGGATGGTTGTTTACGAATGGATAGGCTCAGTAGCTTTAGCCAGCTTCATGGGAACAGCGATACACTTTTTCTCCATGTAATTAGCGATCTCGTGGATTAGAGATTGAGTCTCGGTAGGCAACTCTGCTATGGCGTCTTGATAGACACTGTTCAGTGCACGCTCTTTTACCTTTTTTATTTCTATAGGAAGGGCGCCGAATGTACGCTCAATCTTACGGCGATGCCATAACTGTTTGAATTCGTCGAGGTAGCTATTGAGGATGATACGAGCTGCAGCAATGTTGCCACTTCTTTTACGGAGATTTTCGTCCGCAAGGCTTCGGACGGAGTCGATGCTGATGTAATCTACGAGCTCTAACTGGCTCACGTCTTTAGTGATATTCTGCGGGATGGCCAGATCTACAATTACTTTTTTCTCGGAGTCTTGACAGAGACGTTGATATACCTGTCCGTCAATTACGGGTTCTTGTGACGCCGTACAAGTGAATATGCAATCAAACCCTTCGCTATAATTCTTAAGCTCATTAAGGTGTAAGGCTTTGGCGCCAAGTTCTTCAGACAACTTGAGTGCATTGTCAAATGTGCGATTGAATATGACTATATTCCGGTATCCATATTTCTTTAGAAACCTGCCGACAGTAGTATTAGTCTCTCCAGAGCCAATCATTAATATGCGCGCACTTTGATCGATCTGTCGAGTTAAGAAGGATTGTATCGCTAATGAAACCACTGATACAGGACGTGCTCCGATAGCCGTATTAGTATAGACATCTTTGGCAGCCTTGACGACCATTTTTTCTACAAGTCTCATGTGATCTTTACATAAGCCATGTACTCGGCATTGATCATAAGCTTCTCGGAACTGTCTGAAGATCTCTCGCTCTCCAACCACTAACGAGTCTATAGAAGAGCACACCTCATAGATATGACTGATCGCATCAATCCCTTCATAGAAGCGGACCAACTGATCCATACTGTGATGATGGGTCTTAGATAATGCGGGATTGATAAAGCAGAATAGATCTTCACAGTGTTGCTTACTGAATTCTTGCTCTCCGTAGAAGAAGAATATCACTCTATTACATGTCGCCAGATAGATGAGCTCTTCCTGGCCAAAACGATTTTTCAATTCATGTAACTTACCATACAACTCATGCTGATCCCTGTGAGCCACCACGAAGTGCTTCAGATCCTCAGTGTTGAGCTGTTTATGCGTGATAGTTACTAAACGAAAGTCCTTAATCATTCGATAGTAAAGGTATGATATCGGCATTATGTTATTGTCATGATAATGTCATGGCAGTAGCTCAGTTGACCACTTGATGGCATAAAAAAAGGAAAGACAGTGAATACTGCTTCCCTTAGAAATGTATGTTTGCCCATAACCCTGGATCGGGTCTATCTCAGTTCGTTATAGGAGGTGTTCTTTCCTCTGAGATACCCTTGAGACTATACAAAACCGTATGCGTCACTTTATTTGGTTAGAGAATAGTGTTAAATGTTTTACACTTGAGATTGTTATGAACATCGAAGCGGTAATACAGAGGGTGCTCAATCACGAGCTAATTTCACATACGATGGAAATTAATGACTGCCAGACAGCTCGAAAGTTCAATTAACCCTAATTTTGCAGACTCATATTAAAAACAAATAGATATGTATAGATCGCATGATTGTGGAGCCTTAAGAATGGATCATGTAGGAACCTCGGTTACCTTAAGTGGTTGGCTACAAGTCAGTAGAGACTTTGGTGGGATGACATTCATGGATATGAGGGATCGATATGGGATCACGCAGATTGTATTTAATATGGAAGATGATGCCGCCCTATGTGAGCGTGCCCGCAAGTTGGGTCGTGAGGATGTCATCAAGATTACGGGCACAGTACGAGAGCGTAGTAATAAGAATCCTAATAGACCCACAGGAGATATCGAGATCGAAGTGAAGACGCTTGACGTACTCAATGAATCGCTCGTGCCACCATTTACGATTGAGGATGAGACTGACGGTGGCGATGATCTACGCATGAAGTATAGATACCTCGATATACGTCGTAATCCAGTCAGAGATAATCTGATCTTCAGATCTAAGCTTGCCATAGAGACCCGTAAGTACCTGGATGGCCAAAACTTTATAGAAGTAGAGACACCGGTATTAATTAAGAGTACCCCTGAGGGAGCGAGGGACTTTGTGGTCCCAAGCAGGATGAATCCAGGCCAGTTTTATGCATTACCGCAGTCACCTCAGACATTTAAGCAGATCTTGATGGTGGCAGGTATGGATCGATACTTCCAGATCGTCAAGTGTTTTAGAGACGAGGATTTAAGAGCAGACAGACAGCCTGAGTTTACGCAGATAGACTGCGAGATGAGCTTCGTAACTCGAGATGAGGTCTTAGCAACATTTGAGGGATTGACTAAGTATCTCTTCAAGACACTTAAGGATATCGATCTTCCTGACTTCCCATTGATGTCATATGATGACGCTATTTTGAAGTATGGTAGTGATAAGCCAGATGTACGCTTTGATATGCAGTTTGTTGAGCTTAACGACGTGGCACAGAATAAAGGTTTTAGTGTATTTGATAGTGCAGAGCTCGTAGTAGGGATCTGTGCTACAGGCCAAGCCTCAGAGTATAGTAATAAGGATATTAAAAAACTTACCGAGTGGATGCAGAGGCCACAGATCGGCGCCAAAGGTTTAGTCTATGTAAAAGTAGAGGAGGGCGGTACCTTCAAGTCGTCAGTAGGTAAGTTCTTTGACGATGCAGCCCTACAGACATGGGCTGATAAGATGGGTGCCCAAGAGGGTGATATGATGCTCATCCTGTCAGGAGAAGCTGAAAAGACTCGCAAACAACTCAATGAGCTCAGACTGGAGATGGGCCGCCGTATGGGACTGATGGATCCAACTGTGTTTAAGCCACTATGGGTAGTCGACTTTCCATTATTAGAGTGGGATGAGGACACGGAGCGATTTCATGCTATGCACCATCCATTTACCTCACCTAAAAAAGCAGATGAGGACCGGATGATGACAGGGGATCACGATACGATGAAATCTCTAAAGGCGGATGCTTATGATCTGGTTATCAATGGTGTGGAGATAGGTGGTGGTTCTATCAGAATACACGATCGCCAGCTACAATCTAAGAACTTTGATTTGCTCGGATTTACCAAGGAAGAAGCCGAGGCACAGTTTGGATTCTTACTCGGAGCATTTGAATTTGGTGCTCCGCCACATGGTGGGATTGCCTTCGGATTTGACAGGCTTTGTGCGGTTATGAACGGGGTGAACTCCATCCGTGATTTTATAGCATTTCCAAAAAATAATCAAGGACGCGATATGATGATCGACGCTCCAAGCCCTATTGCGGATGAGCAATATGATGAACTGGCACTGAAGAGCACTGTAATAGAATAATAGGGTAGAAACTCAGAATCTGATGGTTAAAAGTCAGATAAGTTTCAACTAAAGGATGCTTTCTTTATTTTGCTTACTTAGTTTTATCTATTAATGAGCAAAGGAGTCATACGTACGATTATTGTCTTAATGAGTATTGCTTTACTCGGTATCACGGTCATCCAGTATGTATGGCTCAAGAGAGGTACTAAGCTCAATGCCAAGAACTTTGATGACAAGGTAACTTTAGCACTCAATCGGGTTAAGCAACAACTGGAGGATGATGCAAGTTCTGTCGAAAGCTTCTCACAGTATTACAATAAGGGCCTAAATAATAAATCTGGAATAGGTATTTCTGATGCCATCAGAAGAAACTATCGTACAGACATCTTGGAGAACAATATTAGCTTTGGCAAATGGGCTCTGGATCCGCAAACTGCTTTCCTTGGTATCAACAAAGATGATCTGGAGTTATATCTCAAGAACTCTCTTATAGATCAGGGGATAGATCTTAATCATGAATATGGAGCATTTTCTAATCAGGCTCAAGATTTTACCATCACTAATGGCACGTATAATGTCGTGAGCATGGTCCCCAATGCAGAAAAACAATTCAGCGAAGGTGGACAAATCCAAAACCTATATGAGTCAGAGTATCGGATCAATCTATTTAACGTAGATGAAGAAACTTCGCCCGGACTACTAAAAGTGTTTTTTCCGCGCAAGCAGTCATATCTTCTCTCTGAGATACTACCCTCATTGATCGCTTCTATTGTGTTTACAGGGCTGATCCTATTCTGTTTTATCTATACGATCACGATCATACTTACTCAGAAGAAGGTGTCTATTATGAAGACCGACTTTATAAACAACATGACACACGAGTTTAAGACGCCTATTGCCACCATTTCATTAGCAGCGGACTCTATCGATAGTGATATGATCATCAATAGTCCTCCGAAGATCAAGCGATTTGCGGGCATCATAAAAGAAGAGAATAAGCGGATGCTCGCTCAGGTAGAAAAAGTGCTACAGATTGCCAAGTTAGATAAGGATGATATACAACTGAAGATTATTAATATCGACGTCAATGAGTTGGCTCATATGGCAGCAGAGCATACGGGTTTAAAGGTTAACGCACGAGGAGGAACAATCCAGACTTTTTTAAAAAGCACAAATCCCATCATCGAAGGAGATAAAAATCACATTAATAATGTGATCCATAATCTCTTGGATAACGCTAATAAATACTCTAAAGAAAAACCCGAAATAACACTTGAAACAAGGGACGCCAAAGGCGGAGTAGAGATCATAGTCAGCGACAAAGGAATCGGTATGACCAAGGATGATTCTCATCGAATCTTTGAGAAGTTCTATAGAGTTAGTACGGGGAATGTACACGATGTCAAGGGCTTTGGATTGGGATTAAGTTATGTAAAAGCCATAGTGGATGCACACAAGGGAAACGTCCGTGTGCGCAGTTCCCTAGGCGAGGGCAGCACTTTTGTTATATTTTTACCAGATAAAAGGTGACGCATCATAGGATGTCCGTCATATAAGCATTAACTATAGTAATACATGATGGGTCAAAAAATTCTATTAGTAGAGGACGATCGCAATTTTGGAGACGTCCTCAAGTCCTATTTAGAGATGCACGATTTTGATGTAACTCTAGCTACAGACGGCGAAGAAGGATGGGAGACGTACAAGAAAGGCAAATTTGATTTGCATATACTAGACGTTATGATGCCCAAAAAAGATGGATTTACTTTAGGTAAAGAGATCAAAGAGCATAATAGCGCTGCGCCCCTAATTTATCTCACAGCCAAAGCACTAAAAGAAGACGTGATCGACGGCTTCAAAATTGGGGCTGATGATTATATCACCAAGCCTTTTAACTCAGAAGAATTACTATATAGAGTACAAGCCATCTTAAAAAGAAGTGGAGATGCACCAAAGCCAGAGGAGAATAAAAAGGAATTTGAATTAGGACACTACCATTTCAACTATCCATTACGTATCCTGACGTACAAAAATGGTGACGAAGTACACAAAGACAAATTATCTCCTAAGGAAGCACATCTACTAAGGTTATTCTGTCTCCATAAAAATGAAGTGCTCTCAAGATCTGTGGCCTTAACAGAGATCTGGGAAGAAGATAATTACTTCACCGCACGAAGTATGGACGTATTCGTAACTAAGCTGCGTAAATACTTGAAGAAGGACGACAATCTTGAGATCGTCAATATCCACGGAAATGGATTTAGATTAATAGACAAAAGAGAAGTAGAGGACTAATTACTAATTCTCTACTATTATCTTATTAAGACTTGTCTACTTCGATTCTTTTATCCTGATTGGCTAACTGCCATACGGTATGAAAGATCAGCCTGCCTCTCTCTTGCATAAGCTCGAAGTCGATTTTTTCCACACTATCAGTAAGTCTGTGGTAATCCTTGTGGACGCCATTAAAGTAGAATATCGCAGGGATGCCATTTTTAGCAAAGTTGTAATGATCTGATCGGAAGTAAAATCTATTGGGATCATTAGGATCATTGTACTTATAATCTAATATCATTCGGCCATACTGCTGATTGACAGATTCGTTGATATCATGCAGCTCCGAACTCAATCGGTCTGATCCGATTACATAGAGATAAGGTCTTTCTTTATCAAGATATTCTTCTCCCCATCGGCCTACCATATCAATATTGACGTCAGCAACTGTCGATGCTATCGGGAACACTGGATTGTTTACATAATACTCTGACCCCAGCAGTCCTTTTTCTTCTCCAGTCATCCAGAGACATAGTACGCTTCGTCGAGGTCCTTTTTTAAGTACTTTAGCTGTTACCAGCGCTTCAGCGATCTCGAGTACAGTAGTTGTGCCAGAACTATTGTCATCAGCGCCATTGTACACTTCGTCACCTTTAACTCCGACGTGATCGTAGTGAGCACTGACTATGATCAATTCATCTTTGAGATCCGTGCCCTCGATATAGCCTAAGATATTTTTTCCGATTAGCACCTCTCGATTGACCTCCTGTTCAAAACTGATCAGTGGTGCAGTTACAGATATCGCTTGCTGAGGCTTACCAGTTTTTTTGATCATGTCACGATTGGCGATTACTTGATCTTCAGTATCTCCTAAGATCTGCTTAGCCATATTAGTTGAGATGAGGAGCATGTTAGTGTGACCATCACCCATCATTTTAGTTTTATCGCCGAGCTCTGTAACACGATTTACCATGAGGCGGCGGTTTGCATTGATGACAGCCTTGATATCGTTAGAGATAATCAGTAACATTGACGCACCCTTAGCTTGGGCGGTTTGCCTTTTTTCTTCGTAACCTGAAGTGCCTTCGCTGACGGTCACGTCATCGGGAGCTCCGTCAAAGACTAAGACAATCTTTCCGTTCACATCTTTATCCGCATAGTCGTCATAGGCCGTTGAGGAGATTCCATAACCCGCGAAGATTACTTCATTGTGCTCTAATGATTGACTTACGCTTTTATTGGGAAATCCGATATAGTCCCACAGCTGGCGATAGGTCTGGTCACCTACCGCAACATCGTTGGTCCCCCATGAGGTGAATGTAAAGGCTACATTTTGATAGTATGTATTGTCCTCACCTATCTTAGGTAAACGCATCTTATCCAGATTACCGGATATATACTGCGCTGCTTTCTCTATTCCCTCTGTACCTGTCTCACGACCTTGAAAATCGTCAGAGGCAAGTATATGTAGATGATCACTCATCTCGGTTGCCGTGATGGTCGTACTCAGTAGGTGTTGTTGATCACCTTTTTTTATACGCACCTTCTCGTTGAGATCAGGTATAGTCTTACCGCCAAAGTACTGTGCATTGGCCAGTTGAGATATCCCAATTAGGATAGCTAGTAAAACTGTTAGCTTCTTCATTTCTATGTTTATATTGATAAAGACTAACAAGAGAACAGTCCTTCGGTGATTTTGTTAACTCTGCGTTCATGGCGCCCACCTTCAAATGCTGTTTCTAAAAATGCTGTCACCATATCTTTAGCAGTTACGATATCAACGAATCTTGATGGTATAGCGACTACGTTAGCATTGTTGTGTTGTCGAGCGAGCTTGCTGAGTTCTTCATTCCAGCAGAGGCCACATCTTATCTCAGCATACTTGTTAGCAGTTATGGATACACCGTTGCCACTGCCGCAGATTAGTACACCGAAGTCAGCTTGGCTGTCTATAATGTCTTTAGCTACAGGATGAACGAAATCTGGATAGTCCACAGAACTATTATCGGTCGTGCCATGATCGGTCACCGTATGCCCGAGGGATTGAATATGAGAGATGATCAGAGATTTATAATCATATCCGGCATGGTCAGATCCTATTGATATGCGCATGTGTTGAGTCTACTTAGTTTGCTTAATTGGGTACTCTTGATTGTCTGTATCTCTCCAGTAATGATTTGATTTCCTGCTGGAATTCGTCGTCAGGTATTGAGTCAATTACTGAGAGAATATTTTGTGAAGCTCGCAAGCGTAAGATATATTCTTGTTGGAAGCTACTCTTAACGATATCCGGATCTATGCTCTCATAAAAGTTTAGGTGGTCAGCGGTCTCATTAGCAAGTATACGTAAGTGCTTTTTAGCCTTGTCATATGATCTCGTCCGTAGATAGATATTGATGAATGATACTATCGAAGCATCATACGGGAAGTTCATATGAGGAAATGCCTCAAAATACTTATCTGCTAGTGCTACAGCTTGCTCTACCTTGCCTTCTTTTAACAATTCGTCACAAGTGCGATTGAACACCATTCTGTGGGCCTGTACCGCCGCTCCATAGGAGTTATCCACAAATAGATCTTTCTTGTCAAAGTTTCCCCATTTGAATTTATTCATGATGTTGTTATACACCTTGGTAGTTTCTATCCTGCCACTACCATATATGCTCATAGACTTATCACTCGGAGTCCTTGTCGGAACCAATCGGAGCGCTAAACCTTCGTACTGCATATAATCATTGAGGCCTAAGAGCTTTTCGTTTTTACACGTTGTGGCAAAATAGATTGGGCGTTCCCATATGTTGCTGCTGATCACATCGAGTATAGCTAACTCATCTTTAACGATCCAATTTTTACTTTCAGGAAACTTTATCTGGATAGCCGGTACGATCTGTACAGAGTCTCCTGGAGTAAAGAAATTTAAACTTTGGATCGCAGACATATTGGTTGGGATAAGCATGTCTTTAGTAGGAACGAAGCTCTCAAAAGTCATCGAACTGCCTTTCAATTCATTTTTGTCACCGATAAACTTAATAACCGTAGATAAATCCATCGGCCTACTTCCTCTGTCTCCGAGATAGAATGGGATCTGATTTCTACGATTGCCTCGATAGGCCTCTGGTGATATTGAAAGTTTGAGTGGTTCTGAGTCATTAACCTTGCGGCGCAACTTATTGATATACCAGTCTACCTGAATTAAGCTCAGATTGACTATGCGTACATCCGTCCGGATATTTTCAACTTCTTGAGCATACCACAACGGATAAGTATCATTGTCACCATAGGTGAAGATGATGGCATTGGGCTCTAGTGAGTTTAAGAAGTTAGAAGCGTAATCTCTTGATGCCATGTGATGCATACGACTGTGATCATCATAGTTCTCAAATGCCATAATAGTCGGTGCTAATAGCACTATGACAGCTGCAGCAGCAGAGATAGGGATGCCACTTAACTTAACCCTTTCTTTAAGCATCGTGACAATTGCGGGTATAGCAAGCCCTATCCATATACAGAAGGTAAAGAAGCTACCCACCAGGACATAGTCCCGCTCTCTAGGTTCATTAGGAGGTTGATTACTATATAATATGATCCCTAATCCTGTAATCAGGAATAAAATGAGTGTGGCAAAGAAGGTCTTTTGATCTCGGGCGAGATGGAAGAATAAGCCGATCAGTCCAAATATCAATGGCAAGAAATAGTAGTTATTGTTGGCCTCGGCGTACTTCATAGTGTCGGGCTCTTCGTCGAGATTGTAGAGTTTTGACTCATCGATAAACTTAATACCCGATCTCCAGTTTCCAGACGATTTGTCCCAGGCATAAAATCCTTGGTCGCCATTTTGTCTACCGATGAAGTTCCAGGAGAAGTATCTGAAATACATCCAGTTAATCTGGTACTTGATAAAGAATGCGACGTTAAATCCAAAGCTGGGCTTTGCCGCGGTATCTCCAAAAATAGATTGATACCACTCCTTGTAGAGTCTGGGCCGTCCTAAGTTGGCGTCTGAGATCCGAGGAAAGAGCATTTTGTCCTTACCATCATAGACTGGTTTGATCTTTTCATCTACGACGATGTATTCATCATCATTAGCAGTTGCGCTGTAGTAGGGTGGGAGATCCTCACGACCGTAGCGATCTTTTCTCTCGTAGCTTACAGGACTTGCCTCATAGCTTGGTCCAAACAATAAGGCACGCTCACCATATTGCTCACGATTGATATAGGGTAATAATCTTGAGGCATCACTCGGGACGTTCATATTCACAGGCGTATCAGCATTCGCACGGATAACAACAACACCAATAGTAGAATAGCCTATAGTGACGAGCATGGCACACATGGTGAATAGCTCGAGTACTCTATTTTGTTTTTTGTAAGCATATCTGAATAGGCCATAAAACACAGCCATCACGATAAGCAGCGTCGGTATAATACCGGTCTGAAATGGGAGACCTATGCCATTGACCAGAACTTTCTCCATGCCTAACCAAAGTGATGGTATCCCTGTGATGATTAATTTTTGAATCAAGGGGATCAGAGCAGCTCCCGCCACGAATGCCCCAGCTAAACCAAGAAGCTTGACCTCTTTTACTTTCTTAAAATATACCAATAGCGCTAAGGCTGGGAAGGTCAATAGACTTAGTAGGTGAACTCCGATAGAGAGTCCTGCACTATAAGCCGCCAATGCTAACCATCGGTCATTTTTGACAGTATCCTCAAGGGTATACCACTTGACCACTGACCAAAACGTAAGTGCTGTAAAGAACGTCGACATCGCATATACCTCGCCCTCAACTGCAGAAAACCAAACGGTACTACAAAATGCAGTGGCTAATCCAGAAGCCAATCCAGCGCCTCCAACCTGAATTTTGTGAGATAATCCATCTTCACTCGCCAGATTGAGATATCGAGTCAGCATCATCGTTATGGACGACACGAATGTTGCCACCATAGCTGACAGCATACCATTCATAAAGTTGACCGCAAAGGCGATATTGCTTGGATCGGATGAGGTGATATCCCCTAATAGCGCAAATATTCTGCCTACTAATAGGAACATCGGAGCCCCAGGAGGGTGAACAACCTGCATCTTATAGGCACCGAGTATAAACTCGCCGCAATCCCATAAGCTACCTGTGCGCTCCACCGAAAATAGATAGACCACTGTGGCAATCAAGAAAACTATAAGAGAAATTATACGTGTAAAGGACAGATTTTTCTGCATCAATGGTGAATTGAGTAACAAAAGTAAAAATAGAAAAACACTTAAGCCATTTAGTTAATACATTGTGATTGAATTAACAATACGTCGAAAGATGATCAAATTTGTCACAATCATCGTGTGCGTTTATGTGCTGTATCGTTTAATAGCACCTCCGAAGGCCATAAATGGAAGTAATAAACAAGAAGCTAAAGTCATCGACATCGAACACGAAGAAGTAAATGACTGAACCCAATAATGCGCAATCTTGGATCGTACATCAAGATGAGACGCTTGTCGTCGTCAATAAGCCTGTGACAATCCCTGTACAAGGAGATAAAAGCAACGACGACTCATGCGTGAAAATTATGAGCCAGACTCTTGGCAAACGGATATTCCTCATTAATAGAATAGATCGACCCGTAAGTGGATTAGTGCTGATGGGGCTGCGGCCTCGGATCCAGAAAGCCTACTCCAGCTATATAATCATCAAAAAATACATCGCTGTCGTACACAAGTCTGAGTCCTTGAAGGCAGGTACCTATGAGCATCACCATAGCAAGAATGCCCACCGGATGAAAGCTTATATATCTGATGAGAGTCGTAAGGACTCTAAGCCAGTAACCCTGGATATTGAGCAAGTGCATCAGCTTGATAATTATACAGCACTGATCATATCCATACGTTCGGGGCGATTCCATCAGATCAGGGCGCAGATGGCGCACTTAGGAGCACCGATCAAAGGCGATGTCAAGTATGGCGCTCGACGAGCTCATAAAGATCGTAGCATCATGCTACATGCCTATGAGTACAACTGTCATGAGACTGAGCAGCGCTTTACGGCGATGCCCGAACCGTCATCGCTATGGGATGAGTCTATCGCCGGACTTGGGCTTGCCAAAACAGAATAATCTGAACGGCTCTCGCCAAATCTCCATCCTCGTTGTCCTTACTTATAGGATATATAAGAAACATATTAAAAAAAATCTCATCTGAGAACCTATCTTTACAAGGTGAGCGATAAGTATCATGAGTAAATCAACCATAGGCATCTTAGCTCCTTGTTATAATGAGGGGCAGGTTATCATCAGATTTCTGGAGGAGTTACAGGCTATCCTCCAGCCGGTGGATCAAGATTTTCATATTATCATCGTCGATGATGGCAGCACTGATAACACAAGAGACCTGCTCAAGGCCTTGGATTGGCCATCTCAGATCAAACTCGACTTGGTGTTCTTAGCACATAATAAGGGGCATCAGGGGGCGATAGCCCAAGGGCTCAACTATTGTAAGTCTCTCGACATCGGTCATCTCATTGTGATGGATTCTGATGGGGAGGACGACCCCAATGCGATTACAGAGCTTGTCAATAATCTAATTGACCCCATAGTATTCGTCTCTCGCAAGAGACGTAAGGAGTCGATCAAGTTCAAAGTATTCTACACATTCTATAAGCTGTTGTTCTATGTCGTGACGGGTAAGAAGTTGAACTTTGGTAATTACTCTATGATCAGTAAGCAGGTCTTACTGGAGATCTCGGATAAGCAGTTTGTGCACTACTCCGCATTCATCTCCAAGCTCAACTATCCTAAAAAGTTTATCCCTTATGATCGACGTAAGAGGATAGACGGTCAGTCTAAGATGAACTTTGATTCCCTGGTATTACATGGATTCAAGTCATTCATCGAGTATGCGGAGGACCTATTCATCGTGTTCCTAAAGTTATTCATGTTGATCTTCGCTTTTATCCTTGGATGTGTGGGAGTCATCCTATACAAGAAGTATGTGCTGCATAGTGCGATATTAGGATGGACGAGTCAGCTGATGCTATCACTGATTATTATGGCTATTATATCCTTAGGATTTTTCGTCATCGGGATTATGGTATTATATGGATTTAGAAAAATAGAAGGGCAGATTAACACGCGCCTCAATGACTCTACTCAATATACAGTTATCAACAAATGAGTACTCCAACCAACCAAAACATAATCATCAAGGGACTGCTGATCGTCTCAGCATTAGTGGTCATCGCCTTGAGCATGTCTGCATCTATCAGTGGTGATGAGGATATCCACTTTAAGTATGGTGATCGCATTATTAACTTCTTTACCTCATTTGGAGAGGACAAGTCCTACCAGAAGGAAGTACGAGGCCCTGATTATGCGTACAATTTTACTTTTGATGCCAGTATAGAACTCGCTCAGCGAGCTACAGGCTATAGCGATCCTCATCAGTTACGGCACATGTTCAATGCTTTGATAGGATGGTTGATTGCGTTGATAAGTGCATTTATCGCAAAGAGATACTTTGGCTTGACCTCGGCAGTACTAACATTTATCTTTTTACTGATCTCTCCTAAGTTTTTGGGGCATAGCTTTAATAATCCTAAGGATATTCCATTTGCTTTCGGATATATATTGGGACTCTATTCGATCTTTAGGTTTTGTGATGCATTACCCAAACCCTCTTGGCGGCAGGCACTGGAGGTAGGTTTGGCGATAGGACTGTGTCTCAACTTTAGGATTGGAGGCTTACTCTTGATACCATACTTTGGATTATTCGTATTGGGGAGATTTCTGTTGCGACGTGGAGGTGATGCTTTTGCTAAGGAACATTGGCCCGACTATGGGCAGATTTTTATTAAGGGTGTGGTAGCCTGCATAGTCGCCTATATTTTGATGATTATATTTTGGCCGTTTGCCCTTGAGGCTCCACTGACTAATCCGCTTAAGTCTCTCGATATCATGTCTGACTTTGCTATCGGGATAAGACAATTATTTGAGGGGGTCAATGTAACATCAACGGAGCTACCCCCCAACTATATCTACAAGTGGATGTACCTCAGTATCCCTGTGGTGGTATTGTTGGGTTTGATCATTTTGCCATTTGCGTACTATGCGCATAGCACTAAGAAGCGCAGTTTTGTGATTCTATGTCTATTGTTTTCTATTGTGTTCCCTGTGGCATACGCCATCATGGGTGATAGTAATGTCTATGGAGGATGGAGACACTTTATCTTTGTGTATCCGCCTTTAGTCATCCTATCGGCAGCAGGCTATAGATACCTTATGAAGTTGTTGGTCACTAAAAATGCCAAACTACAATATGCGTCTTACGCAGCTATAGGACTCCTATGTATTCATCCAGTATGGCACATCGCCAAGAATCACCCCGTAGAGTATGTGTACTTTAACGAGATCTCTGGAGGCATAGACTCCAAGTATGGCAATTATGAGATGGATTACTACATGCACAGCTATTGGCCAGCTATAAAGTGGATGGAGAAACAAGGAATCATTAATGATCGAGACGAGATTATTCTGGCTACTAATCATGGATACTCTGGGCGCTACTATACACGGGAGTATGACAATGTAAAAGCCACATATGCTCGCTACTACGAGCGCCTCAATAAAGATTGGGACTACGCTGTATTTATCAATGTCTATATAGATCAGGCAGAACTTAAGAATGATCAGTTTCCGCCATCGGGTACGATACATACGATCGATGTCAATGGTAAGCCGATGTGTGCTATAGTCAAGCGCCCAAGCAAGGCGAGTATCGGATACAGTGATGATCTTAAGAGTGGGAACAATGCACTGGCGAAACAAAAATTACGTAGCTATTATACTGCTGATCAGGATAACTTTGAAGCTAATATTAACCTGGCCTTGTTGTATAACCAACTTGGCCAACGAGATAGTCTAAGTTATTTCCTCAGTGAAGCCAAGCGAGTTAATCCGCAGCGTTTTGATTTATATGTAAAGCAATAGTATGAAAAGGACTGATGTCAAAGAATTGGGAGAGTTTGGGTTGATCGATCACCTCACGAGTGGGTTTAAGCAACATAATAAGTCAACATATAAAGCTATAGGCGACGATGCCGCTATCATACGGCATGGTGATTCATATATGGCGATCAGTACGGATATGCTGGTGGAGGGAATACATTTTGACTTAGCCTATACACCTCTGAAACATCTTGGATATAAGGCCGTAGTCGTGAACCTATCTGATATCTATGCGATGAATGTTGTCCCTCAGCAGATCACTGTGAGCATGGCGCTGTCTAATCGATTTTCTGTCGAGGCATTAGATGAGCTATACGCAGGCATTAAGACCGCTTGCGATATGTATCATGTAGACTTGATCGGTGGAGATACAACCTCTAACCTCAAGGGCATGGCACTAAGCATAACCTCGATTGGTCAAACTAAAGAGGCTGATAAAATCGCCTACCGCCATGGTGCCAAGGTCGGAGATATAGTCTGTGTTACCGGTGATGTTGGTTCGGCATATCTGGGTCTGCAGTTACTGGAGCGGGAGAAACAGCTATTTATGAATGATAGTAATATCAAACCAGACTTTAGCAATCAGTCCTATGTCATCGAGCGACAATTGAAGCCCGAGGCTCGCAAGGATGCCATAGCGTATTTTAAAAAGTCAGATCTGACACCAACCTCTATGATTGATATATCCGATGGGCTGAGTTCAGATATCATGCACCTCTGTAAGCACTCTGATGTGGGTGCCTTCTTGGAAGAAGGCAAGATTCCTATTAAGGATGAATCCAAAAAGCTGGCTCTAGAGTTCAACCTTGACCCCGTGACCTGCGCACTCAATGGTGGCGAGGACTATGAGCTTTTATTTACCGTTGACCCCAAGGATTTAGACAAAATCAGGTTTATGCCAGATGTCGTCATCATTGGCGAGATTGCTCCTAAGGCTGATAAGCTTACGCTACACACTACAGGAGGAAACATCCATGAGCTCAAGGCTCAAGGATGGAATCACTTCTAAGTACTTGTATTTTTTGATATAAAGGTCAGTCCGGACGGCTGCCTTATGAGTTTAGGAATGCATACATCAATGCAACACCGAGGGCAATCACTGCAGAACCCCTGAGGAGCACTTCAGTATTGTTAGCCCAAAAACTTCTTGTTTGCGTGCCATTTAGAGGGTTGTGAACTCTGTTTCCAAAGATTTCGTGGTTTTCATAATTGGAGTTAAAGTACAATCTGAAGAGTCTATAAGCCATACTCGTTTTCATAACCAAATGTTTTATAAAGCCTAATTACAAAATATAATACTGCAAAGTTCACCCTTTTTTAGCAAAAAGCAAATATTTGATTGTCTTGTGGTTTGCAAGATGTTCGAGTTCGTAGTAAGTTTTAATTTCCAAATCTTGAGTATATAGCTCTTGACCATATATGTTATTGTTTTTATATATGATCTCGTAATTTTTGTTCTTTTCTATGGTATCAACGGAGTATTTAAAAAATTCATCGTCGTCAGTTTTTAGATTGAGATTACCCCCTTTTTTAACAATTCGATCATATCTATCTAAGAAGGCGTTGCAGGTTGTGCGGCGATTTTCTTTAGCAGGAAAGGGATCTGGGAAGGTGATCCAGATCTCATCGATTTCTTCTGGTGCGAAGTAGAGCTCTATCTGTTCGATCCTGATCCTTAAGAATGCCACATTGCTCATGCCTCGCTCTTTAGACTTAGTAGCTCCCTGCCAGATGCGAGCTCCCTTGATATCCACACCGATGAAGTTCTTATCGGGATATCTTTCGGCTAAGCCTAAGGTGTACTCACCACGGCCACAGGCGAGCTCCACACAGAGAGGATTATTATTGCCAAACACTTCTGATCGCCATTTGTCACGGAGATCTATCTGGTCATATTTGTTAGCCTTAAGGATGGAATTGCCAATTTCTGAGTATTCATAGACATGGTCATAATTGAGTATGTCAGCAAATTTTTCAAGCTTACGACGTCGGCTCATAGAGATAGATGATTTTTAAACTCTAATTTTAGGATACATAATAACATTGGATGCCATCTCACGATTATCAAGGACTATGTGATCAGCTCAAACCAATAGTCCGCAAAGTTGGAACTTTTATCAAGAATGAAGTGGGTAAGGTGAGAGAAGGTGAGATAGAAACTAAAGGAAATAACAGTCTGGTCTCGTATGTCGATAAAACTGCCGAGACAATGCTGGTAGAGAGTCTCAGTCCTCTGATTGATGACGCAGGATTTATCACAGAGGAAGAAACGATCGAGCAACAAACTAACTCAGACATACTGTGGATCATCGATCCGCTGGATGGCACTAATAACTTTTTACACGGCATACCGCATTTTGCCGTGAGCGTTGCCTTGTCAGTATATGGCGAGATCGTCGTGAGCTTGGTCCTGGAGGTCAATTCCGAAGAACTGTTTACCACTTACAAGGGAGGAGGAGCGTACTTAAATGACAAACCGATCCGGGTGAGTAGTACCGCTGTGTTCTCAGATTCATTGATCTCCACGGGCTTCCCATATGCAGTGGATGACGTAGCACCCTTGATTAGGACGCTTGGCCATATGATGAGATTTGGTAGAGGCGTGAGGCGAATGGGTTCGGCAGCGTTGGACTTGGCCTATGTGGCTTGCGGCAGATTCGATGGATTTTACGAGACACAGCTTAACCCATGGGATGTAGCTGGTGGCGCATTATTAATTACTGAGGCGGGCGGTGTCATTACAGATTTTGCAGGCGCAGACAACTATGTCTATGGTGAGCAACTGATCGCATCCAATGGGAGTATCCATGGAGAGTTGTTAGATGTAATTCAGAAGAATTTTAGAATGTCCTAAGAGTTTAGGACTATGTATGCCGCATTTATGGTGGAGATCACCCAGTTTTAGTCAATGTCTTCTATCTTGTATCAACTTAAGATGATCGCTTGAATTTAGCAGAGAATATAAGGATGGCCCTGTATTCCTTAAAATCTAATTTTTTAAGGACCGCACTGACACTATTGATCATAGCGGTAGGGATCACGTGCCTCGTTGGGATATTGACAGCTATTGATTCTATTCTGTTCTCGATGAGCGATAGTTTCAATAGACTGGGTGCCAACTCGCTGAGCATCCGACCTGCAAGTGAGACGATCAGGAGTAATCGAGGTGGGCGACAGCGGAAGTCCGCAGATCCTATCTACTATCCCCAAGCGACAGACTTCAAGGAGCGCTATGAGTTCCCAGGAACGGAGGTGTCAATCTCGACATTTTGTACTGGGAGTGCTGAGATTGCCTATGGCGAGGAGGCTACTAATCCAACCGTAAGGGTATATGGTATCGATGAGAATTATCTGAAGGTCTCAAATTATAAGCTCGAGCAAGGTCGCAACTTTACGTTTCGTGAGGCTAATGAAGGTTCGCAGAAGGCCATCATAGGAATGGACATCGTCAAGGAACTCTTTGATGAGAAGCCCGAGCGAGCGATGAATAAAATCATAAAGATCAACGCTGCCAGATATAAAGTTATCGGCATACTCGAAGCTAAGGGAAGCACATTCGGCGAGAGTCAAGATCGGCGGATCTTTATCACGCTCACTAAGGCCAAGCAGCTATATGGATATGCAACTAAGGGATATGCGCTAAATGTGTCCGTTAAGGATGCTGTCAAAATTGATGATGCCAAGTTGGCGGCAATTGGTCCGATGCGTAATATCCGTAAGCTTAAGGCTACAGAAGAAAACGACTTTGAGATTAGGACGAGTGATAGCATCATGAGTACGCTCAATAGCAATACTCAGGCCCTACAGATCGGATCTATTACGATAGCGATGATTACCCTATTAGGGGCATCGATCGGATTGATGAATATCATGCTCGTCTCGGTAACCGAGCGCACCCGTGAAATAGGAGTCTCCAAAGCTCTCGGAGCGAAGCGAAAAAATATCCTCATCCAATTTCTCACCGAGGCTGTGGTGATTACTCAGATTGGTGGATTGATCGGGGTATTGTTTGGGATCATCGTCGGCAATGTGCTGAGTATATTAATGAATATCTGGACAGGGACCTTAGAGTGGACCCTGGAGAGTATCCTGAGTAGCAATTCTTTTATCATCCCCTGGGGATGGATATTCTTTGCCTTCGTGGTCTGTCTGATCGTGGGTGTGTTGTCAGGGATCTATCCCGCTATGAAGGCCTCGAGACTTGACCCTATTGAGTCATTGAGGTATGAGTGATCAGATATTCTACTCTATCATAGGTAGCGAGTCTGCTACCAAGAAATTTGTCGCTATAGATTTATCCGTAACCAATAGTCTGTTGCCTAAATCTATAGACTATGACACTCTCGATGATCATATCAATACTTATAAAATCTCCCAAAAGGCAGACTACGCCATCGGCGGTTACTTGGAGCATCGCAATCTATATGGCCTAAGTGATCACTTTACCACTGGAGAGCGACGTGATATACACTTGGGTATAGATATTTGGGCGCCTGCAGGTCATTCTATTCATGCACCATTCGATGGCATCATCCACAGTTTCGCTTATAATGATCAGCATTTGGATTATGGCTATACGATCATCGTTCAGCATGAATCAAGCGATGGGGCATTCCATGCGCTATATGGTCATCTGAGTAGTGAATATTACGATCAGTGGCAGGTCGGGCAAAAGATACCTCAAGGAACACCCTTTGCAAGCCTCGGAGATCGCACCGAAAATGGTGGCTGGCCACCACATCTACACTTCCAAGTGATCAAAAATATGGGTGATTGGAGTGGTGATTATCCAGGAGTGTGTGCTCAGAGTGATTTGGGTTTTTATAAGGAGAATTGCCCTGATCCGAG